>JAXHNJ010000002.1 GCA_034520665.1 Patescibacteria group bacterium
GCCGCGTCCTTGTCGAGGTGGCCGAATCGGGATGTCTGGTAGCGAACCATGGCGACAGTACCCCGATAGTGTAATATTTCATCCTGGAGCTCGAAGGGAAGAGGTGCTCGTATGGGTTCTCGTAGTTAGTTGGTATAATTATTTTTATTAAAAGGATCATACCTTAATGTTTATATAAGATTTAGTGACTGTACAGGGGGCCGGGAGCTCTGTTAAAATAGGTCGCTTATGAAGACAAGATTTTGCCCCAGCCCTGACCGGGCTCATACATATTGGAGACATGCGCACAGCGCTGTCTAACGCCCTGATTGCCAAGCACAATAAAGGGGTCTTCCTGCTTGCGCATTGAAGACACCGACCCTGAGCGCTCCAGAAAGACGAATTCATCGACCACCTGGCCGAAGATTTGCGTTGGCTCAGTTTAGAGCTGGGAAGAGGGTATTGAAGTAGAAGGCGAGCATGGCCCTTATCGCCAATCCCAGCGTAATGGATTATCTACGATAAATATTATAAGCAGCTCGAAGATGCGGGCCTTGCTTACCGTTGTTTTTGCACGGACGAGCAGCTCAAACTCTCGCGCAAATTGCAGCGAGCAGCGGGTCAACCGCCACGCTATGATGGTCGTTGTGCGCGTTAAGCGCGGATGAGGCCGCAAAAAAAGAAGCGGCTAATATTCCCTCGACGCTGACGTTTTAAAATTCCGCCGGGCGAAGAAGTGAATTTTGTGGATTTAGTGCAAGGCGAAAAAACCTTTAAAACGGACGACATCGGCGATCTGATCACTTCGGCGCGCCAACGGGATGCCAGCTTTTAGCGTTCTGTAGAATGCAGTTGACGATCTCTGATGGGTGCGACATATGCACTTCGAGGCGGAGACCACCTCACGAATACACCGCGCCAGTTGCTCATGTTAAAAGCTCTGGGCTTAGCGTCGCCGCAATATGGACATTTTGCTTTGATCAATGGTATCGATGGCGCACCTTTATCTAAAAGCGCAAATGGTAGCCAAAGTATTAAAGAAATGCGCGCACCACGGCTGATTGGCCCGAAGCTGTTGTGAATTATTTATCACGCCTGGGGCATTATTATCCCGAAAACGATTACATGCATGTGGCAGAGTTGGGCGCGATATCTGAAAAATGGATCGACTCGGGCGATCACCTGCACGCTACGACCGAGCACAACTCGAACGATCGGCAAAAAGAAACCTTTAAAGTATAAAACGCCGGAACAAGTTTGGGAATGGATGGGTGACGCCTGTGCACGCACTTGCGCCTGCCGAGAGAAAAGACGATTTTGTTGAGCGAGTTACGCCCAGTATTTTATTGCCTGCTGAAGCCGAGCTTCGGGCGCAGCGCGCGTTTGCAGATGATCTGCCTTTATCAGACGAATGTAAATCTGCACGGCAAGGCGTGGACCCACAAATTTTTCAGCATGCAACTCCGCCGCCGTGGAACAGCACGGCCTGGACGATAAAGCCTGGGTTGAGTATTTAAAAGAACATGCAGGCGTAAAGGGAAAGCAATTGTTCCAGCCTCTGCGCATTGCGTTAATGGGCACCTTGCACTGGCCCGGAAATGGATAAAAATGGGTCGCACTTATTGGTGATTTCAGAAAAAAGTAATCAATCGTCTTCGCCTCCTTGCTTAAGGGGCAGCCACAGCGTAGCTGTGGCGGGGGGGTTGCTAATATTAAACTGAGGAAAAACGCGAAAAATTTACAACAGCCTAACGCAAAAAAAAGAAGAATTTAAACCCATCAACGACGGCCACGTTAATATGTATGTCTGTGGCATGACCGTTTACGATTATTGCCACCTAGGCCACGCACGCACAGTCGTGGCTTTCGATATGATTTATCGTTATTTAAAAGCCAGCGGCTACAAAGTCAATTACCTACGCAACATCACCGATATCGACGATAAAATTATTAACCGCGCGGATGAAGCTGAAGAAGAGGTATCAACACTCACCGAGCGCTTTATAACATACATGAACGAAGATTTTGATGCCTTGGGCGCGACTTGCTGACGCTGAGAACCGAGCAAGCTGACTGAACATATGCCTAGCGATATTGTCAGCAC
Source organism: Patescibacteria group bacterium (assembly GCA_034520665.1). Lineage (NCBI taxonomy): Bacteria > Patescibacteria group bacterium. The sequence continues at coordinate 2,084 of JAXHNJ010000002.1, forward strand.
TGATTGAACAGCTTATCGAAAATAAACATGCTTATAAAGCCGACAATAACGATGTTTATTTTTCAGTTAAATCAATTGAAAACTATGGGCGCATTATCTAAGCGCAGCTTAGAAGACATGCGCGCGGGCGAGCGTGTAGATGTAAACCCATTCAAGCAAGACCCCATGGATTTTGTTTGATGGAAAGCGGCAAAACCTGGCGAGCCGTCTTGGGATTCGCCTTGGGGCAAAGGCCGACCTGGCTGGCACATTGAATGTTCAGCGATGGCAACGGAACGACCTAGGAACAAAGACATTCGAATATTCATGGCGGCGGTTTTGATTTGCAGTTCCCGCATCATGAAAATGAAATTGCGCAATCCGAAGGTGCCACAGGCGAGAAATCTTGTCAACACCGGCACTATAACACTGGCTCTGTCAATGTCTGATGAAGAAAAAATGCTCGAGTCGCTTAAGAACTTTTCTACCATTCGTGGAGTAACCTGTTGACGACGCCGAAACCATTCGTTTTACTTCTTGCCGGGTAGCGACTGTCGCAGCGCTTTAAACCATACGCCGGCAAACTGCAGCAAAAGCACGTGCTTGGCTTCGTAGCGGTCTTTATACCGCTTGACGGTGGCGGCAATCTTGATGGCCTTCATCCAGAACCAGAGATGATTTCGACAAACGTTTTCATTGAAGCCATGAACGATGACTTCAACACGCCGGAAGCATCAGCCGTGTTGTTTGATTTATCGCGTGAGTATTACAATAAACAAGAAGATCCTGAACGTGCCGATGAGCTAGCCCTTAAGCTGGTCAAGCTGGGCGAGATTTTAGGTATTTTACAACGCGACCCAGAAGTTTTCTTGCAAGGTGCACATGACGATGAAGACTTTGAAGCCGAAGAAATTCACGAGTTGATTGTCGAGCGTAACCGCGCCCGCATGGCCAGCGATTTTGCTCGGAGCGATGAAATTCCGTGACCAGCTTGGAGCAAAGGGCATTATCCCTGGAAGATGGGCCCGGCAAGGCACCACTCTGGCAACGTCGCGCTAAAAACCCCCGTCGACATCCGCCCTTTGGGCTCATGTGCCTGCCCCCTCGTTGGGGGGCTATCTATTCAGCTTTCGCCCCCTTTCTTAAAGTATAAACCTGTCTTACCTGTCAAGTATTTTTTGCGATTATATTGGGGTCAAAGGGTTTTCGTGACTTAAGTATTCCATAGATGATGTGCACGAGTTTTCGCATGACTGCCCCTATGATAGCCATGGGAGCTTTACCTGCTGCTTTAAGTCTTTCACAGAAGGTTTTAATGAGCGGATTATGTCGCATAGTAACGATAGCGGGCATATAGAGTGCTTTACGTACGCGGGCATCCTCGATTTTTGAAAGACGTGTGTGGCGTTTAACTGAGCTTCCTGAGCTATGTTGTTTTGGGCTCAGGCCAAAGAAGGCAGCCATCTGTTTAGCATTTTCAAAGTGCTCAACACTTCCGATACTGCCAAGTACTTGTGCCATGGTTCTATCTGCGATACCTGGAATGGTCAGTAACAAGCGACTATCTGAGTCTAAGTCATCGTGGTCTTTGATGTGTTGTTTAATAGTTTTTTTAACTTGTTTGATTTCATTGTTCAAGGTAGCTTGTACGGTGATAATGGAACCTTTGACACAAGGTTGGGCGACATCTAAACGGTTAGCTTCTTGTTGTGCTAATGCCTGTAATGCATCTAACCTTGCGACCAGTGCTTGGAGTTCGCGAACACGCTTAGGTTTGGGCTTCCAAGCCTTTGGCTGCATGGCCTGGCAAAAGCGAGCAATGATTTTAGCATCTGCTTTATCTGTTTTGTTTTTAGCGTGTTCGGATTTGGGAAAGCCTTTGTCACTTGGGCTGGATTGACGACACTCACAAGATAAGCTGCATCATGTAAATAATGAGCCAAGGCATCGCCATAGACGCCGGTAGCTTCCATACAGAAATGGAGGGGTTGGGTTGTTTGTTGACTTAACCAGCTGAGTAGTTGGTTAAAGCCATCAGTATTATTTTTAAACACTTTGGATTTTATTTTGTTATTTGGTTTAAGTAAGGCGATATCGAACTTAGCTTTGCCGATATCGATTCCGACAATAAGTTTTGACATAAGTACCTACCTTTTAGTAGCATGTGAGTGATGTGTAAGCACCTGGGTAAGTTTTTGTTTCAAAACCAACCTCGTAAATTCAGGTTCATCTGGTTTTACCAAAGACCTATGATACCGTCCGGTTTTATAGAACAAATTAGGGATAAGGCGCTAATCTTTAAAGCAGGATTAATGTCCTTAGGGGGCAGACAGCGTCCTTATCCCTTCACCTAGGGGCTTTCCCTATAATGATTCAACCATATCTGGCCGATAACCTCAATATACGAGGGGCAGCTCGCGCAGCGAGCGGGGGATTTTGCGCCGCGTCAGGAGCAAAAATTCTCATTTTACAACAACGCCTTGACGCTGAGCCGCGAGTTCATCGAAATACCAAAGCATTGCCACAAAGCCTTTTAAAGGAGGCTATCTATTCAGCTTTCGCCCCCTTTCTTAAAGCAGCGCCGCGCAGCGAGCGGGGGATTTTGAAATCGTGTATAAATCCATCCAGCCGCATTATAAATACTCAATGCAATGACTATCGGATAACAGATTTTAATGATCGGCGCGAACCAAACGAGCAAACCTGAAAAACCTAGTGTACTCATTATCCAAGTTACACCCAGCGTAATCACTAATCCCCAAATATAGGAAATTCGGTTTTTAGAAATATCTTGTAAAAACTCAGCGAACAGTTTCGTTAGAGCAAGCGCGGTGGTTAGGCAGGCTAGAATAACAATCATACTGGCGAAAATACCTAATTTACCTGGCAACAAATAATAGGCTAACGCAGTTAAAATCTGCTCGGGCGGAATATTATTCTGCGCTAGCATATGGCCATGTTTTGCGCTGACGGCAGCAAGGCCTAGAATAAATGATCGCCCAGCATACCGCCACCAATTAAACTGGCCGAAACAGCTAAACGTAAGGTGCCATATTCGGGTGAATTTGGTCTTTGGCAAAGCTACGCAAGCTAGTGAGCAACAAGCCAGCAAAGAACAGGCGGCAATCGCATTGAAGGTGAAGTAACCTTCGACTAAGCCATACATAAAGAAGTTTTGTGGTACAGCCTGAATATGGACCACCTCAGGATTCACAAACAGACCTGCAGAAATCATTACCAAGCAGAAGATAACCAGCAGTGGCGTTAGAATATACCCCAAAATATAGGCAAAAATATCTCACGAACCGTGCCCAAAAGAGATCAAAACACAGAACAACAATGAGAATAGCGGTAATGGCATCAGCAACAGGTCAAAATCCAAGGCGGCATGGGCTACCGTTACAGTACGCGGAATAACCATCAGAGGCCCTAAGAGGCTTATTCCCAGCAGAATCAGCACCCAGCCAGGCCAGCGGCCCAATCGGTGAAAAAGGCCTTATAGTCAGCTTTGAAGAGCAGCATGCTCAGCAGGCAGAGAATCGGGGTGGCAACGGCTGCGAGCAAGCAGGCCACTCATTGCCCAGCCATAGTACTGCGCCGCGTGCTGGCCAACCAGCAACGGAAAGGTGACATTACCCGCACCAAAGAACATTGCAAAGAGGGTAAAGCCCGTGAGCCATAGAGAGCGTTGTTTCCACATCACACCATTGTACAGCTTAAGGGGGCCGGGCGCCAGCAAAGATTAGTCGTATAGCTCAAATAGGTTCGATTTCAGATTGATCCGTAATGCATTATCGAATCTTTCACTATTACTGCGACGCTAACCAAGTATTGTGCATCTAAAATTTGAAGGGTAGTTAATCAGATATCACTGGTACTTCACTAAAGGAATTTACTTATGTTAGTATCAAAGTTTGGGTGGTTTTCAGGAGTATGACAATGAACAAGTTAAACTGGGTTGGTGTAAACGTTATGTCTGCTGCGCTTGCTATAGGGGAATCCTTGATGCAAACAGCAGCAGCTCCAGTTTCTGGCAATACTCAAGGCGTACTTGAGTTGCGGAAGAAAGTTCGGGTGACGATAAACCCTTGTTATCAGGCTTAGAAACTTTAGCTCTGGTCTATGGGGTTGCGGCCTTGACGTTTTGTGGCTTGCTCATATGCTGTAAAAATATGAGAGGAGGTTCTTACTATTCGTTCGAGGATGATGATGCCAAGGAAGCCATGTGCGGAGCTCTACATATGGTTCACCAGCACTCAATGCGACGCTAACCAAGTATTGTGCATCAGCATGGCGACGGTCATTGGGCCAACGCCACCAGGTACGGGCGTGATAAAGCTGGCGCGCTCGCAGGCGGCCTCAAATTCCACATCACCTTTGATGTCGCCATTATCGAGCCGGCTGATGCCCACATCGATGACCACAGCGCCAGGCTTAATCCATTCGCCTTTCACCAAACCAGGCTTGCCAACAGCGGCAATCACAATATCAGCTTGCTTAACGTAGATGCGGCAGGTCTGGGTAAAACGGTGGCAATCGGTAACGGTGGCACCTTGCCAGCAACAACTCTAAAATCATAGGCCGACCAACAATATTAGAAGCGCCGACGACGACAGCGTGCTTGCCCGTGACATCAACGTTAATGGCTTCGAGCATGAGCATAATGCCGTAAGGGGTGCAGGGGCGCAGGCCGGGGCGACGCTGGGTCAGGCGGCCTAAATTATATGGGTGAAATCCATCCACATCTTTGCGCGGGTCAATGCGCTCGACAATATTGTCTTGGTTAATATGACGCGGCAGCGGCAGCTGCACTAAAATGCCATCAACGGTGTCGTCTTGGTTGAGTGCCTCGACGAGGCTAAGCAACGCTTCTTCGGTCGTATTTTCGGGTAGTGTTTGCAGATCAGACTCAATGCCTGTTTCTTAGCAGCCTGGGCTTTGCGTTTCACGTATAAACCAGAGGCCGGATTATCGCCTACCAAGATCACTACCAGACGTGGCGCACGGCCCACCTTGCTGCTTGATCTTTATCAGCAATCTCACTTAGTAGTTTGTCGGCGATGGCCTTACCATCAATTAGTTGTGCGCTCATAGGGATATTATACCGGAGTTTGGAGGTTGTCGCGAACTGTTGTAAGGGTCGCATTGTATGGAACCCGGTCGATCCAGGCTTATGCTTATTCACCGTTTGAGTGCTGTTTGAGCCTCTGGGTTTACCGGCCTTGCCACCAAGCCACTTTGTGAGAGCTTTACTTCATATTGTGCACCATCGGGCCATCGGGCATAGACGGCACTGCCGTACATGGCGTTGAATCCTGGCACCCAGCGTTGGTGACGTTTTAACACTTGCCACAAATCATAACTGGGTGAATCGCTCAGCCCATAAACCGTGCGCGGGGAATTCTAATTCTTCGTTCACATCATGGTAACGCCCGGCAAGCCGATCAAACGATAGAGTGACATCAAAGCCCAATACATTACTGCTCGCTTTCCATTTAATCACCCGCGCATCAAGTTGCCAGTCATTGCCATTCAACACATACGTTTCGTTTAAGGTGGAAACAGCGTTTCACATTACATTGTCGCTTCAAACGTCGTATCGTTTAAAATTTCAAAGGCAATCAAACACACGGGTTGTTCGAATGTTAAGCGGGAATAAATTAGGAAGTTGCTGAAAATCAGAAAGAGCACCGGCTGCAACAGTTAGCAGCAAACTCCAGCGGAAGATTTTAAATTTACGTTTCATAGCAATATCTTACCTCAAAACTAATAAGTTAGTGTATTGTATTATGGTGTTTAACTTTTTCTGCATTCAGCAGTAAACACGAGGCCACGCAAACGCTCGATTGCCATTTAAATTTTCACTCGCAAGCAATGTGCCTCAGCTTTAATTTGACGCCGCCCGGTACTCAGGTATAATAAGCGAGTTTTCGGGGCATAGCGCAGTTTGGTAGCGCACCTGGTTTGGGACCAGGGGGTCGGGGGTTCAGATCCCTCTGCCCCGATTGATTTCAAGACGTTTCATAGCGTTTCTAGCCATTCCAAAATAGACATAAATTCTCTACAAATCAACATGTTATAATGTTCTCACTATAACAAATTGATTTCAATTACTGTTCCAACTTGATTCAGCTGGGTTTATTAAAATCCGGTCATTTTGGAACCCCCAGTGGAACCCAGTGGAACCCCGGTGGAACCCCAGTGGAACCCCAGTGGAACCCCAGAGTGGAGAAATGCATATGAAACAGAACCTCACAGACAGATTTATTCAGGCTATCAAACCTTCCGGATCCGATTGTATGCAGGTGTACTGATCGAAAAGTATCAGGCTTAGTGCTTAGGGTCACTAAAACGGGAGTGAAGACCTTTTCCTTCCTTTATCGCATGCCTGATAGCGATGTTAAGCGACGGCTTAGTATTGGCAAATACCCCGTTATCAGTTTGGCTGAAGCTAGAGGTGTGGCGCTTGAAGCAAGTAACAAAGTGTTAAAAGGGGTAGATCCTGCGCAAGAAAAACAACAAGCAAAAGCCACCCCTTCTTTCAAGGCATATGTTGAGGAGTATAGAAGCAAACACCTAGTTAAGTTGAGGACGGCAGAGGAACAATATCGCATTTTAACTCGAGATGCGGTGCCCGCATGGGGCGGTAGAAAAATTACACGAATCACACAGCAAGATGCCTTCAAACTATTGGAAGGGATTAGAAATGGTCAAAATCGAAAATCACCTATTGCGGCAAATCGTTTACTAGAGCGACTGCGTCATTTGTTCAATGTGGCCAAAAGTGAAGGGGTTATAGAAAAATCCCCCATGGAGGGCAGCAAAAAAACCAAAGAAGTATCGCGCAACAGGGTATTAGAAAATACTGAGATTAAAAAATTTTGGCAGGGGGTGGATGCTTGTGGTCTTAGCCCACAATTACCATTGCTTTGAAGCTTGTATTAGTTACAGCACAACGTTCAGGCGAGGTGGCTGAGATGCGTTGGAACGAAATTGACTGGGATAACAAAATTTGGACTATTCCTGCTAGCAGAGCGAAGAACGAGCAAGAGCATTGCTTGCCACTAAGTGGCATTGCCCTTGAATTGCTTCAAGAGGCGAAAAAACATACAGGGGATAGTAGTTATGTCTTTCCCTCAACATCAGACCTGCCGATGCGACGCGCTCCTATTGGCCGAGCTGTTAAACGTCACCATAGAGAATGGAATTTGGACCGATTCACCCCCCATGATTTACGCCGCACAGCACGCACTAAATTAGCTGAGATAGGCGTGAGTGATATTGTTGCTGAACGCGTATTGAATCATAAGCAACAGGGCGTACAAGCCATTTACAACCGACATAGGTACCTTGAAGAAATGCGCGAAGCATTAGAGCTATGGGGAAAAGCACTATTGAAAATTGTAAATGAAGAGGACTGCGATGGTGATAAGTGGCGGCAGATATTACGTGAGCTAAAAAGCGGTGGTTCCATGATGCCGATTAGTCAGTAAAAAAGAGAAAATTGAGGGTATAAAAAAGCTGCTGACCGATTCTATGGGTTAAGGAAGCTGCTAATGATCGAACAAGCTTAGAGTTGCTTGCCATGAAGCTCTTTGACGAGGTGGCTGAACCAAATAATTTAACAGGCTAAATGACTTCCAAATATGAAAATATGTTTTACATTTTTGGATAACGATTGTATGGTTTGGTAATTGGAGGAATGATGGAAAAAGAACAATTAAAATTAGTTAAAAGCCCCAAAAGCATGCTGGCTTCACGCCTGCACGATTGTTTGGCTGACAAGAATATATCTTTGCTTGAACTTTCCAAGATAATCAACATACCGTATGCAACGTTATATCGTCTATTTAACGACAACACCCCTGATCCAAAAGTATCTGTGCTTAAGGCCTTGGCAGAATATTTTGGACTTTCCCTAGATGCGTTGCTTGACCTGTCGGATGAGGCTGGCGAAATGCCACATTGTATCCGTGATTATTGATTGGGAGCAGGCAGAAAGTTTAGATAGCGTTGGTCAGCTTGACTTAAACCGTCATACGCAGTGGCAAACCTTAGCTAATGAAAGTGCTGAAGGCTTATCTAGCGAAACGCTTGGCGTTAACGAGCAAACCATCTATGTCCCCGCGTTTTCCAAAAGGCACAGTATTTATCATCGATAAACAAGAGCCACCCCGTGATGGAGACTTGGTGCTGGTAAAGATCAAAGATAGCGAGGGTTTAACGTTGCGCGATCTGATGGTTGACCCACCACAGTGGCGGTTGCAGCCAGTCGTACAAGGTTCTGAGCCTTTGGTTTTTGCAAAGGGTAGGCATGAGGTTGTGGGTGTTGTGATGATGACGTTGTTTCATGCGCAGGGTGTCGGTATTTGATGAAAAAACCCATCACCAAGTTAGTATTATTTTATATGGGTAGTTTTTTATTCTGCATTGGCTTGTTATCTCCTTTCTATCATGAATACAGGCTTGTGGGCACTTCACTTGAGTTTATAAAACTGATATCAAGGTGTTTTTTTATGTTGCTGCAGGCATAGTAGCTATAATTGGATTAAGCTCTTGGCGAGAGGAGCATGCTGAGAAAATGTTCATGATATGGTTACAACAAGTCGTTACCCATAAGAAAATATGCACATTTAGTAATCGACATTATTACATTGAATCATTGATCAGTTGCTTATATGATGATGAATTTAGTAAAGATATTGGTGTGAACGAGAAAACGAATTATATAAAAACTGCAAAAAGTATCCAGGGAATATTTAAGAGTACAATGAGAATGTTTATAATTACCTACGTGTTTTAAAATTAATGCTTGGGTGCGAAGGACAGATAATTCCAAGTCGATAGAACTTTCCTCGGTCCAAACTTAGTGATATTGCTAGCGCCCACTTTTTAAGAATAAAGAGCAAGCTTGATGCTGGGGAAATGAATGACTTGGGTTTAACGAATAATGAAAGGGATAAAGAGGTGGAGAGGGTCCACTCTATTTTGGATAATATTAATGGAAAGTTGGGTGGGTCTTTAGATTTTAAATAAATTGGTAGAGTTATGCGCTTGGCGAAGATTCAAAGAGGGAAAAGTGAAAAATATTTGTTTGGTAGGGTTTATTTGCTTCTTGATAGTAGGATGTGCCCCCGATAATTCAGAGACTGAGAATGCACTTCGTGAGGAGTTGCTATCAATGCAGGATAAGTTGCAATATTTAGAGTCTGAAGTGTCTGGTATTAGCGCTTATGTTTACGTTGATGGGAAAGCCACAAATAAAGGAGTGGAAATATTTAAACCAAATGATAATGGAGTAGCGACCCTAACAACTCTAGAAGGAGATAATTTTCTAGTTAGACTGGCTGAAATTAACAAATATGCAAATGGATATAAAGTTACTTTTTACATTGGTAATCCAAATTATGCCACCTATTCTGGGAGTGAGGGCTTATGTTAATTGGTTAGGAGATGATGGAAATCTAAAGACTTAGAACAGTTCTAGAGCATTAATAAGCAGGTATTACCCGGTGTTTGGAATGCTGTGGATATTATTTTTCCAGCCCCTGCTAAAGAATCTTGAACTTGGTGAAATAGGCTTCAGCACCTGGATATCTGGAACGGTTGCGTTGCTCCATGATACCAGAGAGTGAAAAAATTGTTATCAGCGATTATTTTGTGCCATGATTTTTAAACCTAAAGGCCGCAATTCATTAAAATAATGAGAATTTTCATAGGTATGTTGTCTCAACGTATCGATAATACTTTGCAGTCGAATGGCTCATTTTTCTGGGAAACAAATAGTAACGGCCTAAACTCTTTACTACGAGTCAATGCCACCCCCAAGCTATCAGCGACATGTGGGTTCACGCTACTTTAATAAGCTCAACGGGCGCTTATGAACGCTTTTAGCGGAAAGCTTCTTTTGCGAACAATAACCACTTCTTGGGCGTTGCGCTTGAAAGCAATGATATGAGTATTTGCGTCTGACTGTGATTCAAAGGTTGCGGCTTTCTACCGGAGCCCCAGAGTGCATCTTTTCGCCAATAAGAATACCCAAGAAACAGGCTTGCTCTGGGCATTAGCGCCGATACTGATCTCTTGTATCTAGTTCAGAGAGTTTTTTAGTGAAAATAAGCTCGGCTGTTGTAGTGTCCAAAATTGATGATCTGTTTCGTGTTGTCAAATCCCAGCACAACATAGCGCATACGCGTCTTCAGTCGCTCTTGCGTGAGAGTTTTCGGTTTTTTCAGCAGAGGTATCATATATTAAGTTTCTTGCATGAGACGCTCACCGATGAGAAAAGGGTAGGGCTGCCAGTAGGCAGTGGGGTGTCAGGTAACGATATTTTCTGCTGAGCGAATCATTTTTACTGCCAACCAAAGCGCAGGGGTTAATAAAGTGACATAAACGATTTTAAACAACATGATTAGCAAGGTATTGCCTGTGGTAAATGCTGCGTTCGCATGGTGCATAGTATGCAGCAAAAACATTAGTAGTGTATCAACCATCACAGCAATGCTCATCGCAAAAAACACCCGCAGTAAAAAAACTTACCGCGGGTAACTAGGCACAGTAACGCCAATAGCTTGGCATTACAACTCTCGGAAACCAAATAGGCAATGCTAGAGACTAACAATAAATAAGCAAGGCCTTGTTGTAAGCTGATATATCTATCACTCACAGGTGATAACGGTAAATAGGCATCTAACACCACTAGTGCGGCGACTAAAAATGTACAGAGTGTTACAGTATAAATCACCTGTTTGGCCGCTTTGTAGCCATATATCTCAGTAATCAATGCGACCAGGATAAAAGTCCAGGGAAAGATTGCCATACCCAATGTGACCTGTAAACCCATAAGTGAGATATAGCGTTGTCCTAAAAGGCAGGCTGCGATTTGTACCACAAATACCAATACTGCTAGGGTACAAGATAGCGAAAATGAAAATCACGAAAAGCAAGTTGGCGACTTAGTTTGTGTGTGTGCTGTTGCATAGCATTCCATAACGGTATGGCAGTAACACGATGTTAACTAAGATGTGGGTTTATGGCAAGCCTGTGATGCTAGCTAATCAAAAACATAAAATAATTATTCAAAAATGGATAATTTTGATATATACTGCTTTGCAACAGTGCATGTTGGTTGTTGCTTAGCTTAAAAACTAATTAGTTGTATTCAGGCACTTACTTTTATTTCAAATAGGAGAAGATATGAATACGACAACGGAAATCACCATTGATGCACTTATCAATCAATGGCAGCAATCTAAAAAGCAAGCCATGTCAGCTAAATCAGAGCAGCTTGCTATCGAAAAAGCCATTTGGCGACAACTCAAGCATTCGCATATTGGTGTGTTTGAGCAAATGGAAGGCAAGCTTGCAGAGTTCATGCAAGACGATGCAGCCGATAAAGAGGTTCCATTAAGCCTACTTCTCAGTAGCAATTTCAATGAGCGGGGAGGGCCTAGCCATGCAGAACCTGCTTAATTCTATTATCAGTGAAAAAGCGCTCCACCCCCTACGTGTTGTTGTTTATGGCGTAGAGGGGGTGGGTAAGACTGCTTTTCGTGCGGCAGCGCCTAAGCCAGTATTTATTACCACCGAAGATGGAGCGGCACACCTTGGCGTTTCTCGCTTCCCAATGGCAGATTCCTGGAATGCTGTATTGCAGGCTGTAGAAGCCTTGCTAAGCTCTGAACATGATTATCAAACCTTAGTGATTGATAGCGCAGACTGGGCAGAACGTTTAGCACAAGCAGCTGTATGCCAAGAAAACCATCACAGCAGTATTGAGGGGATGGGTTATGGGCGTGGCTATACTTTCGTTGCTGAAAAGTTTTCTCAATTGTTACAAGGGCTGAGCAGGCTTGGCAGTCAAAAAAAGATGCATTGCATTTTTACCGCGCATACACAGATACGTACTTTTAATGACCCCTTGTCTGAAAGCTATGACATGTACCAGCTCAAGCTGCAAAAGCAAGTAGCGGGACTGTTAAAAGAATGGTGTGACTGTTTATTATTCGCCAACTTTAAGACGCTTGTGCGTGATTCTGATGGTCGCAAGCAGTGCGTTTCTTATGGCGAGCGACTATTGCATACGGAGCATCGCAGTGGCTTTGATGCAAAGAATCGATTTGACCTTCCAGAGACATTACCTTTAGATTTTAAAGCGTTATATCAACCCTATCAAACATATTTTAGTTAAGGAGAAGACCATGCAAACACATTCAGCATTTGATTACGGTATTAACCTGAAAGATATTACTACTGAAAAACCAATTCTACCTGCGGGAAGTATGAAGTGAAAGTTTGTGACTATCAGGCTCGAAACAATAAGGCTAGAACAGGACATTTCTGCGTATATCTTTTGAAGTCAGCAAAGGTGAATATATGGGGGTGAAGCTCTTTGAAAACTTCAATGTAGAGCATCCAAATAAGCAAACCGTAGAAATTGCATTTAAGTGGCTTAAAACCTTATGTTTAGCCTGCGGTCTGCCTGATGAAGGCGTTGTCAATGAATCGCTTATTCAAGCGCTAATAGGCAAGCACTGTTTGGTGACTGTTGTTACGGAAGAAAACGACTACGGAAAAATGAATCGTGTTCGTTATTACGAAAAACTTGGTGTATTAGCGAATACACCCCCATATGGCCCATCATTCTAGATAATCACACAAGCCTTCAAAACTCAAGTCAAGCCAAAGCAAAATTTAAATCCAGGAGCAAGGGGTCTTTTCTCAAGGCCCTTTGTTAATACATGTTTTGTTTTTTAAAAAGGAGGTTTGATTGTGCAAACTACAGCCTTGGGCTTTACTTTACCTATTTATAGTTATGATTATTTAGAAGAAACATCGCCTATGCTTCCCGAGCCATTTTGGCGTGAACGTATATTAGCGCAAGGGTACAGGGTGCTGATTGCAGGCCACCCTAAGGTAGGCAAAAGCGAATTCTTCCTTGAGATGGCTGTGAGGGCTGCCTGCGGGGTGTTTTTTTAGGATATCAGTTTACACGGCCATTAAAAGTTTTGTACTTGCAGTCTGAAATCCATAATGCGTATCTACGAGAGCGAGTGCGCACCTTCACCAAAAGTGTAAGTTTAGAAGAAAGACAGCTGGTAGGAAAAAATTTGCATGTCTCATCTCGACTAGCTGTTGATTTAATGGGCAGCCATGACAAACAAAGTGTCGAAGAAGTAATTAACGCACTGAGCCAGATATCATCGGTATTGACCCTGTTATTTCTTTTGCGCAGCTGGAGGAAAACAGTAGTTCTGACGCTTCGAAGCTTCTTTATGATTGCATAGTATCGCTACAGCATTGTATTAAGCCAAATCCAGCTATTGTCCTGGTGCATCATCTGCGTAAAGGCAGTCGAGAAAAGGAAGAAGAGAACTTTCAAAGTATTCGGGGAAGTAGTGCGTGGCAAGGTTGGTACGATACTGGCATCTTGCTTTCAGGTAAACCACAGGCTATACAGCTGCAATTTGATTTGCGTAATGGGCAAACACCTCCGAAAGGGAATATCTTTTTAGATCGCAAATTGGTGCTTGGCAGAGCTGTCAGAATAAACCGGATGAGAGGGTTACTTGGATCATCGAAGTTATAAAACAATACCCTGATGGCATTGCTTCGAACTGTCTTAAGCAAAAGATTATGGAAACGTTGAAGGTGTGCAGAAGTTCTGCATTTGGTTTGCTTTCATCGCTGAAAAATCATCCAGATATAGTCATCAAAAACTCTGGAAAGAATGTTTTTTATCGTCACGAAACGAGGGAGAGTAATTGTGATCAATCTTAAATTATTAGTCCAGATATGGTTTTGGACTTATTGGCAAAAATCATGGGTCCAATCAGGGTTTTGGACCAAAAAACAGAAGGAGCTTGTTTGAAAACAAATAGTTACAAAAATTGTATTAAGTCCAAATATTTTGGTCTAAAAAATTTTACTTGGACCAATATATTTTTCTTTAAATCAACAAGCTGCACAAGTCCACTAGTCCGTCTCCCTACGGGAGAGCGTGCCGCAAAGGCTTCCGCTCTTCCCGTCAGAGGATAGCGAGTATGTTTGTCGGGGGTGCTGCATGAGTATTTTACTCAAATTTATTGACACGGTTAAGTCTCAGCGGGGTAACGCATGGGAGTTTTCGGATGGCAACGCTTTGCCAGGAATCACCGCACAAGACGTTGCGGCAGCCCTACGAGGGCTGCCCGCCAGCAAGCTGGTGTTTGGCACAGTGGTACGGTACCGGGGGGACTGAGCTATGCTCTGGCCAACCTCCGCCAAACTGTTTTATTGCCAGTATGTCCAAAAAATTGGCAGATCTACTGAAAAGTGGCGATGCCGGGAAAGATACAAAAGCTCCTTGCAAGATTAACGCTTGCAGTTATCCAGGAAGGGCTGCAGACCTCCGATATGCAAATCATTGCCAGGGTACAGGTGTGCGTCCTGGCCAACCTTGTGAGAATCTTGTCATGGTACTGGGCAAGGCAGAGTGCCACGCGTTTTGCTAGCCAAGCGTTGTGGCGTTTCACATAAGGATCCACGGGCACGTTACGTGGGAACCAAAATACCAAGCCGCCATGATTTTATTGTTTCGTTATGAACATCTCTTGGAAAAACAATTGAAGAAGAGAACTTATTTGGCAAGATATGTGATAACGCAAAACGAGGAAATGAGAATAAAAAATAATTCACACGAAATAAATCAAAATTACTTTAGCAAAACGCTTGACGCAAGTCGGATGTTTCAGGTATCATAATCGCATAGTCAAAAGCTATGTCACAACCCCTCTCTTGAGGGGTTTTTTACTTCTCATGAAAATTTCAGAACACCAAAAGATCGAATGGTCGGTTAAAATCATTCGTAAACCCGTTGATGATTATTGAGCTAGACGCAGTCTCCTCGATGAGGCATATGCCGATCTGAATATTTGCGATCATTCAACAGGCAGTCTACGACTTGAATTTGTCACCAACACGAATCTGCAAATCAGAAACTAATTGAGGATGCCAGAAGATTTTTCTCTTCTGACAGTTTTGAGCAATATGCAAGAGATGATTGGACTGGAATGGAGAGTCCTGTGTGTGAGCTGCTTTTAAAAGCAAAGTTTCTGGACAAGAAAAGTTTACATAAAGCAGCCTGATGGAAAAACTGCCTCAACCGCAAACTGTGCGTGAAATCGCATTGATTTTTTGTTCGTCTTGTCGGCGATCATTATCACAAGCCTTGCAGGTTACCTTAAACGCCACGGGCACAAACCAGGATGGCATTGGTTGCATTTTCTGCAGGACTTACTGATAAGTGTCACCGTTGGTTTTATGGGATATTTCCTGATGATGGGCGCCACAGGCAATGAATGGTTGGCGGTGGGTGCTGCAAGTTACCTTGGGCATGTGGGGCCGATGGGGTTGGATTTGATAAAAAATAAAATTAAAGATTTATGAATCTCTTCAGCTATAATAACAGCCAATTAGTTTTTTAAGGGGAACACTATGATGAGATATTTTTAAAATAGAGCCAATAGAAAATTTTGATATCAACTTGACAACCGATCTTAAAGTTATGCCAGGAATGTATATCATAATGGCAAAAAATGAAGAAGAGGCTAGGCGCATATACGGCAAATATATAGACACGGTTTCTTTCGATAAAGGAGATAACACAAGAGGGTGGCAAGACTAGATACTCTGGACTCTGGAAAAATTTAAACCATTTTCCTTGTAAGGTAGCTTTCAAAAGAGGATGCAAAGAAGGGCAAGCGTGTTCCCTGGGAATCCTGATGAAGTAAGTTTTTCCCCAAGGTTGGCGAGCAATATAAGCGGTAACAAACAGCGAGTTGAAGAATAAAAAACATAGCCAATTTTTAGCGGGTCCTTCCCAGCCCTCTAAACTTCTACGGGTATAAGCACCGCGGGGTTTGCAGTGTTTTTTAGTTTGAAAAAGGGATGCCCTTCTGCCTTTCTTCTTATAAATGTATTCAGATGATGCATACAGTTTAACAGAGCAGAGTTTTGCCACGATAATAGGCAAAAGTGCACGGGTTGTGGGTCGCTCACATTTGAAGAAGGTATGCCCAGTTGAGAAGAAGGGCGTTAGAAAAAGGCGACTGATGGCAAGGGGCAGTCTTATTCATCGACACCGTTAAAGCTATTGATTGGTTAATGGCACGCGATCTTAAAAAACCAAACAGGCAGATCGCAGGATGACCGAAATCACCAGCCGACCACCACGAAAGAGGGTGAAGAAATACCAGACTGCTGAAAGCGAAAGCCGATAAGCAAGAGGTTGATAATGCCGAGCGTGCAAAAGAACTACCATTCACATTGAAGATTTTGATTGTATTAATGGTGAAATGGCTCAAATCTATTGTTCACAGCTTGATGCGCTTGCTTCCAGGCTTTGCTCGCACTTTCACGAACCAGCCACAGCGAGGCAGCACATTTTAACTGAATGCCGAGCGTATAAGAAAATCAAACAGCGGATGCACTCTTGGACTATACCGACACGCTTAATCGAGAAGCGTGAAAGGCTTCGGCGCAACAGATTCATGCGAGCCTACCCAGAACGCCACATGAGTGGGCAGACGCGCACCGGATTTATCTTGAAAGGAATCGCGCGGGAACCTGGCCCTTGGCAAAGTTTGCGTAATCACGATTACGTGAAACGCCATCCAGTCAGCTTTTGCAAACCCAAAATACAAACGTATTGTGTTTGTTGTCATGGGTACGCGAATGGGTAAATTCGGCTGCCACGCAAAACATTATTGGTTGGCGATTGGATGACGACCCTGCACCCGTTGATTTATACTGGACCTACACAAAGTAATATTGATACGGTGGTTGAGCCAAAAATTATGGCGATGTTCAAAGAATGCGATTTCACTCTGGAATAAGCTGTTAAAAGGCCAACAGTGTACAAAACATTCACAAAGTGGTGAGCTGGTGCAGTGATTGCGATTAGCGTGGGCCGGAAGTGCCTCTGAAGTCGCGTCAGACTCAGCTGCTGTTATTACGCTTCTCTGATTGAGCTTGATCGCGTTAAAATCGAATGCCGAGCGGTGAGGGCGATGTGGTCGAGCTGGCGGAGGCGCGAGGTGATGCTTTTATCCTGACAGTAAGCTGGGTGTTACCAGTACGCCAACAGTCGGTAAGGTTACCACAGAGGTTCACAATATAACAAAAATGCAACATTGGGCCGTATCGGCAATATTGCTTCGCCATCTTTGGCGCTTATGGCAAAGTGGTTCTCGTCACAATGAATGGGCTGTTACCACGCCCAGAATGTGAAATTTTCTTTATCCCACGTAGTGAGCATCTAAATTTCCCAAGTGATGCTTTGCCAGATATAGCAAGACTTGAGGCTAAGCTTGCTTGTCCAGATTGTGGAAGCTTACTTAGGAGACAGCATCGCATTCCTCTGAATGCGAAGGGAGTCTGTACTGCTCCAGGGCAATATGTAAACAGGGAAGCGGGGAAATGAGTTGGCACTGCTGATACAGACAACAGTGATACAGCATCTTTTTGGGTGTCGGGGCTTTTGTTCTTTCAGTGCCAAGAGAAGCTACGGATTTACTGCACAAAAATTGCAACAAGCCAAATTAGACAATGACTCCCAATCAGCTGATGAGCGTCTTACAATACAGCCCTTGGTGAAGTTTTTGAGCAAACAGGTGATGCACCCAGTTGGCAGGCTGTTCATGATTGCCGTAGTGATTATAAGCAGGGCGAGTTACCTAAAGCTACACATGTTTGTATCGTTGACCGTTGATGTGCAAGAAAATCGCTCTCGTTTATGCTATAAGAGGCTGGGGAAAGAGTTCAATTCTTGGCTTGTTGATCATGGAGAGCTGTGGGGTGAGACGGACAAGCCAGATGTTTGGTCTGATTTAGACCAGCTTTTTACATAAACCTATCAGAAACAATTTAATTCAATATGCAGCGATAGACTCAGGGTATGGCACTGGGCAGGCGTATGCGTTTTGTAGTCGCTATCCGCAAACTGAGTGTTTGCCGACTAAAAGGTACATCAAAAGCTTGAGAAGCCCTTTTAAGGCTAAACAAACTGGAAGTTAATAAACAAGGCAAGATAAGGCGTAATCGCTTGCAGCTTTGGCATATGGATGCCAGTTTAGCTAAGTCGATGGGTTACGTGGTCGTATAGATTGGCCAGATACGAACGCAGGGAGATGGTGTTTGCCATGTGATATTACAGAGGATTATTGCAAACAAATTGTCGCGGAAAGCCGTATTACCGAGAATCATCAAACCAAATGGGTTAAAACAGCCAAAGACAACCACTACCTAGATTGTGAAGCAATGCAGTACATGTCGTCGAAGATTAAAAACATTTGCAGTTTATGCTAATCCGGCTCGAAAAACCTAAACGTAAAAGGGAGGCTGTACAACGCATTATCATGAAGAAATTTATTAAGCAGTATCACAAAAAGACAACCCTTCGCCTCTTCCTTGGGTCGATTGTTTCCAAGACCATGCCTACTCAGGCAAGTTTTCCCAGAAACTTTAATGTTATTGTGCTGCAGTGGTACACGTTCGCGGAAAATATGGTAACGAAGAGCCTAGAAAAAAGTGCCAAAATTGCACCTTTCGTAAGTCAAATTGAAGGCCTGGGATTACCATTGTATAGATTTACGACAACAGCACTAAAGCGTGTGGCTGAGAAGCAAATGGATAGCTATGTTGCGTTTGCTAAAGCTAGAAAGACTGGCAAGGTTTTCGACGATTTATTAAAGCAAAAGTCGGAAGTCAGAGAATGAAACACCAGCCAGCAGGGAAAAGCTTAAGCTGGCAAAGCCGATGGTATTTGTCTACTGTGCTAGAAGATACAATAAAAATTAAAACTCTTGAAAAAATTGTCAAGCCATTCTCGACAAGGCTCTAGGCTTATCTAAAGCATGGGCAAAACCGGGGAGCACTTGCCAAGCATAGACTGAAAGACAGGGCTTGCAACTCAGATTATGTCAGCAAAAATTCGCGCGCAAAAGTAGCTAAATACTACCAGAGAGCATGTTGAGTTTTTCAACAAGCATCCTGAGAGGTTACTGCAGGCTCTATTTGGCAAGCGATAGAAGACTTTTGTCTAACGACTTTGCTGTGTTTTCTATCGACACGATCAGAGGCAAAAGCAACAGTATATTGAGGAGGCGAAAACCGAGGTAACGAATGTGATGAAAATTAAAAAAATAATGTACACGAAACGCGATTTAATAGCTGTCAAGCGCGCTATTCTCGATTGAGCAAAAGGCAAGCGAGTGGTGGTGGTGCCAATTAACGGCGATAAGCTTACTTACGCTCAGGCTAATATGAATGAACTTTTAAAGCTACAAGACGACATAAAACAGTATTTGAATCGCGCTGATAATAAGAGCGAATGGATATTATCTTTTTGAGCAAGTGACGAAGGTACTTTAATTTGCCCCTTGTTGAAAACAACCAGTCAGCCAGTCGGGTATTGTTTTTGCTAAGAGCCTAGAAAAGCTAAATTTAACGCTAATTATTGTCGCGGCTAGCATAGGTGCGGGTTTTGATATGTTTCTAGGTTGTGTTGTTGGAGGGGTTAATTTACTTTGTTATATTTGTGTGTGTTGTTGGCGGCATAAACAAGAAGACCGCCACTTCCGATATTAAAAGTGAGCAAAGTCCAGCTGTCTATATTCCTGATAAGAAAGAATATCGAAGACACGAATGTTTTAGAGCGAGGAAAGAGTCGAGCGGCTCTTTCAAGCCTTTTCGGTAGGCAATGCAAGAAGATATGTCATCTGAGCTAAAAATTGTATTGCTGGGTATTTTAAATATTAATGATTCTCATTTGCCATTTACTGGGTATCATCATCTAGATTTTTGCTATTAGATAAAGTATTTATGTTTGAGGGGATGGCGTGGGAGATGCAAAAATTGGCCACGAAGATTTGGAAAATGTTTTATGTGAAATAACTGGTTTGGGAAAGTGCCGGTCTAGACGACTACACTCAACGAAAGAATCAGTGATAATAATGTTTTGTTAGATAGAGATTATCTCCTCTGCGGAAAAGCAACAAAGGCTGTGGCAAGTATTATGCCAGGCTGGATGTATGAAAAACTCATTAAATCCTGACATCAGAAACAGTTCTCAACCAAATTTAGATGTTATGCTAACTATCGGGATTTTTGTGTGGGCTGGCGGATTGCATTTATACAATAGAGTGGTTAGAAGAGAGATTGAACACAATGCAGTACTGCTTGAACAACATTATAATAATTTAGAAAATCACCTCATTCGGCTGATGCAAACAGAAATACCACTACCAGAATCTGGCGAAGAACTAACACGGGCTTGAAAAAGCTTCCATGCATCTGGGAAAGAAGAGCTACTGCTACGAGCTATCCATTAGTAGTTCTGCATAGAGCAATTCGACAAAAAGAACAGGTAATAATAAATCATAGGGCTGAAAACCATTATTCACCATGAATAAGTTCTCCCTCAGTGTGCATAGCTAATATTTCTTATTATATTTTCTATACGGAAATAATACTGAAGCTACTACTAACTCGTGTTTTAAATCTTTAAATAACCTATTCAAACCTTCCCCTAAAGCCCACTGACGACGCTGCCTCACAAAAGGGGCGGTTTAGTCGTTGGCAGGTGGCAAAGCGGCGGCCCACATTGCGGCAACATCTGGTTCATTGGCCACATTGCGTCATCGCTCGCGAGAAGTGCTGCGCAATAACGCCTATGCCAACAGTGCGATTGAATCGTTTGTGGCTAACGCTGATTTCGGCACGGGGATCGTGCCGCGTCTGGCAATTAAGCGATGCACAGACCAGAGAGAAAATACAAAACCTTTCGGGCGAGATGGGTTGATGAATGTGATTGATTTACTGGATTAACGAGACTTTTACGGTTTGCAAACATTGGCTTGCCGTAGTGTGATGGAGTCTGGCGAGGTGCTGGTTCAACTTGTGCCTGCGCAAATTAAAGCATGCGGCGCTATTCCGTTGCAGTTACAGATTATAGAGGCAGATCGCCTGCTTGAAGAAGACAAAGTTCTCTCAAATGGACATCAGATTCGTAATGGGTGTGGAGTTTGACAAACGTGGTAAACGCGTTGCTTATCACTTGTTGAAACAGCATCCTGGCGAAGGCGATAGCATGAGCCAAGAGGCAGTTCGCGTTCCAGTGGACAACGTGATTCATCTATTTAGAACGTTGCGCCCTGGGCAAGTGCGGGGCGTACTCCTGGCTTGCACCTGTTTTAAGCTTATTGCACCAATCTGAGGAGTACAGAAGATGCCAGAGCTGACTCGCAAAAAGCTTGCCGCACATGTTGTGTGGTGCGATGGAACGTCTGGTCAGGAGATGACTTTACGGAACCAAGTATCGGGTCTGATGCAGGGCGAAACTGACGATAATGTGGCGCTGCGCAACTTGAATCCTGTGGCTGGTTATTCAATTGCTTGATGGAGAAAACCCCTGAGCTAACCCAACCAGCGGATGTTGGGCCACGTCATGAGGCTTGGATCAAGCAACAGTTACGTGGCATGGCTGCGGGTATTGGTGTTACGTACGAACAGTTATCAGGCGATCTGCGTGGGGTTAATTATTCCAGTATTCGTGCTGGGCTTTTAGAGTTCCGTCGTAAAGTCGAAAGCCTGCAATATCATCATTATTCACCAGCTCTGTCGTCCTATTGCGCTCAAGCGGATGGATTATGCTGTTGCCAGTGGTGCACTCGCCATTCCAGATTATAAGGCCAACAAGCAGGCTGATCAAACTATTCATTGGCAGCCGCCCAAATGGGATTGGTAGATCCAGTCAAAGATTGCATGGCCGATGTGATGGCAGTGCGCGCGGGGTTTGAGTCGCGTGGTGATGTCGTTGCCCGTCGAGGCGAGGATGTTGAAACGCTGGATAACACTATCGCAGAAGACAAAGCGAGGAGCGAAGCATTTAACTTAATCTTTGACTCGGATGCATCACACACCGACCAAAAGGGAAGCATACAGACTTTAACTGAACGTATGACACAACATTTAATTAACGAGGAGGAATAGATGCAAGAACAACTTCATCTTTAACGATAACATAGGGTCCAATGGCATTACTGCCAAACAGCTTATTCATGACCTGGAGTCACTTGATAAAGCTGATAACATCACTGTTCGCATCATAGTCCGGGCGGTTGTGTATTTGATGGCTTGGCTATATATAATGCCTTGAATCGACATAAAGCGAAGATTGATGTTTATATAGATGGCATCGCACTTCTATGAAGATGATTGCCATGGCGGGTGATAATATCTACATGGCTGAAAATGCTTTAATGATGATTCATAACCCGTTTACAAGTGTTCAGGCGATGCAAAAGAACTTCGCAAATCAGCGGATACTTTGGATAAAACAACGGATTCACTGGTTAAGGCTTATGTGCTAGCCAGCAATCAACCTGAGGAAAAAATTCAAAACTGGGATGAATGATGAAACCTGGTTTATGCACAAGAAGCGTTACATGTAGTTTATTCATCACATTACGCCAAGTAACAAAATGGTAGCGCAGTTTGATGTTAGTGGGTTTAAAAATGTGCCTAAACAGATAGAAAAACTATCACATGACGGCACTCAACAAGAGAGGGAGCGTTGTCAAGCCATTGTGGCATTATGCGAACAGGTCAATATGGTAGATGCAGCAGCTAGGTTTATGTAAGCTTGGGCTTAATATTAGCCAAGCAAGAGAAAGACGATTCGATGTTGGCCAAGACACAAAATCTATCCATAATCATCATCATTTTATGAATGAGTCATCGAGTCCATTAATTGATGATGCAAAAAAACGAAACATAGGAGATGCGAAATGAATGAATTACGTGAAGAAAAATACATCGGTGATGTATTGCACTGGGAAGAAGATGCCTATTTTAGCCGCTAAGTGGTAGAGATAAACCAGGAGGGTTTACCTATTGGTAGTTTGCTTGGACAAGTAACAGAAACGGGTCAGTGGGTTCCGCTCAAGCTTAATGGCGCAAATGATGGCAGCGAGCAAGCCAGAGCTATCGTGATTGCTGCAACAAAAAAAGAGAGCAAATATCTTATTATTGCTCGTCATGCCATTGCCAAAGAAACCGGTATTGTTTGGCCGCAAACCAAGTCAGAAACGATTGAAGTCATTAAGCAACAACTAGAAGCCCGTGGCATTCTAGTTCGTCTGTAAACAGGAGAGTAGTATGCAAAACCCATTCAACAATCCAGCCTTTGAAACAGCAACATTAACAAAAGCCATTAACCTGCTGCCTAACAGTTATGGTCGATTACGAGAATTAAACTTGTTCCCTGAGAAGGGTGTCCGTGATAGAACGATTGTTGCTGAATTCAAACAAGGACAGCTCAATTTGTTACCCACAAAGCCTGTGGGGTCAGATGGAACCAAATATATTAATGCAAAGCGACATGTGCGTTCGTTTCACATTCCTCATATTCCATTTGATGGTGAAATATTGCCAGATGAATATCAGAGTATCCGTGCGTTTGGTAGTGGTCTGAGCTAAGCCAGCTCGCACAGCTTATGAATGACAAACGGCAAACCATGCGCAACAAACATGCGATCACATTAGAATATCAGCGGATGGGTGCATTAAAGGGCCAAGTTACCGACGCAGATGGCAGTCTTATCTACGACTGGTTTGATGAATTTGACATGAAGCAAAAATCTTTCAATTTTAAATTTATTTAAGACAGACGTTAAAAAACTTTGTCTTGATATTAAGCGTCATATCGAAGACAACTAAAGGGGAATACCATGACTTACGTGCATGTGCTTACCTCAAGCGAATTTTTTGATACGCTTACTGGTCATGCGCAGGTTAAAGAAGCTTATGAACGCTGGCAATCAGGCGCCATGTTACGTGATGACATGCGCAATCATTTTACCTTTGCAGGTATCACCTTTGAGGAATATCGTGCCTGTGTGAGTGATAGCAACGCGATCAAGCATTGATCCAGCCTGGCGAGGCCTCATGCTTTCCCTATGGGTACACAAAACACTTTTCAAACTGTCGCGCCCGTGACTTTCTGGAAACAGCAAATACCTTGGGTCAGGTAATATATGCCAAGCAAGAAGTCAAAAGTAGCTTTCAACGGCGTGCGCATTCATACACAATCCAACCCGCTGTCAATTTGTTATCGGCCTGGGGTGTTGGTTAAGCTGGCAGGCGGATAAATTGATAAGACTTAGGTGTTAAGGGTTGGTGCAGGTCCTAGGCTGCCCAAGAAAGGGCTTGGTGTTGCTCATTAAAGATGTAATCTGTCCGGCAGTACGAACGGCTTCAGCGTCGTGCATAGTCTAAGGCATAACATATGGCATCTAAGAAACTTGTTGACTGCCTAGTGAGCCAGGCTGGCCAGATATATTTTTCAATAAGAATCTATACCGATCAACGGCGGTAGAGTTTTGGTCGGTCGCCATTGGTTTAGCTATAACATAACAATCAAGTTTTGTCGCCAATATAAGTTTCCCGCTTCAGATCAGTATGCGTCATTTCTCTGAACTGTGGGATTATCCAGTTAAGCACTGCGTCAAACGGTAAGCACAGAAATGAATTTTTATTTTGAGGGACTAGATGAACCAGCTTAAGGGCTGGGCCTGCTGGAGCGTCAGCTTTGAGCATACCCATAGTCGGGATGTTGTTATTATATTGCCAGATATGTAATCAACCAAATCACGTCCAGCACGATTGTTGCTGAATGCACATGTGCTGGCTTTGAGGTCCACATCGTTGTGCGAAAAAGTGGCGAGCGTATTATTTTCCCATTTGCAGATTGTCGTTCATTGCTGGGATTGAAGCCACCAAAGATTAAAATAACATCTGAAAGCTTGCAACATAATCAGCATAGCCATGGTTGGCCATATATTCAACAATATTATCGCGAAGGTTCATTACAGGGATTGATCCAGGAAGGACTACAGTGCTGTCTATATGGGCAAATACTCATTTAAAACAAAAGAGACATTAATTCAAGGCAGAATTCTGTTTATATGCAGGATAAGCATGAACCCAACTTCATTTCCTGCAATGCACAAACTAAATAGCCTGCCTTGAGGAGCAGAATATCTTTTTGCTGTGTCGTGATATTTTCTCTTACTACCCTCTGGGTAGTGGGGTTTTGTCCTGGTGATTGGCTTCCTTGTCTCTGTATCAAGGCAACAATAACGAAACTATGCTTTTTGCGGCCATCGCAATAGCCAGTCATAGCTGCATCTTAGTGGCTTTATAGCTTGTAATTTGGACCTTTGGTGGGAAATTTCTTTCAAAATTCAATTATGGAGCACTTTACGGGAAATGCCTCTGAATGGTCAATTTATATTGGCTTAACTGGCTTGTTTTTTCTTTTGTTCTCTTTCTTTATTAGAAAGAAATATAAAAATTTAAAGTTTTGGCTTTTTGTTTTTCTTTTCTTTTTTATTATATCTTTAGGTCCCTTCCTCCATGTCCTTGGTACAATTAAGCCAAAAATTCCTCTGCCCTATTTATTTATTTACCATTATATTCCTTTTTTCAAAAACATAAGATCTGTCGGCCGAGCCTTTATTTACGCTTCGCTGTCAATTTCTATAATCAGCGCCTTTGGTTTTTCTTATATTTTTCAAAAACTTAAAAACAAGCAAACATTACTAAAAATTTGTTTTCTAATATTTTTTTCGATTATTATTATTGATTTTTGGGCCGTACCTAATACCACTTCCGTTGAGATTCCCGAGATCTACCATCAGATGGCCAAAGATAAATCAGATTATAAAATTCTTCTGCCAACTATAGATATAAGCCATGGCGTTGGCTCTATGTCAAAATATTATAAAACTCTGCACGGAAAAGATTATGTGGCCGGCTTTCACTTTGCCCGAGAAAATCCAGAACTTTTCAAAAAAGCCAACCGAACACCAGTAGTCAATAATCTAATTTATGCCTTGCCGTACGGTCGTCCTACCAATAGTTTTATAGAACAAGACATACCTCTTATCAGTAATAAAACACTTAATGAAAATAATATTAAATATATTATTCTCAATAAACAATTTATCGGCAAAGATATTACACTTGATAATTGGGTAAAAATAAGAAATTTTATTGAAGATAATATTAAGGTAAAAAAAGTTATAAATGATAATCATGGTCTGGCTTATAAAGTTTTGCCCTCAAAAAATAATGACATAGTAATTCTACAAAAAAATAACGGTTGGACTGATACTAGACTACTTAATACCGGCGAATTTGTGGCTGATGCTTCAGAAAACAATCCAAGCTTATTAATCAATAATTATAGTGCAAATAATAAAAATATAGCACTTACTTTAAATATTCGTTCCAGTCAACCAAATCGCAAAATCTCATTAAAACTAAATAATAATGAGATTAAAAATTTTGACCTAAGTCAAAAAAGATCAATTATAAAAACTTTAATTGAAAATATTAAACCAGGTGAAAATAGACTTGATTTTATATTAAAAGACAGCTTAGGCCAAAAAATTGAAATCTCAGAACATGACACTTTCACTCTAAGCTTAAACTATAAAGAATCTAAAAACTTTTCTTACCCCCAATACTACGATGATCTAGCCCGTATAATTTCAGATAATAATGTTATCCAAACTCCGCTTATTATTTATGATTCTAAAAATAATAATATTAGTAAAAATAATATTCTCAGATTAAATACACTTGAACAAGATGAGGCCTGTTCTTGTTTAAAAATAGATGATTATAGTAATTTTGATTCTTTAAAAGAAACTATCGCCACCAAAGACATTAATTATCAAAGAATAAATAGTCAGTTATGTTTAAAAAAATATAATATTAAATATATTATCATTAATAAGGAATTTTTAAGTGCAAACGAATACAGTAATATGATCAGTTATATTGCCTATTCTATACCTTATAAAGAATTAATACATAACGATAATAAACTGCAAATCTATCAAATTCTTGAGCCAGATAGTAAAAATAAAACCTGGATCTCCAACTTTGAAAAAAATAATATAAATGAATGGGATAATTTCTATGGCTCTTTTAATGATATTACTATCACTAAAGACTCACACACAGGTAAACACTCGGCGCAAATAAACTTTCAACCAGGACAAAATTTCAATGGCTTAATTAAGCTATTCAATACCCCAAAAATAGAAGCCTCTGTTGAAGGTTGGATAAAAGTCAAAAATTGGTCCGAAGGATTTGTTAGTATCTATTTTGATTTTATTAAAAACAAAGATCACTTCTACAAGCCTAAGTTAATAGTAAACGACAGCTTTTATTTACCATACCATTATACCGGACATTTATACCATAATAATGAAAAAATTAATTTTCCGCATAATTTGCCAAATGAAAAATGGATAAAAATGAAATTAGAGATAAAAAACAGCCACCTGTATGTATATCAGGATGAAAAAGAAATATTAAAAATAAATAATTATGTTCATTCCCCGCTTTATGGTTTTCGACTGGGTGTGGGAGGATGCTGCCCGGAATCTAATATTCAAATGCTAATTGATGACTTTAAAATAACCTATTAAAAAATGAATAAAAATATGTATTTTTATTTTTTATCTATTTTCATTATTAAGTAAGAAACTAAAATTATTAATAACCCCAATAAAGCAGAAATTAAAAAACTTAAATTGCCAAGATCTCTGGTTTTATAATAAATTACTAATACTGAAATTAAAGTAATAATAATCACTGAAATATATTCTAAGATAATAGATTTTCGTGTTTTTTTAATTTCATTATCTTCAATAATCTTCTTATTTGAATCATTAAAACCAATAGCTAAGATACCGAAAACTATAACCAATAAAAGATGATAATTTAAATTATAAAATTTGGTTACAAAACCATCCGATAATAATTCAATTAAATAGTAAAGTAAATAAAAAATTAGAGAATTAACAAAAGCTACATAAATCAATTTTTTTATAAATAATCTTTTTATTATTTTATTATCTTCCTCTAAATTCATGTTCTTAAATTAAAATATCTTTTTAATTAGTGTTTTTAACCTATTAATTACTGAATTAATATTTAAGGGCTGGCCTTCTAATTTCATTTTGATATAATCTATCTTTACTTGAGCATTATGACTATAAAGACCCGGCATTCTTAAATTAAAATAAATTTTATCATCATATTTCATTAGATTATCCAAATTATAATTCTCTGAAATAATAATATCCCCAAAAGTATCTTTTGGTTGGTATTTTGCTAATACATAATTTATTTCTTCCAAATTATTTTCAATGTCTTCGGTGGTATAATAAATATCTACTTGCGGCAAATAATCAAATTCTTCAAAAATAAAATCTTTGCCGGTTATATAAATATCTGCCTTGGCTAGAGAAAAAATGCTATTTTCGGTTAAATCTTCAAAATAGTATTCTTCATTGGCATTCTTTAGCCTTAGGTTTTGATTATTATTTAAGTTTTTATTTAAATTTATTTTTTGATCTAAAGCATCTTCATGAATAGCTACAAAATTTATCCTCTCTGAATTAGTTTTTATATTTAATTCCTTAAATTCATTATCAGCAAAATACTCCGGACCATCAGCCAAAAAAATTTTACTATTAAAATAAAAATATTTTTGAAATGTTTTTAAATTGCCAAATAAAATATCTTCATTGGCATCTATCTCAAGCCGATACAGACCGGTTTCAAGATTAGATTTATTAATCTCAAATTTTTGAATAGGCCCGTTTTCATTAGTAGCCTTGTCTTCTCCGTCATCTTTTATGGTCTGGGTATAAACCAGTTGATCCCCTAAATACATTCTAAAATTTAAGATATCACCATTGAATTTACGGTTTAAATCAATTTTGTCAAAAGATAAACTGAATTTTTCGTTATCAATATAAGTATAGAGAGTGTGTGATCCTCTGAAATAGTGCTTTATTGTTCTGACCTTTTTACTTGATTCATAGTTTGGAATATGATAAAAATTTCCTTTTGGTATTCCAATTATACCCACATTTTGATTTTCATCTTTTAAAAAATTATCAACCGATTGATATTGTTTTATTTTATTACTATCAATATTTGGTCTCTGCCATAATTTTAATTCATTTTCAGTGTTATTAATAAAAGGCCAATTCAAGTTGTCTAAAAACTTATTTCTGATTATTGCTCTATATTCCCCTTTTTCCACTCCACCCTGAGCTAAAAGTTCAATATCGGGCTGGGATATGTTATCCAGAAATATCTCCAAACTAACCTGATCAAAATTACGTAATAACTTGGCCGTGAATTTTAAATTATCTGTATTCTGATACCACTTTAATTCATTATCTTCATCTAATAATCCTTTAACACTATCATTGGTATCTAAATTAATAATATTATTCTGGCCAATATCTTCTGGCTGCCAAGTATAGGTAACCGAACCGGTTAAAGCGTAGTTTTTGTTAACTAGCCAAAACAAAATTAAAAAGCCCAAAACCCCCAGGCTGATATTAATAAATTTTAAATAGTAATGGTATTTATTTTTGGTCATTTTTGGTTAACTGGTAGATTTCATTATTTGGATCAATTTTTTCAAAACTTAAACGGTAAACCGATAAATTATTATTTACTTCATCGAGGTTTGAAGCTAAATTGCCGTCTAAATAGATAGGCGCTTTTTCGTATAACTGAGGCAATTTATTTTGAAGAGAAGCAGTTAATCTGGAGCCATTATAGCCAATCACTTGGCGGTCGGGAAAATAAAGCTTATCATTAGCTCCGGCTATTATAATAGCATTTTCCCCCGTATTTTCCAAGACATAATCAAGCTTATTATTACCTTCTTGACTTTTAGTAAATAACATGACCTTAAGACCGTAGTAATCATCCAGAAAAATAATATAAATACTGCTAAAGATAATTAACGATAAAAGTAAAGTGGTAATAATTTTATTAAAACGGTATTTTCGAAAAAACTTGAAAATAAAATAAACGGCCAAAGGCAGACAAAAAACATACAAAGGTAGCCAATAGCGGGCGTAAGATATACCAATTAAGGTGGTGCCCTGGCTGATGAACTCGATGAATCTAAAACTACCGTAATAAATCATCAGCCAAACCGAGACCAATAAAAACCACAATGAATAGCTAAATATATTTTTATTTACCTCTTTCTTTATAAATTTTTTAATAACTATAACTAAGCCAAAAAAAGACAAACCAAACCAGAGAAACATTAAATAAAAAGAATAATCAAAAAAACGTTTCACAAATAAATCCGAGTTAAAACCAAAGGGTAAAAGTATTTTCATAAAATTCTTGGCACTCAAACCGCTTTCACTGCCAGAAGAAGCAGTAATATTTTTGGTATAACTGGTGGTTAAAGCCTGGCCAAAGGTCTGGTTTTGAAAATATAATAAAGGAGTCAATATTACTAAAAAACCAATGGCCGCTAATATCAAATATTTATAATTTAATTTTTTATAATTAAAACCTAAAATTATTACAGCTGATAATAAAATCCAGAAAATCTCTGAGGTGCGAGTGATCAGAGCTAGTCCCAAAAAAATACCAAAAAATAAATAGTTAAGCCAGCTTGAATTTTTAACCATTTTAATAAAAAAGTAAGCCGTGATAATTAAAAAAGCGACAAAGAGACCGTTATGCCAAAACGGCCGCATGGCATAAAAAACATAAACCGGCTGGATAAAAAGTAAGAGACTGGCTATAAAAGCAATTTTCTTGATAAAAATTTCTTTTAAAAACAAATAAAAGAAAAAAACGGCCACTGAGCCGATTAAAGGGCCCAGATAATAAATAATCCAAGAACCAAAAATCTTGCCAAAAAAACCATAGATCAAGGGCAAGCCCAGAAAAGAACCAGGCACTATATAGCCATGATGATAAGAGAAGCTTCTCGGCTTGACTAAACCATTAAACTCTTGATTTAACGGCTCCTGATATTTAAAATTAGTATTTTCTATAAAATGCTTAGTAAAAAAGTGATTAAGGGTTTCGTCGGGCGAGGAGAATTTGTGGACATGATTAAAGGCGAAAAGTGAGTAAAATATAAAGAAAATTACTAATAAAAAAAATAATGCCGTAATAAGTATTTTATGCCCCTTTCTGTAAAATTTAGTTAACATAAGGATATTATATCACTTTTATATTTGTTTACAAAATAACCATTTTCTGTTATATTAGAGATAAATAAATTTATATATTTATGAATAATAATAAAATATATATTATCATACCAGCCTTTAATGAAGCTCAAACCATTGGTAATGTTTTAAATGATTTAAAAGATAAATATTCTAATATTGTAGTAGTTGATGACGCTTCTGATGATAACACGGCAAAAATCGCTAAAAGTATGGGGGTTATTGTTTTAGAACATTTAATCAATCGCGGACAGGGAGCCGCTCTAAAAACCGGCATTAATTACGCTTTAAATAATAAAGCTGATGTTATTGTCACTTTTGACGCTGACGGCCAACATCAAACAGATGATATTGAGAAACTAATAAAGCCTATTATAGAAGATAATTTTGACGTAACCTTGGGCTCTAGATTTCTTAATTCCGATTCTGTAAAAAAAATACCGCCCTTAAAAAAAATTATTTTAAAAACTGGTTTAATTTTTACCAAAGCCTTCTCTCATTTAAAGATTACTGATACCCATAATGGTTTACGGGCTTTTTCTAACCAGGCAGCTCAAAAAATTATAATTAGACAAGATCGTATGGCCCATGCTTCAGAAATATTAGATGAAATATCCAGAAATAATATTAAATATAAAGAAATTCCGGTAACTATTCATTATACAGATTATTCAAAATCAAAAGGTCAAAGCTCTTTAGCTTTTGGCAAAATATTATTCAAATACTTTATTGGTAAATTAATGAAATGATTATAAAAATAATAATTAGTGTTCTAGTCTTATTTTTCATTTCTCGAGTCTATTTAAGATTCCGAGACGGTTCTTTAAGTTTATTAGCATTTATCATTTGGGTTTTACTCTGGTCTGGTATTACTTTTTTTACCTGGTGGCCGAGATTTAGTGATTTTATTGCTAATAAAATAGGTGTTGGTCGCGGGGTTGATGTTTTAGTTTATTTTTCTATTATCTTTCTTTTTTATAGCGTTTTTCGTATATATATCAAACTAGAATTTATTGAACATGAAATCACTTCATTAGTCAGAAATATAGCTTACAAACAAAAAAGAAAAAATAAAAATGAAGATATTAATAATCACTGAGTTTTTTCCCAAATCAGAAAAGGGTGAATTACGGGGAGGTGTAGAAGCTCGGGCTTTTTACATGGCTAAATATTTAGCCGAAAAATATGAAACTCATATTATTTGCTCTAGAGAACCCCATACCTCAGAAGAGGATAATATAAACAATATAAAAATACATCGCTGTGGGCCTATTAGAAATTACACCCAAGGCGGTTCAATAACAAAGCGTCTGAGTTTTATTTATCAGACCATTAAAAAAGCGCGTAATATAAAACCTGACTTAGTTGATGGATATAATTGGATTTGTTATTTGGCGACTTTAAAAATTGCTAAAAAATTAAATATACCATCTATAGCCACTTATCATGATGTTTGGATCGGAGATTGGATCAAAAATATGGGTTTAATTTCCGGAATTTTAGGCAGCATTATGGAAAAATATATTCTTTCAAAAAAATGGTCACTGTTTATCGCTAATAGCAAAGTTACAAAAAATAAATTAATTAAACAAAATATTAAAGCAGATAAAATAAGCGTGGTCTATAATGGTGTGGATTTTAAAAAATTCAATAATATTAATACTCAAAAAGATGTAGAGCCAACAATTTGCTATATTGGTCGTTTAGTAAAATACAAAAAAGTGGATATATTAATTAAAGCTCTAAAAAAAATAAAAAATAATTTGCCACAAATAAAACTAAAAATAATCGGCAGCGGCCCGGAAATAAATAAAATAAAGACTTTAGCTAAAAATTTAGATTTGGAAAATAATATCACATTTCTTGGATTTATTAAAAATCATGAAAAAGTCATCGCTCATTTGAAAAAATCTCATGTTTTTTGTCTTCCCTCTATTGTCGAGGGTTTTGGTATGGTAGCTGTGGAAGCTATGGCTGCTGGCATCCCTTATGTATGCACTAATATTCCCCCAATTAGAGAGGCCACTAAAAACGGAAAAGGTGGTTTACTTTTTGAAAAAAATAATATAAATGATTTAAAAAATAAACTGCTTAAAATTTTACTTGATAATCAGCTCTACCAGTCTTTAGCAAATGAAGGACCTGTTTACACTAAAAGATATGATTGGTCTAAGATAGGACAAGAATTAGAAAAAACTTATTATAATTTAGTATGAAAATAGCTTTACTGACAGCTACATTTTCTAAATTTAGCGGTATTGACCGCGTAGTTGAAATGCAGGCTAAAAAATTAGCCTCGCAAGGACATAAAGTATTAATTTTAACTCTGGAGTCTGATTTAAAATTAATAAAAGATAGTATAAAAATTATTAATTTGAAAATGCCAAAAAATATTTTTTGGCAAAGAATTTATCGTCTTTTATTTTTTTTAGATTTTAAAAAAATAAATAAAGCGGCTGAATTAGTTAGAGATTACGATAAAATATACAGCCATCAATATCCGATGAATTTAATCGCTTTAAAAGCAAAAAATAAATTTGGTGCTAAATATATCTATTATAACCATGGCCTGGCTCCAGCTGAAACATTTAATAATTTATTTGAAAAAATATACATTATAATTTTTAGATTTCTAACCAATATAACCGCCAAAAAAGCGGACCAGGCTATATCAATTAGTAAATATTTATCTAAAATACTTAAAAAGGAAACCGGACTTGAAAGCGATATAATCTATGATACTATTGATAAGAAAAAATTTAATGAAAATTTATCGGGCCATAAAATTAGAAACAAATATAATTTAAATAGTAATCCAATAATTCTATATGTCGGACGTATTTCACCCCATAAAGGTATTCATCTTTTAATCAAAGCTTTTAATAAAGTTTTAAAAAAAGTTCCTAAGGCTCACCTACTCATCGTTGGTAAAGAAACATTTTCTGGCTACAGTAATAAATTAAAATCTTTATCAAAGAAAAATGTTCATTTTACTGGTTACGTGTCTGATTCTGACTTGCCTTTGTATTACGCAGCCGCTGATATTTATGCTTCAGCCAGTTTATGGGAAGGGTTTAACTTACCCCTTCTAGAAGCACAAACTTGCGGCCTACCAGTTATTGTCTTTGATATAGGGCCTCATTCTGAAGTTATTGATAAAAATGGTATTCTTGTTGATAAAAAAAATATACCAGCGTTTGCCAAAGCCTTAGAAATAGGAATAAAAAAATAATATTATAAAAGAAAAGATGTTTATTAGTAAAAAAAATTTATTAAAGATAAGTATTTATATTATTATTTTCGCATTAATTTCTATTTTTTATTTTTCTTTAATTCCAAAATTTAATGGATTTCCCACTGGTACTGATGCCGCTGCTCATATTACCTGGGCTCGTTCCATAGCTGACGGTTCTTATCCTCCAAATTATTTATGGAAAGGAGAAAATCCTAGTCCCTACCCTTTGCCAGAAATAATTTTTGCCTTTATACATAAAACTACTAATTATCCACTGATAAAGTTATTTCCTATTATTGTTGTTATATTTATTTTAATTAATATATTTATTGCTTCATTAATTGCTAAAAATATATTTGGTTATTTTTCTGGTATAGTCACTCTAATCCTAGGAGCTGGTTTTCCCTTTTTATCTGATCATTTAACTGTTGGCACAATGCCAGAAATTTTTGGTATGATTGTATTCTTATTAATGATATATTGTTTTGTATTAAAAAAATATTATTATATCCCTTTATTATTCATTATCGGACTATTTTCTCATCCCTTTGTCGGTCTTATTTCGACGGCTATTTTTGTCTCTATTTTACCATTTTCTTTATTATCAAATAAATTTAGAATTTATATTAATAAGAAAAAGAAGTTTATTTTTTTTATTATTTTATCTATTATTTTATTAGCAGTTTTATTTTTAATATTTAGAGAATCTCTTATAAGAATGCGGTTATTTAATATGCTCCTTGCTGATACATTAATTATCAGTGGAGGAAAGAGTTACTTACCAATTGAATTAATTAATAAAATAAAAATTTTACCAATTTTCTATATATTTTCATTATTAGGTATTATAGCTTTATTATTTAAAAAAAATTCCATTAATAAAAAAATTGTTATATTTTTTATCCCAGTTATTTTATTGCTTTGTTTCAATCATCTTTTATATATTAATATAGAACCCTATCGTTTTATTCCCTATTTAGAAATCATGATTTCTATTTTTGCCAGTGGTGGTATTTTATTTTTAATTAATAAACTAAGTTTTTTTTTCAAAAGAAGAAAAATCTATTTACTTTTTATTTTTCTTACCCTCTTATTCCCATTACTCTTAGTTATTGAAAATCATAACCGCATACAAAAAATTATTAACTGGTACTCAAATCCAGAAAGTATGGCAAAACTCCCCCAAGAAGATTTAAAAGTCATGCAATGGATTAACAAAGAAAATATAATAAGTAATAAAGATTATATTTGCAGTCTTTATAAATGGGGCTATTGGATTCCGGCTATAGCTCAAAAAAAAGTTATCTTTGGTGGTTATGAAAAAGTAAGTAAAGATACTGCCGAAGGATGTAATCAACTATACTTAAAAACAAATAAAGAAGAAATACAAAAAATTGCTAAAAAAGAAAATCTAAAATATATTTATTTTTCTTCCCACCAAACAACAAATCCAGAAATAATAAAAAACTTTGAGCTTCTCTATCAAGAAGGGAAAGCTGCTATTTATAAATTATATTGATATGAAATTATTTATAAACTTCATTATAATAATTATTTTTTTATTCTGCTTTTCCCGTAAAAAAGATGTTTTTATAATAGTAGCTTCAATAATAATGACTTTTTTTCTTATTTTTAGGCTTAATTTTGCTCAAATTTTCCAATATTTAATAAATTCTGGCCTAAGTACTGTTATTTCTTTAATCCTAGGCATATTTATTTTAAGCCTTATAACTTTAATAAACTTTATTTTGTTAAAAAAAATAAAAAAATTATTTATTTAGACATTATCTCCTGATAATATTTATAAGTTTTATCAGCTATTTTTGACCAAATAAATTTTCCATTTATTTTTTTAGTACCACCTTTTATTTTGCTTATTAATTTTTTATTATTGTAGAGCTGAAATATTTTTTCTCTTAAATCTTTTTCAGAATTATATAAAAGCATATTTTCTTTATCCCTAAAAATTTCATTTTCTGGTCCTTTTTTTGTTATCACTGGAAGGTTATGAGCCAGTGCTGTCAAAAGACTACCTCTTCTCAAGGTCGCTCCTTCCTTATAGGGTAAAACACAAATGTTAAGAACGCTTAGTATTTTCGATACCTCTCTGGCTGATAGATAGCCAGTTATTTTTATACTATTTTCTAAATTGTTATTTTCAATATACTTCAGTAATTTACAATGATAATTATTGTTTCTATTTAATTCTCCAATTATTATTAATTTAAAAATTTTATTTTTTGCATTATTCATAAAATTAAATAGTTCTTCTAAACCCTTACTTGAATCAACAAACCCAAAATATCCCAGAAGAAATTTATATCCCTTTAATAATTCTAATTTTTTTTCTTGTAATTTATTTTTTTCAAAATTAACTTTTTCAATATTTGAACCGATGTGAATTATCTTATTAGGCTTATTATTTTTATTTACAAGTAAGGCATTTTTTTCATTTTGAGATGTAAAAATAAGATAATCAGAAAATAATACCAATAATCTAATCCAAGGTTTTGCATACCAAGGTGACTGTGAATACTCATGTATTGTAGTCATAATTTTCTTATTTTTAAAATACCCTTTTAAAATAGCCGGTAAGATAAACTGAAACAAATTTTTCCCGTATTTTTTAGAAGGATGCTGAAAATGAATAATATCAGGATTATTTTTTTTTATTATGGCCTTGATTTTATTAAAGGAAAAAATGTTCCATTTTTTAATTATAGGGTAAATTTTAAGATCATCAGGAGTTTTTTTATTAATATATGAATTATTTCCTGTAATAACAGAAATTTTTATATTTGGATAATTTTTAAGGCTTAAAAGTAATTTCCATGTATAATCGGCAATGCCACACTTCGTTGGAGGCAGATTGCCTACAATTAAACATATCTTTAAATTATTATTCATATATTTTGTTTCCCCATTTTATTTTGGAAAAAATCTTTTTGGGCTTTTACTAAGACTTTTATTTTTTCTTTGGCTTTGAATTTATATTTAAAAATCCAAAAAATAATATAAAGAATAGATTTCAGAAAATAGTAAATATAAAATACTAAAAAATGTAAAGGATTAAAAAATTTACTAGCAAAAAATAAATTATTACGCCAATAATAATAAATTAATACTGGAGAATTTTTAACCATAGTACTAGAAACTTTGTGCCAAACTTTAGACTTAGGAGTAAATAAAATCCGAAAATTATCTTTTGTGGCCCGCCAGCAAAAATCACTTTCTTCAAAAGTTAGAAAATACTTTTCGTCTAAAAATCCAATTCTATTAAAAACATCTTTTTTTATCATCATACTACAACCAGAGGCTCTTTCTATTCCGTAAATTTTTTTGTATTTTTTAGCATCTTCTTCGTTCAATCCTATATGACGACTTTCTCCATTAAATTTATTAAAATTTGCCCCGGCATACCAAATTTTATCTTTTTCACTATAATAATATATTTTTGAAGTTGTAATACCAATTTTTTTATCACTGAATGGCTTCAATAAACCCCTAATATAATTTTGACCGACTACTGTATCATTATTTAATAATACAACATAATCGGCATTATTTTTTAAAGCATTTTTTATTCCCAAATTGTATCCACCAGCAAAGCCTAAATTATTTTTACTATATATAATTTTATATTTATAGCTAAAATGTTTATACAAAATATTATATTCGTTATTCTTAGAGTTATTATCAATAACTATAACTTTATAGTTTTCATATTTAATCCTTTTCAAAGATTGTAAACATTCTTTAGTATCAGAAAGTCCATTATAATTTACTATTATTATGTATATTAAAGGTTGCATTAATTTTTTTTATTAAATATTTTAAACTTTAATTTATTGAATAAATTCCAATTTTTATGTTTATAACTAATATTTTTTAAAGTAGCTCTTTGTTTTTTATAATTTCTCATCCAAGCATCAACTCTTTTTTCAAACAAATTTCCGGCATATCTCGGATATCTTTTGGAAAAAGGATGAATTTCATTATATATCCTTTTTTTAAAATCCTTCAATTTAATCATATAACACTGGTCGGAAAAATACCCTTCGGAAAGAAAATAATTGTCTTTTTCTTCTATTGACTCATTTTTAACTTCATTAAACTTCCCATCCCAGCAAGGATTAACGACTGATACGTTATCATTTTTAGTAAAAATTAATTTCCCTTCATCAATCCAATTATATTTTTTTTCCAAAATTGAATCTCCAGAAAAATGAACCAAGTAATCGGTTTTTGCGTAAAATATTTCAAAAAGTTCACAGATACTGTAAAGATATCCATCCTTATTTTTTTCAAAAAAACTTTTTCTCGAAATATTAAAAAAATCTAAAATATTATCTTCGTATTCTTCAACAAAAAAATATCTATCTATTACCCCATTTCTTTTTTGTTTTAGGGCTGCCTCTTCTACTTTTTTTTTATTTTTTATATTATTTATAACTAATATTTTTTCATCAAAATTATAATTATTTCTTTTAATCATTTTATCTAAAAAACCCGCCTCTAGAATTACAGACCAATCATTTTCCCAGCATTTGGTGGAAAAAGTAACAGAACTTTTTATTTTTTCTTCAGCTTCCATAGTTTTCGATAAGTTAAAAATTTGTATCTAAACATTAAACAACTTAATTTAAAGCCATACCATCCATCTAAAAATCCCTTTCCCAAAATAAAACGCCAAACAAATTCTTTTATTGGAAAATATATTAACTGCCAAATATAAAATTTTTTACCACTCGAATATAATTTCTTTGCCTCTATATTTGTATAGCGTCCAGTTTTTTCTTTAAAATGATCAACATCCCTATAATTGTAATGAATAACGGCATTTTTTTCTTTTGCTGGTAAATAATATTTACGCCCTTCTGAGTTTTCAAAATTATGAATATTATCCGTATACTGCATAAATTTTTTTTTAAAAAACCTTGGATGGTAATCAGGCCACCACTGAGTGTGTTTGATCCATTTACCAAAAATAATATTTTTCCAGGGCAAGTAAACTACATCCGCTTTATCTTTTTCTGAAATATTTTTCAGAACACTAACTAATTGAGAAGGTAATCTTTCATCCGCATCCAGAACAAGCACCCAATCACCTTTAGCTTTAGAAAGTCCAAATTGTCGGGCCGGATCAGCATAATTCATTTTTTTATGAAAAAAAATTTTATCTGTATAATTACGAGATATATTAGCGGTTTTATCTTGGCTATACATATCAATAATAATAATTTCGTCGCACCATTTTAGTGTATCTAAACAGGCAGCGATATTTTTTTCTTCATTATAGGTATGAACAATACCTGATATTTTTATATGTCTCATAATTTAATTTAAGTTATTAAGTATCTTTGAAGCCCTATTTTTATAGGTATGTTTTTTTATTACAATTTTTCTAGCTTCATTAATCTTAGCCTTTCGAGATTTACTATTTTTAAGATAATATTTTACTAAATTTTTCAAATCTTCTAAATTTTCATAGCAAACTATCTCATTATTAGGAAACATTTCCTTTATTGCTTTTTTTTCTTCCGCTAATTGGAATCCACCAGCACTGGCAATTTCAAAAGTTCTTTGAGCAGTCGAGAGTCTATTTTGACCATGATGAATATTAATAATAATTTTTGATGCATTATATATCATATTGGTTTCCTTGGAACTAGTAATTTTATTTTGAAATGAATTCTTTAGATTTGGGTATTTATCTATTATTTTTTTCCATCCAGGATCACCATATATTTTTAAATTATAATTACTGAGAGAATTAAGAATTTTGCCTCTTAATATTCCATTTTTATCGGCATTATAAGAATGGCCAACAAAAGCTATATCTGAACGAAAAAAATTATCAATTTTATTCTTTAATAATGGATGATAAATTTCCTCATCAGTGGCATTGGGAATATAAGTTATTTTTCTAGCTCCTTTGTCAGTTAATAAATCAACATGACTGGGTTCAGTAATAAAAATATTATCATAATAAATAATCTTTTCCTTTAATTCTATAAAACGTCTTGGATCATCACCAATCCAATTAGCTAAAATAATTTCATTTTCTTTTAAAATTTGTAGGGTATTGGCTTCTATTTGCAGACCATTAAAAATTATTATTACTTGAGGTTTAAACTCCTTAGTTTTTCTAATTAATCTATTATTTATTTTTCTTTTATAAAATTGCTTCAATCTTTCAGAAATTATAGGAATATTAGCATCTCTTAAACTAAAAAATTTTTCATATAATGACTTATTTGGATAATTATAATACATAACTTCTACTCTGTGCCCCAAATTTCGAAATGCCTTAGCATAGAAAAATTCTACATTTCCGTACCATTTTGTACCAACAATTAATATCTTCATATTTATTTATTTAAAACCACTTGTTTAAAAAAGATAATATCTTTTTTATTAATACCTCTTAATAAAAATAAAATTATAAAATAAATCAGACTTCCCAATAATATCTGAATAATTACATATAAATTATTAACTAATAATAGAAAAATTGCCATTGCTAGCGAAGATAAAATAGGTCGCCATAAATTTTTAGAAATTTTATAAGAAATAATCTTCCTTAAATTTATATGCATATAAATAACTACGGCTATTTCTGCTGATAGGGTAGCAATAGCAGCACCGTATAAACTAAATAATGGTATTAATATAATATTAAGAATAATATTCATTAAAGCACCTAACCCCACACCAAATAAATGTTTTTTTTGTTGATCACAAGCTTGTAACGTAGGTCCAAAAATAGAACTAATGTAAATAATTGAAGCTGTCCAAATTAGTATTTGGAAAGCCAAAATACTTTTTGTGTATTCAGCTCCAAATAATAATATTATTAAATCATGTCCGACCAGTACTCCTCCAATAGCCATTGGTATACTAATAATAAAAATAGTTTTTGAAAATTTATAAATAAGATTTTCAAGTCTATTAATAGATTGCTTATATAATTTAGATATTGCCGGAAAAAAAGCAGTAGAAATAAGCCCAGATACCATAATAAGAAACATAATTGGACGATAAGCCGCATTATACCAACCAACTTCTTTATCCTGGCCCATAAAGCCCAGCATCACTGAGTCCATATAATAGTAAATCATAATAAACATAGCACTTAAGGCAAATGGCCACGATTTTTTTAATAGTTCTTTCCAAAATTTGAAGTTAAATT
Source organism: Patescibacteria group bacterium (assembly GCA_034520665.1). Taxonomy (NCBI): domain Bacteria; species Patescibacteria group bacterium. The sequence continues at coordinate 43,617 of JAXHNJ010000002.1, forward strand.
TCAAAGTTATTGAGCAAAAATATTTTTTTACAAATAATATTGCAATCAGTGCCGAAACAAAAACAGATAAAACATAAAACCAAGCTAAAAAAATAACATTTAAATTTAAACTAATAGTAATTACACCTAATATAAAAATATTGGTGACATAAATAACCTTTATTAAGGCCTCATATTTCATTTTTTCAAAAGCTCTAAAAACTGACTGAAAAAATGTAGAAAATGAATTCAATATCATCCAAATACTCATTAAATATAATAAAGTAATAGTTTGGTTATCTTTTTTTACTATAAATAAAACAACAAATAATAATATAAAAGCAATAATGCTTAAAAATATTTTTATACTTATAATGTTAGCAACATATCTTCTTACTTCATTTTTATAACGAGCCACTTGTCGAGTAAATAAACTTGTTAAACCAAAATCGGTAATTATAGAAAAAAGATTAACTATACTTATTGTAAACATCAATTTACCATATACAGTCGCACCTAAATATCTCGCCAACCATATAACTAAAAAAAACATTAATACTCCATTTATTAATTCTGCTGCACCTAACCAAAAAGTATTTCTAAATATTGTTTTTAATATCCTGCTCATAAATACACATTGAAAAGATTAACTTATTATTAGTTAATCTTTAATAAATTTGATATTTCTACCGCCCAATACTTTCATAAATGAAACCTAATTTTTTCATCTTCTCCGGATCCAACAAATTACGCCCGTCTAAAACAATGGGGCGACGTAAAAGATGCTTTATTTTTTTCCAATCAAAATCTTTATAATGCGGCCATTCAGTAGCAATAATAAGAGCCTGAGAATTTTCACAAGCTTTATAGGGGTCTTCCCAAAAAATTATATTATTTAAAACTTTAGCGGCATTTTTCTGAGCCACTGGATCGTAGGCCTGTACTTTGGCGCCCTTTTTTTGCAGTCTTTTTATTATTTCAATAGCCGCTGATTCACGAATATCGTCAGTATTATTCTTAAAAGCCAAGCCAAAAATAGTGATTTGTTTATTTTTTAAATTCTTTAATATTTTTTCAGACCTTTCAACTAAAAGCTGGCGCTGGTAGTTATTAACTTCAATCACTGCTTTCAGTAATTTAAAATCATAGCCATGAGTGCCGGAGATTTGATTCAAACCCTTAACATCCTTAGGAAAACAGGAGCCGCCATAGCCAATGCCAGCCCGTAGAAAATACTGGCCAATTCTCCGGTCCAGCCCCATGCCCCGAGCCACTACTTCCACATCAGCTCCCACTCGCTCGCAAATATTGGACATTTCATTAATAAATGATATTTTAGTGGCTAAAAAGGCATTTGAAGCATATTTTACTAATTCCGCATTTTCCAAATTAGTAAATATTTTTTTGACTTTCATTTTCTTAAATATTTCTTTCATGATCTGACAAGATTTTTCACTTTCACAACCAACAATAATACGGTCGGCCCCAAAAAAGTCAATCACAGCACTGCCTTCCCTTAAAAATTCAGGGCAGGAAACTACGTCAAAATCACCTTTATATTTCTTTTTAATTATCTTTTTTACTTCCTTGGCTGTACCCACCGGCACGGTACTTTTATTAACTATCACTTTATAACTTTCTATATTCTCGCTTAATTGTTTGGCTACTTTATAGACATATTTTAATTCAACCGATCCGTCTTTTTTTGAAGGGGTCTGGACACAAACAAAAACTGTCTTAGCTCCTTTAATACCCTTTTTTAAAGAATTTGTAAAAGATAAATTATTTTTTTTAATATTTTTGATTACTAATTCTTCCAGCCCTTGTTCATAAATAGGAACAATACCTTTTTTCAAATTGTTTATTTTCTTTTTATCAAGGTCAATACAGGTAACCTTATGACCTAGGTCTGATAAACATGTTCCGGTGACCAACCCAACATAACCAGTACCGATAATGGCAATTTTCATATATTTACCTCCCCATCCCCTTATAAATTATACCCATTTCTTCTATTTTTTCTTTATTTAAACAGTTTTTACCATCAATAATTATTTTTATATTATTATCTTTTAATTTATTTAAATCCACATTAACAAATTCATTATGATTAGTAACTACAACCAGAACTTCTGATTTTTCTATTAATTCATCCAAATTTTTAACATTTGATTCTTTCTTAAAATAAGGATCATAAATTAATAAATCAGCATCTAATTCTTTAATTAATTTTTGAATATCGGAAAAAGGAGTTTCTCTTTTGTCACTGACATTGGCTTTATAAGAAATACCGAGCAAGCCAATCTTAGTGCCCTTGATTGATTTATTTATCTGATTTAAGGCCAGCATAAGCTGATTAACCGCATAACCAGGCATGGATTTATTAATTTCCCGGGCTAATTTCAAGAATTTATGGTCAAAACCGGCGCTTTTAGCTCTTTTAATTAAATAATAGGGATCAACCGGGATACAGTGACCGCCGACACCAATAGAAGGATAATGAGCCATAAAAGCAAAGGGTTTGGTGGAAGCCCCTTGAATAACATCATAAACATCAATACCGAGCTTATCAAAAGAACGGGCTAATTCATTAACAAAAGCAATATTAATATCTCGGAAAGTGTTTTCCACTATCTTAGTGGCCTCGGCTTCTTTAAGCGACTTCATCGGCCTGACCTGGCCTTCTAAAATACTTTGATAAAACTTAACCGCTTTTTCCAGGCCTTCTTTAGCATAAGCGCCGACTACCCGCGGAATATTACGCACGTTCCACTTTTTATTACCCGGATCTATCCTTTCCGGACAATGGGCCAGATAAAAGTCTTGGCCGGCTTTCAGGCCTGACTTTTCCAATATTGGTAAAACCACTTCTTGACAGACTCCGGGATTAACCGTTGATTCAAAAATTATTAGTTGATCCTTTTTTAAATGCTCAGCCAGACTAGAAGCGGCGCTTTTAATTGGGGTTAAATCCGGCATATATTCTTTATCCACCGGTGTTGGTACGCAAACCATAACAATATCAGCCTTTTTAATAATAGAAGAGTCCGTAGTCGCTTCAATATCCACTTTTTTTAGCCACTCTATAACTTCTTTTTCTTTAACCGGACTTTCTTTTTTATTTATCATGTCTACTTTTTCTTTATCCTTTTCTAAACCAAAAACATGATATCCTTTTTCAGCCGCTAAACAAGCCAAAGGCAAACCGACATAGCCTAAACCAATCACCACTACATTTTCTGTTTTATTTTTATTAGTCATATGATATTAAAAAAATTAGTATTAAGATAAGTATATTAGCATTCAGGGTCTGGGGGGATTTTTTTCGCTATTAGTATTTATTTAGTTTGTTTCGCCTCGGAAAATTAATCACCCCAGGGCTCTTTGTTTCTTTCTGGCCACAGAAAGAAAAAACAAAAATAAATTATTAATGGGATTTCTTTGTTCGACCCCTATGGGATCTCAGTCGAAAGGGGGCTTATTTTTAATATTTTACACGTTTTCCCTAAACCAATCAATAGTCCTTTTTAAGCCCTCATCTAAAACCACTTTAGGCTGCCAATTTAAATCACTCTTTATTTTCTGATAACTTAAATTGCTTTTTTGCTGTTCACCAGGCAGGGCCTGGCCGTGTTTTTCTTTAAAATCAAAGCCACCTATTTGCCTCATTTTATTAAATAATTGATTAACACTGGTTTCGACTGAAGTGCCAACATTATAAATGCCTTTAACTTCCTGAGGCAGAGAAAACAGATTAGCTCTAATTACATCATCCACATAAACATAGTCTCGGGTTTGCTTACCGTCTCCATTAATTACTGGCGGCTCTTTATTAATCATTTTAGTGGCAAAAATAGCCACTACCCCGGCTTCGCCTTGAGGGTCCTGGCGAGGCCCGTAGACATTAGCATAGCGCAGAGAAACCCAAGGTAAATTGTATTGCTTTTCATAATAATATAAATACTTTTCAATAGATAGCTTGGCAATACCATAGGGGCAAACTGGTTTTTCCTCATGGCCTTCGGGAGTTGGCACTTGATCAGTATCGCCATAAATAGCCCCGCCGGTTGATGAAAAAATAAACTTTGACTTTAGCTTTCGGCAATTTTCCAGTAAATTTAAAGTGCCGACTATATTGACCTCGGCGTCAAAGCCCGGGTCTTCAACCGACAAACGTACATTTTTCTGAGCGGCCAGATGAAAAACTATTTCCGGTTTAAACTGATTGAAAATATTTTTTAATTTTTTATCTCTGATATCAATTTTTTCAAAGTTTGCTTTTTTATTAACATTTTCCTTTTTACCGTAAGATAAATCATCAATTACTAATACCTGATGGTTTTCTTCAATTAAAGCGTCGGCTAAATGACTGCCGATGAATCCGGCTCCGCCGGTGACTAATATTTTCATATTGTATTAATAAATTAATTTTTTAATTCCTCTCAATCTCTCGCACCGTCTCGACTGAGGACTTGACCTTAAGTATAATCGAAGGGAAAGGACGAATGGAGAGATCCTTAGGGCTGCTTTAGTAGGATTTCTCCGCGAGTATAAACCCTAGCCCCATCAAACCCTCGTACCATCTCGAGCGTAGTCGAGAGATCCTTATGGTTAATTTAACAGGATTTCTCCGCTCGGTCCCTACGGGACCTCAGTCGAAATGGTAAGGTGGGGAGCGTCGGCTTGCCCCGAGCTATGATGGGGGCCTGTCCCGAGCGAGCGAACAAAGTGAGAGAGTCGAGGGAGTCGAAACGGTATGGAGAGCCTCGGCCTGCCACCCGCCTGCCTCTGTGAGGCACGAACGGGCCGGCGCGAGCCAGCTAATCTATTCTAGAAAAATTCAAAGTACCAATTTCAAAATTCAAAGCAAATTTTAATCTAGTAAATTTTAAGCCATTTTTTAATATTTGAATTTTGACTATTAATTATTATTTTGAATTTTGGGATTTGGGATTTGAATTTCATTTAAAGCCCGGCTTCCTTTTTTAGTATCTTTACTTTATCTGTCTTCTCCCAGGTAAAATCCTTATCATTCCGCCCAAAATGGCCGTAAGCGGCGGTTTTTTGGTAAATCGGTCTTTTCAGTCGTAACTGTTTTATTATTCCTTGTGGGGTCAGATCAAAAACTTTTCTGATTATTTTTTCAATAATAGCCTCTGAAACCCGGCCGGTATTAAAAGTATTAACCAAGACACTGATTGGCTCGGAATAGCCGATAACATAAGCCAGCTGAATTTCACATTTTTTTGCCAGTTTAGCGGCCACTACATTTTTAGCTATATAACGGGCCATATAGGAAGCGGAGCGGTCTACTTTGGAAGGATCCTTGCCCGAAAAAGCGCCGCCGCCATGAGCTCCCATGCCACCATAAGTATCAACAATTATTTTCCGGCCAGTGACTCCGGCGTCAGCGTAAGGTCCGCCTTTAACAAACTTACCAGTGGCGTTTATATAGTATTTGGTTTTCTTATCCACCCATTTCTGACAGACCGGATCAATCACCTTTTTTCGGATATCTTTTACAATCCGGCTGTGCTTTATCCCCTCTTCATGCTGAGTAGCCACAACAATTGTATTGACATGCTTTGGTCGGCCATCGACGTATTCAACCGTCACCTGACTTTTTCCATCCGGTCCCAAGTATTTTAAAAGTCCTGATTTTCTTACCTGAGCCAGTTTTTTGGTAATTTTATGAGCCAAACTTATAGGTAGAGGCATTAATTCCGGCGTCTCATCCGTGGCAAAGCCAAACATCATACCCTGATCCCCGGCTCCCTGGGCTTTATACTGTCCTTTACCCTTAGTTACTCCTTGAGAAATATCCGGGCTCTGCTCTTCAATATGGGTTAAAACAGCGCAGGTCTCCCATTCAATGCCCAGTTCCGAGCGGTTATAGCCGATATCTTTAAGAGTTTGTCTGACAATTTTCGGAATATCAACATAGGTCTTGGTGGTTATTTCTCCGGCCACCATAACCATACCGGTTTTAGTCAGACATTCAGCAGCTACTCGGGAATTCGGATCATCCTTTAAACAGGCGTCCAAAATCGCGTCCGAAATCTGGTCGCAAATTTTATCCGGATGGCCTTCAGTGACTGATTCTGAGGTAAAAAAATACTGACGCATTTTATTTATTTCTCCCTTTTATTTTTTATTGATTAATAAAACTTTCTATGCCGACTGACTTAAGCCCCTGCATAAACTCAATCGTCTTGGCCAGGCCTTGGTCAATACTAACCATGGGAAACCAGCCTAGTTTTTGTTTGGCCAGGGTAATCTCGGGCAGGCTTTGCTTGATGGAGTATTTTAAGTCTTCGCTTTCCCGCACTTCCTTAATCTGACTTTGACTCTCTGACAATTTAATAATTTTCATGGCTACTTCTTTGAGCTTCAAGGGCTCCGGATTGCCCAGATTTACTGGCTGATTATAAGTGGACTGGGCTAGCCGGATCAAACCTTCAATTAAATCACTGATATAGCAAAAAGAATTGACTTTACTATAATCGCCATAAATTTGCACTGGCCTACTTTCAATAGCCTGTTTGATCATATCCGGCACCATGCGGCCGTCATTTAGTCTCAAGCGCGGGCCGTAGGTATGCCAGACCCGGGCAATTTTAGTGTCTAAATTATATTTTTTATGATAAGCATTTACCATGGACTCGCCAAATCTTTTGCCTTCATCATAAACACTCGTTTCGCCAATCGGGTTAACATAACCCCAATATTCTTCGTTGATATAAATATTTTCTTGATCCATGATTTCGCCGTAAATAGTGGAGGAAGAAAGATAAATAAATTTACTCTCATATTTTCGGGCTATTTCCAAAGCGTTATATGTAGCGTGGCTATTGGCCAAAAGAGTCTTGACTGGGTGTTTAAGATAATCAGCCGGTGAAGTCGGGCAGGCCAGATGATAAACCTCTTGAATACCCTGAAAAGGAAGTTTAAAATCGTTTAATTCGTTAACCTCTTCCAAATCAATCTTTTTAGTTAAATCATGCTTAATAAATTCAAAATCCGGATTAACCAGCAAGTGATTAATGTTTTGTTCGAGACTGGTCAGAAAATTATCCAGGCAAATTACTTTGTTTTCTTTAATTAAATTATCGCAAAGATGGCTGCCGACAAAGCCGGCCCCGCCGGTAATCAGTATATTTTTTTTATCAAATATTCTTTTTTTTGCCATTTTTAAGTCTTATTTTAAGTTTAATTAATGTTTTAAAAAATAAAAGGCTATTTTTTATCAGTTTAAAAGGTGAACCGAGCAAAGCCGAGCTTTCAATTTCCTGCCATTTAGTCGGTACTTCTTTGATTTTAAAGCCATATTTTCGGGCCAGAACCAATAACTCAATATCAAACATCATATTATTAATTTTCATTTCGGGCAATATTTTTTTGATCAGTTCCCTTTTATATATTTTAGCCCCGCACTGAGTGTCAAAATAAGGTAGATGAAAAAGAAGTTTAGAAATCAGACGAAAACCGCGGGAAACAAATCGGCGCGTTAAAGTCCTTTTAGCCTGAGCTCCCGGAGCGTAGCGCGAAGCCATCACTCCGTCATAGTCCTTTAAATTATTAACCAGTTTTTTATATTCATAAGGACTAGTAGCCATATCAGCGTCGACAAAGCCGATATATTGGCCCTGAGCCGCCTTAAAGCCTTCTCTAATGGCTCCGCCTTTGTTAATCGGTTCTTTAATATCCAAATATCTTAAATTACTGTATTTATTTTGCTTTTCTTTAACCACCGCTAAAGTATTATCATGACAGGCGTTAAGAATTACCCAAAATTCGGTATTTTTATCAAAAGCTTTTAAATATTGCTCTAATGTGCGGCCGATTCTTTTTTCTTCATTATGGGCCGGTATAATAATTGAAAGATACATAATTATATAACAAATTATACAATATTTTAGCTATTTTTCCAAATCTTCCCTGACTGGTCTTGCTTTACGAAAAGTCCAAAATTTATTGGCAAAAAAGTTCCAAAATAATACTACAATAATAGCCCCTAGCTTGGCCCAGTTATACCAAAAGCCAAAATACTCAATTAATAAATACATCAGACCCAGATTAATCAGTAAACCAATAACACTGACAAATATAAACTGAAAAAACTGAACATGTGATTTAGCTAAGTAAGCTTTTTTATCTTTAAAAGTCCAGTATTTATTTAAAACAAAATTATTAATCACTGCTAAAATAAAAGAAATAGTAGCCGCTAAATAAACCATGACCTCAAAGACCTGGTGCAGCAAATTAAGAAAACCAACATCAATTGCTGTACCGATAAAGCCAACAATACCAAACTTTATCAATTGTGAGATACTAGTTTGATGGCGATAATATAAACTTTTAAAGCGAGAGATCATTAATTAAGGGGATAATTTTTCTAAGGTAACTTTTATTTCTTTTTCGGTGCCTTTCCTTAATATTTTAAGATCAACTATTTCACCGACCGAATAGGCTTGTATCTTTTCTGCAAAATTAAAGCCGTTTTTAATTTCTTCTTTATCTATAGCTATAATAATGTCTTTTTTAGATAAGCCCACTTTATCGGCCGGCGAGGAGTCTATGACAGCCTCTTGGTCTCCATTCCAAATTAATAGGCCTCTATTTCTTTCCTGGGCCAAATTTTCTGAAATATTAAGAGCCTGGCTCAAATCAACATATTTGAGACCAAGAAAATTACGCAGTATCTCCCCTTCCTTAACCAAGGAATCAACTACTGAGTTAAAATAAGTAGCGGGAATAATAATATTTTTATTATTTTGATCATAACTATAAATTCCAATCACTTTACCGTTATTATAAACCAAAGGACGGCCTTCCCAGCTAGGCTCTAAATTATGTTCAATGGTTAAATAACTATTTAAATTTTCCGAAGATTTAATCAAGTCGTCATTTTCTTCAAGATTTTCATAATAGAGCTGCTGAATTTTTGAGTCTAAAAATATAGGCGAGGAAGAAAAATTATCATAGCCAAAAATAAAGCTATTTTCTCCCAAGGAGATGTTTTTTCGGGCCATGGTCTGAGCCGCACTCAAACCTTCAGCTTTTATTTTAATAAAGACAAGATTAGTGACCGGATCATTTAAAATCTGGCTGACCGAGTAAATTTTATCGTCTTTGGTTATAACTTTATAAGACGACTCCCGATCATTAATGACTTTGTTGGTGGTTAAAATATAACCATCTGAAGAGACAATTAAACCGCTGCCTTTTCGGTCAGGCGGTGAATAAAGGCCCTCTAAGGAATCTTCAGTTTTTTCTTTAGATAAATAAATATCAACAATAGAAGGGCTGACTGTTTGATAAATTTGATTGTATTTTATTTTTGGGTCTAGTGATGAATCTTTATTAATGACCACAGTCTGTTTTTCATTTTCAAAAATACTAAATTTTTCCGGATATTCATAAACCAGCCATTTAAAAAGAAGGCTGCCTAAAAAACCGGCCAAAAGAGCTAGAATAACACTTATAATAATAGTAATAAAAAACTCTTTTCTTCTCTGAGGGTCGGGTTGATCAATTTTATGGGGTGAGTTTTTTTTATAAAGTTTTTCCAGTTCTTTTACTTTATATTTGGGTGAAGTCGGTGGAGTTTTTGCTTTCATATAAATTTAATTAAATTTTAATATTAAACCCATTGGGCCGTTAAAAATATGAGTAAAGAAGAGGCCAAGCCAAAAGAAAGATAACGAAATAGAGTCTTATTATTCAACTCTTTCAATATATTAAGACGCATAATGTTTAGGATAACATAAAAAAACAAAGTTAGAAAAAAACCATTAACTAAAAAATGGGTCGGTAAAAAAATTATAGTCCAAAAAATTTCAAGCGATAGCAAAATCATAACTATAATATAAAGATAATTTTCTTTAATACTAATATTCTGAAATTTAAAATCAGTTAAAACCAAAATAAAAACCAAAATTAGAACAAATACTATCAGCCAAAAAAGATTAAAACCCATAAAAATTCTTAAAGCAAAAAAGCTAGTAAAAAAGAAAAAAGCCGACAAAAGAGAGGTGTAATTAATTATATTAGGCAGATTAGATTTATGAATATTAATTTTTCTAAAATAATTAAAATAGCTTCTCAACAAAAATAAATGGTAAAAACAAATACCGATGATCAATATCTGCTTGAGAGTATTGGACTTAACAAAATATAAGTAAAGAAAAACACTGCTTACTAATAAAGCCAGGGTTAAAAAATGAAGCCATAGCTTTTTTTGTTTGTAGGAATAACCACAAATATAACGAACCGCTAATAAAATTACCATTAAAATCAGAATTATTAAATAAAAAGCGCCCGGCCATTTAAGCAGAGACTGAAAGGCCATAAAAACCAATAAACTGGCTATTATGGGGTAATTTTTAACACGTTTTAGCATATACAGATAAACTTTTATAAAAAGATTATAGGTATATTGTAATGCTTTTGGCGGTTATTATCAAGCTTTATATTTTTAAAAATAAAAAAAATTCCTAAGTTAGGAAATATATTTTTTTATTATTTAGTTTTATTTTTGATAATACGTTTGATGGCCTGATTATAAAGTAAAATGGAAGCTAAAATATTTTGCACCTCCAGTTTAATTTTTTTTATATATTTATACTTTTTATAAAAATTATGTTTTTCCTTATTACCACTAAATATAATTAAGCTGATAATTTTACCTTCAAGATAAAGGGGTATTAGAGCATAAATTTCGTAATATTGAATTTTTTTCTTTAGACTCTCTAAAACCACAGCCTCATGCTTTAAATAAGTAGTCCCGGCCAATTCTTCCTGGGGATAAATAACCTCTTTCCCCTTATTAAGAGATAAACAGCTTATTTCCTCTTTACTGAGATAAAAATTCTTTTCTTTAGCCGGATACTCCAGCCAAAAGGTGTTTTTTTGGCTATGGCGCCTAAAAAAATAAATACTTTTCAAGTTTTGTTTCTTGAATTCACGGGCCGCTAATTTAAAAAAATCGGCTGGTTTTATAATTTTTTCTTTAAGAATATTAATTTCTTTCATTGTTGCCTATTTAGGTAACATTTAACTGCTCAATTTATATTAATTTATGTTACCTGTCAAGGCAACTTATCCACAGCTAGCCCTTCCCTACTTTACTTTATTATTGTTATAATTAATATATCAATAATAATTTAAATTAAAATAGTCTAAATGCTCGGCCAATTAATCAGAATTTTGAGAAAAAAACATAAAATAGGCGTGCAGGAGTTTGCCCAAAAACTAGGTATTAACCGCATTTCACTTTTTAGAATAGAAAAAGAGAAAAGACAACCCTCTGAACAAACCGCTATTAAAGCTTTTAAAATACTAGGTTTATCTGAAGAAAGTATTTATCAAATTTTCATACTCTCTGAATTAATTAAAAAAGGCACTATTTCAGAAAAAGCCAAAAATAAAGAGGCTCGAGTCTTTTTAAAAAGATTGAAAAAAAATGACAAAAATAGTAAAATAATACACAGATACTTCAAAAAAATCTTAAAATCCTAAAAATGGTTAATAAAAGACCTAAAAAAAATAAAGGTAAAATACTCTTTGCTGAAGATGACAAATTTCTGGCCGAAATGTTCCGCCAAAAACTTAAAATTGAAGGCTATAAGCCGATAATTGCCCACACGGCCATTTCAGCCATTTTAGCCTTAAAAAATGAAAAACCAAAAGCTATTATCTTAGACATTGTTTTACCTGATTCTGACTGTTGGATGATTATGGAGTATTTAAAAAGAAAAGGTAAAAAAAAGGTACCGGTGATGCTCTTGACTAACTGGGGTAATAATGAATACCGCCAAAAAGCCAAAGAGTTAAAAGCTGATGATTTTATGGTTAAAGCCAGTACTACACCGCAGGAAATAGTTAAAAGAATGGAAGAGTTAATAAAAAAATACCAGTCAAAAAATAAATAATCTTTACCAAATATAAAAACCAAACTAAAATAAAGCTTGGTTTTTTAATTGAGGCTAATTAGATTAAATCTATTTATCTAAAAACCGCTCAATCCTGGCCATCATCTCACGTAAGGGGATTTTTGATTTGACTATAAAATCCAAGGCTCCTAAATTCATAGCCTTTTTAGCCATTTCTTGTTTATTTAAATTAGTGACCACTATAGCCGGTATATCTTTGGTTTTTTCCTCTTTTTTTAATTTTTCTAAAACTTCCAATCCGCCCATTTTTTCCATTAACAAATCAATTAATATAATATCTGGCTTTTCTTGTTTAGCTTTTTTCAAGCCCTCAAGGCCGTTTTCAGCAGCCAGAAAATCATGACCCGAAAGCTCAAATTTTGCTTGATACATCATAATCTGATCAGCATCGTCTTCTATTAATAGTATTTTTGACATGTTTTATTTATTTAAAATTTCTTTAATTTTTTCCACTAGTTTTGAAGGGGTAACCTGTGATTTTATAATAAACTCTTTGGCTCCTAATTTCAACCCCTTATCCCGGGCCTGGCGAGTGCCATAATTAGTTAAGATAATCACTGGAATATTTTTAGTTTCTTCTTGTTTTTTCAATTTTTTCAAAATTTCAAAACCAGTCGGCACGGTTAATTCTTTTAAAAGAAGATCCAGTAAGATAATATCCAGTTTTTCTTTTTTGGCTCTATCCAGGCCTTCTTGAGCCGTATCAGCGGAAATAAAAGCAAAACCAGAAAGTTCAAATTTATTCTGATACATCATAATCTGATCAGCATCGTCTTCGATTAATAAAATGGTTTTTTTGGCTTGGTGATTCATATATTTATAATAACTAGTCTCTTAAAATACCTCGACTGGTCCCGGTTCGATGAACGAAGTGAAGTTAGGCGGGGTCTTCAATTAAGAGAATTTTTCCTTACTTATAGGTTTATTATAAGCTTTTTACCGCAATTTTTCAAGAAAAAAACTAGTCATTAGCACTACTTTTTGGAGAGATAAAATTTCTAATAGAAGTAAGATTTTTTCTTACTGCCATTAGAGATTATTCAAAAGCGGTTTTTAAAAAATCCCCACCTGCTTTAGATAATCATATTTAAGTGCTTCTCGGCGGTTTTAAAGGCAGAAAAACGGAAAAAGTTGTCCCCTGTCCCATTTTACTTTCCATAGAGACTCGGCCCTGATGACCCTTAACAATCTCTTTGACAATAAAAAGCCCTAGCCCGGTACCATCTGTGTACATTTCCTTAGCATTAGAGGCCCGGCTGAATTTTTTAAATAGTTTTTTAACCTCTTTTTGAGGTATACCAATGCCATTATCCTTAACTTTTATTTGAGCGTATTTTTTATCCTTTTTTACCGAAATAATAATTTTGCCTTTTACTTTGGTTTTTTCATTTTCTGCTGGCGTATACTTAATGGCATTATCTAATAAATTACCAACGGCTTCTTCCAGAAATTTTTCTTCGCCATAAATAGTTTTAACGGCCAGGGGTTTTTCTAATTTGATTTTAATATTTTGCTTTTCAGCTTCCAGCTTTTTATAATTAACTACGCTTTCTAAAAATTGTTTAAGATCAATTTTTTCAAAATCTTCTAATTCCAGCTTAAAAGGGGCTGAATCAAGCTCAGAAGCGCGTAAAAGGTCAGAAACTATTTGTTCCAGCTTTCTCGCTTTAAGATAAGCCCCGGCCAACTGTTGTTTCTTTCTCTCTTGGGGCAGTTTGTCTAAGTCCCCGCTAGTGGCCATTTCCAAAATGCCGATTAAAACCGAGGTGGGGGTGCGCAGTTGGTGGGAAGTGATATCAAGAAATTCAGATCTCATTTTCAGTAATTTCTCTAAGTGGACATTCTTTTGCTTAATATCCCGGGTTTGCTCATCCACTTTCTGCTGAAGAGTTTTAGTAAAGTCCTGCACTTGCTGATACAATCTGGCGTTTTCTAAAGCAATGGAAGCTTGGTTGGCTAGGTTGGAGAGAAGCTCAATATCTTCTTTGGTGTAAGCGTCTTTAGAAATTTTATGACCTAAAACCATAAGACAATTAATTTGGTTTTGAATCACAAAAGGCAAAACAATGGCCACGCCAGTGTCTTTTAAGGTCTGGATCTGCTCAATAAGTTTTTTGTCCATTTCTTCTTTTTGATGAGACAGAATTTCTTCAATCACGGCCGGGGACTTGGTCTGCTTTAAATAATGACAAAAATGTCGACCAGCGCAGATATTTTTCAGCTTTTCCTGATTAAACCCAGCCACTTGACGCAAAATAAATTCATCTCGGTGATTATTTCGAGGCAAAGCCACCGCCAGATTATCCAATCGCATGGTATTTTGAATAGTGCCAACAATAACCTTAACTACTTCATCAAGATTGATGGTCTGAGTTATTTTTCTGGCAAAGGTTTCCAGAGTTTCCTGGTAATCATAAAGCCCGGAAAAGAAGTATTTATTAGTGAACCTTTTAAGAAATTTGTTTAAATAATTAAAGCTTAGGAGAAATAAGGGGACAATTAAAAGAGCTGCAAGATAAGCGCCTGGGGTATAGGGGCTTTGAAAAAAGAAACGGTCAATCCAGAGAGTGAGGTAATAGGCAAGGAAGACAAAAAGGGCCAAACCGACATAGATGAAAGATTTTCGGAGGACAAAGCGGATGTCTAAAAGACGATGTTTAATTATGGCATAACTAATAAATGATATCAAGATTAATAATGAAAAAGGTCCTACGGAAGCATAATTTTTAGTGCCAAATAATGGTAATAACAAATTAGTTAGTATACCGAATATCAATGTAATAAATATTCCCCAAAAAACATATCTTATTTGATTTTTTTCTATTCCTAAGGCATTTTTGTAACTAATCATAAGATTTCTAAATCCAGCAGCAAAAAATATTATAAAATAAATTAACAGAAACCAATATAATGGTCCGGCTGTTGTTTCCCATGTATTGTTTATAAAATTCACTCTTGGAACATTATAACTTGTTGGAATAAAAAATAAAAAAATTAAAGGTACTAAAAATAATAACCATTTAATTTTTACTTTATTTTTTTGAGGAAAATAATTAGTAAATAACAAAAATAATGCCGGTATAAATATTGGTCCCAAAATAGTCATTCTGCTCCAAAAAAGAGCGGAATTATTCGAAGTTGACTCATCTACCATTAAATTAGTAAATATCCATATTAAACCTGCTAAGGTTATTAACGAGAGCGTAATATTAGCAGGATTTTTTCTACGACGAAAATATATTATTAAAGCTAAAATTAACAAAAAAACTGAGATAATAATAGAAATTAATGAAATAATCTTCATAATAATTTTTTAGCTTTAATTAAAATATTTTGATTTTCATATGTTTCGCTAATATCTAATATCTTGTATTTATTTAACATTTTAGTAAGCTCATTTTTGGTGTAAAAATGTGTATAATTCTTATCAGATTCCTGTATAACTATTATTATATTACATAACCATAGTAATAATAATGGAAAAAAATATAAAATATAGAAAAATATATTCTTCCTTTTTTTATAGTCACTTAAAAATAATTTAAATAAACTCGAATTTCTTTTTGGCTCAGATATTAAAAAAAATCCATCGTTTTTTAAAAATCGTGATATACTATCCAAAATAAATTGTGGCTTTTCGGTTGTGTATAGTGTATTGTTTATTACTATTAAATCAAATTCTTCGGTAAATATTTTGTCAAAATTTTCAATATCTATATTAATAAGTTTGGTATTGGGAAATTTTATTAATTTTTTTTCTGCTTTTTTTATCATTATCTCCGAAAAATCTATTCCAATTATTTCATAATTGTTATATTGAGCCAATTGTTTTATCAGATTACCTGTACCACATCCAAGATCTAAAATTTTTCCTCGCTTCTTTAATTTTCTAATTTCTTCTACTAGTTGGGTAATAAGAATTTTGTAAGGATAGAATTTGTTCAATACATCATAAATATTAGCATAAATATTCCAAAAATATTTTTTTTTGTTTTCAATAATAATAAATCTTAATAATAACAGTAATGGAATTCCGATAATTACTGACTTTAATTGCCAATTAATTGAATCTAGGATTATAAATAAGTAAATAAACGGTAATAAATATATAAAAATAAAAATTGGTAATAAAAAAAATAATCTTTTATATCTTTTTTTTATTACTGCTAAGATAATAAACAATAACAATATCCAACATGGAATAAATGTTATTATATATAAAAAACTAAAAAATGTTATACCTTTATAAATGTCTAAAGACACAAGATTAGTAAATTAATTTTTATCATGAGGATTTTTTAATATTTAATGTATTGTATAACTATTCCCTTCACCATTATACTTAATGAGTCCTTTTTTTAAGTACTTCCATAAGTTTACATTTTCATTTTTAAGGTTTTCTTCCATTTCTGAAATATCTAAAATAAAAGGCGTGGTAATCCCCTGATATAATGTCGGCGGACCAATTTTTTTAAAAGGAAAACCAAGTTTAATTAATATGGGGTATAAATTATCATCCATAACGGCAAAAACGTGAGTAATATTCTTTTCTTTCACAAAAGTGTACATGCCTTTAATCAGGGCCAGAAGGAGAAAATGCTTCCGGTATTTTTTAGCGACAATCAGACGGGATATTTCAGCCAATTTGCTTCTGTTCTTTTGAAGGATATCAACTTCAATTTTCATGTTTTTCTCTATCGGAAATCCCATTTCTGAGTTTAAAATTAATCTGACCGTGGCGGCTAAATTTCTAGTTTGTTTTTCTCTTAATATAAAATGAACTGATTTATCATCATAATTGTCTTTTTCTTTTTTCCCTGGATGTTTATCCTTGTCAATATAACTAAATTCCTCGCAAAATACTTCGTAGCGAAGCTTAAAAATTTTTTCTAGTTCAGATTTAGAGTCAGTAGTGTAAAAAATAAACTTATCAGAAAAGCTTCTTTGGAACTGCCAAAATTCATAGGTTCTTTTCAATTTTTTTATTATTTTTATCATTTTCTATAACTAGTGCTCACTTCCCTTCTTGTTTTCATTATACCTAAAAAATCAAAAAAGCTCCAATTTCTCTGGAAGCTAAAAAAGCCCTAATCTAAAAGGCTAAAGCCGGTTGATTTAAATTAATTCGTGAAAATAAATTAGTGGTAAAATCCGGCACCCGCTGATACAATCTGGCGTTTTCTAAAGCTACCGCCGCTTGATTAGAAAGTGTAGAAAGTAGCTCAATATCTTCTTTGGTGTAAGCATCTTTAGAAATTTTATGACCTAAGATGAAAAGACCGTTGATTTGATCCTTAACCACAAAAGGTAGAACTATGGATACACCCATTTTTTTTAAAACTTGGACCTGAGCTAAAAGCTCCTGGTTTTCTTTTTGCTTTGATCTGGATAATATTTCGCCTATCACGGCCGGTTTTTTAGTTTCCTCTAAATAGCGACCGAAATGCTGATAAGCGCAGACCTCTTCCAATTTATTCTTATCAAAACCAAGAATTTTATACAAAGAAAAAGGTTTTTGGCTGTTTCGGTTAGCAATGGCCACAGCTAGATTATCTAGGCGCATGGCATTTTGAATGGTTTTAATCACAACCTTAACCACCTCATCCAAATTAATAGTTTTAGAAATATTTTTTCCAAATTTTTCTAGAACTTCTTGATAATCATAAAGACCAGAAAAGAAGTATTTATTGGCAAATCTTTTTAAAAATTTACTTGAATAATTAAAGCTTATTAAAAATAAAGGGGCAAAAATCAGAGCTGAGAGATAGGCGCCAAGAGTATATGGACTTTCAAAGAAAAAATTGTCTGTCCAAAGAATAAAGTAATAAACCAAGAAAACAAAGATAGTCAAGCTGATAAAAATGAAAGATTTACGGAGAACCAGGCGTATATCCATTAGACGGTGTTTTATTATGGCGTAGGTAATAATACCTATCATAAGAAATGAAAAACTAGGTCCTATATTACCAAAATTAACTTTAAAAAAAAGAGGTATAATAAAATTTGTTAATATTGCAAGAAATAAAAAAGTAGATATTCCAATAAATGTATAAATAACTTGGATCTTTTGTATACCTGTTGTTTTAAATATTTTTTTTAAAAATAGGAAAAACGTATAAATAAAATAACAAAGAGAATATATCAAGAATAAAAACACACCAATACCAAAATACTGATTTGGATTTTCAATACTTGTAAAAATGCTAAAACTTACTGAGCTTAAAAGAAAGCCTGGGATAAAAAATAAAAACAATAATAAAATTCCCAAATAAAGAATTATATGATAGCCACTACGAAAATATCTTTTATTTGGATCAGGAAATTTATCTAAAAATATTAAGAAAAATATCATCCCAACCAAACCGGAAAAATAAGATAGGAATATCCAGAAAAAATTTGAATAATTATTTGCTAAAAATACTGAAATATTCCATAAAATGATAAAAAATATTGACGATAAAAACCTCTGGGTTAATTTATTAGCCCTACCTTTTAAAAATAATAAGATAAAAAATGTAAAATTAAATACTGCGGAAATAAATAATATTATTTGAATCATTTATTTTTAATCACTATTAATTTAATAGTAGAATAGAACAAATCAAATTCTTTATTAATATGAAAATTATGTTGTATAAAATTAAATAAATCATTAAATTTAAAAGAAATTAATTTTTTACCTATTAAATTCTTCTGATAGTGTAATAATTTTAAAAAATAAGTAAAATTAATAATTATTTTAAAAAATAAATATAAATCTAATTCTTTTATAAAAATTACTATAGAATTCTTAACTTTACAGGGAATAGTTAAAAAAATAATGCCGTCAGTAACTATATTTTTTTTCATTTTTTCCAATGTAAAAATAGGCCTGTCAAGCGCCCATAATGTATTAAAACACAAAATTAAATCAATATTATTAATATTGGGGAAATTATTATTTAAATTAATATTAAGTGTTTCTATTTTCAAAAAAACACTATTTTTCCGATAATTATCCTTTAAAGATTCGTTACTATTATCAACAGCATAGACATATAATTTTGATAAATCAAAATTATTATTTTTTAAATTTATTATGATTTTATTTAATAGTGAACCATTTCCAGAGCCCAAATCCATAATTTTTATTTTCTTCTTTTTAATTCCACTAATTACATTGGTTGCTTCATTTATAACCTCATTAATATATAATTTATACTTACCGTGATTGTAAAATAACTTCTCTTGATACTTTAGATAAGAATACCAATTATCAATTTTATGGGGTTGTGTTTTTTTAAACATATTGTAACTTAATAGATTTTTTATTTAATCTTTTTCTATCCATATTCTTAACACAAACCGGATAATAGTCTGCTTTTTTTGAGGCATCAGCAAATTCTTTGTTTTTATTTTTTAAAACATCAAAAATTGTATTTGCAATTAATAAATTAAGCTTATCCTCTTTTACAACACTACCTAAATTATCTTTTAAATCTATTTCTATTGTAAGTACAGGAGACATCTTATCATTTTTTGAAATATACATAAAAAATACGTTATTGTGTAAATCAGCAATTCTTTTATCTAACAATGCAGACTTAATATTCTCTGTATAAACATTTGCTCCTCTAAAAAAAACAGTGCCGTCACTTCTACCAGCAATATAAATAAAAGGAAGTCTACATAATAATTGGGTATTTTTCGGCAACTTATTCAAATATTCATTAATATTAAACCCGTAATTATCGAGTAAATTAAACATCTTATCAAAACTTATTACTCCTCCCAAATCATGAATATTATACCTGATAAGAGGAGAAATGGAACTTGTTGTGGCGATAATCTCATTATTAATTTCCTCAACAAAGAAAAAAAGCGGATTATATTGCAATAGCATAGGTCCTGCGTTTTTTAAATTCCCAAAAATATCTTTTGCCAATTTGCCATCTTCCATGCACATTCTTCTTATTTTTATTGATAAAAATGTTTCAGAAGCAGTCCCCGTCCCAAGTTCTGTTACCCCATAGTTAGAAAATATTTTGGGTATGTTAAAATTCTCTAAATTTATTCCTAGTTTTGAAGCAATATAGTCGCGCCAATTTTCCGGGAATCCCTCACCCCCAACAACTAAGGAAATAGGCACGCAATTATGAAATCCATTGCTATTTATTTTATCAGCCAAATCTTTAATATATGGTGGATAACCAGAAATAATTATATGGTCAAATATTTTCTTAAAATTACTTATCACATCTAATGTAATTTCTATATCTGGCCCGGGATTTATTACAGTTAATTTATATTTATCCGAGTAAGCAATTTCACGCATCAATCTTGATAATCTTTCACCACTTGGCCATATTCCATAGGCAAAACAATTAATAAATAATGTTTTGTGTTTTTTTAATTCGGCCAAATTTAATAATGCAAATTCAAATTGTGATCTAGTCCGATAATCTTCTTCTGGTAATCTAAACCAGTAAGTTGGCTTACCGGAAAATCCTGAGGTACCCTCGATAGAATGAGATTCACTTATTCTTGGATTAATTGATCTATCAACTAAAGAATATTTATTAATATAATTATGTTTATCTATAATTGGTAATTTTTTAAATTCTTGGAAACTGTTTATAGAATATTTTAAATAATCATTTTTTTTTAAAAAGGATCTATAAGCTTTTACATTTTTTATTGCATAATTAGCAATCCTAATCGCCCTATTTTCCGATCTTTTATTTATATTTGAAGTTGAAAGAAATTTAATAAATAGATTGCTTACAAGGGGTAAATTATTCAATTTTGCTATTATGCTCATCATAACATTATATTTTTATCTCTGGAGTTTTTTTTGTCAAATATTTCGAAAAAGCAGGATTCATTTTATTCATATTCTCCGCCGCTTTATTAATATTTAAACACATAGTAAAAGAGGGGCATTGATGATTAATCTTGCTATAAAAATAAGGACCACTAACTTTTTTAAAACCGAATATAAGATAACGATCAGTAAAAAGGGTGGATACTGAGATACAAAAATTATTTATTCCGCATTTTTTTGCATAAAGCATAGCCCCCTTAACCAAACCAAAATAAATTCTGATATTTTTTCTATAAGTTTTAGATATAATAAATCTACTTAATTCTGCAATATTTTTATTATATTTTCTATATTCTTTCAATGAATAATAACTTTCCGAAGGAAGTTCTGGATTATATAAATCATTTGGCACAATTCTCATCATACCTATTATTATATTATTTCTATCAATAGCAATAATACTCGCAGTTCCACTTCGTTTATCAAATTCATCAATTTCTTGTTTTTCTGAATAGTTCTCAGGATTTAAATACCCTTTTTCTAGGCAATAAACTTCGTAACGCAATCTATAAGTTTTTTTTAATTCATCATCACTACTTGCAATTCTAAACTCTATTATTTCAGTAGAGTTGGATTGAAAAATATACTTAAATAATAAAATCCATTTTATGAAAATTGCCTTTAGTTTTTTTCTAAAATTCATTTATTTACTATAAATATTTTACTCACTTCCGACACCTTTCAATTATACCACTATACCACCAAAATCAAAAAAACTCCAATTTCTCTGGAAGCTAAAAAAGCCCTAATCTAAAAGACTAAAGCCGGTTAATTTAAATTAATTCGTGAAAATAAATTAGTGGTAAAGTCCTGCACCTGCTGGTACAGCCGGGCGTTTTCTAAAGCTACCGCGGCTTGATTAGAAAGTGTAGAAAGTAGCTCAATATCTTCTTTGGTGTAAGCATCTTTAGAAATTTTATGACCTAAGATGAAAAGACCGTTGATTTGATCCTTAACCACAAAAGGTAGAACTATGGATACACCCATTTTTTTTAAAACTTGGGCCTGAGCTAAAAGCTCCTGGTTTTCTTTTTGCTTTGATCTGGATAATATTTCACCAATCACGACCGGTTTTTTAGTTTCCTCTAAATAGCGACAGAAATGCTGATAAGCACAGACCTCTTCCAATTTATTCTTATCAAAACCAAGAATTTTATACAAAGAAAAAGGTTTTTGGCTGTTTCGGTTAGCAATGGCTACGGCTAGATTATCTAGGCGCATGGCATTTTGAATGGTTTTAATCACAACCTTAACCACCTCATCCAAATTAATAGTTTTAGAAATATTTTTTCCAAATTTTTCTAGAACTTCTTGATAATCATAAAGACCAGAAAAGAAGTATTTATTGGCAAATCTTTTTAAAAATTTACTTAAATAATTAAAGCTTAGGAGAAATAAGGGAACAATAATAAGAGCCGAGAGATAAGAGCCTAAGGCAAAAGGACTTTTGAAGAAAAAATTATCAAACCAAAGAACAAAATAATAAGCGGAAAAAATAAAAAGAGCTAGTCCGACATAAATAAATGATTTACGGAGAACAAAGCGGATGTCCATAAGACGGTGCTTAATAATGGAGTATGAAGTAACCCCAATAAAAATTAACATAAATAATGGCGCATAAACACTAAAATTAATAATTCCAAACAAAGGTAATATCGCATTAGTTATAATACTAAGAAATGCCGAAATTGATATTCCCCAAAATAAATATTTTATTTGTTCCCTGAATATACCGCTACTGTTTCTAAACTTTATTAATAGATTTTTAAGAGACAGTCCTACATATATTAAAAAATACGCAATAAAAAAATAATACATCACGCCTGGAATAGTTTCAGCACCCCAATCATGAATAATGGTTTCTTTAATATTTAATCTTGTCGGAGTTAATATTATAAAAATAAAAACTGGAATTGCTAAAATAATAAAATCTTTTTTTGTATATTTTCTTGTTAAATATGGAAAATAATTAGTAAATATCAATAGCAGATAAACTATAAAAATTGGACCAATAATGGTTAATTTTCCAAAAAATGTTGCAATATCAATATTTTTCGTAGTATCAGCAATAAGCAAAGTAGCTATCCATAAAGAAAGACTAAAAACTAATAATGAGAATAATACATTAATAGGATTATTAGATTTTTTCTTATAAATAATAAAACCCAATATAATTGAAATTATTAAACTCGGTAGATATGTAATATATTTTATCATTAGTTTAATCCTTTATAGCTATTAACATAATATTTTGACCCGCATAAACAATCTGACTATTAATTACCCTAAAATTATTTTTACTAAATAAACTTATATAATCTTTAACGGAAAAAAAATTATAAAATCCCCCTTTTGCTTTTCTATCTATAATTTTATTAAAATACAGCAATATAATATATATTTTTATATTTTTTATAATAAAGAATAACCCCCGAAAAAAACCATAATTTTTAAAAAATAACCGACAATCATTCTTAAATATTTTAATATTTTTGAATGATTTAAGTGGATCAGTCACCACGATAATACCTCCTTTTTTAATTATTCTATAAAATTCTTTTACAATTAAATGTAAATGCTTTTTTTTAAAAACATACAATGTATTTATGCAGATAATTCTATCAAATAAATTATTAGGAAAAAGTAATTTATTGCCTAGGTCTGCATGATATAATTTTGCATTTTTATGTTTTTCATTCAATAACTTCAGGGCTTTTTTTGAATTATCAATACTATGTACTTCATGGCCCATATCAAGAAGTTTTTTTGAGATTTGACCAGGTCCACATCCAGCATCAAGTATTATGTCTGAATTTCTGAGTTTTAAATTTTTAACTACTAAATTTAATAATTCATTATACGAGGGAGATAATTCCACAAACTTATTGTATGCCTTGTGATATTTATTCCAGAATTTCATTATTTTAAAAAATTAAAACTCAAAATTATTAGATTAAGAAGAACGGCGATTATTTGAAAAATTAAATGGCTCATTTCTTTATTATTTAATAAATTCAGTTAAATCAATATGATTATATTTAGGGGGAATGTAATTTCTATCGCTAATTATTTTTATAATATTCGTAACTATAAGAGATGAGGTTAAATTTGAAGCAACCGCAAGTTGAGGATTAAATTTATTTATCTTTTTAATTAGCTCACTACTTTTATTAATAATATATTCTGGCATTTTTATCATTCCATTTTTATATAAACTAACAATAAAATCTAATTCACTTTTGGGTTTATTATTTTTTAAAAAATCATCTAAAGGGCCTGTTTTTTTATTAATAGTAATGAGCAAGGCTCCAAATCCTAAATTCATAGGTATAAAAACAGTTTTATCTTCATCTATAGTTTTATCTATTAATTTATAAAAAATATCATTAAGGTCTAAAGTATTTATAATAAAATCATAATTTTTTACTAAGCGTAAGTGATTTGCTTTAAATTCTTTTGAATATGCAGTTATATCAGACGAAGGATTTATTAATTTTATAATACATTCCAAGGATTTAGCTTTGTTTTTACTTAAAAAATCCAAATTAAATACTTGCCTGTTTAAATTTGAAATTGTAACATTGTCAAAATCAAACAAAGTAAATCTTGCAAATCCCGTCCTTGTTGCTAATAAGGCAATGTTTCCGCCAAGCCCACAACCAGCAAACATTAAACTTATACTTTTTATCTTTTCTTGCATATCAGAATCAATAAACAAACAATTTCTGCTAATCATTTCGTTGTAATTGTATTGATATTTGTTTAACATCTTATATTTTTTTAAAACTCAAAATTATTTGATTTATAATTATAAAAATAGAATAATAATCTATCTTTTTCTTTAACTTCGTCCGCTTTTTTTTTAATGTCAATAAAAAAGGGATAGTTGATGGCATTGAAGCAAAATTTGGGCTCACCAATTAATTCAACTTCACCAACATAGTTATCAAGAGTTTTTAGAAACCATTTTTCCGCACAACCGAACCAGAATAAATAATCATTTTGCCTAGAAAAAAGATAAATCGCTTTAAACATATCTAGCAAAAGCATTGTCTTCCTATAATCGGGGTGTATCATGAATCTTGATAATTCGGTTATTTTTTCTCGGGGAACATTTTTTAATCTTTTTACTAAATCAAATTCTTTTTCTGTGGGAAACCCAAGTGGCGAGTTCTTTATTATTCTTGAGGTACCAACAATGTTATTATAACGATCGAACGCAATAATATGATCGGCGTATTTATCATATAAATCAGTTTCCTTTTTGTCGGGATACTCTTCTTTATTTAATAAGCCATCAACATTGCAATAAATATTATATCTAAATTTATACACGCGCTCCATTAGTTCCTTGTTCTCTTCATCTCTAACAAAAATCAATTTGTATTGTTTATAAGGCCGCCTTAAATGAAACAATAAATAAGCGCGCAGTAAAAA
Organism: Patescibacteria group bacterium; assembly: GCA_034520665.1. Classification (NCBI taxonomy): domain Bacteria; species Patescibacteria group bacterium. Next base: position 68,850 of record JAXHNJ010000002.1, read on the forward strand.
TATTACTATGGGATTTTTGCTATTTTTTATTTTCTTTGCTGAAAAATTCATTATATTACCCTTTGTTCAAATTCTTCTTTCTTTACCCTGCTTTAATTATACCTAAAAAATTAAAAAAGCTCCAATTTCCCTGGAAGCCAAAAAAGCCCTAATCTAAAAGGTTAAAGCCGGTTGATTTAAATTAATTCGTGAAAATAAATTAGTGGTAAAGTCCTGCACTTGCTGGTACAGCCGGGCGTTTTCTAAAGCAATAGAGGCTTGGTTGGTCAGAGAATTAAGAAGCTGTAGATCTTCTTTAGTTTAGGCATCTTTGGAAATCTTTTCACCTAAGACAATAATGCCGATCAATTTATTTTTAATAATCAAAGGCAGACACAAGGCCGCTTCAATTCTTTTCATATTAGCCTTTAATTTACCGATTTCCGACTTTTCACCCTGCCCATTACTTTTTAAAGACTCCAGTTTTTTGGTAAATAACTGGTTTTCTTTTTTCTAAAAGATAATTGGTGAGGAAATTATTTCTGACTAGAGAAATGCCGTTAGCTACGGAAAAGCCAATATTGCTCTTAACCTGGTAATTATGGGTTTCTTGGTCAAATAATAAAACACCGGTTCGGTCCAGTTTCATGGTGTCTCTAATAGTTTTGACAATGGAAGTCAATGATTTGATCTAAATCAATAGAATGAGTCAGTTTCTGGGCCAGTTTTTCCAGAGTAGCCTGGTAGTTGTAAATACTGGCAAAGAAGTATTTGTTGGCAATTCTTTCTAGGTAATTCTTTAAGGACTCAAAGAGGATTAAGCCGAGCAAAAGGACAATTGGGCCCCAAACACCCGGAGGAATGATTTCCTTGAAATAAGTCATTTCCAGCCAGTAAAGGCCGAGGGCGAGAAGGATAATTATAATAATGGTGGAAGCATAGATGGCAGTTCTTTTCACGACCAGGCGGATGTCCATGAGGCGGTGGCGGACGATGGCGTAGGAGGTGAAAACCACGAAAAAAATTATTGACTGAATACCTATATAACTAAATTCTTGAATATTAAATATAGGCAAAATAATGTTAGTTAAAATTGCAATAACAGCAGAAATTAATATACCCAAGAAAACATATTTCATTTGCATTCTATGCAACCCTGAACTATTTTTATATTTTATTATTGCTTCGATAAAAGCATAAATTATAAATAGAAGGAAATATATAATAAAAAATAAATAAAATGAACCGTAGATAAAATTTGTTCCCCATTCTTGAATATCTACATCTTTTACAATCAAGTTGGTGTACAGTAAAACTAATAATAATAATGGTACTATATAAATAAATAGTAACTTTTTTTTGGTAATTTCATTTTTATAAAAGGGGAATACGAGACTGAAATGGAGTAATATTGCTGGTATTATTATTGGTCCTATAAAAACAATTTTACTTAAACTTAAAGCAATATTCTCATTTATTGCTCTATCTACTAAATAAGTGGAGAATATCCAAAATCCAATTACAAAAACTAAAAAACCAAAAATAATACTTTCTTTTTTGCCTTTAGATTCATAAAAAACATAAAAACAAAGCAAAAAATTGAGTAGTAAGATTATCAATGTAATTATTGAAGTAATATCAAATGAAAAATCCATAATTAGTTTTATTTATTCGTATAAGCATCAAAAAATATTGGCACTGGCGCAAAATTAATTTTTACACCTTGAATAAGCTTAATTATTGCTGTTAAAGTAATCGAAGCCACAATATATGATCCAATACAAATTTGCGGATAATACCCTCTTTTTTTAATTTCTTGAAAAATACTATTAATATTTTTATTTTTTAAAAACGGAAGAGAATACTCTTCTAACGATTTAAATAATTTAATATAAAATTCATGATCATTTTTAGGTATGTGATTGCCCCAAATTGATTCAGGCGATGCAGAATGTTTATTAAAAAGCAATAATAATCCTCGAAAACCCAAATTAAAGGGACATAATACAGTTTTATCATTTTTAATAAAATTCGAGATTACTGAAAAATAAATTTTATTAAGATCAACCGTGTTAACTACAAAATCATGTTTTTTTATTAAACTTTTCAAAATTTTCTCATTAATATATTTATTTATTACCCTGATATTCGCATTAGAATTAATGTTTATTAAACGTTTTTTTAATCGCTTCGCTTTATTATAATTTAAATCATCTAGAATATATGATTGTCTATTTAGATTTGAGATGTTAACTTCATCTCCGTCAGCAATTGTAATATTAGTGAATCCCATTCGAACCGCCACCTCTGAAATCACACTACCCAAACCACATCCAGCAAAAAGAATGCTAGTTTTTTTTATTTTTTTTTGTAAATTAGAGTCTATATAAATCCAATTTCTACTTATAAACGTGTTATAATCAAAATTTTTCATTTTTTATATTATTGTTGGTTAATTCTTGTTTATCTATTGCATATACTACTCTAAATCCTTGATAAAAGAAAATGTAAACCTTCATGAATACAAAATATATTTATTCAAAAAAATTATTTATAACTAGTGTATACTATAACTATTCCCTTCACCATTATACTTAATTAGCCCTTTTTTTAAGTACTTCCATAAGTTTATATTTTCATTTTTAAGGTTTTCTTCCATTTCTGAAATATCTAAAATAAAAGGCGTGGTAATCCCCTGATATAATGTCGGCGGACCAATTTTTTTAAAAGGAAAACCAAGTTTAATTAATATGGGGTATAAATTATCATCCATAACGGCAAAAACGTGAGTAATATTCTTTTCTTTCACAAAAGTGTACATGCCTTTAATCAGGGCGAGAAGGAGAAAATGCTTCCGGTATTTTTTAGCGACAATCAGACGGGATATTTCAGCCAATTTGCTTCTGTTCTTTTGAAGGATATCAACTTCAATTTTCATGTTTTTCTCTATCGGAAATCCCATTTCTGAGTTTAAAATTAATCTGACCGTGGCGGCTAAATTTCTAGTTTGTTTTTCTCTTAGTATAAAATGAACTGATTTATCATCATAATTGTCTTTTTCTTTTTTCCCCGGATGTTTATCCTTGTCAATATAACTAAATTCCTCGCAAAATACTTCGTAGCGAAGCTTAAAAATTTTTTCTAGTTCAGATTTAGAGTCAGTAGTGTAAAAAATAAACTTATCAGAAAAGCTTCTTTGGAACTGCCAAAATTCATAAAATCTTCTTAACTTTTTTATTATTTTTATCATTTTCTATAACTAGTGCTCACTTCCCTTCTTGTTTTCATTATACCTAAAAAATCAAAAAAGCTCTAATTTCTCTGGAAGCCAAAAAAGCCCTAATCTAAAAGGCTAAAGCCGGTTGATTTAAATTAATTCGTGAAAATAAATTAGTAGAAAAGTCCGGCACCTGCTGGTACAATCGGGTGTTTTCTAAAGCTACCGCCGCTTGATTAGAAAGTGTAGAAAGTAGCTCAATATCTTCTTTGGTGTAGGCGTCTTTTTTAAGGTTTTGGACCTCTCTTTACGTGAAAGGAGGGGTGGAGACCTACCCCTAATACTAAATATACAGGATTTTTGGCAGGGGCACTAGGATTCGAACCTAGAATAAGGGTTTTGGAGACCCTTGTGATAGCCATTTCACTATGCCCCCAATAAAAATCCCGCTTATTGTTTTTATAAACCTATTCTTTTTATTAAACCTTGATATGAAGAAACTAAATCTCTTTAACTTTTTTTTCCTCTCTTTAGATGCTTCTCTATTATCATAGGCTTCGTAATACTTAAGCTCCAATGGTCGTCTGTTTTTTGTTGAATACACATCTCCTCTGTAGTAGTCCATCAATCTATTTTTTAAATTTTCAGTTCTGCCAATATATAATCGTTCATCTTTTTTTGCTTCTTAAAAAATACACATAATACATAATATTTCTTTCGCACCATCAAAATCTGTCGTTTATATTTAAACTACTTCACTTCCTTATGTAAAGTATGTTTACGGCACTTTTTACAATGCTTTTTAATGTTGAGCTTCTCTTTTATTTTCTTTTTATTCTTTTTTGAGTAGTAATTTATATTATTACACTCAGTGCATTTAAGTTTAATCAGATTGTCTTGGGACATAATTTTAAGTTAATTTAAGTTAGTTAGTTTAATTAAGTTAATTAAGGTTGTTCTGGCTTGATAAATAGTTAATATATTTATTCAATCCAATCAATAATCCTTCATAATCCTGATCAACTCTTGTAAATTTCTCTAAGTTCAAATATTTCAAGCCTTTAGCTACTCTTAAATGACTCCTTATTTCAAAAATTTCTCCTCTTGCTTGGTATAAAATTCTAATCTTATCCTTATAAAAATAACGTCCTTGACTTTCAGCAATATTAGCAATAACAGAATTAGAAGCTCTTTTCAATTGATTAATGAGGGCATATTTTTCAGTATCAGGAAAATTATTTGTTATTTGATAAATACAAAGAACTAATTTATATCCTTTCTGCCAAATATTTAATTTAAAGAACGCTTTTACCATAATTCATTTCTTTTCACGCCACCAAAATGTCTTTATTAATATATCGAAATTAACTAAATCAACTTAAGAAACCTTAACTAACTTAACTTATGGAGCCGAGGAGAGGAATTGAACCCCCAACCTACTGTTTATCCCGAAGTTCTCGAAATTTTGCCATGGAGCCAGCGCCTCGGGCCCAGAACCGACGACCTACGGTTTACCCGCCTGCCGAACGCCTGGAGCCGGAGGTGGGAGTCGAACCCACGACTTGCTGTTTACAAAACAGCTACTCTGACCACTGAGTTACTCCGGCGCCCGGCGACTGGCGGGCAGACAAAACAGTTGTGCCGATAGCCAGAGGCTATCGAACCTTCTCGATTCGCCAAGCGAATCGGGACTCTAGCCAACTGAGCTACGCCGGCAAAAGACAGACTGTTTATCAGCTCAAAGTGGTGGGCCGAGTAGGATTCGAACCTACGAAGCCCGAAGGCGCCAGATTTACAGTCTGGTGCATTTGACCACTCTGCCACCGACCCATTACTTTGAGCTGATTTTATTTTAAGATACTATTTAGATATTTTCGGCCTTGGCCAGATTTTAAAAACTTTTCTCTCTTCATTGCCTCTGACCTAGTTTTAAAAATTTCATGATATATTAATTTCCAAGGTTTTCTTCCTTTAGTATACGGGCATTTTCCTTGATTATGTTTTTTAATTCTATTATTCAAATTTACAGTTTGACCCGTTTGACCACTTCGGTATCCACCCACTATTGCTTGCCATCTTTTATTTTTTTTATAATGCATTTGCCTGCCCGCCAAAACGGAAGTGAAGGCGGGACCACTCTGCCACCGACCCATTACTTTGAGCCGATTTTATTTAAGTGCTAGCCCACGCGCAGACTTGTCACCCTACGGGTGATCCTCCAAAGGAGGAAACCGCTAATTCTTTGAAAAAGACACAAAATAAGTTCTACTCCTTACCCCCGACATTCGTCGGGGCAAGCATGAAGTTGCTCTACCCGCTACCTCTGGAGCCCACCGTCGGATTTGAACCGACGACCTACTCCTTACCATGGAGTTGCTCTACCAACTGAGCTAGGTGGGCAAAAGAGGTAGTGGGGCCAACTGCTCGCCCCGAGCATTGACGAGGGGAGCTACGTGGGCCTAAGCTGAGGTTTAGGTGGGTCTACCAACTGCCCGCTCGTCATAATTTGCGCTCAAGCGCTAGCGAACGAGAGTTACGTGGGCCTAGCCAAACAGCTGAGGGTTTACTGGATTTTTAATTACAGTTGCGATATTTATCCTCCGAATCCTGAAGGGCCAAGGAGGACCAACTGAGCTAAGACTGCTCGGGCGATGGCAGGCAAGAACTACCTAGAATTATTTTTTTAAATAACTACATATTATTAACTTCTTTTTCTAATTCGTCAAGTTTTTCATTTTCCGGATTAACCTGTTTTAATTTATCAAAAGTACGTACGGCCAAACTTTTATTCCTTGCTTCAATACTTAATTCCAATAAAGCACTGACATATTTAGGATTATTTGGTTCTAAGTTCAAAGCATCCTGATAAGATTTTATAGCTTTTTGTATATCATCACAGGCTGTATAAATTTTAGCTAGATTAGCGTGATAAGTAGCAATTTTACTGTTAATATTTATTGATTTAATAAGATCCTGTTTTGCTTCATCTAAATTACCCAATGAACTGGCAATAACCCCTAAATTTTCATAAGCCTTGTCATCCTGAGCATTAAGTTTAATCAAAAAGGAAAATATTTCCCTAGCGTGTTCATAATCTTTTTTAGCTAGATAAACTTCTCCTAATAAATGATAAGCGGAAATATTCTTTTGGTCAAGACTAATTATATTTATACAAATCTCTTCAGCTTCATTTAAATCTCCGGATTTTTTAAGCTCTTCGGCCGTTCTTAACTTATCTTCCATTTCTTTATTTATCTTTTTCTTTGCTTCAATAGTCTTTGGTTTTATTTTTTTCTTTTCCCGATATTTTTTTTCAAGCTCCAATAATTGGTAATACCATTTTTTTATTTTATTTTTAACTTCATCATAATAAGGATAAGTTTTTTGCTTAAATATAAACGCCATATTTACAATTTTTCTTTTTAAACGGCCTTCCAATATTTCTTTTTTAACCTGAGCTTCTTTTTCTTCCGGTATTTTTTTAGTATCAATCATGCTCAAAACCTGAATTTTTTTCAGAACTAAAAGTATTATCAGGACTAAAGAAAGAATGGCTATGATTAAGGCAATTATATTAAAAATCATTTTATTATTATATATATTATCAATCTTTATTTAATTTCATTTCTATGATTGTCCCGTCTTCCAGTCTAACTTTGTAAGTCTTCATAATAATATTCCAGGAAATGACTTTGCCTCTCCCCTGCTTAGTTTTTATCTTACTTTCAAGAGAAGGAAACTTTTTAGCCATTTCACGGTAATAATCCTCCTCATAAGCCAGGCAACAAAATAATTTACCACAGACACCAGAAAGCCGATCACTGCCCCGATGGGCTATTTGCTGATCACGAGCTAAATCAGTAGAAATATTACCCAGTTTTTTAAGGTGAGTCATACAGCAAAGTTTTCGACCACAGGGACCAAAGCCGCCTTCCTGTTTGACTTCATCTCTGGTTCCTACTTGTTGTAGACGGATTGATTTTTGAAAATTTCTAGTTAAATCTTTTACTAAATCTCGGAAATCAACTCGGCCATCAGCAATAAAAGTGAAAGTTAAACGACCACCGTCAAAAGAGAAAAAAGAATTAAGCAACTTCATAGGTAGATTGTGTTTGTCAACCATCTTCTTACAATATTCTACAGCTTCTTTTGCTTGGTTTTTATACTTTTTTATCTTTTCTAGATCATCTGGCTGAGCCTTTCTAATAAAACTAACTTCTTTTTCTTTAACAATTTCTTCCGTTTTAAAGCTTTCCAAAACAGATGTATTTTCTATTCCTTGATCAGTTTTAACAATAACAACATCTCCCTTTTTTAATTTAGCACCACCTGATTTTACGACAATTATATCACTCCAGGGATGTACTCTAATTTTTATGGCCGAAAATACCATTTATTTATAGACTATACTTAACAAAACGAGATACTTTGATATTCTCACCAAGTTTAGCTATTTTTTCAGTTATTAAATCTTCGATTTTTTTCTTATCTTCCTTAATATAACTCTGTTTTAACAGACAAACCTCTTCATAAAATTTATTTATTTTACCTTTTACAATTTTATCTATTATTTCCGCAGGTTTATTTTCTTTTTCCAGCTGTTCTTTTATTATTTCTTTTTCCTTATCTAAAACTTCATCCGGTACATTTTCCGGTGATAAATACTGTGGATCCATAGCCACAACCTGCATAGCCAGATTTTTGCCTAATTCTTTAAATTCTTTATTTTTAGCCACAAAGTCTGTTTCACAATTCAACTCTACTAAAGATGCTGATTTGTTATCATTGTGTACATAACAAGCAATCATCCCCTGAGAAATTTCTCTGGTTTGTTTCTTAGCCGCAATTTCCTCTCCCTTTTTACGAAGCGCCTCAATAGCTTTTTTTGCATCACCCTTAGTTTCCTCCAGAGCTTTTTTTACATCAACAATACCAGCCCCTGTTTTTTCTCGGAGTTCTTTAATTAATTTATTATCTATTTTCATATTATTTTTCTCCTTTATTGTTTTTATCTTTATCTTCTTTTTCTTTTTTATTTTTATTAGTAGTACCAGATTGAGAAGCGTAGCTTTCAGTTAGTGCTTTAGTTATTAATTCTAAAGATTTTGTAGCGTCATCATTGGCTGGAATTACATTTTTAATTCCCTTGGGATTAGAGTTAACATCAACCATAGCTACGATAGGAATATTCTTCTTAACCGCTTCATTAATAACTGTTTTTTGATTTTTTACATCCACAATATAAACAGCGTCAGGCAATTTATCCATATCAGCAATACCGCCGATAATTTGGTCTAACCTTTCGATTTCCTCATTTATTTCCAATCTTTCCTTTTTGGTATATTTTTCTAATTCTCCACTCTTTTTTTGATTTTTCAAATTTTTATACTTATTGATCATCTTTTTTATAACCCGGAAATTAGTAAAAGTACCACCCACCCAACGATCAGTGATATAAGGCATATTTATTTGTTGGGCGTATTTTTTTATAATTGGAGAAGCTTGTTTTTTGGTGCCAACAAAAAGGATATTGCCGTTTTTTTCGGCAATTTTCTTAAAAAAATCTTGCGCCTCTTTTAAGGCTTGTTTAGTCTTTTCCAGATCGATAACGCAAACCCCTTGTCTTTCTGAAAAAATAAAAGGCTTCATTTTTGGATAAACACTCGATGATCTGTGCCCAAAATGAACCCCACTTTTAAGCATTTCCTCCAGGGAAATATCATTCATATTAACTTTTCCTTTCCTTTTTTATCCTCTATTTTGGGATTTTTACGAGCTTTTTTTAGGCCCTTTTTAAAGGGCCAAGGTAATAAGCTTACTCCCAAAATATGTGTGATCTTATTAATTAATTATATATATTAGTGTTAAAATAATAACATATTTATATCAGATAATCAAGCCCTATAACTAGTAAATAAATAATCCTTGCCAAAATTCAAATTATCTGTTATCATTGACATAATTAAAATATAATTTATGAAAAAAGATACTCATCCTAAATATTATAAAAAGGCAAAAGTTGTCTGTGCTTGTGGCAATACTTTTACTACCGGTTCTACTAAAAAAGAAATTCAGGTAGAAATTTGCTCAGCCTGTCATCCTTTTTATACTGGCAAATCCAAGTTAATTGATACAGCTGGCCGGGTGGACCGTTTTAAGAAAATGATGGAAAAAACTAAGGTTAAGTCAAAAAGTTCTCAGCCAAAGAAAAAACAACGCCGAAAAAAGAAGAAAAAGAAAGCAAAAAAGGAAAGTTAACAAAATTAAAATTTCAAAAAATTCCCTTATTGAAATAATGGGAATTTTTTTCATTTAATACTTATGGATAAACTAAAAAAATTACAAAAAAAACACCAGGACCTGGAAAAAAAACTGCAAAAAAAAGAGATAATCAATAACCCAACCAAGCTCAAAAAAATATCAAAAGAATATGATGAGTCTGGGCATTTGTTAGAATTATATAATAAATTAGAAGAAGTTAAGCAAGGTTTAAAGGAAACCGAAAAAATCATCAGTGAAACTTCTGAATCAGAATTAAAGAAAATGGCAGAGAAAGAAGAAAAAAATATTAAACAAAAAAAACAAGAATTAAAAAAAGAAATTAAAGAAATTGAAAATCCTAAAAATCTTCTAGATAAAAAAGATATTATTGTAGAAATTAGAGCCGGTACTGGCGGTGATGAAGCCGCTCTCTTTGCCTCTGATCTTTTTCGTATGTATTCGCGCTTTGCTGAAAATAAGAGCTGGCAAACAAATTTAATTTCTTCAAACAAAACCGGCATTGGCGGATTTAAAGAAGTTATTTTTGAAATAAAAGGCACTAATGTTTACTCCAATCTAAAATATGAGTCGGGCGTTCATCGGGTACAAAGAGTACCCGAAACTGAAAAACAGGGTCGAATTCACACTTCAGCCGCCACGGTGGCTGTTATGCCCGAGGCAGAGGAAATAGATATTAAAATTAATCCCAAAGATATAAGAGTTGATACTTTTTGTGCTTCTGGTCATGGCGGTCAATCAGTTAATACTACTTATTCAGCTGTCAGGATAACTCATCTACCCACTGATCTGGTCGTATCCTGCCAGGATGAAAAATCCCAGACCCAAAATAAAATAAAAGCGATGCAAGTTTTGCGTTCCCGTCTTTTGGCCTTAGAAGAAGAAAAAAGACAAAAAGAAGAATCAGCTAAAAGAAAGTCTCAAATTGGCTCCGGCGACCGCTCGGAAAAAATTAGAACTTATAATTTTCCCCAGGACCGAATAACTGATCACCGGATTAAAAAAAGCTGGCATAATCTAATCGAAATACTGGATGGTAATTTGGATAAAATTATTAAAGAATTAAAAGTCATTGATGAGAGTAAATAAAATACTTGAAAATTCTTATAAAAAACTAAGGGATAGAAAAATAAAGTCTGCTTCTCTAGACACAGAAGTCCTTCTTTCTTATGTTTTGAAAAAAACCCGTTCTTATCTTTATATTTGGCCAGATAAAAAAATAACCAAAAACCAAGCGACAAGATACAAACGATTAATTAAAAAAAGATGTGACCATGAACCAGTAGCTTACTTAATCCACCATAAAGAATTTTTTGGTCTTGATTTTTACATTAACAAAAATGTGCTTATCCCCCGCCCAGCCACCGAAACTTTGGTAGATATAATTATAAAGCTCGTAGATGCGGGTCGCGACCCGCATCTACGTATTCTGGATGTAGGCACTGGCTCGGGTTGTATGGCTGTCACTTTAAAAAAATATTTACCAAAGACCAGAATACTAGCCTCTGACCTTTCGGAAAAAATACTTAAAATAGCCAAAAAAAATGCCAAAAAAAATAAAGTCAAAATAAATTTTAGAAAAGGCAATCTTCTAGAACCCTGGAAAAACTTTAAACTGGATATCATAGTAGCTAACTTGCCCTATTTAACCCCTCAGCAAATGAAAGCCAAATCCATTCAAGCCGAACCCCAAAAAGCCCTTTATGGCGGTAAAAAGGGTTTAGAAATTTATGAAGAATTATTTCGGCAAATAAAAGACTTTAAAATAAAAGCAAAAGTATTTATAGAAATTGACCCCCGGCAAATAAAAAATATTACTAAATTAATTAAAGAATATTTCCCCAAAAGAAAAATAGCGGTTATTCAGGATTTATCCGGACAGGACCGGGTGGTAGTGATCAAATAATTTTTTTAGCAAAAAAAAGAAGGGGGCGACCGCAATGGATCACGCCCCTTGATAGTGGGAAAAAAGAAGTTATTTTTTAATCTTTACTGGTAGCCACCGTAAGAATACAGATTTAGTAAGCGAAATTAACGCCTGAACGGACATACTCGTCACGCTGATCATAAGAAATGTAGATCGAGCTGTCAGGAGCGTATTTCCAGCTAAGTGTTACCATCCAGGTATTTTCAGTGTCTCCGAAATCATACAGACCGTACAATCTCAAACCCTTAGGAAAATCAATGTGGTTCTGGACAAAGAAGACACTCTCCTTACCTGGAATATTTTCTTCGTAGCGAGTAAGACCAACAAAGGGATTAAACCAGTAATTGAAACTATGCTGCCAGGCGACTCCGTGAGCCGTATTCTGGACATAGAAACCAGTCAGTCCATAAAGACCCAGTGTCATCGTTGACCCACCGTTGTAGTGAGCAGCTTTTACACTCCAGTTGCCATGAGAGTACCACAGGGCCGTACCAGCACAAGAAACTGGCAAGTCTGCCTTAGCGTCCGGCCAACGAGATAAGCGATTATGGCGCGGTCCCGGCCAGATGAGATTGACTGGACAAAGATACTGTCCAACGAGAAAATTGAACTGACCACCGCTGTAATTGCGATCGAATTGCACATACAAATACTTCAGACTTGACGTTGTGTAGTCAAACTCGGTCCGAACCATAATCTTCTGTCCCAGGATATCGCTATACGGATAGAATTTTATGCCGATCCTTCCCCAAGCAAACCGGTAATCCTCGATTTTTTTGTCAGGCAAGTCGAGCCTGGCAAAGGTAGTAATCTTTAGATCATCAACTTGAAGATCATCGGCCACAGCCGAGACTAAGAAAAACAAGCAGATAAGAAAGAAAAATACTGCTATCGTCCAGATTGTCCTAAACATCGATTTTCTCCTTTAACAAGTTTAACTCGGAAATTAAATTAATTTCAATACTCCTCATTTCATTTACGGTAGAACCTCTTTACTTATTAATTCCCAAACCTTACTTTCTAAAGATATTTCTATATCTCCAAAAAAGTGAGGTTGGAGATTTATTAATGTACAGAGCTGATCATAATAATATAAATTTTAGAAATTGTCAAGAGCTATGATACCAAAAAATCAGACCTTTTGGCCTGTTCATGTCAATTCTTTTAGTGGCTACTTAGATTAACTTAACTAACTAAGAAACCAATTAACTAATTAACTAAATCACCTACCATTCCCTACCCCGATCAGAAGGAATAACTTCAATCCAAGTTTGACCGCGATTGAATTCTATTTCCTGGCCTTCTAAATCATAGAAAAGAGTACGTTGGGTTCTTTCATCCTTTTTCCACGAACCTTCAATTAACAAACCATCTCTTAAAACAAAAGCTTTTCCTTCCCCATGAGTTTCCATTTTCAGTCTCCCTTTGTTGGGGTAGTAACCAACTGGCTCAATTTCCTGAATAATTACATTCTTAGCTTTTATTTCTGCATTGTTATTGGCATCCCGCTGCACTTTATCAGCATTATACCTTAAATACATATTCTCTTCTTTTATATACTTCCATTCTACTTCATAAGCATAGGAAGAAAATTTAAGCTTATAAAATTTTTGGTCAGCCCCTCTTTTTTCCAAAGGTAAGTCATCTTTAAAATGCCACATTCTAGTAGTTGAATATCTATCTAATAATTCCTTGTCGCGCAGGGCATAAGTTAATTTTTCACCAGAGGTAAATAAATTATGCGGAGCATAAAGTGAAGTATCACGCCAAAAATAAACCTGATCAGAAGAAAGTGCTTCCAGATCATTAGTGTGGTAATCCCGAATATTACCTAAAGCTTGGGGCGAACCACCGGCATGAGTATAAAGACAGGCGTATTCATAAACCCAATCCAAATAATAAGGCCTGGCTGAACGGATCGGTCCAATCTTTTCCGCCTTTGAACCGCCGGTAAAAAGGGCCATAAAACGAGTGGCTCCACCTTCAGCTAATGACTCATAAACAATTGAAGCGTCAGAAAGCCCGTTTTGTGGTCGAACGCTCCTCAAATTTTCAATCATAACACAAGTAGGCCAAAGATTAGCTGCTTTTTTATTATCCACCTCTAATCCGTCAAAGCGACGATAATACTGAATTATTTCCTCTTCCTCGTCTTTATCATTATTTAATATAATTGAAATTCCATTACTAGTTCCAACTGCCTTTAAAAGATTATTAGCTTGAAGAGCTAAAAAAAACCAGCAAAAAGCCCCGCCCACTACCAAAATCACAGTTAATATACTTAACCGTGTAGTTAAAGAATTAAGGTTAAATTTAAAAATATTTCTCATTTTTATTTTTGTTTTTAAAAAATACTACTAAAAAGTAACTTCACGGTCAGTCGGTACAATTTGTATCCAAGTTTGACCGGCATTAAACTTAATTTCTTCACCGGCTAAATCATAAAATTTAGTTCTTTGATTACGCCCTTCTTTAATCCATTTAGCTTCAATAGCCAGGCCATCCCTAAATATCATAGCTTCTCCTTGACCAATCGTCTCCATTTTCAAACGTGATTCATCTTCTAGGGAAGTCTTAACATATTGAACTATTACATTTTTAGCCTTAACCTGTCCGGCTTCTTTTGATTCAAAGACTTCACCCCCCTGAAATCTTTCATATTTATTTTCCCCCCGGTTATATTTCCATTCTACCTTATAAGAATAGCTAGAATAATCAATAGTAATAATCTTTTCCTCTTCTGGTCTATCTTCGAGCGGAATCTCTTCTTTATATTCATAGGATTCATAATTAGCTTGGCCAGCTTCCTTATCTCTTAAAGCAAAAACTAAAAACTTGGAAGCCGTGTAAACATTATGAGGGGCTGCTCTTTCGTTATCACGCCAATAATACCGGGCATCGTAAAATTGATCCAAATTAAATATATTGTAAGTAGAAATTAAAGACATAGCCTTTGGACTACCGCCAACATGTCCATAAAGAGCATTATACTCCTTAGCCCAGTCAAGAAAATAAGGTCGAGCTGAACGGATCGGTCCCATAGATTCAACTGGTTCAGTCAGACAATAAAGAGCCATAAACCTGGTAATACCTCCCTCAACTAAAGCTTCATAAACTAGGTTAGCTTTATCTAAACCGGACTGGGGCCTTACGGTTACTAAATTTTCAATCATTAAAGCAACTGGGTAAGGATTTTGATTTTCACTACTATCATAGATACCATCTATATTTCTTCTTACCTCACCGACTTCATTAGCTTGATTAGTATTATTAGTATTTATTTCCGTCTCTTTGCCAAAAAGTAAGAATCCAGATACTACAGCTGCTAAAACTATTACTACTGCTAAAACAATAAGTGGTAATTTTTTTCTTTTTTTAGCTTGCGTCAAATATTTTTCTTTTTGACTTTCTAGCTTTACTTTTTTATCCTTTTTTTTCATTCTTTTTTTCCTTTTTTATCCTTTTTTTCTGAAGACTCTTTTTTAGCTTCTTTATCGGCCGAACCTTTATCAGAGGTGGGTTTCTTTTCCTCACCTTCTTCTCCTTCTTCCTCATCTTCTTCTTCAGCCACGCCTTCAACTTCTTCAACCTTTTCTTCCACTTCTTCTTCCAATGCTTCGAGCTCTTCCTCACTTCTCGGTTTCTGAACTTTGGCCACTACTTCATCTTCTTTTTCTAAAAGAGTAATTTTTTCAGGCAGTTCTAAATCTCTTACATATATAATATCTTCAAAAGTTTTTAAAACCGATAAATTAACATCAATTTCTTGAATCAAATCAGCTGGTAAACACTCAATTTCTAACTTATCCATATTACGAATCAACACCCCACCAAGCTCCTTAACAGCCGGAGCCTCTCCCACAAAATTAAGATTAATTTCTGTAGTTATTTTTTCAGTCATCTTCACTGTGTGAAAATCAACATGAATAATTTTATTGGAAACCGGATCCAGCTGAATATCCTGAACAATAACTTTGATAGGTTTAGCCTTACCCATAATTAAATCAATCAAACTGGACTCCCCGGCTTTTTCAAAAAGATCACAAAAATCATGATAATCAACACTAATATTTTTATTCTTAAAATTATGCCCGTAAATTATTCCCGGTATTTTTTCTTCTCTTCTTAATTTTTTTGTTTGCCTCCCTTTTTCCTCCCTAACATCTACCTTTAATTTTAATTCTTTCATATTATTCCTTTTAAATTTTCTATATTTTCTCCAAAATAGAAAAATCTTTATTATTTAAGGCAAAATTTAAATCGATTACATCATCAACCTTGACTTTTTTTGAATCCTTAAATTTTTTTACTTCTCTACTAGTCAAATCCGTAATCATGCCATGTGAAGATATTTTAGGTGAATTAATCATCACTAAAGCCAAAATCTGGGTGCCACAATTCTGGCAGACAATATGCAATAAATGAGCTTCTTCTGACTCTTCAATCAATTTCATACTAGTTGCATCATACGATTGGCCACAAATAGGACAGTTAAAAACCACTTTTAAATTCTGATTCTGAAAAGATTGACTGCTATCTTGTTTATTTATCTGGTTAAACATAAAATTGCCTAATTTCTCTTATATTTTATCATATTTTACTATTTTGTCAATAAAAATTAGCGGCTTCTGACTATTATACTTTGTATTAATCCAATCATTATCAAACTAGTAACTAATGAACTACCACCATAACTTAAAAAAGGCAAAGGAATACCAGTAATCGGTAAAAGTCCGATATTACCGGCAATATTTATAAAAGCCTGACTAAAAAGAGAAATAGTAATACCGCTGATTAAAAACAAGGAGAAGGTATTTTTTTGCTCTCGCAGGGCTTTAATCATACGTTTAAAAACATAAAATAAAAAGAAAAGTAAAATAATAGCCCCAAAAAGACCCAATTCTTCAGCAATAACCGCAAAAATAAAGTCTTTTTCTGCTACCGGCAAAAAATTAAGCTGTGACTGCGGACCCAAACCTAAACCCCGCCCAAAAAACATACCTGAACCAACAGCGATAATTGACTGAGTAGGATTATAACCAGCTCCCAAAGGATCACTCGAAGGATTAATAAAAGTAGATATTCTTTTCTTTTGGTAATCCTCAAAAACAAAAAACCAGCTAAAAATCATAATAATGATTAAAAGACATATAAAAATTACAACATGAATGCGTTTTGTTCGGTTCAATAAAAGTAGGCCCAGCCAAATTATTACTAAAATTATAGCTGAACCAAAATCCGGCTGTAAGATTACTAATAAAACATAAGGTAAGGTGATTAAAGCGCTAACTATTATTTTTTTAAACTGATACATCTGGCTGTAATTATCAGAAAAATACTTGCTTAAATAGAGAATCAAAGTAATTTTTGCTAATTCTACCGGTTGAAAAGTCCAGCCAAATAAAGAAAACCAGGAAGTACTACCCCTTATTGTTTGACCAAAAAATAAAACTAAAAGTAAGATAACGCCTCCACCAACATAAATAAAAAAACTGTAATTAATAAAAACACGATAATCAAAGATAGTAAATAGGAAAAGAAAAAACAGACCGATAACAAAAAAAATGGCCTGTTTATTAAAATTACTTAAATCAGGGTTTTCCTGATTCATGGTTAAACTATAAATAGCAGCTAAACCAAAAAGGATTAAGACTACAATTGCTATTAGTAATTTCCAGTCTATTTTTTTTATTAAATTTAACTGAAAGCGACCTAACATAAAAATCAACTAGAAATAAAATTGCTCTTATCAAAAATATTTATATGAGGTTCGATCCTAATTTCAGAGCTTAGAGGTAAATTTTTCAGCCAAGAAACTGAAATACCCTGACTCTCAAATGAGCCTAAGTTCCTTAATCTGTAATTATCATAAGCTATTGGCTCATCAGAAAAATAAATTACTACTGGTACATCAACCTGCCAAAAACCATAAAAAGACTGATTAGAAATATCTGCGGTTACTACACTAGCCACTCCTTCTGAGGTTTGTGATTTAGAAATTTTTTCATTAGAAACTTCAAAATTAATTTCTTCTAACAACAATTTATTAGTAATTCTCTTCCAATTAACATCATTTATCTCTAAATCTAATTTTGAAACATCATCACCTTTATAAATCACATTTTTTAATACAATATATTTTTTTTGCCCCGGATTAATAAAAGAACTAGACTCTTCAGTTTCTTTATCTTCATTATCTATAAATTTATAATTAAAACTATATCCTCCCCAATCTGTGTTATTGTTTTCTATTTCAGCTAGATAATCATATTTAGAATCTCCAACTTTAATGGCTTTTTTCTTTAATACTATTAAATTTTCCGGTTTAGCCTGCTGTCGGTAATTGCTATCAACAAAATTATGACTCATTTCTTTTATCATTTTATCATAACCCGGACCTTGTATGGCCATAATTAATCCATTTACTAGTATATAAACAATAAAAATCACATCGATAATTAACAAGGTCATAACCCACCATTTTCTTAAAGATTTTTTATGTGAAACAAACCAATAACTTAGCTTCAGATAAAAATCATTCATGGAATAATTCTTTTTAAAATCCATATATTTTGCTTTATTTACTTTATAATTTTAGCATAAAAAAAATACTTTGGACAATTGCACTATTTAACCCTTTATCTTTTCGTTAAATTATGCTATAATTAAATATAAGAATAATATAAATTTATGATTGATACCTCAAAAGATGTTCTTCTTCTTGTTTCTTCTTTAGCTATTGCCGCTTTTACTTTTTTTCTCTGTTGGGCGCTTTACCTCCTTATTAAAATGCTACGAGTAGGTAATGAAGCTGTGCAAAAAATTAAAGAAAAAGTAGAGTCAATCGGCGAAACTATTGAAACTGTTAAAGAAAAATTAACTAAAACCAGCGGTTCAGTTAAAACTATTGCTAATGCTGTCAGTGGTATTATTAAGTACGTCCAGAAAAAAAAGGATAAAAAAGAAAAAAAAGAAGAAGAATAAAAAAAACAAAAAATAAAAATAAAAAGACGTCTTTTTAAAGATGTCTTTTTATTTGCTTAAAATAATAACTAATTTCTGTTATAATATATAAAACCAATAACATTTATTATATGAATTTTGCCCATCTTCATGTACACTCCCATTATTCTCTTTTGGACGGACTTTCAAAAATTGATGAACTAATAAAAAAAGCCAAAGAGTATAAAATGAAATCCCTGGCCTTAACTGACCATGGGGTTATGTATGGAACAATTGAATTTTACCAAAAAGCCAAAAAAGCTGGCCTCAAACCGATTATCGGACTTGAGGCATACTTGGCCCCACACAGTTTAAAAAATAAAAGACCCGGCCTTGATGAAAGACCTTATCACTTAGTACTTTTAGCTAAAAATAAAGAGGGTTATCAAAATTTAATTAAATTAACCAGTATCGCCCATTTGGAAGGTTTTTATTACAAGCCTAGAATTGATATTGAAACTCTTAAAAAATATTCATCGGGCCTCGTGGGTATGAGCGCTTGCCTCCAGGGAGAAATACCTCGTCTGATTATTTCAAAAAAATATAAAAAAGCAGAAGAAGCTGCCAAAAAATATCATCAGATTTTCCGTCAGAAAGATTTTTATCTTGAAATACAGCATCACCCTAATACCCCCCATCAGAAGGAAGTTAATAAAAAAATTATAGAAATATCAAAAAAACATAATATACCCCTGGTAGCCACCAGTGATATACATTATACCAACCCTGAAGACGCTGCGGTTCAGGATATTTTGCTTTGTATCCAGATGAAGAAAAAACTGGAAGATGAAAACCGAATGAGTATGCTGGATGAAGATTTTTCTATGACTCCCCCAGAAAAAATGAAGGAGTATTTTAAGAAAACTCCTGAAGCTATAGAAAATACCGTTCAGATTGCCGAAAAATGTCAGCTAGAAATAGAGCTTGGCAAAATTAAACTGCCAAACTACAAAGTTCCCAAAAATTCTTCACCGGAAGAATATCTAGAAGAGCTTTGCCAAAAAGGATTAAAAGAAAAGTTTAATAATATTACCGAGGAAATAAAAGAAAGACTTGAATATGAACTTTCTATTATCAAAAAAACTGGGTTTGCCACTTATTTTCTTATTGTCCAAGACTTTGTTAACTGGGCTAAAGATAATGAAATAGTGGTCGGCCCTGGTAGAGGTTCAGCAGCTGGCAGCTTAGTTTCTTATCTGCTTAATATTACCAATATTGACCCTTTAAAATACAATCTTCTTTTTGAACGTTTTCTTAACCCAGAAAGAATTTCTATGCCAGATATTGATATGGATTTTGCTGATACCCGGCGCGATGAAGTTTTAAGATATGTTGAAGAAAAATACGGTAAAGATCATGTTTCTCAAATTATTACTTTTGGTACTATGGCCGCCCGAGCCGCTGTACGGGATGTTGGGCGAGTTATGAACCTCTCCTACTCTTATTGTGATAAAATAGCCAAGCTTATCCCTATGAACATGAAACTAGAGGAAGCTATTGATAAAATCGCTGAATTAAAACAAGTTTACCAATCAGATTCTCAGGGGAAAAAGTTACTAGACAACGCTAAAAAGTTGGAAGGGGTAGCTCGTCATTCTTCCACTCATGCCTGTGGCGTTTTAATTACCCCGGAAAGACTTGAAAAATACGTACCTGTTCAATACGCCGCTCCTCATGACCCAACTATTATTAGCCAGTATTCTCTGCATCCTATTGAAGATCTTGGTCTTTTAAAAATGGATTTTCTGGGTTTAAAAAACCTAACTATCATCGAAACAACTTTGGATATTGTTGAAGGTATTACGGAACAAAAAATAAATATTGAAAAACTGCCTTTGAGTGATAAGGAGACTTTTAAACTTTTACAAAGCGGCCGTACTACCGGTGTCTTTCAGCTTGAAAGTACTGGCATGCGGCGTTATCTTAAACAGCTTAAACCTACCGAATTAGAAGATATTATTGCTATGGTATCACTTTATCGCCCCGGCCCTATGGAATGGATCCCCAAATATATTGCCGGCAAGCACGGCCATATGAATCCCCAATATCTACATCCTAAATTAAAGCCTATTCTCAAAAGAACTTATGGTGTAGCTATTTATCAGGAACAAATTATGCAAATTGCCCGCGATTTGGCTGGCTTTACCCTGGGCGAAGCTGATGTTTTAAGAAAAGCCGTTGGTAAAAAAATACCAAAATTACTTAAAGAACAAAAAGAAAAATTTATACAAGGTTGTATAAAAAATAACATACCCAAAGATACAGCAAAAAAAGTTTTCGCCTTTATTGAACCTTTTGCCGGCTATGGCTTTAATCGAGCTCATGCCGCTTGTTATGCTATGATCGCCTATCAAACTGCTTACTTAAAAGCGCATTATCCTCAAGCCTTTATGGCCGCTCTTTTAACTTCTGATTTAAACAATACTGACCGTATTGCTATTGAAGTCGAAGAATGCAAACAAATCGACCTGGAGGTTTTGCCACCAGATGTTAATGAAAGTTTTTCTACTTTTTCCGTTATTCTGGATCAAAAAACAAAAAAACCGACCAATCGTATACGTTTTGGTTTGCCAGCTATAAAAAATGTCGGCACTAATTTAGTCAAAAATATAATTAAAGAAAGAAAAGAATCAGGAACTTATAAAAATCTTGAAGATTTCTTGTCCCGGGTAGTGACTAAAGATTTAAATAAAAAATCTTTGGAGAGTTTAATTAAATGCGGGGCTTTAGATAAATTTGGTAAAAGAAAGCAAATGCTTGACAATATTAATCATCTTCTTAAATTTGCTAAAAATGCTAAACAGGAAGCCAGACTAAAACAATCAAACATTTTTGGCATGATGCCCACCCAAAACGCGCCCAAATTAAAACTCAAAAAAACTGAAGCAGTAAAAAAAAGTCAGCGCCTTTCCTGGGAAAAAGAACTTCTCGGTCTTTATATTTCAGAACACCCAATGCAGGAGTATGAAAATAAAATAAAAAACCTAGTCACACCCATAAGAAAACTTCAGACTCATTCAAGATCTAGCGAGGTTTGTATTGGCGGTATTATTACAAAAATACAAAAAGTAATCACCCGTAATAACAAGCCTATGCTTTTTGTCCGCTTAGAAGACACCTCAGCTGGTATTGAAGTCTTGGTTTTTCCACGTTTGCTGGAAAAAAATCCTGTCCTTTGGCAAGAAGATAGAATCCTGATTATTAAAGGTAAAATTTCGGATAAGGAGGAAGCTATTAAATTACTAGCTGATAAAGCCTATATCTTTGAAGAAGAAAAAATAGAAGAGATAAAAAAAGAAATGGGAGAGATTAATAACAATAATAACAAGAAAAAAATATTCTTCAGAGTACAAAATAATAATTTTAAAAAAGATACCTTTGACCGCCTAAAAAATATTATTACTTCATCTCCCGGTCAAATAAAAGTCTATCTGGTAGTTAGCAAAAACAACAAGCAAAAACCAAAGATAATTGCCACAAATTATTATATCAATTATAATCAAAATATAGCCCATAAAATAGAAATGCTTTTAGGACCTGATAATATTAAAATTAAATAATGACTAAAAAAAATAAGAAGAATAAAATTAGTAAAAGATACCGCAAAATAATTTATATTTTTATTATTTTGGCCATTTTGCTTTTTGCTTTTATTATCTACTACTCTTTCTCCCGGACAAATATTTATATTACTCCTAAAATAAAAAATGAAGAAGAATATTTTTCGGCAGTTATTTATGAAAATGACAATAAAGAAAACAAATCACTAGAAAATTATATACCCGGAGTAATTTTAGAAAAAGAAATTCAAAACAGTCTAAAAGTAACTGACCTAGGAGAGCCTGAAGAAATACCAGCACAAGCTCAAGGAGAAGTCACTATTTATAATGAATGGAATCAGACCCAGCCCTTAGCAGCTACCACTCGCTTCCTCTCTGAGAAAGGCCTTCTTTTTCGTACTAAACAAAGAGTAGACGTACCACCTGGCAGTTCTGTAAAAGTCGAAATTTATGCTGATAAAAAAGGATCGAGCGGTAATATTGAGCCTTCAAAATTTACTATTCCCGGACTTTCCTCTCAAATGCAAGAATTAGTCTGGGCTGAAAGCCAAGAAGCTATGACTGGTGGCACCAAAAAAGTTAACCAGGTCACTTCTAATCTTGTTTTAGAAAAACAAAAAGAAATGATAGAACAAATCAAGCAGGAAAATTTAAATGATTTAAAAAAGAAAATTAATGATATTAATCCTTTATATAGTCTTTCAGAAAATCAGATAAAATATCAGATTTTAGAAAAAAATATTGAGCCAGAAGTGGGCCGCCAGGCTGAAGAATTTAATATAAACCTAAAAGTAAAATTAATTGCTTTGGCTTTTTCTAAAGATAATCTAAAAAAAACTGCTCGCGAAAAAATATCTGAAAATTTAAAATCTGACCACCAGATTAAAGAAAACTCATTTGATCTTGAATACCAATTTGACACTTTTAATCTGGAAAATCAAACCGCTCAACTCAAAGTAACAGCTAAAGCCAGCTCACATCTTAAACTTTCCAGTGCCATATTTAACCGCGATAATTTAACTAATAAAGACCGTCAACAAATAAGAAGTTATTTTCTTGATCATAAAGACATCAGTGAAGTAACGGTAAAGTTCTCCCCTTTCTGGGTTTTTCAGTCTCCTTCCATGAAGGATCACATTGAAATAAGACTTAATCTTTAAATTTGACCTTTTTTTAAGAATATTCTATGCTTATTAATACCTTTTTAGTGATTGGAATAACTACCAATTATTCATCTCTTAAACTAAAAAAGAGATCGCCAAAAAACGCTAAGCTAAAAAGATAAATTTAATAAAATAAGATGTCTCTAAATAAAGAGGAAATTGGGTGGAACCGCCCGCAGGCCCTGAGTTTATCGAAGGGCCAAGAGCTCGCAAAGAGCCAAAGAAGGGTCCCAAAACTGGCAAAAAAGTCTTGGGATTTTTAATTTAAGTGAATTAAATTAATTAACTTAAAAATTATGGCACAAAAACTACATAAAATCAGACACTCCCTAAGCCACATTATGGCTATGGCTGTTAAAGAACTTTTTCCGGAAGCTAAACTAGCTATTGGCCCGGTGATTGAAGACGGTTTTTATTATGATTTTGAAGTTAGTCAAAATTTCACTCCTGAAGATTTACCAAAAATAGAGAAAAAAATGAAAAAAATTATTAAGCAAAATATATCTTTTGAAAAAATAGAAATACCCTATGAAAAAGCCAAGAAAAAAGTATCAGATCAGCCCTATAAAAAAGAATTACTAGAAGAAATTACCAAAAAGGGAGAAAAAATCACTTTTTATAAAAGCAGTTCCTTTACTGATCTTTGTGCTGGCCCACATGTTAAATTAAGTAAAGAAATAAAAGCTGACGCTTTTAAATTAACTAAAGTAGCCGGGGCTTATTGGCGCGGTGACGAAAAAAATAAGATGCTACAGAGAATTTACGGAGTGGCTTTTACCACTAAAAAAGAGTTGGCTAAATACTTAAAACAAAAAAAAGAAGCTAGGAAAAGAGATCACCGTAAATTAGGCCAGGAATTAGAATTATTTGCTTTTCATGAAGTCTCACCAGGCGCCCCTTTTTGGCTGCCAAAAGGTATGATTATTTTTCGAGAATTAGAAAAACTCTGGCGCCAAATTCATGACCAAGCCGGCTATCAAGAAACCTCTACTCCTATACTCAATCATAAATCTCTTTGGGTAAAATCAGGTCACTGGCAGCATTATAAGGATAATATGTTTAATCTAAAAATTGATGATGAGATTTATTCTCTAAAACCCATGAACTGCCCCGGTTCAACTTACATTTATAACACTAAGAAAAGATCTTACCGTGATTTACCTTTGCGTTATTCAGAAATCGGTCGCCTTCACCGGAACGAAGTCAAAGGGGCTTTGGGTGGTCTTTTTCGAGTACGTCAGATTACAATGGACGACGCCCATATTTACTGCCTAAAGAAACAAATTCAATCAGAAATAGGTCGGCTTTTGAAATTAATAAAAAAATTCTATAAAATATTCGGCTTTAGTCCAAATTTTGTCCTGGCTACCCGCCCAGAAAAATTTATGGGTGAAACTGAAGACTGGGACCAGGCGGAAAAAGACCTTAAAAAAGCTTTGGAAAATAATAAAATTGATTATCAACTTTCAAAAAAAGACGGCGCTTTTTATGGTCCGAAAATTGATATACATATTGATGATACTTTGGGTCGTACCTGGCAAATGGCCACTATCCAGCTAGATTTCCAAATACCTAAAAGATTTAACTTAGTTTATACTGATAAAAAAGGCCTTGAAAAAGTTGTTACCTTGATACACCGAGCCATCTTCGGTTCGTTTGAAAGATTTTTTGGTATATTAGTTGAGCACTACGCCGGTGCTTTTCCTATTTGGCTCTCCCCTGTTCAAATTCAGATAGTACCGGTTGGTTCAAGCCATATATCTTTTTCAAAAAAGTTAGCTCAAAAATTCAAAGACGAAAATATTCGAGTTGATGTTGATACTGCCAATGAAACTGTTGGTAATAAAATCAGAAAAGCGATCAAACAAAAAGTGCCTTATATGCTGGTCATCGGTGATAAAGAAATGAATTCAGATAAACTATCTGTTAGAATACGTAGTGAAAAAGATCTTTGGAATGTTAAAAAAGAAGATTTTATCAAAAAAGTTCAAGATAAAATTACTAATCGTATAGTAAAATTAAAGTAAATATATGTTTTTATCAAAAAAATTTTTAGCGTTAATTATCTTTATTCTTATATCTAGCCCTATTTTAGCTACTAATGATAATAATATTTTTTCTTCTGATTTTACAAATCCAAAAGAAGAACTATTAACAGGAACAGCTAATCCTGCCGCTACATACTGCGAATCATTAGGATATTCTTATGAAATCAGAGGTTCAGAAGGATTCTGCATATTTGAAGATGGAGAATGCCCTGAATGGGATTTTTATTCAGGAGAATGCGGTGTTGAACATAATTACTGCAGCCAGAACGGATATGAAACCTTAACTAAAGATGATGGTGATGTTTTTTCTAAAGACTACTCTGTTTGTATTAAAGATGGAAAAGAGATAGGAACTGTAGTCAAGTTGGCCAATATTGAAGAAAAATCCATCAAGTCAGAAGTTATAATCCCTTTAGACACTTCACATACAACATATACATCTACTACAGCGCCTTCCAGTTTTGACTGGAGGAACTACAATGGATACAATTGGATAACTCCTGTCAAGAACCAGGCAAACTGCGGAAGCTGCTGGGCATTTGCAGCAGTAGGTTTAACTGAGGCCATGCACAACATAGTGAAAAACAATCCTAATCTTGACCTGGACCTTTCAGAAGAAGAGCTTGTATCGGACTGTTTTGGTGGTCCTGACCGCGACTGCTGCGGCGGTCCAATGGGATCAGCAGTGCAATATATCATCGATTCAGGAATCAGTTCAGAATCATGCAAGCCCTATATCTCAAACACATGTAGTTGTGGTGGTGGTTCATGCAGTTCTTGCGCCTATCCTTCAATATGCAGCAACAGCATATGCAGCAGATGTCTTGATGAGCTTACATATCTGGATGAGAGATCATATATTTCAGATAATCCTGCTGTTATAAAAGAAGAAATTTCTACAAGAGGACCCTTAGCAACATCGATTGGCATGGTTGGTGGTTTTGATGCTAACGACATTTACCGTTGTGATGATGATTCAAAACTGGGCCACGCAGTTGTAATTGTAGGATATGATGATGCTGACGGTTATTGGATTGTAAAGAATTCTTGGGGCAGTACTTGGGGACCTGCTAACGATGGTTATTTCAAAGTAGGCTATGGAGAATGCGGCATAGAAAGGTTCCCTATGTATGCAGACACAAATAACATATGCGGCCAAATACTGACTGAGGATATAACCCTTACAAAAGACATCTCCTGCAATGATCAGGTATTCAGAATAGGAGCAGATGACGTTACGATAGACTGTGATGGACATGAGATAAAACACGATGGTACTGGTTACAGCCTATACTCAAATGGTTATTCAGGCCTTACTATTAAAAACTGTGATCTAGATGTCAGCACTGTAGGCATTTCGTTAGGTTCAGGACTTGAAATATCAAATAATAATATTTATAATGGAGTTTTAGAAGTCGACTCGTTAGATAATGCTGTTTTGAAAAACAATCTAGTTAGAGATGAAGTAAGATTTGTAAACAATGCTCATTCTGTTGTAGAAAACAATGAGTTCAGCTTTTTTGAACCTGATGAATTGGCTCTCTTGTTGGAAGATTCTGATCATTCAGTTGTTTCGGGCAATACCTTTTTTGGAACTGGCAATTTGATAAGTTTAAAGGGAAGTGATTATCTAGTAAAAGAAAATGAATTTTACTACGCAAACACAGCAATTGAGATGGAGAATGTTTTATATTCAAACATTATAACCAACACAATAGATGCTGATCACCCAATAAACATCGGTTCAGGAAATAACAACTACATCTATGGAAATACTTTCTCCTCAGGTAATTGTATAGATGATGGAACAAACTACTGGAATTCAAGTCTTCAAGGTAACTGGTGGTACGACTTTGAATCCAATCCAGGCTATCCTTACCAATACACTATTAGTGGAACAGGAGGCTCTGCTGATTATCTTCCAAACGGAGGCGATATTGACGGAGACGGCATTATCAACCTAGAAGATAACTGTCCTATTGATTACAATCCTGCACAAAAAGATGTTGATCAGGATGGAGAGGGAAATGTGTGCGACCCTCTGCAGTGTGGGGATCATATTTATGAAGATTATATAATGGAAGAGGATATATTGAACTGTCCATCTGATGCGGCTTTGACAATAGAAACGTCCAGCATAACATTTGACTGTGCAGGACATACTATTGATGGTGATTCTTCAGAAAAAGGAATCTGGATACGAAATTGTGAAGAAGTTGCTGTAAAGAACTGTGTGTTAGCAGGATTCGAGTATGGGATAGAGTCTTCTGACAGTATAGATATTGAATTATCAGAAAATGATGTTTCAATGAGTACAAAGGGAATAGAACTGAATAACACAGAAGCCGAAGTATGGAACAACTATCTGCATGAAAACTCTTATTATGGAATCCGGTTGTATCTTAGTGATGCATACGTCCATGATAATGAGATAATGCAGAACGTGGTGGGCGTTTTAATTATGATAAACCATGATTCTTTGATTTCGGATAACATCATAAGTAAGAATTCACAGGGAATGCATCTTGAGCGCAGCTCTAACAACGAGATCTATAACAATACCATAAATGAGAACTCACAATATGGTGTTTATATTAAGGATTCCAACGATAATCTGTTTTGGAGTAATATTTTTGATAATGCTGTGAACGTGTTCCATAAGGATGATTCATCTAATAATATTTGGAATTCTTCTATAGGCAATTGGTGGGGTGATTTTGAAAGCAATCCAGGCTATCCGGAATATTATAATGTTTATGGCGATGATGTTGACTACAAACCAATGTATGATGGAGATCTTGACGGTTATTGGACCTGGGAAGACTGCGATGATTCCAACTCAAATGTCAACCCCGGGATGGAAGAGAACTGCTCTACTAGTTATGATGATAATTGCGATGGAATAATAAATGAAGGATGTAGTTATCCAAAAATAATACTAAGACCATTTAAAGAAATTAGTAAATAAATAAATTAAAACAAAAAATAATTAAAAAAACAGGTATCTTATATCTAAAAATGCCTGTTTTTTTTATCCCTTATATATTATCCGATTAGACGCCAAATTATTAAAAAAGCTAATATTAGGCTACTGATCATATATTCAGTATAACTGGTATTGGGTAACCAACCTTTAAATTTTAACTTTTTAGTGAAAGGTGCCAAAGGATATTTATTAAAACGCATAACTGCATCCATTAAAAAATGAATAAATAAGAATAAAACCGGTATGTAATTATTAATTATTAAAGAAAGGCCTAATATTAATAAAATGCCAGTTGGCTCCTGTATCCAGGAACGAGGCTCAGAAATAGCTGATCTTTTTTTATTAAATTTGTCTAAAAAAATAACCAGGCGATGGGGCAAAAATTTTTCTAACCAGTGCCGCTTTTTCCAATGATGATAACTTAATTTAATATCCTCAATAAAATATTTCAACTGAGTGACAATATGATCAATATCAATACCCCAGCCAAAAAGATGAGCTAGTAAATAATCAGATCCGCTTAATTTTAGAATACGGCATAAAATTTCGGTAACCGCTATGTGACTGGTAATTAACATATATAATATTTTAACAGAAAAATTATATTTTGGCTAATTGACTATTAATAGTAAAGCCGTTAAAATTTACTTATGAAGTATTACTTTTTTATTCTTGGCTGTCAGATGAATACAGCCGATGCAGAAAGAATAGCCGCTCTTTTGGATTCTTTTGGTTTTGACCAAACTAAAAAAGAAAAAGAAGCTGATATCATCATTACTCTAGCCTGTTCGGTCCGTCAAAAACCTATTGACCGTATTTACGGAAAAATAAATAAATGGAATAAAGAAAAAAAGAAAAGAAAAATTCTGACTATTTTAACCGGCTGTCTGCTAACCCAAGATAAAAAGAAATTGAAAAATAAATTTGATATTATTTTTCATATTGAAAATTTATCAAAACTACCTCATTTAATAAAGCCTTTTTTATTATCTCGTTTTAATATACCAGCTCCTAAAATTGATTACTTAGATTTTCCCATAAAACCAATCTCTAAAGCCACCGCCTATATTCCTATCATGACTGGTTGTAATAATCACTGCACTTACTGTGTAGTCCCCTTTACCCGCGGTCCAGAAAGATCAAGAAAAAAAGAAAATATTATTAAAGAAATAAAATACCGCTTAAAAAAAGGGGCTAAGGATATTGTTCTAGTCGGACAAAACGTAAATTCCTTTAATCATAAAAAAGGTAAAGTCTACACAGATAATAAGCCTTTTATTAATCTTCTAAAAGAAGTAAATAAAATAAAAGGAGATTTTTGGCTACATTTTATTTCTAACCACCCTAAAGATATGACTCCTGACTTAATAAGAGCCATAACTAAAATAAAAAAAATTCCCCCTTATCTTCATCTTCCTTTTCAGTCAGGTGACAATCAAATATTAAAAAAAATGAACCGTCATTATACAAAAGAAGAATATTTGAAATTAGTTGATTTTATTAAAAAAACTATACCCCAGGTAGCAATTACCACAGATATTATTGTGGGCTTTCCCGGAGAAACTAAACAAGCTTTTCAAAATACGGTCAAGGTAGTAAAAAAATCACAATTTGATATGGCTTATATTTCACAATATTCTGAAAGATCAGGGACAGCCGCCGCTAAACTTAAAGATAATATATCAAAAAAAGAAAAGAAAAAACGCGAGCAAAGACTAACCAAATTAATCGAAAAATCATCATTAAAAAATAATAAAAAACTAAGCGGCCAAAAATTAAAAGTTTTAGTCAGCGGACAAAAAGGAGATTATACTTTTGGACGTACTAATACCTGGAAGGTAGTAAAATTTAAAGGCAAAAAAAATCTCATCGGCAAATTTGTTTATGTAAAAATTACTCAAGCTAAACCCTGGAAACTAGAAGGTAAAATAAAATAAGCCCGTCTTTTATAAAAACGGGCTTTTAATCAAAACGTCCTTTTATAAAATGATTGTCCCGAATAGCATGATTTAGCCAGCCAATCAAAAAATAAAGAGTAAAACCTCCTATAATAAACAAAGAAATTTGAAAAGAAGAAATATCACGGGCAAAAGGAATCATAATCTTTAACCGATAGTAAAGTAAAATTTCAAATAAAAGTTTCAACTCAACCGCGCCAATAACCACATAAATACCGTTTTTTAAGCCGCCCACGCGAACAGCAATAACCGAACCAGTACGGAATAATGGTAAGGGAACCATAGAGGCCAAAGCCAAGCCAGTATAACCAATGGCTTCAAATAATTTAATGGCTATTTTGATTACTCGGTCAATTCTCTGCTGGTTTTTCTTTTTTAAATGCTGGCGATAAGAATTAAAACTTTTGTAAAGAAATTTCTTCTGCAGCCAAATGATTAGAAAACGGGGGAAATGAAATTTTCTTTGCATAAACTTACGTCCAGTCAGCCAATATATACTCAAACTAGTAAAAAGCATGCCCAAAGTCAGAATTAAAAATGTACCCATTAATGAATAACCGGCTGAATGCAAATAAATAATTCCCGCTTCATAACGAAAAACAATTAATACCAATAAATTCAAAAATTCAATTAGACTCTCTAACATTATATTCTCCTTTTTTATAAAGAACTAAATCAAAGATATTTTACCTTAACCAATATCCCATCAGATGTCAAATAAAAAAATAAAATTAATTATTATTTTAGGACCGACTGCTTCTGGCAAGTCTTCTCTAGGTATTTCTCTGGCTAAAAAAAACAATGGCATTATTATCTCAGCTGACTCCCGGCAGGTTTATAAAGGCATGGATATTGGTACGGCTAAAGTGACAAAAAAAGAAAGAAAAATAGTGCCCCATTTTTTACTGGATGTAGTTTCACCCAAAAAATATTATTCAGCAGCTCAGTTTAAAAAAGAAGCCTTAAAAGTAATTGATAAATATTCTTCACAAAAAAATATTTTTGTGGTTGGTGGTTCGCCTTTTTATATTGATAGTTTAATTTCTAAAAAAGAAACCTTTAATATCCCTCCTGATTATGATTTAAGAAAAAAATTAGAAAAGTTAAGTCCGGAAAAACTTTTTAAACGCTTAAAAAAACTTAATCCTAAAAAAGCCAAAAAAATAGATAAAAATAATCCTCGGCGCCTAATCAGAGCTATTGAAGTGGCTAAAGCCAAACCCAAATCTAAAAAAAATAAAACTCCTGAATTTAAGGTTCTAAAAATCGGTCTTTCTAGGCCCCGAGAAAAGCTTTATCAAAAAATTGATGAGCGGGTGGATAAAAGATTTAAGCAAGGCATGGTTAAAGAAGTGGAAGATTTAAGAAAAAAAGGTCTTAGTTGGAAAAGACTGAATTCATTTGGTCTGGAATACCGATTTGTGGCTAAATATTTAAAGGGCCAGCTTAAAAAAGAAGAGATGGTCCAAAAGTTAAAATACGCTATTCATGACTTTGTCCGGCGGCAAATGACCTGGTTTAGAAAAGATAAATCAATTCATTGGATTAAGAACCAAAAACAAGCCGAAAGTTTAATAAATAAATTTCTTAAATAATAAAATAGGGCGAATCCTTGATCCGCCCTTTTATAAGGCTGTTACTTGTATATATACCTTATATTTCTTTTTTCTCCTTCTTTTCTTTCTTCATCTTTCTTTTTTTCAATTTCAGTTCTCTGGTCTGCCCCAGGATAACGACAATGAGGGCAACTATGACGCATCCTCCAGCCGCAACGGGGACAAATAGAGCTAATTCCTGGCATATTAAGGCCTCCTTTCAAAAAAAGAACAAACAAATTACATAAAAAATAGGCCTTCTTTTTGGAAGGTCTAGTTTTATGTGCTTATTAACTAATTTATAGCTTTTTTACAACTTAACTAAAACCTTCCGCCAGATGAGGCCTTTTTTAGATTTTTTAACGGCTAATTTTCTAGAGTTAAATTCCATGAAAAGTATTTAATTAAGTTGTTAACAGTTTATATCATTTTTTTAAATCTGTCAAACTAATATCTTTTTTAAAATAAAAAAGGGGCAAATCCAACAAACGTCAGATTGCCCCCTACAAAAAAACAATCAGAGGTATGGTGCAATGTAAGTACACTCTCGCCATTCCCCTGTCGGACAGGTTATGTTGATCGGGCAGCGAAGACACGCATCAGAACGATGCATGCGTGGACATAGTCCTTTTGGATCTGCGTTTCGCAGATAATAACGAAGTACTTCGTTATTATCCTCCTCACTTTTAATCTCAGTCGCGGCTTCATTCATTACCTTACCCCCATCTATTTCCCAATTAGCGCGGGTAGATTGTGAATAGTCTCACACCAGTAACAAATCGCTTTTTCGTCTCTGACCAAGAAACGGGTTTCGGCTTCCCCGTCATGGTTGGTGATACAATCACCGTTGTGACACTGGCAAAGACCACAAATACCCTTGGCTGGTGCAAACTTCATTTTGGTCAGTATACCATCACCTCGAATATGATTGATGGTTGCATCAGGCGCTAACAAAGTAATCAAAGCACCGGCTTCGTTTGAAATGAAATCACCGTGTACAACGATAATGTCCTTCTTACATCTCCGACCAGGAGAATCTACAAAGTCAGAAACCGGTACAGTCTGTTCCGAATTTACCCAGCCCGCTTTGCGAAGCAACGCCTTAATCATGTCACCAGCTCCGGCCGGTAAGTGGTCAATGACTGTTCCCCTTTCCGGACTACCTATTGTCATTGTTCCGGGTTTTGTTCGGGCCGGCTTGTTCTCTTCGGAAAGAATTTCGACTTCGCCTCTGGAAAAACCTTGCACCGGCTTATGCTGAGTGGCCGCGATCCAGATTTCGTTCATCCTTTCTGGAATCCCGAGCCAGGCCTGCGCACTCATAACTAATCTGGGATCACGCCTGATCTCATCACTGATCTCCCCTCTTCTGGGGCCGGGGTGCATAATAATACAACCCTTTTTTGCCCGTTCAAGAAAAGCAAGATTAGTAATATAGACGCGCTGGATGCGATCGAAATCAGTTGGAACAGCAATTCTTTTCTGCTGAACACGGGTAAGATAGATAACATCGCAATCCAAAAGAAGTTCAAGATTACCTTCTTCTTCCCCCACAATATTTAGACCATCCCGATAAGGCGACTCCAGTTCAAGACCGCCGAAGGGCACGAGGCTTACTTCCGGCTCAAAGGGTTTCAAAACACTCAGAATAGAATGAACCGTTCGGCCATACTTTAAGTCGCCGCCGATGCCGATTTTCATTCCTTTTTTGAGCTTACCGGAAATATCCAGAGTCAGAAGATCTAGGCGCCCCTGAGTCGGATGGCGATGCTTACCGTCACCAGCGTTGATCACTGAGATTTGATAGCCCATAGACTGTAGTTTTTCGGCCAGGAATTTCGGCTCGCCTTCTACCGAGGTTCGAAGGATATAAATCCCGGCTCCCTGAATCATATGCTGTTCTGCGTCATCCAACGGGCTTTCACCTTTACCGCCTCTCGAAGTCGCTGCCATGTGAATAACTACCGGATCTAAACCGAGATTTTTGGCCGCTCTGCGAAAAGAACCGGCGGTTCTGGTTGATTCTTCCAGAATTTGAATGATCACATTGGTCGGCGGTGTATTACGAGTTATATTCCCGCTTACCAAGGCGCTGTCTTCAAACATCTTGATAGCCGGAGGAAAAGCTCCTCGATTAATCTTTCGATAGGCTTCAACAGCCACCGGCACCATGCTTCTGGCCCCCTCAAGAATCTCCTGTACCTCTTCCATGGTATAGTCAGGTTTTCCCAGAATACTTGTTGTCATCTCCGAACCTCCTTCTTTTGCTACAGAAACTAATTAATTTTTAAAGAACGAATTTATAAAAAAATAGCCCCGATAACGGAGCTAAAAACTTAAAAAAATAGGAGGCTTACCTCCCAATTTGTTTTCTTTAATTTAGTTTTTTTATTAAAAAACTTTTTCATTCTAGTCGGTAGCCTACCCTTATCGGCTTTTTCTGTCAAGTTTGAAGTTTTCCACAACAAAAAAGTTCAGCTAAAAACTGCTTAGTGTAAATACTATTATTTTAACTTATGGATTAAAAGCTGCCTGACTACTTTATGATCAGCCTGCCCTTTAGTTTTTTTCATTACCTGCCCCAAAAGAAACTTTAAAGCCGCTTCTTTACCGTTTAAATATTCCTGGACAGCTGATTGATTTTCTTCAATAACTTCATCAATAACCGAAGATAATTTATCTTCGTCTTCTATAGTACCAAGATTTTTCTCTTCAATAATATTAGAAGGATCACCGCCGGTTTTAAACATCTCTTCCAATACTTTATTTGCTCCGTGTTTATTAACTCTCTGGTTATAAACAATTTTAATAAATTCAGCAAAGTTTTCCGGAGTTATTTTTAAATCTTTAACTTTTACATTACTCTCATGCATTAAAGCTAATAGACGATTAATCAGCCAGTTAGCTACTAAGTGACTGAATTTTTCTTTATTCTGCTCCCACTGATAAAGCCCTTCATCAGTGGAAGACTCAGCTTGCAGCCAGTTTTTTAGCTCTGTGATAATGCATTCGGTATAGCCAGCTAAATCCAAATCACTAACAATTATTTTGATATCTTTATCTTTAAAAAAGAATTTTTCTGAAAATCTCTTTCTTTTGTCTGTTGGCATCTCCGGCATTTTACTTTTTATTTTATTTAAATACTTATCAGTAAATTCCAAGGGTGGTAAATCCGGTTCCGGGAAATAGCGGTAATCATGGACTGCTTCTTTTATTCTCTGTAAGATAGTGACTTGTTTTTTATCATCCCAGCCGCGCGTTGATTGATTTTTAGGGGCTTTTTTTTCATCCCAAAGACTGGTTTGTCTTTTAATTTCATAACTCAAAGCTTTTTCTACTGATTTAAAAGAATTAAGATTTTTTATTTCTGTTTTTGGGTAAAGTTTTTTATCGCCCTCAAAACGTAAAGATATATTAGCATCACAGCGCATATGCCCTTTTTCCATATCGGCGTCTGAAACCCCTAGGTATCGCATAATTAGCCTTAACTCTTGTAAAAATATTCTGGCCTCTTCAGGTGATTTTATATCCGGTTCAGTCACAATTTCCATTAAAGGACTGCCAGCCCGGTTAAAATCAACTAAAGTTTTTTCTTTTTGGTGAATTAACTTGCCAGTGTCCTCCTCTAAATGCAGTCTTTCCAGTCTGATTTTTCTTTTCTCACCCCTTAATTTAATCTGTAAAAAACCCCCTTTGCCAATCGGCTCGGAGTACTGTGAAATTTGGTAGCCTTTAGGCAGGTCCGGATAAAAATAACTTTTCCGGTCAAAATGGCTTTTTTCTGATATTTGGCCCTGTAAAGCCAGAGCTGACATAACCGCCCAATCAACCGCTTTTTGATTGATAACCGGTAAAGTGCCGGGCTGACCGGTGCAAATAGGACAAATGGTGGTGTTTGGTTTTTTATCTTCCCCGGC
The DNA here is from genome assembly GCA_034520665.1 of Patescibacteria group bacterium. Lineage (NCBI taxonomy): Bacteria > Patescibacteria group bacterium. The sequence continues at coordinate 104,481 of JAXHNJ010000002.1, forward strand.
GTTATCACACGAACAAAACATCTTAGACTGGGTGCTAAGCTGAACATGTATTTCTAAACCGATAATGGCCTGGTATTTCATATTTATTAAATAATTTTTTTAATCTCCTGCCAAACATTCTGATGAATTACTTCCGGCGGCATTAATTTACCTTTTTCAACACACTTAATTTTTTTCCAATTCCTAAATTTATTCGTTAAATTTATACATTGCTTATAAGCCTGCTTCTGATGTTCGTCATCGGTCTCATGCATATCTCTTTTACCCCTTGAAATCATTAGCCTCTTAGTAATTTTGGGCGGCGTATCAAGAAAAATTATAAGGTCAGGTTTTGGAATATCTAATATTTGAAATTCCATTTTATTAAGCCATTTATAAAATTTCTCTTTATCAGCCTTATTTTTAATTTTTATCGCCTGGTGAATCTTATTGGCCGGAGAATAACGGTCAGAAATAACAATCTTTCCTTCCTCTAAATGCTTTTTTATTTCTTTTTTAGCTTCAAACCGATCTAAGGCATAAAGTAGAGAAATCAGATGTGGATCAGTATTATTCGTCTGACCAAAATCACCTTTTAAGTATCGTCTGATCATTTTGCCAAAAAAAGATTTTTCATACTGAGGAAAATCAGTCAAATAGATCCTTTTTTTTATTTTCTGCAAATGTTCAAGTAACTTCTTTATTTGCGTTGATTTGCCTGAACCGTCAATGCCGTCAACTATAATTAATTTTCCCTTTTTCATAAATTTATTTTACCACAAAAATTAGCAAAAAAAAAGCCCCGTTATTAAAACGTGGCTTTTAAGAACATTACTTATAACCCTCAAAATATTTGGCTCTACTGGGATGTCTAAGGCGAGAAATTGCTTTTACTTTTATCTGCCTTATTCTTTCTTCTGTTAATCCAATTTTTATTCCAATTTCTTTAAGAGTTAAAGGTTTATTACCATTAAAGCCAAAATAAAATTTTAGTACAAATTTTTCATTATCTGTTAAAGAATCAATCGCTTTATCAATATATTCTGATAAAACCCTACGATAAGTCATTTCGTCAGGTGGTAAATTTTTTTTATCTACAATATAATTAATGAGAGGCTCATCTTCATCATCTAATAAAAAATTTAAAGAAAAGGATTTTTTATTCCTTATTAATTTAGCAACTTTTTCTGTGGAAAGTTCAAGCCTTTCAGCAATTTCATCAATTTCAGGTATTCGATCAAGTTCTTGACTAAGTTCTCGAGAAAGTTTCTTGATTTTAAAAATATCATTAACTATATTGGCTGGTAAACGGATCATACGAGATTTATCACGAAGACTCATGATTATATTTCCTTTAATATAAAAATAAGAAAAGGAAGTAAATTTATAACCAAGCCTTTCATCAAATTTTCTAGCTGCTTCAATTAAACCTAAATTACCTTCACTAATAAGATCGGCTAAATCAACCCCATAATTTGTGTAACTTTTGGCAATTTTAACAACCCAACGTAAATTACTCTTTATCAACTTATCAAAGGCATAAGTAGATCCCTCTCTCTTTTTTTTGGTAACTATTTTTTCTTCTTTAGGTGTAAGAAGCGAAAATTTCCTTATTTCAATTAAATAGCGATCCAAGGAAGGGCTATTACAATTAATTTCTTTAATGGGCATTTTTCCTCCTAATTTTATTTTAAATGAGCAATTTAAATTATTTTACAAAAATAAGCGAAATTGTCAAGGACTTTAAAAAAATAAGTAGCTCTACTTAATTAGTAGAACTACTTCTTGATAATTTTATAAAATACTACTTATAATCATTTAGAGATTCTTTTTTAGAATTACATCTTATTTTCCTAATTGCTGTTTCTTTTATCTGCCTTATTCTCTCACGAGTAAGGCCAAATTTTCTTCCAATTTCTTTAAGAGTTAGAGGTTCGTTACCATTAAAGCCAAAATAAAGAATAAAAATTTCTTTCTCTCTTTTGCTTAACGTATCTAGAATTTTTTCAAGATCGTTAAATAAGGAATTCCTATATAACTCTTTATCAGAAGGATCTCCATTTTCATCAACCATTAAACTAATCCAATCAGATTTTTCACCCACGCCATTTTTATTAGCTGAGGCATTTAGAGAAAGATGGGAGTTAGCAATTTTCATAGTTTTTCTAATTTCTTCAATGGGAAGATCAAGTTTTTCCGCAATTTCATCAGCATCTGGTTCTCGCCCTAATTCCTGATTTAGCTGTCGTGATACCTTACTAATTTGATAAAGCGTGTTTGCTCGATTAAGAGGTAAGCGAACTATACGAGATTGTTCAGCTAATGCTTGTAATATAACTTGACGTATCCACCAAACAGCATAAGAAATAAATTTGTAGCCACGTGTTTCATCAAAATGTTCAGCTGCTTTAATCAAGCCTATATTACCTTCACCAATAAGATCACCTAGTAAAAGCCCTTGATTTACATATCTTTTAGCAATTGAAACTACAAAACGTAAATTAGCCTTTACAAGTTTATCTAAGGCCTCCTTATCTCCTTCATGAATTTTTTTTGCTAATTCAGCTTCCTCACTTTTATCTAAAATTCTATACTTATCAATTTCTTCCAAATAAGTCTTAAGACTTCCTTTAAACATTTTTTCTCCTTTTTTTGTATTTTTAGAAATATTCCAAAAATTAATCAAGATATAAGGAACTTAACAGTATAAACTTACATTATAACAAAAATATGTCAAGTCTTATAAAAAACCCCCGTTTTTAATAAACAGGGGCTATAAATATCAATTTATATCCTCTAAATAAGGTCTAAGAAATTCCTTACGAGTAGCCTGTCTTAGACGCAAAATAGCTTTTTCTTTAATCTGCCGGATACGTTCGCGGGTTAGATCCATCTTTCGTCCAATTTCTTCCAGAGTCAAAGGTTCTTGCCCACCTAGACCAAAATACATGATAATGATGGCTTTTTCTCTTTCTTTTAGAGTTTTTAAAACTTTTTCCATATCTTTGGAAAGAGAATTTCTGTAAGTTTTTTTGTCTGGTAAAGGCGTATTTTCATCTTCCAGTAACTCACTCAAATTGTTCTCTTCTGAATCGTTGTTGTAAGAAGCATCAAAAGAAAGATGACTATTGGCAATTTTCTGAGTCTCTCTAACTTCATCAACTGAAATACCCAGTTTTTCCGCTATTTCATCGGCCTCTGGCTTTCTTTGCAATTCCTGATCCAGCTGGCGGGAAATTTTCCCAATCTGATAAACTTTACCCGCCCGATTTAAAGGCAAGCGTACAATACGAGACTGTTCCGCTAAGGCTTGCAGTATGGCCTGTCTGATCCACCAAACAGCATAGGAAATAAACTTAAAACCGCGTTTTTCATCAAAGCGTCCGGCCGCTTTAATTAATCCAATATTTCCTTCATTAATCAGATCTGCCAGAGAAAGTCCCTGGTTAACATAATTCTTAGCCACACTAATGACAAAACGAAGGTTAGCTTTAATGAACTTATGAAAAGCTTCTTCATCTCCTTTCCTTATCTTTTTGGCTAATTCTTTTTCCTCTTCCCGCTTAATAAGAGGAATGTCATTAATCTCCTTCAGATAGATATCCAAGCTTCTAGAGCCCGACCATTTTTTAGAAGACATGTCTCCTCCTTTCACGGTGGGGTTTAAAGAGCTAGGTCCTTATTTAAGACCTTATATTTTAAAACTACAATATAATCATAAAAAAAGTCAAGCCAAAAATTAATGACCTGAATTTTTAGAAAAAATCTATTTTTTAAACTGTATATATTTTACTAAAAGCGGATGTTTATTTTTAATTAAATCATACATCTGGTTAGCTATTTGCTGAATAGTAAAATGGGCGTTAGGAGCGCTTCTGAGCTTTATAAAATGATAAAGAGTGCGCAAATTTAAAGTAATAAAAACCCGGCGCTTGTGAGCATTCAAAGCAAAATAACTAGCCTCAGCTATAAAATCTTCTTTTAAGTTATTATAAGCTTCTTCAGATTTTTCTATAGAGTCAAGAAATCTTTTATTCAATTTCTTATTTTCCTTAATTATCGGAGGAGTAACATAGCCATTATTTATAGTTAAATCCTGGACAGTCTGAGTGCATATGCGGTGCCGCTTAAATTCATAATAAGCCCCTTCATCCATCAGACAATCAAAATTATAATAAACATGCTCTAACTCACGCAGGGGTATATCATGATTGCCTAGACGTTTTAAACTTTCTTCAATAACTTTATTCTTTTCTTTTTCAGACATAGCTTTAACTTTTTCCTGGGTTTCTAAAAAAGACTGCTCACAATATCTATACAAAAGAGCACTAACTAAAAACTCTTCCGCATTTTCCTGATAATCTACTAAAACAACTTCTGAGGCATCATCACTTTTGTTGGAACAGTGTTTTTGACTTAATTTTCTTAAAGTCTTTTCAGTTTCCATCATATAAATATTGGGCTGGGCGTATTTAACCAAAGTGGGTAAAGCTCCTTCACTGACCCTTTTTATATCTTTACCCAAATTTTGTACCTCTTCTAAGGGATGAGAAAGCATCTTGGAAATAGCGTGTTCCAGACAACGGGCATTCATAGTCATACCCACATTAGCCAGCATAGCTACCGGCATAATAAAACGGGCACTGTCTAAAGCCACCGGGCGCAATCTTCTTTCAAATTTCTCATCTGTTTCATCAATGGTTTTTTTATTTTGTTTTTTTAAATGCTCTAAAACCTCTTTATAAAGAGAAAGGTAATTTTTTATAAGAAATTTCATTGATTCTTTATAGTAGTCCCCCAGCTTAGAATTAGCCATATTATCAGGAAAATAAAAATCATCAGAATTAAAAATCTGATAACGTGAAGATTTTTCCGTATAAGAAGCCAGGCGGTTATTTTCTAAAACCTCGCCGGCTAAACGAGAAATATTTTCGACCGCAATATTTAAAACCGCGTGCTCAGCTACTGAAGAATGACCGTAACCGACCACCCATTTTTCATGAAACTCAGCTGATTTTTCTTCAGTCATATCATCAGCAATTTCATCAAACTTTTTCGGTGATCTTGAGCAACGGGCAAAAGTAACCGCTTTTACCTCCGGCGGCAAATCCCTTAAAGTATAAACTCTTCTTTGATTAGACATAATATTTTATTTTCCTGAGCTGCCGAATCCGCCCTTTCCTCTTTGGCTGTCAGACAGCTTATTGGTTTCTTCTATTTTAACCTTTTCTACTTTTTGAATCAAGGCCTGGGCAATTTTTTGACCCTTATTAATTTTAAAATCTTTGTCTGATAAATTCTGTAAAACTATTTTCCATTCCCCACGATAACCAGCGTCAATAACCCCGCCTAAAGTTTTAATTCCTTGAGATCCAAATGAGCTTTTGTCCCAGATTAGAGCCACATATCCTTGAGGAATTTCTGTGGCAAAACCCAACTTAAATTGATGACACTGTCCTGACTTTAATATAATTTCTTGGGAAGAATATAGATCCAAAGCCGCATCGTGCTCATAAGCATAACTGGGTGGTATTATATTTTCTTTTAATTTTTTAATTTTAAGTTTCAAAATTTTCTTTTTTTAATACTTTATCTATTCCCTGATAAAGATTGTCCAAAGAACCCGAATTATCAATATCATAATCAGACATCTGGATAACTTTATTTAGTTGTTGTTTGGCTGGATCATTGCCCAAGCTTTCTCTTTCTTCCTGTTCTTTAAATTTTTCTAAACTTACCCCACTATCATCTTCTCTTTTTCTTTTTTTTATTCTCTGAAAACGTATCTGAACAGGAACTTCAACGTTTATTAAAATAAATTTCGGTAGTTTTTTTAAACTTTTAACTTCACCTGAATTTCTTATACTGCTAATAATAACTTTATCTAGGTTTTTATTTCTTATTTTCCGAATAGTTTTATCGGCTAAAACCGAAGGACCGTTTTTTTTTCTTAATTCATTGCCAATTTTTATCAGATTATCACGTTTTTTTTCCAAGCCTCTCTTTTCACACTCTTCTCTGATAATATCAGACAAAGAATAATAAAAAAATCCTTTTTCTTTTAAATAATCAGCGGCTGTATCCTTACCTGAACCTGATTTACCAGTTAAACCAATAGCTATCATTATTTTTTATATAATTTTGATTTATATTGACGATATTTGACCCCAGCTGAATCAAAAATACGCCGAGCTGCTATCCAGATATCATCATCATGATATTTATCACTCTCATAGATTATTTCTTTAATACCTGTTTGAACTATAGTCTTAGCACACTCATTACAAGGGAAAAGAGTACAATAAATCTTGGCTCCTTTAACAGCAGCGTTAGCATTATAAATAGCATTTTCCTCTGCGTGGCAAACATAAGCGTATTTTGTTTGAGAAAGCTTGCCTTTCCTTCCCCAAGGAAAAGTATCATTATCAACACCCCGTGGAAATCCATTATAGCCCAACCCAACAATAACATTATCTTTATTAACTATAACTGCCCCTGCTTGAGTCGAAGGATCTTTTGATCGCTGGGATATAACATGGGCGATTTGCATTAAACACTCATCCCAAGAAAGAAAATTTTTTCGATATTCTACTTTTTCAGTCATATTATTTTATTATTAAACCTTAATTCTAACCGAAGGACCCATGGAACTGGTTAAATATATATTCTGAAAATAATTTTCCTTAACTTCTTTGGGTTTGGCCTTTTTGATCTCTTCCAAAAAGGTTTCAAAATTTTCTTTTAATTTTTTATCATCAAAAGAAATTCGTCCAATAATCTGATGAACGTTGCCGCTGTCATCGGACTTAAAAGTAATTTTTCCTTGATTGAGCTCTTTAACTACTTTAGCCGGCTCCGGATTAATGGTTTCGTTTTTAGGGTTGGGCATAAGACCTTTTTGGCCTAATACTTTAGCAATGGGAGCAATTTTTTTCATCATCTCTGGTGAAGCAATAGCTACGTCAAAATTGGCTTTTTTAGTTTGCCCTATTTCTTTTATTAATTCTTCTCCCCCGACTAGACTAGCCCCGGCTTTTTTGGCTTCTTTTTGTTTTTCTGGAGTAGTCAATACAGCAATTTTCAATTTTTTGCCGGTACCATGAGGTAATTTAGCCGTACCACGCACACTCTGATTCTTTTTAGGATCAATATTAAGATTAAAATGTGTTTCCACGGCCGCGTCAAAATTAGCCTGAGCCGTTTTTTTGACTAATTCAAGACCCTCTTCAAGCGTATATTCTTTACCTTTTTCCACTAAACTTGAAGATTCTTGATATTTTTTGCTTCTTTTTTTCATGTTAAATTCCTTTTTGTGGTTCAAGCCCCCTGGTCTTATGAATCGGGGTCCCACTTTAGTTAATAAAATATTCCTATACTTATCTTTTATTACACTTTCTCAATTATTTTTGAAAAATTTTTATCTAGTTCCTTCTCTTCCTTTTTCATCATTTCAAGCCAAGATTTTTTATCATTCTTTTTTAAAATATTATTCTTTTCAAGAGCTATTTTTGCAATAAAATTAATATTTTCTTTACTTTTTAAAGTAATCCCTAATAATTTAGTTAAATTATTATATGATAAATTTTTTATTTTTTTTACCATAAACAATCTTTCCGGTTTATTAACTATTAATACTTCAAATAAATTTTCGAGTCTTTTAATTAATCTTATTTCTTTATATTTATCTTGGTTCATAAATTTTTTTTATTCAATAATTTTTCCGGGCTGGATTTTCAATTCGACTTGATAAGAATTGAAATCTCCTTTTTCTATTTCTTCAACACCAATTACTTCGTAACTTTCAATTACTTGATCAAAAGAACATTCTACGTATCCAAAATATTCTTGTGTAAATATTTTTCTCTCTTCAGAAGTAGACTTTTCTCTAACAACTCTTACTAAAGTTTCAATTGTTTCACCAGCATTTTTTAAAGCATCCTGAGTTGCTTCTTGAGCAGTGGGGCCAACTCCTTTTGCTTGAAAGGATTTTCCAGTCGGTTCAACTTCAGATTCTAAATTTCCTAATTCAAAATAAGTATGAAAATTATCAATAAATTTTTCTTCTTTTTTGCTACCGATTATTTCTTCAACTTGGATTATAGAAATGCCGCGTAAGGCAATATTATCACCTTTTGTCGATACTTCCCCATTACTATTTTCGGATGATTGATTATTAAATTCTGACGATTCTTTACTAAAAAAGCTTTCCCTTCCAAAATCTGAATTCTTAAAAATTTCTATGCGCTTTTTAATCCAGTCATCGTCTATACTGACCTCAATATCTTCACCCAATAAATCTCTCTGAATACCTTTTATTGCTAATTCTTCAGAGTCCTCCTTTTTCTCTTTTTGGCTTTTTTCTCTTTCTTGGGCAAAAGCTTTTTTAGGAGCAATCCCATCAGACAAAGCAGTGGTTAAGCTTAAAGTTAACAAAAAAGTGGCTAATTCGCGCTTTATTCCTTTCGGCAATTTTTTTAATAGGCCTTTGTGTGAAGCCTCAAATTTTTCTACCTTTTCATTAATTTTTTCACTTTCAATTTTCCTTGCTTCAACAAAATTAAAATCTTTCTGATCAGTTTCTGATTCAAAATCACCTTCTTTTAAGCCAATACTGCCTTCCCCTTCCTCCTCAAATTGGGAGTCTTCTGCCTTTTTTGGATTATATTTCTCTCTCATTCTAATTATACTAATTGATTTTAATACCCATATTACGAGCCGTACCCTTGATAATCTTCTTAGCTCCCTCCAAATCTTTGGCGTTTAAATCAGGCATTTTTATTTTAGCAATTTCTTCAATATCCTTTTCAGAAACTTTTCCGGCTTTTTCTTTTAACTGATCCCCTGAGCCTTTGTCCACTCCGGCTGCTTTTTTTAAGAGAGCGGCCGCTGGTGGGGTTTTTAAAATAAAATCAAAACTCCTGTCTTCATAAACAGTCAGTTCCACCGGAATAATATCACCGGCTTTATCTTTGGTTTTATTGTTAAACTGGGTGCAAAATTCTTGAATATTTACTCCGTGCTGTCCCAAGGCCGGACCGATAGGAGGGGCCGGATTAGCCTTACCAGCTGGTATTTGTAGTTTAATTATTGTTTTAATTTTCTTAGCCATTTTATTAGTTATATAGTAAGTTAGTTGATTAGTGACTTAGTTTTTGTTTATTTCTTAAATATCTTATATATCCGTTAATACCTTTTATTAATTCTGTATATTTATTAATAAATTTTTCTCCAATTTCTTGTGTTATATATTTATTTTCTATAAAACCTTTAAATTGACTTTTTACCTCTTCCGCTTCCCCTCTTGAAATATATAAAGAATAAATTTTGTTTCCATAATTATATTTTCTATACTGGTAGTATTAAGAATATTCCTTTCTCAAGCCACCAAATATTATATTTACAATTAACTAATTGACTATCTAACTAATTAACTAACTAAATTTTTTTAACTTGTAAAAAGTCTAGCTCTACCGGCGTTTCCCGGCCAAACATAGAAACTAAAACTTTAATTTTACCTCGTGCTTCATCAATTTCGGAAACCTTGCCTTCAAATTCCTTAAAGGGGCCGTCAATAATTTTAACCGGCGTACCGACACTGACGTCAATTTTATATTTAGGTTCTTCCACACCCATGCGTTTCTGTAAGTTTTTAACTTCTTTTTCAGAAATAGGGGTCGGCGTGGTACCCGAACCAACAAAACCGGTAACATTAGGAGTATTTCGGACCACATACCAGGAATCATCCGTGACAATCATTTCTACTAAAACATAACCGGGAAATATTTTTTCGGTTACAGTTTTTCTTTTACCGTTTTTTATTTTAATCTTTTTTTCTGTTGGTATGAGAACATTAAAAATTTTATCCTCCATATCCATAGACTCAATTCTTTGTTTAAGATTTCGAGATACATTTTCTTCATAGCCAGAATAAGTATGTAAAACATACCATCTTCTTCCCTGTTGTAGTGTTTGTTTAGGCATAAATTTTAAGTAATACTAATAATTTGCTGTACTCCTATATTGAGTAGATAATCAACCAAACCCAAAAAAGCACCCACAACCAAGCAAACTCCTAAAACTATCAGAGTTTGGTGAATTGTCTCTTTTCTGGTTGGCCAAGAGACTTTTTTTAGCTCTTCTTTTGCTTCTTTAAAGTAATTTATGAGTTTATTAGCCATTTTCTTGGTTTTTAAAACCCCGATTGGCGGGGCTGTTGATATCTAAAATTATCATAGCAAATCTAGAAAAATAAAGCAAATATGTTAGATAAATATTATCTCTCTTCTAATTGATCTATTTTTCGATTAATTTCTTCCAAAACACCCCGATAACCTATCTTTTTTTCACTCTCATCAGATTTTTCTGATAAGATATTTTCTATCTTATTTTTCAAATCATTAAGATGCTCAACATCCTCAGATTGCAATATATCATTGTCAGATGATATTAGGCCTTCACTAATTAATTCTTTTATAGCTAGGTTGAACTCTACTAAACTGGCTGCTCTATAAGTTACATCAACATTTTCTAATAGATCTGAGTAATCATTAATTCCTTCTTTTACTAAACCTGGAAAATTCTCTTTTAAACCTTCTAATTTTTTATTTATGGAATTTTTTAAATAATTCGCTTCTGGTGTATCTCCTTGTCCTTGTTTTTCTAACATTTTTAGGGTTTTTACATGAGATTCTACGTACCAGGCTGTAACTTTCATAGTTCTCTTGAATGCATATTCTTTTTCAGCATTAGATAATTCAGGATATCTTCTATCTAAATATTTCTTCTTTACTGAATCCATTAAGTTCTCTTTTAAAAAATAATAGGAGGGTAACATTCTTCCACTAAATTTTATTCCCATAAATTCATTCTTATTATAAGCAAAGCTTGCGTTAATTGTTTTAGGATCATCTGAATCTGTCATATCTCTAAATTCAAGATTTTTTCTTGAAATTGCTTCTTCTTCAAAAAGGTTTAAAACATCTTTAATATCTTTCTCGCCTTCTACAAAATATACTAATGTTTCAGCAGCTTTTTTATAATTACTAGATTGACCCTTTTCAATTTGTTTTTCATTAAACCATTTAATAAAACATTCCGCGTATCTGCCACTTAAGTCAAATTTATTTTTTATACTACCGAAGATACTATTTAAATAGTCATTTGCGCCTTCTTCTTCTAAATTTTTAGCCTCCTTAATCTGATCAATTATCTCACCTCTGAATGATGAAATTCTTTTTTCATTTTCATTAAAAGTCTGCTCAGTTTTTTGACCTTCCGGCGTGGCTGTTTTGGCTTTGTTAAGAAAACCTTCAAAACTAGTGCCAGCCGCCAATATTCCCACTCCAAGAACTAAAGTTCTTAAAGCTTTGCCGACTTTTCCTTTTCTTAATTCTTTTAAAATATTAGGGTTACCTTCAGCTAATTTATCAGTCACTTTATTGGCTACTTCTTCTTCACTCATACCCTCTTCTTCCTTAATTCCCAGTTCTTCAATTAAAGTTTGGCGGGAAGCTGCTATCTCATCAATAGTCAACTCTTGATTCTCTTCTGTTGATTCGATATCTTCTTTTTTTAAATCATTTTCTTCCTCTGTATTTTCATTTTTTTTCTTTTCTTTTTCTTTTTTTACAATTTTCTCCAAATCTGGACCATTTTCTATTGAATTTCCCATAAATTTATTTTTTTAATAACTATTATATATTCTATTTAAATTTTAACATAAAAATGGAAATATGTCAATTCTATAAAAATTTATCTGTCTAGTTTTTGATTTCATCAAATAATAGTTAAAAAGCCTTTCTTCTTAAACCAATAAACTTACCAATAATATTAATACCTATATGAAAAATAAAACCTAAAGCCACCAAACTGACAAAAACATCAGCCGGCGGTATAAAAAAAGGAAAACTAAAAATCATACCTCCTAAAGTATAGTCAATCTGATCAAAAGGTATCCAAGAATGACCAGACTTAATATTTAAGCGCCGCTTAAAAAAACTCTTGACTAAATCACCTATTATAGCACCTAAAGCCATAATTGTTCCCATCCAAATACTTTTTTCCGAATAATTAATTATAGAAATACTGCGAAAAAAATCCGAATTTACAAAGGCATGTTTTTGAATAATAAATATTAAAGCTCCTCCTATTAAAGCTGCTAAAATACCGCGCCAGGTTTTATGGGCGCCAAAAAGTCTCTGATTTTTGATTTTAGCGCTAAAATCAACGGGCTTGGCTAAAAAACCAAACCAGCGGTTAAAAATAACCGGCATCATATTAGCCAGGCCCAAAGGCAGTGAATACCAAGTTATCTTTAATATATATATTATTATTGCCTCCATTTATTTTAAGAAAAATATGAATAAGTGTAGACAAAAATTAAATATAAATAAAAAATTAATCGCAAGGGTAAAATAAGATTTTTTTTAAAAAAACCACTGACAATATTTAAAATTACATTAACCAAAAAGAGATAAAACCAAGCTCCACCAAAAAAAATAAAAATTATACCCTCAGAAAAACGATCAGTTATAGTATCTATTAACCAACCTTTATAGCTAGCACGATTATATTTTCGAGCCACTACTCCATCTAGCCAATCAAATATGATGACAAAAAATAGAATTACTATAGCTAGAATTTTATGATCAGCCCATGAAAAAATAAAGGCTATACTCAAAGGTATAGCCAATATTGTTATATAACTGGGATTTATATTTGGCCAAGGTAATTTTAAAATCCAGAAATCAATTATTTCACGTAATTTTCTGACCATTTTTAATTTTTCAGCCATTTTTTAAACCTTTATTAAATATCAAGATTTCTGACTGATTTAGCATGCGTATGTATAAAACGTTTACGGAAAGAAACTTCACTGCCCATTAAAGTAGAAAATATTTCATCAGCCTGCGCTGCGTCATCAATGGTAACTTTTTTCATAATTCTATTTTTAGGATCCATCGTGGTCTCCCAAAGCTGTCCCGGGTTCATTTCACCTAAACCTTTATAATGCTGTATCGATAAGCCTTTGATTTTTCCCGGCTCGCCTTCTTCATCTTTATTTTTAGATTTAGTATTTTTAGAAAATTTTTCTTTTGCTTTTTCCAGTTCTTTCTCATTATAGGCATACTCAACTTTTTGACCTTGCTGAACCTGATAAAGCGGCGGTTGAGCTATATAAAGATAGCCTTTTTCTATAAGTTCAGGAAAATAGCGGTAAAATAAAGTTAGTAAAAGAGTGCGAATATGGGACCCATCAACATCAGCATCAGTCATAATAATAATACGATAATAGCGCAAGGAAGAAATATCAAATTGCTCGCCAATATTAGTGCCCAAAGCAATAATTAATGATTTGATTTCATTATTCTGCAACATTCTATCCAGTCTTGCTTTTTCTACATTTAAAATTTTACCACGAAGAGGAAGAATGGCCTGAAATTCACGGTTCCGCCCCTGTTTGGCACTGCCACCAGCTGAATCACCCTCAACAATATATAGCTCTGACTGCTCTGGATCTCGGCTGGAACAATCAGCTAATTTACCCGGCAAAGTTAACCCCTCTAAAGCTCCTTTTCTTAACACAGTTTCGCGAGCTGTTCTGGCCGCTTGACGAGCCCGGGAAGTTAAAATGCATTTACCAATAATAGTTTCCGCTTCTTTTGGGTGTTCCTCCAAAAATATTTGCAGAGCTTGTGAAACAGTGCTGTAAACAATAGGCTTGACCTCGGCGTTGCCCAGTTTAGCTTTTGTCTGGCCTTCAAACTGGGGCTCCCTGACTTTAACACTGACTACAGCTGTTAAACCTTCGCGAGTGTCATCACCAATCAGGTTGTTATCTTTTTCTTTTAAATATTCGTTATTACGGGCGTATTTGTTTAAACTACGGGTAAGAGCTCGACGAAAACCAGCTAAATGAGTGCCGCCTTCTAAGGTATAAATATTATTAGCAAAAGTAAAAATATTCTCTTTAATATCATTAGTGTACTGGAAAGCAACCTCTACTTGTACTCCCTCTTTTTCTTTATTAACATAAAATGGCAAATATTGACGTTTGTCTTTTTTATAATTTAAGAAACGCACATAGGAAGCCAACCCACCCTCAAAATGAAAAGTATAGCTTTTATATTTTTTTTCTCTTTTATCATTAATTTCAATAATTATCCCTTTAGTTAAATAGGCTTGCTGACGTAAATGATTAAGAATAGTCTCCCATTTAAACTCAAGAACACTGAATATTTTAGGATCCGCTTTAAAAGTAATACTAGTACCGGTTTCCTTGGTTTTACCTACTGATTTTACCTTGCTCAAGGGTTTGCCTCTTTTGTATTCTTGTACCCAAATTTTACCGTCTCGCTTGACTTCTGCTTTTGTATATTCAGATAAAGCATTGACTACTGAAACCCCGACTCCATGCAAACCACCAGAAACTTTATAGCCTGAGCTACCAAACTTACCGCCGGCATGTAACATAGTCATCACTGTTTCTAAGGCTGACTTCTTGGTACTTTTATGTTTTTCTACAGGAATACCTCGCCCGTTATCTTCTACCGTTACCTTACCGTCTGAGCGCAAAGTAATTTCAATCTTTGTGCAATAGCCAGCCATAGCTTCATCAATAGAATTATCCACCACTTCCCAAATAAGATGATGAAGTCCGGTTTCTGAAGTAGAGCCAATATACATAGCCGGTCTTTTGCGCACTGGAGTTAAACCTTCTAAAACTGTAATTTCTTTAGCTGTGTAGCCAAAATCCTTAGGGGATATTTTAATCGATTTTTTGCCTCCTTTTTTAGCTGTCTGCTTGGTTTTTTTCTTCTTTGATTTTTTCTTGGGCATATTTTTTTTACTTTCTTATTTTAATATTATATTTTTTTTCTAATGATTTAACTATTTTTTTTATTATACTATCAATCTCTTTTGACTTTAAGGTTCTTTTTTCTGATTGAAAGGTTATTCTCACCGCCAAAGAAAGTTTACCTTCTTTCTTAAAAGTATCAAAGAGTTCAATATCCTTTATTATTGGACTGGCCTTTTTAATCTCCTTTTCCACTTGAGCGTATTTTACTTTCTCAGGCATAAAGAAAGCTAAATCACGAGTAACAGCCGGATATTCACTTGGTTTTTCAAAATCCCTCACTTCACTGGCAAATTTTATCAATTTAGTCAGATCAATTTCAAAATAAGCTACTGGTTTTTTTATTTTATAAAACTTAGCTATTTTACCAGGCAAAATACGCAGAGTGCCTATTTTTTTCTCTCCTGATTTTAAAATAGTTTCTTCTTCTTCAATATCAAAAATAAATTGCTCAATATTCAAGCCCTTAACCATTAAAAGGTCTAAAGCGGCTTTAGCCGAAAAATAAGCTTCTTCCCCATAAAATACTCCACTTAGCCTTTTCTTTTCGTGTGGAAAGTTTTTTTCGCTCGGCAGAAATACATAACCAGTTTCAAATATTGAAATCTCATGGGAGAAATCAATATTTAGACTGATGTTTTTTAACATTAGGGGAATTAAAGTTTGTCTTAAGTACTCTTGATCTGGATTAATGGGATTGGTTATTCGATAATGTTTTTCCTCCTTTAAATCAAAAGCTTCTATATCTTCCTGACTGTAAAAAGAGTAATTATAAACCTCAGACATATTAGCTGAAACCAGATAATTTTTAATCTTATCTTCCCAATAAAGATTTTTAGGCAGTTGAACCGGCTTTAGCTGCCCCTTAAGATAAGTCGGTTTAAGACGATTATAATCGTAAAGTCGGCCTACCTCCTCAATTAAATCTTCAGGGATTTTAATATCGGGACGAAAAGAAGGCGGGCGGACTTTGATCCGGCCATCTACAGCCTCTACAAAATCAAAGCCAAGCAAAGTAAAGATCTGCTTTATGCGGCTGACAGCAATTTTTTTATTTAAAATATTTCTTAATTTTTCCAGAGAAAGACTAATTTTTTGGCCCCATGCTTTTACTTTTTCTCCTTTTTCTAAACTCCCTTTTATCACTTCACCACCGCTTAAATCCGCTATCAAATTCGCGGCCCGGTCAAGAGCTATTCGGGTCATAACCGAATCCAAACCTTTTTCAAATAAATTAGAGCTTTCTGAGCGTAAGCCCAGTTTACGAGCAGTAATTCGAATATTAGAAGGCTTAAAAACTGCTGACTCTAAAACTACAGTATTTGTTTTGCTCTTAATTTCAGAATTTTCACCGCCCATAATACCAGCCAAAGCCAAAGGTTTTTCCTGATCAGCAATAACCAGCATTCTTTTTTCCAAATCTCTTTTTAAGCCGTCCAGGGTTTTTAATTTTTCGTCTTTTCTGGCTTTGCGAACTATAATATTTTTCTTTTTTGAGCCAGAGATTTTATTATAATCAAAAGCATGCAAAGGCTGACCCAATTCAAGCATAACATAGTTTGAGGCATCGACCACGTTATTGACCGGTCTAATACCAGCCCTGCGCAGACGGTTTTTTATTTTCTCGGGTGAAGGCCCTACTTTTATATTTTTAATAATCCTGGCGGAATAATAATGACATAAATTTTTAGCCCTAATACTGACTCCCAGTTTATCCTTAATTTCCTCTTCTTTATCATCCTTTATCAAATAGGAAGCAGCTTCTTTTTTTAATTTTCTTCTTAAAACAGCTGACAACTCTCTGGCTATACCATAAACTGAAAAACAATCAGAGCGGTTAGGCGTTAAAGCAAGATCTAAAATAATATCATTTAAATCTAACACTTGGCGCATGGTTTTACCCACTTTTTCCTTTTCATCTAGAATATAAATTCCGCTGTGATCTTCTCCTATAGCCATTTCATCTTCAGCCAAGAGCATACCTTGAGATTTAATACCTCTGATCTTGGTTTCCTTAATTTCTGTACCATCGGGTAACTGACTGCCCGATAAAGCCACCGGCACTTTTTGCCCTACTTTAATATTAGAAGCTCCGCAAACAATTTTTAGTATCCTTCCTTTTTTTACCCTAACTCGGCAAACCTTAAGTTTATCAGCATTTGAATGTTTGGTAATGGTAATTATTTCTCCCACTACCATATTCTTAAGGTTTTCTTTGTTCTCAATAACCTTTTCTACCTCAGTACCAGAAAAAGTCAATTTATCAGCCAGTTTTTCAGCTCTTTTCTTATCAATTTTTATAAATTCTTTTAACCAGTTAATTGATATTTTCATAATTTAAAAAATTAAAATTGCTTTAAAAATCTTAAATCCCCCTGATAAGATAACCTAATATCATCTATGCCGTAATAAAGCATCATAAAGCGGTCGATACCCATACCAAAAGCAAAGCCGGTGTATTTTTCAGGGTCAACATTCATATTTTTTAGCACTTTGGGGTGAACCAGGCCCGAGCCCATCATTTCCAACCAACCGGTCTGGCCACAAACCCGGCAACCTTCTCCTTCACACAAAAGACAGGACATATCAAAATCCATAGAAGGCTCAGTAAAAGGATAGTAATGGGGACGTACTCTAGTTTTTACTTTTTTGCCGAATAAGGTTTTTAAAAAAAGTTGCACCGTGCCAATTAAATCAGTTACTTTTACTTCCTGGTCAATAACTAAGCCTTCACACTGGTAAAAAGTAGTTTCATGGCTGGCATCAGTAGCTTCATGGCGAAAAACTCGTCCCGGCACAATCAAACGGACCGGCGGCTTCCTCTTTTGCATAGATCTAATCTGCATCGGCGAAGTATGGGTTCTCAAAAGTAAATCACTTATTGCCTCTTGTTTATTACTTTTTTTACTTCTGGCCAATTGACGCTTAGCTAAAATTGATTGGCCCGGCTCAACATAATAAGTATCCCACATATCTCTAGCTGGGTGGTTTTTGGGAATATTTAATAAATCAAAATTATATTTGGCTGATTCCACTTCTGATCCTTCAACTACTTCAAAGCCCATACGCTGAAAAATATCAATTACTTTCCTCATAAATTGAGTTAAAGGATGTAGATGACCGTGTTCAATTTTTTCTCCGGGAATAGTCAGGTCAATATCAACTTCTGGCGATTCTTCTTCATTCAGCTCTTTTTCTTTTTCTCTAATTGACCTTTCAATTTTTTGCCGCACCTCATTGCCTAATTTACCTATTTTTGGCTTTTCTTTTTTAGGTAAGTCTTTGATACCTCTTAAAATTTGTGAAAGCTCTTTTTGCCGTCCCAGAAATTTATTTCTTATTTTTTCCAGATCTTCAAAACTAGAGATATTTTTTATCTCCTTTTTAGCCTTAGATAATATTTTTTTGAGTTTATCTTCCATAAGGTATGCGTTTTATTGAAAAGAAAAATTCCAAAATAATTAAAAATAAAAGAAAAAATAATAAATTCCACCAGCGCAGTAAATTTGAGGCCTGCAAAGCTAAAGAGCCAATTATTAAAACAGTAAACAAAATACTCTGACGAAAAGATATATTTAGATGCCGAAAAAGCGGCACTTTTTTGTTTATTAAAGCGCGAATTAAAAAACCAATAATAAAAAAAGTGCCAAGCAGTGACAAAAATAAACTGATATAAAACAATAAAAAAGCCAAAAATCCGCTCTCCGGTGAAATATTAAAGATCACTGATAAAAAAGAAAGCCAGCAAATAACTGTGGAAATTCCCATGAAAAGTAGGTACTTTTTAAGCGACATAGCATTTACTTTGTATTATCAAAAATTAGGCCTTTAACCTTAGCCTAATTTTAGCATTTTTTTGGGCTTTTAGCAAGAGAAAAATCAATGATTTTCTAAGCTAATATTAGCCTAGATTTAAACTCAAAATAAGTTATATCTTAAGAACTTTTCTATCTTTCATAAATACTATAAATTTTTGCTTTTCCACACATTTTTTTTAAAGAATAATCACTTTTTATATTCTAAATTTTCTTGATCTTCCCTGATTTTTCAATTTTTATTTTATTACCGGTTTTAATTATTCTTGTCCATAGCTAAAGAACCAAACAAAAGAGAAAATTCCCTTTTATCAACAAATACCCATTTTTTTTAAGCTCTTTTATTTTTGTCTTCACTAATATTAAAAAATCAAAAAAACTATTTTTTGTTTTTTTTACTATACTTTTTCTTAATATCTTTAATCGCTTTTTCTTTAATCTCAGAATATTCATCTTTAATTTTTCCCAATAAAACCTCCAGAATATCTTCCATGGTTAAGATACCCAAATCTTTTTCTTTGTTCTTATCACGCACTAAAGCAAAGTGTTTTTGTCCGCGCCGCATTTGACGAAAAATATTAACTACTTCCTCATCTTCGACAATAATAAAGGAACGTTTTAACAAAGAATCTACTTTTTTTGAACGGGTCGAGATAATATCTTTTAAATAAATTAGGCCGACAATTTTTTCTTTATCCGGATTCATCACCGGCACCCGAGTAAAGCCTTTTTCTAAAATCTGCTGGCGAGCGTATTCAATACTACATCCTTTATTAATATAAAAAACTTTTTTCATCGGTATCATCACGTCTTTGGCCTTTTTCTGGCCAAAGTCAAAAGTGCGATAAATAATTTTCTTTTCTACATTTTTTATTAAACCCTCTTCCTTTCCCAAGCTAACCAAACTTTTAATATCTCTTTTGGATAAAGAAAGTTCACCTTGAGGTTTAAAGCGTAGTTTTAAAAACTTTTTTGATATAAAAAGGAATACGCGACTAATCGGAGTTAAAGTTTGAACTAAATAGTAAAGTGATTTGGCCCGCTTTAAACAAATCTCCCGACTGGCCGCCAGACCACGAGCTTTCGGATTTATTTCCCCAAAAATAGTAATAATAAAAGTAATTAGTCCAATAGCCAGACTCAGGCCAAAGGTATGAAAAACACGATTAGCAAAAAGTGCTACTAAAGAAGCCAAAATAATTTTGATTAAATTATTTAAAACTAAAATAGTAGCAATGGCCTTGTTCATGTTACGTTTAACCCAAAAAACAAATTCTTTTTTATTAACATTATCAATCTTCATCTGAGCCAAATCAGACTGGCTTAAGTTTGAAAAGGCTGTTTCGGTCCCAGAAAGCCAGGCTGACATCAGTATCAGCAGAATAACCGCTAGAATAATTATTGTATAAATAAGCATATTTTTTTAAACCTTTCTATACTGGCAAATATTTTTAAAGTCACAGTACCGGCATTTATACTTTGAAGGAGTAGCCTTAAAATCACTTTTCATTATCTGCTCAATCGTCTCTGTTACTTCCTTTTTTATTTTTTGGGCTTCTTTTTTTTGCGGCTGGACCGAAAACTTTTTATTATCTTCAATATAGTAATAAGTTAACTTAAGTGGCTTAAGTTTAAATACTTCCCAGCTAGCTAAAGCATAGATGAAAAGCTGTTTAAAATCAATTTTATTTTTTGACGAGGGCAAATTACCGGTTTTATAATCGATAATTTCTACTGCCCCCCCTGAGCTAGCCGAAGAGTCTTTTCTAATTTCATCCATCCGATCTATAAAACCTTTAACTGTATAATCACCAAATTTTATATTAAAACCTTTTTCTAAAAACATAGGTACTTTTAAGGAATCTTTATTTATTTTATAAAACTTTTTTAAAGCTTTTTCTCCCTGTTTTTTTCTTGTTAATTCATGATCTTTGGAATCATACCACTCGTCAAGCCAATTTTTGCGGTACAAAGACAATAAATCTTTTTGGCTGGGCTTTTTATCCTGCTGGACCATTCGGTAAAAATCATACAAAGTGCGGTGAATACTTTTACCAAAAGAGAAAGTGCCCTTGCCTTTAACCGGTACTTTTAAAATATGGGCCAAGCGATATTGGTAAGGACAGGTTTCAAAGGCCCGTATTTGAGTATAGGAAAATTTCTGAGGCAAATAAGCTAAATCATCTTTGACTCTTTTAAATTTATGCTTTTTAGAGAAACTGTTAATAATTAATTTTTCTTTTTTTTGCTTCGGGCCGGACTCATCTTTTTTAACCAGCCCGGTTTCATATAAAAATTTGGATAACTTTTTTTTGCGGCTGCCGCCGTAATTATCGGCACTGGTCAGATAAATTCCTTTTTTGGCGCGAGTTATAGCTACATAAAACAAACGGCGCTCTTCCTGAAGATGAATATCACCACTAGGCAAAGTCTCTTTTATCAAATTATCTGGTAATTCAATAGGATCGCGGCGGTTAATCGAAGGAAATCTTTTATTAACCAAATTAACCACAAAGACATGCTCAAATTCCAGTCCCTTGGCTTGGTGAATGGTCATTACCTTGACTGAATCTGGTCCTTCTTCCAGATTATTTTTTAAGGGACCGGTCTCTCCAGCTTCTTGGGCTAGCTCTAATTCCTGCATAAAATTTTTCACGGTTTTGTCCTGATTAAGTCTTTCAAAATTACTGGCTACTTTAAAAAACTGATTAATATTTAATATTTTCTCATGGGCTTTTTTGCTTTGCTTTTGGCTTAAATATTTAAAAAGATTAGAATCAGAAACAAATTGGTAAAGCGCTTTTAAGGTTCCTTTCTTTTGGCCGGTCTGGGTCTGTTTTTTAATCATTTCTATAATTTCTTTGACCGTTTTCTTGGTACTGGGTGAAATACCTTCAATCTCATTAATATGATCAAGAATTTCAAACAAAGATTTATTCTTTTTATTGGCCCGGTATAAGAGTTTCATAATATCATTTACTGTCACTTTAAAAATAGGCATGGCTAAAACCCGATACATAGCCGTACTTTCATGATAATTATCCAGCAGTTTTAAATAAGAAATTAAATCGATTATTTCCGGTTTCTGAAAAAGTCCGCTTTTAGCCACATACTGATAAGGAATCTCCTGATGCTCTAAAACATTAATAAATAAATCCGCCTGGTTATTAGCCCTGACCAAAATAGCAAAATCATTCCAAGTTAAGCTTTTTTGTTTTTTTCTCAAATCAATTATTTTTTTAACCACACCTAAAGCTTCTTCATCCTGAGTTTTAAAGTGTAAATGCTTAATTTCACCTCGGCCCTTTTTATTAGCTTTTAGTTTTTTGGTAATGCGTGATTTTAAATTCTTTTTTTTCTGGTTTATTTTGGCTTCCAAGCGGTTAGGATTATTAAGCTGAATAAAGTTGTAAGACAAATCAAGAATGTTCTGCCGGTTGCGGTAATTTTGTTTTAGAACAATTTCTTTTGAGCCCGGAAAATCTTTTTTAAACTCAATGATATTAGAGACAGCCGCTCCCCGGAATTTATAAATAGCTTGATCATCATCACCGGTGACGGTTAAATTATTACGCGGCGCTGACAATAACTTAATTAATTCATACTGAGCGTAATTTGTGTCTTGAAATTCATCAACTAATATATATTTAAACTGCTTTTGGTATTTTTCTAGAATATTTTTTCTCTTTTGAAAAAGTTCTAAGGTTTTAATAATTAAATCGCCAAAATCCAGATAACCTTTTTCTTTTAATAAATTTTCATAAATCTTAAAAGACCGGGCTACTTCTAAAATTCTTGCCCTTTCCTCCTTGGCTGGTTTTGTTTTTTTTGTTAATTTTTTACCATATTCAATAAAATCTTTCGGAGATATATTTTCATCCTTAGCCCGGGAAAAAACTTTGATTAAAGCGTAAATAAAGCGCGTTGGGTTACCTCGGGGCTTATAATAATTAAGATCAAATTTTTCAAAATTCTGACGGATTAAACGCCACTGCTCGGTCTGGTTTAAAAGTTTAAAAACAGGATCCAGACCGATATCTAAGGCATGATCTTTTAAAACTCTTTGGCCAAATGAATGAAAAGTGGAAATCCATAAATCGGTATAACCGTAAGGTAATAGCTTATCTACTCTTTCTTCCATTTCCCCAGCCGCTTTGTCAGTAAAAGTAAGCGCTAAAATTTCCTCAGGTTTAGTCTTTTTTGATTTAATTAAATAAGCCAGCCTCTGAGTAATGACTGCCGTTTTGCCAGTCCCCGCCCCGGCAATAATTAAAAGAGGGCCTTTTTTATGAGTGATGGCCTTTTTTTGCTGGGCATTGGTTTTCATAATCTAATTATAGCAAAAATAGTTTATAACTACTAAATGTTTATAGTTATAAGGTTTGGCCGCCGGTATAGTTTTAAGGCTTAGGTTTAGTTTTTACTCTCCTATTCTCAGATTTATCTTTGGTAAAATCTTTAACTTTTTTATCTCTATTATTTTTTCTTTTCTTCCTTCTCAGCCATTCTAATAATGCCTTCTATAGTTTTAGTATAAAACAACTTTTTCTTTTCCAGCTCTTCTTCTGGCAAAGATTGAGCCTCGTTTTCAAATTGGTTTCTAGCTTTTCTAATTTTTTCAATAGCCGCTTTTTTAATATCCGGATCGGATAAATCAGCGGCCAGTTCTTCAGGGGTCATAGTCAGTATTGAACGGTCCATCTCGGCCATTCTTTTTTGTAGTTTTTCAACTGCTGCTTTTTCATCCTTATCTGATCTAGCTTCAGTAAAAGCAGAGCCAGATTTTCTCTCCTCTCTTTTGGCTAAACGCTCATCAATTTTTGACCATTTATTCTCTTTATTCATGACTTTATCTTATCATTTTTAAAGTTATTTGACTAATTTATGCATTTTTAATAGTATTAACCCGGGTTTTCCGCACCTTAAAAAGGAGACCCAAATGAAAGACAAAAAAGTATCTGTCGGCCATATCTGCCCTGACTGTCAGGTTGATTTAAAATACCTGACACAGACTAAATCAATTGATTCTGGAGTCTGCGGTGAATGTGATGTTTATTTCATCAAAATTTGCCCTCAATGCGGCCTTATGTTCAGCTTCTGGAGTGACGGTGGAGTTTGGGATCCACCTTATGAAGAACAAAAAGGTTATGAAACTTCAGAAAAAGATCCGGAACTAGTTAAGGTAATGGCTAAAGCCGGTCACCGGCACTTTTAAATGAACTCAGCGCCCACCAACCCCCCTGGGCGCTTTTTTTATTTTATAAAAAAAGCGGCTTTTTAAAGTAAAGCCGCTTAAAAGAAATTAAAAAAAATATCTTAAAATTAAGCCGGAATTTTTTCATCTCTGTGATTAAGTCTTATAACTTCATGTCTAGTCAAGCCATTAAGACAAGGCTCACTAATAAGAAAAATATTTTCTTCTTCTTCAACCTTATCTTCCCAGTCTGCTAGATTGTATCTCCCGGCTCTAAAACAAAGTAAGGTCTGTTTTTTTGAATCAAAGGGCAAATGAGCCCGCTGGAAAAGCTCTAAATAATTTGTTTCTCCCGGTTCGATCTCCACAGGGTTAACTGAATGACAAATTATGGCATAAGCTAATTTCATTTTTTTACCTCCATTTTATTTTAAAAAGAACACATTATTTGTCTTAGAATTTATCAGAAAAATATTTTTTGGTCAAGAATTAACCTAATAATAATATAAACCGAAGATAGACTGATCAGTCTATCTTCTTATGAGTAGATGTTTTGTTCTGCCCCCACCGAACAATCAAAGCATGAAACTGATTATAAATTTTGTTTGACCAAGGCAGACGTTTTTCAAAAAATTCTTTGTATTGATCATAAGACTTAAACTCAATTCCGTGTTTTTTACACAAACGCACAGTGTAAGCATCAATCATAAAATTTTTCTTCCGACCAGCATACAAAAGGATTGAGTCAGCGGTTTCCGGACCAATTCCATATACCTTCAATAATTCTTTTCGGCATTCTTTAAGAGGTTGTTTAAAAAATTTCTTTAACCGACCCTGATAATTTCCTAAAAGCCATTTTGAAAACATTTTCAGTTTTTTTGCTTTGACATTAAAATAACCTGAAGGCCGTACTAATTTTTTTAGATGTTTATGGTGACAATTCAAAATTTTTTGGGGACTTAAAAGATTTTCTTTTTTTAAATTTATAATCGCCTTCTCTACATTCTGCCAATTAGTATTCTGAGTCAAAATAGCGCCCATACAAATCTCAAACATATTTTTCTCACTAAAAACTTTTACTTTCTTCCTTAATATCTTAATATCTTGATCACTTGATATCTTGAACCCTAAAATCGGCCACCAATCCTGTGGTCCGTATTTTTTTAATAATTTTTTATATATTTTTTCAGGATTCATAACTTTAATTATACATTTTTTAGCTAAAATAAGCTATTTATTAGCTAAAAATAAACTAATTTTACTTAATTTTACATATTTTTTACTTATCCACACCAAAAACCTTGATTTTTAGGCTAAAAGACAGTATAATAAGAACTTGAATTTTTATATCTCATTAACATTTTATAAAATATTACTAAAAATATATGAAAAACTCTAATTCTATTGAAAAAATAAAAAAAGAAGAAAAAGAAGCTGAAGAAAAAATCAATCAAGCTAAAGATCTGCAAGCTAAAAAGGTAGAAGTCATTAGGGCCAAATATGAGGAAAAATTAGCTAATATCAGCCAAGAAATATCTGAAGAAATTAAAGATATTTACAAAGAGGCCGAAGATAAAATAGAAGAGATGAAAAACATTTCTAAAAAAGAAATAGCCAAGCAATCAGAAAAAATAAAATCCTTGTCCCCAGCTAAAAAAGATAAAGGGGCCGACTTAATTATTGATAAAATAAGCTAAATTTATGGCTATTAGCCCCGTTGCTAAATACAATTTAGTCTCTCTTAAATCAAAAAAGGAAGAGATTATTGAACTTCTCCATGATTTTGGTGTAGTTCAGATTGAACAATGGCCGGAAAGAGAGGAGACAGCCGAAACTAGTGAAAAATCACCAGAGTATCTTTATGCTCAGGTTAATTTTGCTATTAATTTTCTTAATCAATACCAAGAAGAAAAACCCTCCCTTAAAGAAAAGCTGCTTGCCGGTAAAAAAGAATTTTCTTCGGAAAAACTGGAAAAAATGATCAAAGAATTTGATTATCAAGAAATAGTTAAAAAGTGTGAAGATTATGAATCAGAATTAAATAAACAAAATAGTATTATTGATAAAAATAAAGCTGACAAAGAAATGCTTGGAAATTGGTCCTCGCTTGGTTTTATACCCAATGATGAAATCCAAACCGAAAAAACTATAACCCTTTTGGGCTCGGTTAATTTTGAAGCCTGGGAACGAATCATGATCAAGGCTAAAAAATTAAATAATATCAGCCTGCAAAAATCACATGAAGAAAACCGCGAAGTTTTTTTCTCTATCACTTTTTATAAAGATTTAGAAAAAGAAGTGCGCCAAATGCTCACTCATTATGATTTTAAACCGACTCAACTGCCTGAGATTGACTGTTTACCCGATAAAAAAATAAATCTCTGCGATAAAAATATTAAAAAAGCTAAAAAGGAAATTAAACAAATAAACAAAAAAATCAAACAACTGGTTCATTTTTCGGAAAAATTACAAATAACTTTAGACTATCTTTCCTGGAAAAAAGAGCAAAAACAAGCTTTAGATAAATCTATTAATACTAAAAAAACTTTTGCCCTTCTTTTCTGGATAGAAAAAAGATTTGTCAAAACTTTAAAAAATAAACTGGAAAAAATCACGGAAGATTTTGCTTTAGAAAAAATGCCTCTAAAAAAAGATGAATCTACGCCGATCACTTTACATAACCGTAATATGATTGAGCCATTTGAATCAGTGACCGGAGTTTATGGCATGCCTTTAAAATCAGAGCCAGACCCCACTCCTTTTCTAGCGCCTTTTTTCTTTATCTTTTTCGGCTTTTGTGTTTCTGACGCCGGCTATGGTCTGGTTATGACCGCTGTCATGCTTCTTATCTTAAAAATTTCCAAAAAGCCCAAAAAAGAGATGAAGCTGATTCGTCTGCTGGTCTTAGGCGGTATCTCCACTTTCCTGGCCGGAGTTTTATTTGGCAGTTGGTTTGGTATTGATATCTCTAGTATGGCTCCAGGTAGCTGGTTTAGAGAATTTGTTCTCACTTTCAAAATTATGGACCCGGTTAACGACCCGATTACTGTACTTTTAATTTCATTGGTTTTTGGCTTAATCCAAATAATGACTGGCTTGATTATTAATACCTGGTGGAAGATAAAAAAAGAAAAGATCAAAGAAGCCCTGCTTGGTTCAGGTATGTGGTTTATAGCTCTTTTAACCCTAGGTCTTTGGGTTATGACAAAAGTTGGTTTTTTAATTCCTGCTTCGGCTTCAGATATTATGACTTATGTCCTGCTGAGTGTAGCCGGACTTTTAATTTTAGCCAATACTACCAAAACAAAAAATATATTTTTAAAGCTGCCTATTGGTATTTATAGCCTTTATGATCTAATCGGTTATCTCTCAGACACTCTTTCCTACTCCCGTCTTTTAGCCTTAGGTCTGGCTACTGGTATTATTGCTATGGTAGTTAATCTTATTGCTGGTCTGGCTATTGAAATGATACCTATTGCCGGTTATCTTTTGGCTTTATTGATACTTATCGGCGGACACGCCTTCAATATCGGTATCAACGCCCTCGGTGCTTTTATTCACTCCGGTCGTCTGCAATTTGTTGAATTTTTTCCTAAGTTTATGGAAGGTGGCGGCACTAGATTTAAACCCTTTAAAAAACAAGCTAAATATATAAGAATAATTAAGTAATAAATATATAGCTCTATGGCTTTAACGCTTTAGGGCTAATAAAACGAAAGGAAAATTATATGACTATTGGACTCGCATTAGCTATTCTCGGCGCCGCTTTAGCTGTTGGCTTAGCTGGCATTGGGTCATCTCTTGGCGTCGGCATTTCCGGTGAAGCTGCTTCCGGAGTAGTTTCCGAAGATCCGGAAAAATTCGGCAAAGCTCTACTTTTACAAGCTCTGCCTTCTACCCAGGGTATTTACGGCTTTTTAGGAGCTATTATGGCTATCCAAAAAGTGGGACTTCTGGGCGGCGGTGAATTTACTATCACTCCTGAAATCGGCTGGCAAGTTCTCTTTGCCTGTTTGCCTATTGCCATTGCCGGACTAACTTCTGGTTGGCTTCAAGGTAAAGTTTCGGCGGCTGGTATGGGCGTTATTGCCAAAAAACCCTCTGAATCCGGCAAACCGATTATTTTCTCAGCTATGGTAGAAACCTACGCTGTAATCGGTCTTTTGGCCACTATCCTCTTGCTCAACGGCATCACTGTCAGTTAATCAATTAATTAAATTAATTCATGGCTCTAGAGAACATTCTCGAAAAAATTAAAAAAGAGGCCAGAGAAGAAATTAAAAAGATTGAACAGGAATCTGAGCAAAAAATCGAAGAGATAAAAGCAGACTTCAAAGAAAAAGAAGAAAAAGAAAAAGAAAGAATTATCTCTGAAAGTAAAAAACAGGCCGAAAAGAAAATCCAACAAGCAAAATTCATTCTGGCTAACCAGAAAAAATCCAAGCTCTTACGAGAAAAACAAATGCTTTTGGATGAAGTTTTTACTTTGGCCGCTAAAAAAATGGACGAACTTGATCAGGAAAAACAAATTTCTCTTCTACAAAAGCTAATAAAAAATCTTCCCTCACAAAACAAGGCTGAAATTCAAGCTACAGAAAATTCTAAAGATTTGGTAAAAAAAGCCTTAGAAAAATCAGATAAATCTATCACACTTTCTTCAGAAAAAGTCAAAGGACAGGGAGGTTTTATATTTTCATCTGAAAAATTAGAGATTGACAACCGCTACTCTACTCTAGTTCAAGGCCTCAGAGATGAAGTAGAAACCCAAGTAGCTAAAATTCTCTTTTCCTAAAAACTAGGCAACTAATTAACTACTTAACTAACAATGTCTGACTATCCATACATTATGGGATTATTTCGCTCACTTGAAGGTAAGCTTCTAAATGCCGGCGATATTGAACGTATGATTGACGCTCCGGACATAGAAGCCGCTTTCCGCGTTTTTAACGATACTGAATACGCGGACAATCTTTTGGAAGTGGAGCCGAAAAATTTTAAGAAAGCCCTAAATGATGATCTCAAACAAACCCGGGATTTGTACGAAAAATTTGTTGATGACCAAAAAATTCGGCAGTTTCTTTTTCTGCGCTATGATTTTCACAATCTCAAGTTAATCTTTAAAGAAAAGTATTCTAAAAAGGATTTAAAAGAAGAGGAAAGTCAAGTCGGCACTATCACCTACTCTTCTCTACGCAACTATATTATGGAAGACGCCCGGGTTGATTTATCTCCAAAACTAAAAAAAATTATTGACCAGGCTGCTCAGGAATTTGAAAATAATCATCAACCTCATTATATTGATATTTATCTGGATAAAAAGATGTATAAATTACTGGCTGAAATTACTGACAAAATAAAAAATAAATTTATCTCTGATTTTTTGAAAATGAAAATTGATATGATAAATATTAAAGTTTTCCTGCGAAGTAAAAATCTGAAAAAAGAAATTAAGTGGCTCTCTAATCAGATAATTCCGGGCGGACGTATAGCTAAAAAAGAATTTGAAAATGTTTACGATAAAAATATTAAAGAAGCCTTGGACACTTTCTTAATCTATTTTAATAACAAATTTATTAGCATTATCTCTGACTTTGAGGAGGATCATAATCTCTGGAAACTAGAACAAGAGTTTGAAAACTACGAAATGGATTATCTCAAGAAAACAAAAAGAATGAGTTTTGGTCCGGAAATGACTATCGCCTATTATTTTGCCAAGAAAAATGCTCTTCGTAATGTTCGGCTAATTATGACTGGCAAACTTAATAAGGTAAAAAATAGTGAGATAAGAGAAAGGACAAGAAACTTATGGTAGAAGAACAAAGCAAGAAATATAAATTAGCCATTATTGGTTCACCTGATTCAATTTTAGGATTTTCGGCCTTGGGTGTTAAAACTTTTGGTGTAACCTCGCCTAAAGAGGTTAAAGAAGCTATTGAAAAAATATTGAATGACAATTACGCCATTTGTTTTATTACCGAAGACTGGTTTGAAAAGGTACCAGATGAGATTGAAAAACTCCAGCAAAGAACCATGCCGGCTGTTCTCTCTATCCCCTCTCAGCATGGTTCTACTGGGGCTGGACTGAAAAACTTAAGAAAAATTGTCGAGCAGGCTGTTGGCAGTGATATTCTTTTTAATAAATAGAGAATTGGACACAAAGACATAAAAAAAATATTATTTTTGTCCTTATGTTAAAATGTCGAGTTTCTTATAAAAATTAATAATCTAAATAAAAAATACTATGGCAGAAAAACAATCACCGCGGAGTGGGACGCCGACCGCGGCAGGAAAAATTATAAAAGTCTCTGGCCCTTTAGTGGTGGCTTCAAACATGCAAGGCGCCCAAATGTATGAGGTGGTCAAAGTCTCAAAAGAAAAATTAATCGGAGAAATTATTGAACTAAACGGTGATAAAGCCTATATCCAGGTCTATGAAGAAACTTCCGGCCTAGGGCCAGGCGCACCGGTCTATCGCACTGAAAAACCCATGTCAGTTGATCTAGGACCAGGTCTGGTTACTTCTATTTACGACGGTATCCAGCGGCCCCTTTCTTCAATTTCTGATAAAGCCGGTGATTATATCACCCGAGGAATCTCGGTGCCGGCTTTAGATATGGATAAAAAATGGGAATTTAAAGCGATCGTAAAAACTGGTGATAAAGTGGTAGCCGGTGATATTCTTGGCCGAGTTAAAGAAACTTCCTTGATTGAACATAAAATTTTAGTGCCGCCTACTTTAAAAGAGGGCGAGGTCAAAAAAATATCAAATGGATCTTTTACTAATAAAGATATCGTGGCTGAAATACAGGATAATAAAGGTAAAACCCATAAATTAACCATGAAGCAAACCTGGCCGATTCGTGAGCCTAGACCAGTTAAGGAAAAACTGGTGCCAACCGAGCCTTTAATTACCGGCCAGAGAGTAATTGACGCCTTCTTTCCGGTCACTAAAGGCGG
This sequence comes from Patescibacteria group bacterium, assembly GCA_034520665.1. Lineage (NCBI taxonomy): Bacteria > Patescibacteria group bacterium. The sequence continues at coordinate 135,283 of JAXHNJ010000002.1, forward strand.
CACTGCCTGTGTACCCGGACCTTTTGGCTCTGGTAAAACAGTGGTTCAGCACCAATTAGCCAAGTGGGCTGACGCTGATATTATTATCTTTATTGGCTGCGGCGAACGCGGTAATGAAATGACTGATGTTCTCCAGGAATTTCCTGAACTTAAAGATCCTAAATCAGGCCAACCACTTATGGAAAGAACTGTTTTAATAGCTAATACTTCTAATATGCCAGTAGCTGCTCGCGAGGCCAGTGTTTACACTGGCATTACTATTGCTGAATATTTCCGTGATATGGGTTACAAAGTAGCTCTTATGGCTGATTCTACCTCTCGCTGGGCAGAAGCTTTGAGAGAAATGTCGGGTCGCCTAGAAGAAATGCCGGGCGAGGAAGGCTATCCCGCTTATCTTGGTTCTAGAACCGCCTCTTTTTATGAAAGAGCTGGTCAGGTTAAATGTCTTGGTACCAATAATAACGAAGGTTCTTTAACTGTAGTCGGAGCTGTTTCTCCTCCGGGCGGCGACCTCTCTGAACCAGTTACTCAAAACACTTTGCGTGTAGTTAAAGTTTTTTGGGGATTGGATGATAAATTAGCCTTTAAACGCCATTTTCCGGCTATCAACTGGCTTAATTCCTATTCATTATATTTAGAAGATATTGAAGATTACGCCCGCAAAAGGGCTGGTCAGGATTGGCCCGAGATAAGAACTCAAGCTATGGGACTACTTCAGGAAGAATCATCTTTGGAAGAAATTGTTCGCTTGGTTGGTGTTGACGCTTTGTCAGCCCGTGAACAGCTTATTTTAGACACTTCAAAGTCTATTCGTGAGGATTTTCTACACCAAAATGCCTTTGATGAAGTTGATACCTATACTTCTTTAAAAAAGCAATACTGGATGCTTAAAATAATACTGACTTTCCATGAAAAAGCTTTAGAAGCTTTGAACCGTGAAGTCCAACTCGATAAAATTATTTCCCTGCCAATTAAAGAAAGAATTTCCAAAGCTTCTCAAGTTCCAGAAGATGAGCTGGAAAAACTAGAAAAACTCAACGAGGAAATTAAAAAAGAATTAAACTCGTTATCTTAATATCTTAATCACTTAATATCTAATATCTAAATTTATGCTAAAAGAATACAAAACCATCAAAGAAATTGCCGGACCATTAATGGTGGTCGAAGGCATTAAAGAGGTCAAATATGAAGAAATGGTTGAAGTTGAGCTGCCTTCTGGTGAAAAAAGAAGGGGGCGTGTTTTGGAAATTTCCGAGGATAAAGCTGTGGTACAGATGTTTGAAGAGACCCGAGGCCTGGAAATTGAAAAAACCAAAGCTAAATTCTTGGGCAAGACTATGGAGATCGGCGTTTCCCCTGATATGTTGGGTCGTGTTTTTACCGGGGCTGGCCAGCCCCGTGATAAAGGGCCTAAAATAATCCCGGAAAAAAAGCTTGATATAAACGGCTCGCCTATTAATCCTTACGCCCGTGATTATCCCAATGACTTTATCCAAACCGGTATTTCTACTATTGACGGACTTAATACACTGGTGCGTGGCCAAAAACTACCGATTTTTTCTGCTTCTGGTCTGCCCCACTCTGAACTAGCTGCTCAAATTGCCAGACAAGCTAAAGTAATTGGCGCAACAGACCATCCTGAGCAAAAAGAAAAGGATCAAAGTGAAAAATCAGAATTTGCTGTAGTTTTCTGTGCTATGGGTATTACCTTTGAAGAATCTGAATACTTTATAAAAGAGTTTAAACAAACCGGCGCCATTGAAAGAGCTACTCTTTTTGTTAACTTGGCTGATGATCCAGTAGTCGAAAGAATTACCCTACCTCGGATTGCCTTAACTACAGCTGAATATCTGGCTTTTGAAAAAGGCTTGCATGTTCTAGTTATTATGACTGATATGACTAATTATTGTGAAGCCCTGCGAGAAATATCGGCCGCCAGAAAAGAAATTCCAGGCCGCCGAGGCTATCCCGGTTATCTTTATACTGATCTCTCTACTATCTACGAAAGAGCTGGTCGTATTCAAGGTAAAAAAGGCTCTATTACCCAGATTCCTATCTTAACTATGCCTGAAGACGATAAAACCCACCCGATTCCTGACCTGACTGGTTATATTACTGAAGGCCAGATTCTGCTCTCAAGAGAACTTCATAAAAAAGGCATTTATCCGCCGGTTGATGTTCTGCCTTCTCTTTCTCGTTTAAAAGACAAAGGTATTGGCGAAGGTAAAACCAGAGAAGATCATTCCGGAGTTTTGAATCAGTTATTTGCCGCTTACGCCCGCGGTAAAGAAGCTAAAGAACTAGCAGTAATTTTAGGCGAAGCGGCTTTATCAGAAGCTGATAAAAAATTCTCAAAATTTGCCAATAGCTTTGAAGATAAATTTGTCCGTCAAGCCCCGGACGAAGACCGTACTATTGAACAAACTCTTGATCTAGGCTGGAAACTGATGAGTATTCTACCCAAAAACGAACTTAAACGGGTTAAAGAAGAGCATATTGAAAAATATCTGCCTAAAAAATAGATTGTTGGGTAGTAATAATTTATTAATCTAAAACCAAAAACCATAACCTTACTAGCAGCCATAACTAAACCATAAAACTAAAAAAAACATGCGTCTCAACGTCAACCCAACCAGAATGGAGCTGATCAAGCTCAAAAAGAAAGTGGTTACCGCTCGTCGTGGACACAAATTGCTTAAAGAAAAACGTGATGGTCTGATGAAACAATTTCTGACCACTATTAAAAAAGCGAGGAAGCTCCGTGAAAATATTGAAAAAAAGCTGGGATCAGCTTTTAAGGCTTTTATTTTTGCCTCCGCTGATATGCGGCCTGAGGTCATGGCTGAAGCTTTGGCTTATCCGGCTAAAGAAACCTCACTCAAGGTAAAAACCGAAAACGTGATGAGCGTTAATGTACCTCGTTTTGATTATAAAGCGGAAGGTGATTTTCTAAGCTACTCACTAGCCACTACTTCAGCTGAATTAGACGCTTCTTTAGAAACTTTTTCCGAGGTCTTGGAAGATATGGTTAAATTAGCTGAAATTGAACACTCAGCTAAACTGATGGCCGCTGAAATTGAAAAAACCAGAAGACGGGTCAACGCTTTAGAATATGTCTTTATTCCTAATATGGACGAAACTATAAAATATATTACCGCTAAGCTTAACGAACAGGAACGCTCAACTATTACTGCTTTGATGAAAGTTAAAGATATTATTACTGAACAAGAAAATAATTAAAACCAAATAAAAATATAAAAAGCAGTCAATTGCTTATTGGACTGTTTTTTAATGCCAAAGCTCAAAATCCAAAATTCAAAGTAAACACAAATAATAATAAATTTAAAAAGCAGCCGCAATAATTTAAACAGGCTGTTTTTTAATAAAATATTTAAATATTTAAACTTAAATTCTTAACCAAACAGTGCAAATTAAAAATATTATTAAACCAAAAATAGATAAAAATAAACCCTTATGCTTACCTTTTAAACCTAATATCAAACCAATAATAAGTAGAATAAATGCACTAATATATTCTAGCCACAAAATAATATCTAATATAGTCATATTAATCGGTGAAGCAGAATTTTGAAAAACAAATAAAAAAACAGTAGCTATAAAAAATATAATAATAATGAAACCAGAAATAGAAAACCAATTTCTTTTTTTAATTTGTATCTTTTGGTTATTTTCTTTCATATTTTTATTATACGTTTTTTTTATTAAAAAGTAAAAAAATTATTTTTTTATAAATAAATCTATTTCTTCTCAATAGCTAGTAGATAGCCGCTTGATTTGAGCACATTACTATACCAGGCAAATAATAAATATTTTTCTTTAATTTTATGGTTTTTTAAATCCCGAGAATCAATATAAGTATAAACTTTATTTTTATAGCCGTTAATAACAATAAAATGACCAAAATCTCTTGGTCGACTATCATCAAGTAAATAAGTCTTAACTGCTAAAATAACTGGTACTTCCTTTTTTAAAAAACGAATAATATTTCTTTTATCAGGTTTTTTGATTTTCGCTTTTCTTTTAGCCTTTTTCTTATTATAAGAATAACAAGTCACCTTAAAGCCCAGCTTTCTGGCTAATTCAGCTAATTTTATCATTTTAACACCATAACTTTTTAATCCACCAACTTGTTTAGTAATTTCTTTTAAAGGCAGGCCCAATCTTTAATAAAGAAAAACCAGGAAAAAAGATAAATTTAAAATTAACAACCCCAGAGTTTTCATAGCCTGGGGTTTTTTATTATAAGATAATAGATATTGAAAAACAAAAAAATAAAAATTAGAAATAGAAAAATCAATAACTTAATAACTTAACCCCTTAACAATTTGTTTCCTATATAAAAAACGAATAAACGGCTAATACCACCCCGCCAATTATACCAATAAAGCCCAAAACTTTAAATATCATAGCTTTTTTAGCCATTGATTTTTCCACTTCTTCCTCTGAACGATAGCTAATAATAAAATCATTATTGCCTTTTTTAATAACTACTTCATCTTTATCTTTCATAGCCTGTCCGTAAATATAAGTTCGTGTTCCGTTCAAAAGTGCTTTTTCTTCGGTTCGGTATTTGTCATTAGCGATAAAATCAAATATTTTGCCTAGAGTTGAATCACCCAAAGGCTCACCCCGACCAATAAATTTTTCGCCTAAATCACGGGCTTCAATTTTAGCTTTTTCCGAAATAATTTTTATACTGCCAGTACCATCCCGTAAATTAAAATTAATTCTTTCATGGCCTGATTTGACTCTTTCCCAATCATGCACTACTCTTCCCTCCTTATCCTCTTTCTCCACTTCTTTTTCCAATTCATATTCATAATAAACACAATCTTGCTTGGAAAAAGGTGTTTGCAGAGGATGACTAGCTTCAATTTTTCCTTCTAGCTCAACTGTTTCCCCTGGCTTTATTTCCTTAACTGGCCGGACTTCAGTTTTAGCCAGTTTACTCTGGCTTTGTTTTTTTCTCTGGCTAATATAAATAAATAACCCGCCAAAGAGCAAAATAATAATACCGATCCAAATCATAAATTTATAATTAATAATTATATCTAAATAATAGCACTTTCTTTTTGATTAAAAAAGTGAATCAATTAAGTTTTACTAAATATTCTTTTCCCCTTTTCAAGCAGCTTTTCATATTCTAGAACAATATCATTATCCAGTCTTGATTTTAAAACCTTTAAAACCTCTTTATAATACCAAATTTTTTCCTCTTTTTTTGGTTCCGGAGCGTTAAAAACCGACCATATTTGATCTCCTTTTTCCTGATAATGTTTTACCAATGATTTTAGGTTATCAATCTTATCAGCGCAAGCCAACATTAAAGCCGCTTGGCTGGCTTTTTTCAAATTTTCAATATACTTTAATTTTCTCTTTTTCCAGGTCTTTCTTTTTTGGGCTAAACTTTCGTCCGCATCCTTATCTTCGCTTACTTGTTGGACAATATCAGCTATTTTCTGGTTAAAATCTTTTTTTAATTTTTTATAATTATAATCTTTTACATCTTCTAAAGTATCGTGTAGCCAACCAGCGCATAAACAGTCTTCATTAGTGGTATACTTTTTTAATATAGAAAAAACACCAATTGGGTGGACAATATAAGGCTGATCGCCTCTTTTTCTCATCTGGCCCTGATGTAGCTTATGGGCCAAATTTTTAGCTTTTTTAATTTTTGGAGATAATAACATAAAAATAAATGATATAATTAAATTATATCATGAAGTTTTTATTAATAAAAAACCCCTGTTCAGAAAAACAGGGGTGGTTAAAGTTAAAAGTATTTTTAATACCGAAAAATCTTGCCTTTAGGTCCAGGCGAAAAAGAAAGACTTAAAGGACTGCCGATAAATTTCTCCATGAAATTTATCAATTGACAGAGATCAGGCGGCAGCTCTTCTTCTTTTTCAAGCCCAGCCAGTGAAACACCACTAAAATCCATTTCAAAAGAAGTATTAATAGTTTCCGCCCTATAGAGCAATTCAGCCGGGGTTGGAAAAACTAGATCAGGCACCTGACGATCACGGATTTTGTAGCCGAGACAAAGCGGTAGTTTTATTTTCAACCCGGAAAGCAAATCAAGCCGAGTAAGAACAATACTGTCAGCTCCGTTAGTCTTAGCAGCACATCTAGTCAGATGAAGATCCGGATAGCCAACTTCTCTTCCCCGATGTGTTGTCGCTCCCAATTCATTACCTAAAGCCATAAAGTATTGCGCTATTTCTTGGTCACTGGCCTGATCAGAATTTATCTTTTCTTTCAACCGCGAAAGAAAAATTTCTCTTTCATTCTGGTCACACTCGTCCAGTCCAGAAAAAAGCTCTGGATGCTCAAGGGAAAAATTCTCAGCTTCCTGGCGATCCCATAAGCCCGTAGGAAAAGGTCCAGCCCCAACTCTGGTTGGTAAAAGTTTAGTAACCATTATTGAAGGGCCAAAATACTTCATCGGTACTCCGGGGCAGTAAGCAGCGGCCGCAGAAATAGTTTCCGTGGAAGAAGACCAAGGGTAAGTGCCAGAAAAATGAATGCCAAAGCCCTGAGTCAGACCAAAAAGGGTTGGCTTTTTCTTTTCAGCCAGGTCATGAATAATCGGAGCCGTATCAACTACATACTCTTTAATTCTTTTTCCCTGATCTATTAGCCGTTCAATCTCTTCTTGAGCCTTATAATCTTCCTTTCTGATCAATCCCTGATTATCCATAGCTTTTATTATTGGCTCCATAAACCTATAAGCCTCTTTAACATAGCGGGAAACAAGATCCGACTCAAAAAGATGTCCTATCAACAAATTAAGCTTTAGACAGCTAAACGCCGACATGGGACCGATTCCTCGTCCGGTTGGTTTAACTCCGTGTTTGCCCTTAATATGCTCAATCCACATTTCACAGAGACGGTGAATAGCCAGATGAACCGGGGCTTTACGGCTAATGTAAAGCGGCTGCTTTGGTGTTTGACAAACACTCAAAATTCCGCTTATTTCACTAATCAGTCTTTCTAAATCTGTCAGAACACGATCTCCAATTATGGCAATTTTTCCGTCAGCCCAGCCAGTGGGAACTTGATGAAAAACCAGTTTATGAAGTTTATTATCTTTTCCTCTGACATACCTTGTTCGACCGGTATTAGCTCCGCCGGAAACTCTGACCACAGCTTCGAAAAAATCAATGATAGCTGATTCAACCGCTCCTTTACCATTATCTCCAAATTGATCACCAGCCAAAACTGTAAAAGGACGGCTGTCATGCTTAAACCAGAGCCAATTAAGATATTCTTCAGCACTACGCTGCTTCATCTTACACCTCCCCGGTAATTTTCTTCTTCTCGGATAATATTAATATCATGCGGATGACTTTCACGCAGGCCTGAACCAGTAACTATTCTGAAACGAGCCTTTTCTTTTAGCTCTTTAATTATTTCGCATCCGCAATAACCCATACCGGATCTAAGACCGCCAATTAGCTGATAAACTACACTAGCCATAGTTCCTGCATAAGAAATATTACCCTCAATCCCCTCGGCTACAAATTTATGTTCCGGTTGTCCTTCCTGACGATATCTTTCAGCTGAACCTTCTTTCATAGCTCCAGAGGAACCCATGCCACGATAGATCTTATAACTCTTACCCTGATGATAAATTATCTCACCAGGAGCTTCATCAGTGCCAGAAAATAAGCTGCCAATCATAACACTACTAGCACCGCCAGCAATAGCTTTGACAATATCACCTGAATACTTAATACCGCCATCAGCAATAACTGGAACTTCTCCAGCTACTGCTACTGCTTCCATAATAGCCGTCATCTGCGGTATGCCAATACCAGCTACCACTCTTGTGGTACAAATAGCACTGGGACCCTGACCTACTTTTATAGCGTCAGCTCCCCATTTAACTAAATCCTTAACTGCTTCGGGAGTGCTAATATTACCGGCAATCACTGGTATTTTTGGGTAAAATTCAGCCATCTTTGTTAACATATTTTTCATGTTAACTGTATGGCCATGAGCTGTGTCTATGACAATAACATCAACACCAGCTTCAACCAAAGCCTCAACTCTTGCTTTGTGTTTATGCCAAATATCGCCTACTGCCGCTCCGACTAAAAGCCGTTTGTTTTCATCTAAAACGGCCTCTGGATGCTGCTGCCTTTTTTTAATGTCTACCGCGGTAAACATGCCAGCTAGTTTTCCATCTTTAGTCTTAATAGGCAGTTTTTCCACTCGGTTTTCCAGCATAATCTTCTGGGCTTCTTCTTCTTTCATTTCTTCACCAGCACAAATAACTTGACTGGTCATAACCTCTTTAACCTTAAGATTATCATTTTTACAGCTGGAAACATCCCGGTTGGTAATAATGCCGCAGAGATTATCATTTTTATCAAGAACCGGCAGTCCGGAAATTTTCTTACTTTTCATAACCTCTTTAACTTCTCCCACAGAAACTTCTTTATTAGTATAAATGGGGTCAGAAATTACCGAATTCATCCAGCGCTTTACTGATTTAACCTGGCTGGCCTGTTCCTCCAGTCTAAGATTTTTATGAATTATGCCGATACCACCAGCTAGAGCCAAAGCAATAGCTAATTCTTTTTCTGTTACTGTATCCATGGCTGCTGAAACCAACGGAATCTTAAGCTTAATTTCTTTTTTATTCTCACCACCTTTAGTTAATAATGTTTCAGTATTAATTTCCTTCGGTCCTACCCTAGAAAAATCCGGATAAAGAGTAAGATCATCAAAGGTTAAAGACGTCCTTACTGGATCAATAACTTTACCTTTAATATATTCTTTTGTCACTCTTCTCACATCTCTACTCATAGCAGTCTACCTCCTTATTGTGTAAAACACTTTTTTTCAAAGAACTAACTTAAAAAATATTGTTCCTTACTTTACCAATATTTAAATTATTTGTCAACTCGTCAAAATTTCTTTGAAATTTATTCGGATCAACAAAAAAAAGCCTTTTTCAAGGCTAAATTACTTAATATCTCGATCACTTAGTATCTTAATATCTACCCCCTCCCCCATAACTCAATACCCAAATCATCCCCAAAAAAATAAAGCAATACAATAACAATAATTAATAAAATAATAGCCCAAAATAATTTAAAAAATTTAAATCCCTTTTTTAGATTCTCTTTAATTGGATTATGCACTTCCCCTTGATAAAGCACTTTATCCTTAACTTTTTGGTATTGTTTTTGATCCATAAAAAAAGAAACCCCAAGAATCAAATCTTGGGGTTGAAATCATTGGCCGATTGGCTATCAGTAATAAAACACTGATGGTCATTTATAATAACCGGTATAAATAATGTATTACCGGGAATATCTGATTTTGATATTTTAATCTTTTTCTTTAGAAGAATAAGAGACATCTTTTCAAATATCCTTTCGAATTTGGACAAAGAAAAAACTTTTAAAATATCAGTTTCCCGAACCGGGTCCTCTAATACGGCTTTTTTTGCCGCATCTACTATTTTTTTACCTACATTTAATTTAGCCATTTTCAATTTCCTCCATAACTATAAATGATAAAGGGCACAATATTTCAATCTAGCTTAGCATAATATAATAATTATGTCAAGTTTCTTTCAATTAAGCCCTCTTGATTAAATTTTATCTTTAATTTTCTAATAAAATCGTCATCTTTGGGTAATTTTTCAGTTATTCTTTGGCCATTTCTTATAACTTCTTGAGTATAAATTTCATCCTCATCACCAGATAAACGGGTTTTTTTTGATTCTCCAAAATCAATTAAATAAACTTTATTCTCTGAATCAATCATTACATTTTTAAAATCCAAGTCCCTGTGATAAACTCCGGCTTGATGAGCAATTTTAATTTGTTTTTTCAGGTCTTCAATAATATTATCAAAATCTTCTTTTTTTATTTTTTCATCTTTATCCTTTAATCTATCTATATATTCTTCAAAATTAGACCCGTCAACAGTTTCCATAACCATTAATTTTTCTAGATTATCATCACCATCCCCTTCAATATACATAAATGGCAAAGGAGTGCGACCGCCAGCTTCATAAAAATCTGTTTGTATATAGTATTCCTTCTCCAAAGAATTCATTGAGACTTCAGGACGATAATTATTTTTTACACAAACATTACACCCAAATCTCTTCGCTGATGCATACCAAACTTCCCCAATATTACCCCTGCCTAGTTTTTCTTCTTTTTCATATTTTTCTTTCAAAAACTTAATAGCCTCACGAGCAAATATTTCTTTTAGCTCTTCAGTTTCAATATTCAATGCTTTTTTTATTTCATCAGGTATATGTTCGGAGACTTCTACTCTCATATTTTATTCTTCCTTGGGTTTATCAATTTCCAGTGGCTCAATTTCCCCTCCCTCGCCGGTTATTTTTAAAATATCTTTATCAATTTTTTTAAATTCTTTACTAGTTTGATTATAACTATTAACCGCTGTGCCTAATTGATTACCTAATTTTTGCATATAACTATCAAAATTAAGAATATGCTTGCCTAATTTTTCCACGTTTTTACGAATTTCCTTGGTAGATTCTTCAATTTGTAAAGCCCTCAACCCTTGAAGTACCATTTGTAAATAGGCCATAAAAGTAGTCGGTGAAACTACAATAACATGCTTATCTTTAAAGGCATATTCAATTAGGTCACGGGTGGAAATTTTGACCGCCCCTATTTTATTAACCAATAAATCATAATAAATGGCTTCGGAAGGAATAAACATAAAAGCAAAATCATAAGTCTTTTCATCCGGACGGACATACTTAGAGGTTTCATCAATACGGTTTTTTAAATCTTGTTTAAATAATTTTTCTAGCTCTTTTCTTCGCGTCTCATCATGCTCCTCAACGATTTTATTATAATTTTCCAGAGAAAACTTGGAATCAACCGGGATAATTTTATCTTTAACAAAAATAACAGCGTCTACGATTTCCCCATTTTTAAATTTGTATTGCATCTGGAAGCTAGCTGGTGGCAGAACATTCTTTAAAACTGTTTCCAGATAATATTCGCCTAAAACTCCTCTTTGTTTGGGATTTTTCAAAATATCCTGCAAAGACTTAAGCTGGTCAGAAAAATTTAAAACCTGTTTATTGGTCTCATCCAATTTAGTTAATTTTTCGGTCACTTCACGGATAATCTGCGCGTCTTGACTTCTTTGCGAGGCAAACATTTTAGTTGATTCCGTTAGTTTGGTGTCAAGAGTTTTGTTGATTTCATTGATTTGATTCTGCAGCATAACTAAAGACTGGCTGTCTTTGTCCAGTTGACTAACCTTATTGAGGCGTTTATTTAACAAATAATAAACAAAACCTGCCAAACTAACTCCCACTATAAAGATACTGATTATTATATATATTGTTTCCATATTAATTTAATTTATCACATTATTATATTACAAAATAAATAAAGAATCAACTCCCCTAAGTCACCAATTAACTAATTTCAGCCAAAGGCTGATTCGCCTCTGGCGAAAACTATTTAACTAATTTTATATTCTAAAAAATTCTTCAGCATTTTTGGTAGTTTGGCTGGCTACTTTTTGGTAACTAATACCTCTAATTTCAGCTATTTTTTTGGCTACTTCTTCCACATAAACCGGCCGACAACGTTGCCCCCGATAAGGCTCTGGCGATAAATAAGGCGCGTCAGTTTCGATAAACATTCTTTCCAAGGGCATTTTTTCAATCACTTTTATTAACTCTTTATCATCACTAAAAGTAATAATACCGGTAAATCCTAAATATAAACCCAAATCTAAAAAATTCTGGGCAAATTTCATATTACCCAAATAACAATGAACCACTGCCTTTAAATCTTTTTCTTTTTTTAAAACGTTAAGTAAATCATTATAGGCATCACGGCAGTGTAAAATTAGAGGTTTTCTTAGCTCTTGAGAAATAATAATTTGTTTTTTCAGTAGTTCTTTTTGGTTTTCTTTAATCTCATTTTCTTCTTCCGGAGTATCCGCCCAAAGCTGATAATAATCAAGGCCGGTTTCTCCAATAGCCACTGCCTTGCTGTCTTTGGCCAGCTCTAAATATTCTTCCCTAATAAATTCTTCGTCGGTTAAATGAGTCGGGTGTAGCCCGACCGAAGCAAAAACATTTTCATATTGATGGGCAATGCTTAGAGCCTGACGGCTAGTTTCAATTTGTGAACCGACGGTTATCAATTTCATATTTTTAGCCATAGCTTCATCAACTACTTTTTGGTAGTCTTTGTTAAAGGCTTCAAAATTTATATGGCAATGGGTATCAATAAGCATATTTTTACATTAAGTCATTAACTTTTCTTAAAGCTTTGGGAAAAAGAGGCACTATCCAGCTAGCAAAAGCAACAAAAAATCCCACTAAAGACGAAGTGGCAAAAGTATCTTCAAAAATAGTGCCGGTAGAAGCATTTTTAATAAAATTTAATACTATTCCTAAAAATAAAGCACCTTCAATAGCTCCTAAAATTAGACCGGTTATCCGGTTTAAAGATTTTAGTCCCGGTAAAAAAGCGGCAATATTAAAAGCTTTGTGAATTATTTGAAATAAAAGCCCGGTCAGTTTAACAATCAAAATAAAAAGTAAAATAAATACAATAATCCGGGTAGCTGGAGTTTCATTCATACCCAGCATTGGTATTACCTGGTCATACCAGCGGGAAGCCAATATAGCTCCTAAAAAAATGCCAACAATCGAGCCTAAGGTCTGAACTAAGCCCCGCCAAAAACCAAACCAGCAAAAGCCAAAGAAAATTATTAAAATAGCTAGATCAAAAAATTTCATAATATTTATTCTTTAATTCTCGGGAACAAAGCTTCCGACTTAGTTATTTTATCACAAACTATTAAATTAGTAATCTTGGCCGAAGTATTGGGCATAAAGGGTTTTAAAGCTTTAGCTATATGACAAAGAAGACTAGCTAGAGAGCTTAAAAGCTTATTCAAATTTTCTTCATCTTTTTTCTCATCACTTTTGGCTAGTTGCCAAGGTTCATTTTTATCTATCTGCTGGTTAGCCCAGGTTACTGTTTTCATTATTTCCAAAAGCGCCTGGTCAAAAGAGTAATCTTCTATTAATTTTGTCACTTTTTCTAAAGAGCGAGGCGATTTAACAAACTCGGGTATTTTTCCTTTACAATACTTTTCTATCATGTTAGTTACACGGTTAACCAGATTACCCAGGTTATTGGCCAGATCAGCGTTGTATTTATCATGAAATCTTTTCTCATCCATATCTCCGTCAGAGCCAAAAGGAAACTGGGAAATCAGTAAATAGCGGGTAGCATCTACTCCGTATTTTTTTACCATTTCATTCGGATCAATAACATTACCCAGAGTCTTACTCATTTTCTGGCCATTAATGGTAAAAAAGCCATGGACAAACTGTTCATGTGGCACTTCTTCACCAGTAGCTATTAAAAGCGCCGGCCAAAAAAGGGCGTGAAATTTAAGAATATCCTTGGCCATCAAATGAACATCAGCCGGCCACCATTTCTTGAACTTTTTTTCATCATGGCCATAGCCAATAAAAGAAATATAATTTTGCAAGGCCTCTACCCAGACATAAACGGTTTGCTTTTTATCAAAAGGCAAGGCAAGACCCCACTTAACTTTTTCCCGAGAGATAGAAAAATCCTCCAGACCCTGATCAATTAAAGATATAATTTCATTTTTGCGCCCTTCGGGCTTAATTTTCATCTCGCCTTTTTCTATTTTTTCTTTAACCTGATCCGCGTATTTTGAAAGTTTGAAAAAATAATTTTTTTCTTTAACCTTATCCGGTTTTCGGTTATGATCGGGACATTTACCGTTAACCAGTTCTTTTTTGGTAATAAACTTTTCACAACCCGGACAATAAAGTCCTTCGTATTCTTTTTCATAAACCGCCCCAGCCTCTTTTAATTTTTTCATAAATATATCCACTGATTCTTCGTGCTTTTTATCAGTAGTACGGGCAAAATCATTATAATCAATATTTAAATTTTTCCAAGTTTTTTTAAAAAGACTGGCTACTTCATCAGCAAATTCCTGAGGTGTTTTATCTTCTTTCAGAGCACTTTCAGCAACTTTAGTGCCATGTTCATCTGTCCCGGTTAAAAAAAAGACATTTTCTTCGCCTAATTTATCTCTATAATAACGAGCCAGTATATCAGCCGCCAAAGTAGTATAAGCATGACCAATGTGAGGTTTATCGTTCACATAATAAATGGGCGTAGTAATATAAAACTTATTTCTCTTTTTCATAAATTTATCCTATTTAATTTAACCTCGACCTGAGCTCCGCCTGCAGTGAGCAAAGTCAAATCGCCGAAGGGTGAGGCTTGTCATTCACATAATAAATGGGCGTGGTAATATAGAATCTATTTTTTATTTAATCAGTCATAATATTTGACTTATCGATAATTCCATCATCATAAGCTAAACATCTACAACTAGGTCTAATCCCGTTCTGCCTATAATTATTTTACCATGATCATTTAATATATTCTAAACTTCTCCTACATGTATTTAAGAATTTTTAATTCAACAAGAATGGTAATTGAAGCTAAGTGTTTCTTGGTAGTCATATATTTATTTATTTTTATTAAATTCGTTAATTATATCTTCATCATATTTTATTTGACATTTTCTATCTTGACAAAAAGCTGTGGCATATTCTAACTTTTCCCAAGGTGCTAAACCCTGACATAATCGACGTTCTTGTTTTTTTTCAACATAACTTTGCTGATCTCGTTCTTTCCATTCTCCATACCAATTTTTATTAATAGCATAAATATATCGACACCAACTTGTACTAACTGGCAAACAATCTTCATCTTTAACACAATCATGTATATTTTCTCCTCTGTATACTGCTTCTTCTGAAGAACTTCGCTGTGATAAATACCAAAAAATAGTCCAAAATAGACCAAATAAAAATATTATTAAAATTAAAAATATTAAATAACCCTTTTTCATAAATTTAATTTATTTTTGACACCCCTTGACAAAGTTATATATCATGATAGTATACTTGGTTAAAATCAGCTATTAGTTCTTTTTATTATTATCTCAGCAGAAAGGGAATGATCGTGGATAAAGATAGATCAACACTCGATATTATGAACTTCTTTACACAAGTACATGATAAGTTATCACTGCACAAATTTTTTATTAATTGCCCTGAGGGCTCAATCTTTACTGAGGGTTTAAACTTATATGAAGCTAAAAAAGCTATTTGGTTTCATATCGGCTCACTTCATCATAGACTCTCAATCTCAAATCTTCAATTTATTATAAGAATCTGTGAAAGGGACATAGTACCACCGGGCGTAAAAATCTCTTTTAATAAATTAGGTTTCTGGCCTGATCACAAAAGAAATAATGATTTTTTGCACAAGTTGGCTCGAGAAAAAAGAATTGTGGCCAAGGAAATGGCTAAAAGAACTAAAAGCCAAAAGCACAAAACTCAGTAAATTCATAGAACCTTGAGAAAAGCCTTCTGTCTTATGGCAGAGGCTTTTTTTTATTAAGCCGCAATCAAAACCACAAACTCTCCTTTAACCTTATCTTTATTATTTTCAAAGTAATTATAAACATAATCTATATCACCCCGAATAACTTCCTCGTGAATTTTTGTCATTTCCCGGGCTACCACCACTTTTCTTTTTTTATCTAAATATTTTGATAAACTTTTTAAGGTTTTTAAAATACGATAAGGTGATTCAAAGAAAATTATGGTATGATCAGATTGTGCTATTTCTTTAAAAAGTTTTTGCCGGCCTTTTTTATGGGGTAAAAACCCTAAAAACTCAAAATGATCACTAGGTAGGCCGGAAATTGAAACAGCCGCTGTTAGCGCTGAAGAACCCGGCACCGTTAAGACTTTAACTTTATCTTCTAACTTATTATATATTTCTTCCAGTAATTTTCCTCCCGGATCAGCTATACCCGGCGTACCGGCGTCAGAAACCAAAGCGGCTGACTGGCCAGAAGATAATTTCTCAATTATTTTATCAATCTTTCCTATTTTTGAATGCTGATGATAGCTAACCAGCGGTTTTTTAATATCATAATAGTTAAGCAGCTTTAAAGTATGACGCGTATCCTCACAAATTATAAAATCAACTTTTTTAAAAACTAACAAAGCCCGTCTGGAAATATCTTTTAAATTACCAATGGGTGTCGAAACTATATAAAGTTTAGTCATTTTAAAAATTAATAAATAATAACCCAAATTAATTAAAAGCTGGGATTTTTTTATTTAAATAATATTTAGCCAATTTCATCTGGTTCCAGAGATTCATCTTTTTTCTTTTTTTCTTTGTAAAAATCCTTAATAAATTCATCGCCGATAATAGTAATCGGAATAGCCAGTATTACTCCTAAAATACCCATCAGTCTGGCGCCAAGGAGCATCACAATAATGATCACAATTGGGTTTAAACCGGTGGTTCTTTGCATTATTTTAGGTACCAGCAAATTATTTTCAAGCTGCTGAATAATTATATACAAAATAATAACAAAAAGGGCTTTCCAGGGTGAAATAGTCAAGGCAATTAAAACAGCCGGCACCGCTCCAATGATTGGCCCGGCATAAGGAATAAACTCAGTCAAACCAGCGATTAGGCCTAAAACCAAAGCATAAGGAATACCTAGAATTACTAAACCAATAAAAGAAGCCACCCCAATAATCAAACTTAATATCAGCTGCCCTTTTACCCACTTAGAAAGACGAACTTGAATACGGCTGAGCAACTGCATTAAATAAGGCTGATAATGAGACGGCGAAACAGCTTGAATAAATTTATTTAATCCATCTTCAATTAAAGTAATATAAAAGGTTAAAACTAAAATTCCAATCAAAGAAAAAAGTCCGCCAAAAATACCCGAAAGACCAGCAAATATACTATTAGTAATATTCCCCAAGGCGGAAATAGTTGATTGCAAGCCCTGCTGAATAGTTTCAGCCAATTGCTGGCTTTGCTCTCCCCCACTAGTTAAGCTGTTGGAAATTTTATCATAAATGGCGGGAAAATTCTGGGAAAACTGAGCAATTTGATTAGTCATAGCCGGAATAATCAAGGCAATAGCCAAACTGACTAAGCCAAAAATAATAGTATATATAATAATAATACTTAAAATTCGGGGCACTCCCTTTTTCTGAAATTTATCCACCCAGGGGTTAATAGCCGTGGCAATAACAGCCGAAACAAAAACAATAATAATAACATCACGCACATAAAAAATGAAAAGCAAGGCTAAAATAACCAGGATAATCTTTATCAGGCTTTTCATGGAAATATCTACTTTTTTGTTTGTTATTTCCGGCATAAACTTATCTATATTATAAAATTATTTAAGCTTTTGGTCAATAAATTTTTCAAATTTTGCCTTATCTCTAAAAGGTCCAATAATAGCCAAATTTAAGCGTTTCTTCTTTATTATTTTTCCAACCACTCTTTTTATATCACTAGTTTTAACTTTTTCTATCTTTTTAATTTTTTCCTCCGGACTTTCAACCTTACCAGTTAGAACAAACTGCTTGGTAAAATAAGAGGCTATCTGGCTAGAGTCTTCCATAGAGAGTATCATTTTTCCTTTTAAAAATTCTTTGGCCTTTTTCAATTCTTTGGATTTAACTCCTTTGTACTTCAGGTTTTTTAGTTCCTGCCAAATAAGTTTCAGCGCCTGGAAAATTCTTCGCTTATCCAAGCCAGCCTGGATAAAAAGATTGCCGGTATCCTCATAAATATTAGGCGTGGATCTGATAAAATAACAAAGGCCTTTTCTTTCCCGAATATTTATAAATAAACGAGAGCTCATTGAACCACCTAAAATAATACCTAAAAGATAAAGCACATAAATATCTTTGTGAAAATAAGAAAAAGCAGGAAAACCTAAAGCCATTTGAACTTGGTCTGTTTCTTTGTAATTTATTTTAACCCGGCGTTTTTTTTGTTGGTGCCTATACTTTTTAAATTTACTTAAAGGCTTTTTATTTTTGCTGGAAAAGTATTTTTCAGCCAGACTTTTTATCTTTTTTTCAGAAAATCTTCCAGCCACCCCAATAGACATATTTTTCGGATGATAAAACTTATTTTTAAAACTAACTAAATCTTTTCTTTTAAAAGACTTGATATTTTCCTTGGGACCGGCAATAAAACGGCCTAAAGCACTTGAGCCATAAATTACCTGTTCAAAATATTCTTCCATATGCATCAAAGGATTGTCTTTATACATATTTATTTCTTCAATTATTACTCCTTTTTCTTTTTCAAATTCATTTTTTTCAAATTTAGAATTAAATAAAATATCAGAAAGAATATCCAAGGCTAATTCTATTTTCTTATGCTGAATCTTTATGTAATATCCCGTATAATCCTTACTAGTAAAAGCATTAAACTCGGCGCCCACACTATCAAGCTCTCGGGAAATATCTATAGTATTTGGTCTTTTTTTTGTTCCCTTAAACATCATGTGCTCAATAAAATGAGAAAGGCCGTTTTCCTTTTTTGATTCATACCGCGAGCCAATTTTAAAAATAACCAAAACAGTCACCGCCTTAGTTTCATTTTTGGGGGCTAAAATTAAAGTGGCTTTGTTTTTTAATTTAATTTTTTTGTGCATTTTTATGCTAATTTCTCTTTAATATAATCTGGCAATTCTTTTATAAAAATCCGATCTTGTTTCATGGTATCACGATCCCGCACTGTTACTTTTTTATCATCTAAAGAATCAAAATCCACCGTCACACAATAAGGCGTGCCAATTTCATCCTGACGGCGGTATCTACGGCCAATGGAAGCTGACTCATCATAAGTAATCATAAATTCTTTTCTTAAACTATGATGAATTTCTTTGGCTAATTTTTTCAAAGGCTCTTTTCTAGATAAAGGCAACACGGCCACTTTATAAGGGGCCAAATGCTTGTTTAGCCGTAAAACTACTTCTTTATTCTTAGTGCTTTTGGTAGTCTTGGTCCGGCCACCTTCCACTTCCTCATAAGCGTCCAAAAGAAAAGCTAAGGCCGGCCGCTCTACCCCAAAAGAAGGCTCAATAACATAGGGTATAAATTCTTCTTTGTCTTCTTTATATTTAAAATTATGGGCTTTTAAATCATAATCAGTACGATTAGCAATACCAATTAATTCGCTAAAACCTTCGAAAGGCCAGTTATAAAGCAAGTCAATGGTTTCCTTAGCGTAATGGGCCAGTTCTTCTTTAGATTGCTTATGTTCT
Source organism: Patescibacteria group bacterium (assembly GCA_034520665.1). Classification (NCBI taxonomy): domain Bacteria; species Patescibacteria group bacterium. Next base: position 154,513 of record JAXHNJ010000002.1, read on the forward strand.
TTAAGGTTTTCCTTTTTTAATCCTAAGTCCAAAAACCATTTTTTAGACTCTTTAACCCAATAGTCAAACCATTTTTTATCTTCTTTGGGATGAATAAAATATTCCAGCTCCATTTGTTCAAACTCGCGCGTGCGGAAAATGAAATTACCTGGGGTAATTTCATTACGAAAAGCTTTACCTATTTGGGCGATACCAAAAGGCAGTTTTAAGCGCTGTGAATTCATCACGTTTTCAAAATTAACAAAAATATTCTGGGCCGTTTCTGGCCGCAAGTACGCAGTCGAAGCCGAATTTTCAGCTGGCCCAACAAAAGTCTTAAACATAGTATTAAAATCCTTAGCTTTTTCTAAATCTTCGCTACCGCAATAAGGGCATGTAAAGGGTGGGGCTGAATGATCTAAAATATTATGTTCCGGCTCCTTGAAACGCCGGTGGCATTTTTTACATTCAACCAATTTATCTCTAAAATTTTTCAAATGCCCTGACTTTTCCCAAACTTCTGGATTAGTAATAATAGCACTGTCTAAACCAACCACATTATCTTTTTGCTGAACAAATTTTTGCCACCACATTTTTTTAATATTGTTTTTCAGCTCCACTCCCAAAGGTCCCCAATCCCAAAAACCTTGAAGTCCGCCGTATTTTTCGGCCGTCGGAAAAATAAAGCCTCTTGTTTTACAAAGAGAAACTAATTTTTCCATAATATTTTTTGGTCTTGACATAATATAATTCTTTTGTTAATCTTATCAGTTATAAAATTGTTTAATTGTTCTTTATTCATTTAAATACCTTAAGGAGGTATAGTAGATATGACTTGTTTTACTATTTTTTCTAAAGTTAGTTTAGCTGGAGATCCTTGCCATCAGTCCGGAGATAAAATCGGTGGTAAAAAAACCGGAATAGCTAAAGAAGATGGCTGGGGTATTATTGGCCAAACTAATATAACCAATAACATTGAATTTACACCGGGTTCAATAATAGAAATTACCGGCCAGGGTATTGAAAAAAAGATAAAAAAAGTAGAAAATCCCAAAAAAGAGGAAAATAATACCTACCGTTTTGTCGGATTAGATGTAAGGAAATTTAATAACGGAGAAAAAACTCCGGTCATTACGGTTATTCCTCTTTCTCTAGAAAGATAAACTCTTACTTAAAATCTTACCCCCCTTCGCCCAAAAAGCGAAGGGATTTTTTTATAAATAACTATATCAATTATACCTTTTTTTAGCTCTAAAATCAAGAAAAAACCATCAAATATTTAATATAATTTGATGGTTATTTATTCTGTTTTCTTTTTTTCAAATACACTTTTACTCCCATAATTGCTGCTATATAAAAAATATCATATTTTCCTTTTTCCTGAAAAGGTAATTTTGTCTTGCGAGGCCGTCTAAAAGGGGTAGTATGACTGCGCCAAACTTCTAACTTTGTTGGTATTCTCATTACATAATCCTCCTTTTTAAAAATAGCAATTAATTTAAAATTACCTTAAAAAAATAAAATAGTCAATAAAAAAAACCCCACTTAATAGCAGGGCTATAAATTTAATAATTAATTTTAAAACCAGGTGATTATTTCTGAAACTTGCTTAAGAGTATGTTTAACTTCTAGCCATTTCCCTTTGTTAATTACCTGATAAATCTGAGGAAATTTATCCATTGCTTTCAAAACACTTTTCTTTTTAAAACCTCCTTCATCAATTAAATCAAGCGCTTCTTCAATAGCTCGAAGACGTACTTTTATAAAAAAGCTGCTTTGGTTGAGAAAACTTTGGCTATTAATTAAGTAGGTAATTTCCATAATCAAATCTTCAAGCTCACCCTGAATTTTTTTTAATTTAAGAGAATTATAAGAAAAAGTAATTTGCCTGATACCTTCTAAAATATCTCCAAATCTAATAAGATCTTTGGCTTTTTGAAGCTCTTTAATACTCAGCTGGCAATTAATCAAAAAAGGTTGGAATTTAATAGTTTCCAAATCACTGATAATAGCTGAGAGCCGACCGGCCATTCTTTTTCTTACTTGGTTTTCGACCTGATAATCTCTATTGAGAGCATAATCATAAATAGCATCAAGAAAATGACAAGATGAAGCCAGCACGTACTCAGTAAAATCAAAAAGAGCTTTGGAAGTGGTTAAGCGACTGACAATTTTAGTTTCAATTTTAAGAATTTCTTCTTTTCTTTCCTGAAAGCGATTAACACCGGCTATGGTCCGGGCTCGAAAAGCACCAGGGTTTACCTGGCCTCGACTATCGGTAATCTCAGCTACTGGTTCAATTACTTTAAGCCCGGCTCTTTTTCTTTGATTACGCACCAAGCCGACAATATTAAAAATTTCGTCCACTTTACTGGCTAGTTTTTTTTCGTACTCTTCTAGATTGCCTTTTTTCAAGCCAATAATCATTAAGTTCAAATCTCGGGCTATTTTAATAGCCTCTCTCATTTTTGATTTCTCGCCATAAAAAGGCAGATTATATTGAGCCAGAATATTAACCGCCTGACGATGCACCAGATAAATAGAAGGTACTAACTGATAAAGCTTTTTCTTTTTTTTCTTTACCTGATGCCACTTTGGTACAGCCAATTGACCATTATAGGCTCCTTTTGTTATTAAAATTACATCAGTATTAAGAAGACAATAACCGTTTATACGACCACGACTGCCATAAAGTGGCCCGCTAGCCTTTTCTCCCAAAAAACTATAAGTCATTTTATATCACCTTTCTTTTTAAAGAACAAAAAACTATCTTTTTTTCAAAGATAGTTTATCTTATTAAAAAATTATTTTTTAGTCAAATTTATTAAAGCTGTTTGGCTTTCTTCACTTTAATTCGGCCTCCTGGCTCTAAAATAGCTACATCGCGTCTTGATAACTCTCCCTTAAGTAAATAATTAGCCAGAGCGTTATCCACTATTTCCTGAATTTTTCTCTTCAAGGGTCTGGCTCCGTAAATTGGATCATAGCCTTCTTTAGCCAATTCTTTAATAGCTTCTTTCGAGGCTTGCAAGGTAATACCTTTGTCTGTTAGTCTTTTTTGTACATTTTTCAAAAAAAGTCCAACAATTTTTTCAATATGTTCCATTGATAATGGTTTAAATAAAATAACATTATCAAAACGGTTAATAAACTCCGGACGGAAAAAACGAAAAAGTACTTCCTCCATTAATTCTTTTTTAATCTCATCCATACTGGTTTTTTGAGCCAATCTTCTCTGAATATGTTCAGTGCCAGCATTAGAAGTAGCTATTAAAATAATATTGGTAAAATCAACTGTTCGGCCAAGACTATCCGTTAAACGGCCGTCATCCATCAGCTGTAAAAATAGATTTAAAACATCCGGATGAGATTTTTCTAACTCATCTAATAAAACTAAGGAAAAAGGGTTTTTTCTCACGGCTTCAGTCAAATAACCCCCCGAGCCAGAGCCAGTATATCCCGGAGACGCTCCTAAAATACGGCTAATAGAAGACTGATCTTGGTATTCAGACATATCCAGTCTAATCATATTTTCTTCTGAACCAAAATAAACCTCGGCTACAGTTTTAGCCAATTCAGTTTTACCGACACCAGTCGGGCCTAAAAATAATAAATTAGCAATCGGCCTCTGGATATCACGCAATTCAACCCGGGCTCTTCTTAAGGCTCCGGAAACTGAATTAACGGCTTCTTCTTGATTAATAATCCTCTCATGAATTCTTTTTTCTAAATTAAGCAACTTTTCACTTTCTTTTTCTGTAATTTTTGTCACCTGAACATTAGCTCTTTCGGAAACAATTTTGGCTACATCTTCTGATTTAACTGGATTTTTAGGACCTTTTGTTTTTCTGACATGCACCGCCACTTCTTGAATTAAATTAATAGCTTTCTCGGGTAAATATCTGTCATGGATATAACGCTGAGAAAGTTTAACTGCTTTTTCCAAGGCCTCATAGGAAAAGAAAACTTTATTTTTTACTTCAATCATTCCGGCTTTTGACTCTAAAATTTTGATAGCTTCATTAGTTTCCGGCTCTTCTATTTTTACGCTTTGGAAAATACTGGAAATACCGCCATGTCTTTCAATATAGCGCGAATAATCTATTGGATTAGTCGAAGCTAAGGCAGCAAAATATCCCTTTTGCAAAGCTTCGGTCAAAATTTCTGAAATATCCATAGTTTTACCGCCACCCGAAGAAACTCCGACCATATTTTGCAGATTATCAATAAATAAGACAATATTGCCCGAACGCACCACTTCACTGATAATAGCACTTAACCTCTCTTCCAGCTCTCCCATAGCTCCAGCTCCGGAAACAAGTGAAGAAACAGAAAGGCTGACTAATCTTTTATCCCGCAAAATTTCCGGCACTTCTTCAGAAGCCATCATCGAAGCAATATTATGAATAATACTGGTTTTACCAACTCCGGGAAAACCAACTAAAAGCGGATAATTTTTACCTGATTCAAGAATTCTGAAAATTTCTTTGACTTCTTTTTCACGTCCGACACTTAAAGGTAAAGCGCCCTGGCTGGCTAAAGTAGTTAAGTCCCGTGAAAACTGATCCAAGACTGGTGTGGCAATAGCCGTCATAGCCCGGTTCATACCTCTTTTTGGTTTACGCGAAGCCTTGGCTTTAAATAAAGTCCACTTATGTCTTAATTTCTCCTCAATATTTATCCATTCAACTACATTTCTTAACTTATCAAAACTAATTTCCAAATCATAAAGTATTTCTTGAGTTAGAGTACCGGTCCTGGCCAAAGCAATAATTAAATCAGGCACTCCAATAGTTGAGCGACGGCCTTGATAAGCCTCTTGATAAGCCAGGTAAACCATCTTGTTAAAATCCTGGGAAATAATAGTATCTGAACCTTTTATCTTTGGTAATTTACCTAGTGCATTTTTTATTCTTTTTATTAATTGATCCGGCATCATAGCTAAGCGAGCCATAATTATCTTTACTTCCGAGCTAGAAATAACTGCCGCTAAAACATGGATAGGCTCTAAAGTAGTGTGTCCCAGCCGATCAGCTAGTTCCCAGGCTTTTTCAATAGTTTCCATAGCTGAAGAATTTAAATAATTTGATACTTCTTGTCTTATTTTCTTATTATCTAATACTTCTTTAAAATTTATAAGATTTTCTGGAAGAGGCACCTTTTCTACAAAATCTCTTTCAATATGGGGCACTCTGGTTCTTTCCCTTTCCAAACGATAATAAATATACATATCAACCAGTAAAGAAATCCAAAAAATTAAAAGTGAAGTGTTACGTATTTCAAAAAGGTGAGTTAAACCGTAACCAGCACTGGCATGCTGATAGAGCTGCCAAAAACCTAAAAATAATCCTAAAATACCAAAAGCAATTAAAAGTCCATTAATACCAGCTCTAACCATTTTTTCTGTCTTCTCTTCTAAAATTCTCAAATGAGTTATTCTTTTTTGCCAGATAAGATAACGCCCCTTAAAATAAGCCGCCACGCCCAAAGAGTCACAAGCAGCACAAGGAACCGCTTTACCTTTTTTATCAATATAATAACTCTGTCCCTGACATTTAGGACATTTAATAAATTGCATTTCCTGATTTTTGTTTTTTTCTGAATTCATATTTAATTAATAAAAAAACCTTTACTACCAGTAATATTTAAATAAATCATATAAATAATGAAAATAGGTAAAACAATCCAAAGTAAAAAGAGAAACAACAAAATAACCAGCCAGATAACCATAAACACTAATTTAAAACCAAAAACAATTAATCGCATAAAAAGACTGATGATCCGACCGCTACGCGAATAATCCCCATACATTGGTTTAAGTAAATTTTTAAACAAAATACGTAAAGAAAGTCGATTACTCCAGCCAATTACTTCATTAATAAAAAAAACAGCCGCTTTTTTTACGCCCGTGGTATACCACCAAAATGGGAAATAAAGAATATCAAATAATATTTCCTTGAATATATATTTAGCTGTTTTCCAAAAAATATTCTGAGACATCATTCTATATTATATCATAAAATTTGACTTTTGTCTAATAAAAAAGCCACCCCATTAAATATTATTTACTGAGTGGCTTTGGGCAGATTTGGATTAAGCATTAAGCTTTTCAATTTAAAGGCCTCCTTTTATAAACAAATTATAATAAACCTTCCTGACAAAGATCAATACGGGCACATAAAACATTAATCTCTTTATCAGATACTTCTATAAACTTATCATCTCCCTTATTTAATAGCTTAATTTTAAAAAAGAAATTTTTACCTTTTTTATCAAAACTGATAATAAGACACTTTTGGACTTCAGTTTGATACTTTATATCTAAAGATCCATTTTTTAAGCTTACTGGAATTTTCTTTTTAATTAAAGTCTTAATTTCTTCTTCAGAGAATTGGTTTATAGTCTCTAAAGGAGTTTTCTTCCGGTGATAAGTTCTAAGAGACATGGCTAATCCTCCTCCTTAATTATCAAAGGTACTCTACTTAATCCACTTTTAATTAACCTTTTTATTAAACTTTTGTCAAGTCAAAAAATAAATAAAAAAAGAGGCATTTTAAAAAATACCTCTCAAATATCAATGGAACTGCCACAACAATCATCAGCCTCTTTTTTAGTATTAAATCTCATACCACAAACCGGACAGGCAAAAGCCCCACCAACTCGGCCCTTTTTTTTGGCCTTATTCAATAACTTTTCAAAGGTTGAATATTTTTTTCATCAGCCTTCTTTTTTGATATCTTTCCATCATTCATCTTTGTCCTCCTGCTTGGTAAAAAAGAGCTAGCTTAAATATTATTTCTTATCTTTTCCATTAATTTTAAATAAAATCTTAAATTATGTAAAGTAGCTAAGGTTTGGCCTAAAAACTCACCAGACATAAATAAATGACGAAGATAAGCCTTTGAATAATTTTTACAACCATAGCACTGACAAGAAGAGTCAACTGGTTTTAAATCATTTTTAAATTTAGATTGTTTTATTTTTAGCTCTTGATAAAAATTTTTACTAGCAGCATATTTTTCTTTTTTCCAAGTGTATAAAACCCCGTGCCGGGCGTTACGCGTGGGTAAAACACAGTCAAACATATCAATACCCTGCTCAACTGCTTTTGCTATTTGTTCTGGATAGCCCACACCCATTAGATAGCGGGGTTTATTTTTTGGTAAATGAGGTTCAATCCATTCTATTACTTTATACATAATTTTAGCTTTTTCGCCGACAGCTAAGCCGCCAAGAGCCAAACCATCAAAATCCATTTTAGACAATTCTTTAGCGTGTTCTTCTCTTAAATCTTTAAAAACTGACCCCTGAATAATACCAAATAATTGCTGGCCTGGTTTTTTATGTTTTTTAAAATACTTTAAACCCCTTTTAGCCCAGTCAGTAGTAATTTTCATAGAATCATGGGCGTACTTTTTTGGACAAGGATAAGGCGGGCATTCGTCCAGAGACATGATTATATCCACTCCCAAATCTATTTGAATCTGTATAGCTTTTTCGGGAGTCAACAAATGCTTTTGGCCACTGACATTATCTTTAAAAATTACTCCTTTGGGCGTAATTTTTCTGAATTTAGCTAGAGAAAAAACCTGGTAACCGCCCGAGTCAGTCAATATTGGTCCAGGCCAATTCATAAAATGATGCAAACCACCAGCTTTTTTTATAATCTTTGCTCCTGGCCTTAAATTTAAATGATAAGTATTACCAAGTACTATCTGAGCCTTAATATCTTTTAATTGCTTCGGCGTAAGGGTTTTTACGGCCCCCTTAGTAGCAATAGGCATAAAAAAAGGGGTTTTTATTGATCCGTGCTTAGTTTTTAAAATTCCCCGCCGGGATTTATTCTTTTTTGAATATTTTATTACTCTAAAATTTGACATATTTATAATAATAAATTAAGCTGTAATACTTAAATACTATCGTACTTTTTACAATTTAACAAACTGATTTGTGATTAAAAAAGAAAGGATTTTTGATGAATTTCTTAGAAATAAGATTAGTGCTTATAGAATTAAAAAAGATACTCAAAGAAATTAAACGAGCTCTTTTCAAAGAAGAGGGATTTCGTTTCAACACTCCGGCCAATTATGTCACTCTTCTAAGAGTAGTTATACTGCCTTTTATCCTCTGGTCCTTTACTAAAAGATGGGAAACAACCGCTATAACTCTTTTGAGTATAGCTATTCTAAGCGATTTTGCTGATGGTAAATTAGCCGCTAAGTATGGCCGCACAGAAGTAGGTAAAATATTTGACCCAGTAGCTGATAAACTACTTTTTGGCTTTATCGTTGCCTGGCTATGGCCTAGTTTTTTATCTAAAGGAGAAATTGGTATTCAGATTGTCCTAGAAGTTGTTCTTCTTTTTTCATCTTTTGTTAAGATTTTTGTAAAATCTAGCTATAAGAATGAAATTTCTTTAGGCTCGAACATTTTTGGCAAACTCAAATTTACTTTTCAGAGTGCTGAAATGACTTGCTTATTTTTAGTAAAATTTAACTGGCTGGAAAAGTACCCTCATCTAGTAAAGGCATGGATGGTTGATCCCGTAATTATTAGAAATATAGTTTGGATCGCCATTATATTGGCTTTAGCTAGTATTATTTTCCACGCCATAAAAGTTTACTGGGAATATACTCACAATTAAGCTTTTTTGCACAATTATACAACGGGAACTAATTTGTTCCCGTTTTTTTATTTAAATTTATAATATTTTTTATTCTCCACTGACCACTATACCTTTTCCCTGGGCCTTAATATCGTTTTTCAGCTCTGAAGTTAATGAATCACAACTAGCCGTTAAAGTGGCTTCAGTAAAATTATCAACCGCCTCACTTTCGGTTTTGTCGCATAAAACCTTAACCAAGCCTAGATCATCTTCACTCGGCGTAGTCGAGACTTCAAAAGAGGCGCTTAGACCTGAATTTACCTCCCCGGCTCCAATAGGCACCCGGTTTATTTGCCAGGTTATCTGACGAGAAATGGGGTCAAAGCTTAAACTTCCGGCCGAGGTAACTTTATTTTTGCCGTTCCAAAAAATATCTTCCGGCAGAGTTGAAGTTACTACCACCTGTCTAAGCTCATTACTAGTATTAGTTAAATACCATAATAAACGGTAAGTGGTGGTTTCATCCACCTCGGGCGGCAGAGGTCCGGACCCTAGTTTTTCATTTTCTTCAGAATAATACCGAGCCTCGCAGTCTAATTTCATCTGACTGTTTATTTTAACCATTACTGGCTCTTTTTCCACACTAATACTCTCACCGCCAAGCTCGCTCAAAGAAGAAGAAGTGGCTGAAAATATATTTTCAATCTGAAAATTTTTGTCATCTGAATTTTCTAAATCAATATCTTCTTTAATAGCCAATTTAAAAATTATTTCCCCTTCATTATCAGGCTTGATTGACTCTAAGCTCTCAATCTGATCTTTATTCCAGGTTATTCCTGCCTCTTTAACCTCACCCTCTTGATCATCGTCTAGTGAGTTCCAGTTAATTTGATCTGAATTTATAGTCAAAGATAAAGACATATCTTTGAGTTCAATATCAGAGTTATTTTGATAACTTAAATAATAAGTTAATGTTTCGCCCGGGCTGGCGGTTATATTTTCATTTTTTCCGTTTATTTTAAGGTCTAAATTCAACTCCGGCTTAATCAAAAGAATAAGAGCTGACTCTTCTACTTGAGAACTGACCGAGCCATCTTCATCTACTAAGCCTAGCTTTATTTTCATCTCCCGCATATCACCGGCTGTTCCCTGGTATTGACCTTTAACTTCTATTTCACCTTGATTAGAAGCTTCCAGTCTTTCAATCTGCCAAATATTATCATCTTCATAGGTTTTTGGGTCTGATGAAATAAATTCATAATCTTTGGGATAAATCGCTTCAATTCTGAATTTTTCTATAGGCTCTTTGGATTTATTTTTATATTTTATTTTAAAATTAGCTTCACGCCCTAAAATTACTCTTTTTGAGCCAGAAATTTCCAAATCAATAATTGAATCATCAATTTTACTCGAATAATTAGCCTTGGTTTCAAAGAGAGAATTAAAATTAGAGGGTTTATAGCTCATTTTAAAATTCAAAGTCTTAACACTACCCACTTCACCGACTAATTTCCCAGTAATTTTCAACTGGCCCTGTTTGCCCGAACCAAGATCCCCCATTTCCCAGTACTGATTATAAGTATTATCAACCTGTGGCACCGAGCTTTTAAAAGTGAACCCTTCCGGATAAGTAGCTGTTAATTTAACATTGCCTAAAAAAGCTTGACCCTGATTAGCGTAATTAATAGTATAAACTACTTCATCCCCTGAAGAAATATTCTCTGGACCGGAAATATCTAAAACCACATCACCTTCTTGGTACTGTTGATTTCTATAAAAAATAAAAAATCCGGCCACAGCTGCTGCAAAAAGCAATAGTAAAACAATAATTATTTTAATATAAAGTTTTATATTTTTAGTATTTTTAACCTTTTTAAGCTTGCTCAAATTCAGTGGTTTACCTTTATCATCCTGATACATCCTAGAAATAGCCGGTTTGTAATCTTTTGGCTTTTTTACTTGATTTTTCCTTTTTTCTTCAACCTTAACCACCTTTATTTTTTTGGTTTTGCTTTTACTTTTTTTCTTTTTTCTTTTAGTCATAGCTATTTAATTATAGCAAAAAATCGAATTATTTATAAGTTTTTAAACTTTTTATAAATTTAAAGCTGGAAAATTCTGTTTCAAAAATATAAGTAACATAGTGGTAAGTGATTTTAATTATTTCTATTATATCTTCTTTTTTTGTCTTTAATTTGGCTACCTTTTTAAGTCTGTGACTTAAAAATAATCTTAGAATTTTTATTATATTAGCTGAAACTAAATTTTTTTTATTTTTAGCGCATGCCAAACAAAGAAGACCCTTATCTTTATAACTAAAGCCAGTTTTTTCGGGTTTTAAACTTTGGCCACATTTACGGCAGGAATAAAGCTCTGGCTTATAACCAAGCAAGGCTACTATTTGCCAAATTGAAGCTAAAATTATTATTTTTTGTTTGTTTTTATTGACCGTTCCTTCTAAAAGTTTAAAAAGTTCTGTTAAAAGATAAAATATTCTTTCATCCTTTTCTTTTTCTTTAATTTGTTTATTCAATATTTCTATCAAAGGTCCCAGCCAGATATTTATTGCCGGATCAAAACTCGACTTTTTAAAATATTTAATAACATTAACACTGGTAATAGTATTAAAAAAACGCCCCGGAATATAATTTATCTCGGCTAAGGATATCGGTTCAAGTAGTCCGGCCAGCTTACTCTTTTTCTTACGCGTACCCCGTCCTAATAACTCAAGCTTACCCTGATCCTTGGTAAAAACCAAATAAAAACGGTCATTTTCCCGAAAATTTTTTTTATTAAATATGATGGCTTTTTGTAAAACCAAAAATTTTTATTTAATGCTAATTATTACTTCTTGATGGTCCAACTTAAAACTTTTAGTCTTTGATAAATTTTCCGCTTCCTCCTTAATAACTAATCTTAAATCTTTGCTAGCGGTTTCTTTTTTTATCTCTTCTTTATAATTTTCAAATATCTTTTTAATCTTTTCTTCTTCAGTATAATAACTCAACTCAACTTTATCCCCAATAGTTAATTTAGCTTTTTTGCGCAGGGAATTTATATGGCGGATAACCTCACGCACCAGGCCCTCTTCTTTTAGCTGATCCGTAATTGTTATATCTAAAGCCACTTTTATTTCCCCGGCTTCTTTTATTTTGAAATCAATATTTTCTTTAATCTCTTTTTTGTCTAGATGTACTTCATGTAGATTTAATTCCTTTTTAATAATTTCTTTATAATCTTCTGGCAAATCATTAATGTTAGATAAAATCTGAGCTAAAGGCTGTCTTACTTTAATTGCGTTCTCAGCTCTTAAGGCGTGTCCCAGCTCAACTAATTGCTGGACTTTTTCCATATTATATAAAACCTGATCATATTTTTCTGGTTCGGCTTTTGGCCAATCTTCCAAATGTACTGATTCTTTTTCTCCTTTTAATTTTTTATATAATTCTTCGGCTAAAAATGGAGTAAATGGAGCCATTAGTTTGGATAATTTAAATAAAACCAAATATAAGGTAGCCAAAGCCCTTTCTTTATCTTTTTTTTCGCCGGTCTTAAAACGGTCCCGGCTTCTTCTTAAATACCAGGTAGATAAATCATTTATAAAATCCGCTATCCGGCGAGCTGCTTTGGTCGGATCAAAACTTTCCAAATCTTGAGTCACTTTTTCTATTAAAAGATTTATTTTTGAATTTATCCATTGGTCCAAAACATGATCTGACTTAATTTTCTCCGGAATTTTGCTTTCAGCATACATCTGATAAAAACTGTGTACATTCATTAAAATCAAAAAAACTTTTTTTACTACTTCTTCCACTCCTTTCATATCAAAAAGCTTGGTCTCCCCAGGCTGGTTTAAGGTATAAAAATACCACCTGGCCGCGTCAGCCCCGTATTTTTCAAAAATATCATCCGGCTTCACAATATTACCCTTAGACTTGGACATTTTCTGGCCGTTTTTGTCTAAAACCAAACCCAGGCAAATAACATTTTTATAAGAAGTTCCTTTACCTAATAAAGTAGAAATGGCCAAAAGCGTGTAAAACCAACCCCGGGTCTGGTCCATGGCTTCGGAAATAAAATCAGCCGGATAGCTCAAGCCCTGGTCAATTTTTTCTTTGTTTTCAAAAGGATAATGCCACTGACTAAAAGGCATCGAGCCCGAGTCAAACCAGCAGTCTATAACATCCTGAACTCTTTTCATTTTCCCGCCGCACTCACAATCCAATTCAATTTCGTCAACATAAGGCCGGTGTAAATCGCCTTGATAACTATTTAACTCTTCTCTAGAGCCAAGACACTGATATTTTTTACATTTTTCACATTGCCAGATAGGCAAAGGCGTACCCCAGTATCTTTCACGGCTGATAGCCCAGTCTTTAACTTCATTAATCCATTCGCCAAAACGGCCTTCTTTAATATAATCAGGAATCCAATTTATTTGCTGGTTATTTTGCTTTAATTGATCCCGCAGGGCTGACATCTTAATAAACCAAGAGTTCTTGGCATAGTATAAAAGTGGTGAATCACAGCGCCAGCAAAAAGGATAATCATGCTTATATTTTTCGGTTTTAAAAAGTAAATTCTTATCTTTTAAATAATCTAAAATTTCTTTTTCCAGCTTTTCTTCTTTAACAAACCGGCCGGCCCAGGGTTTAACCAGTTTATTAAACTCTCCGTTTTCATCAACTGTATGCACTTTAGGCAAACCAATTTTTTCGCTTAAAATATAATCATCTTCACCATACATACCGGCTGTATGAACAATACCGGTGCCGTCTTCAGTGGTCACAAAATTAGCTAAAGCCAAAATATAAGCTTTTTTACCGGTTTCTTTTTCCAGGTTTAAAAAATCAAACAAGGGTTTATATTTTTTACCGGCTAAATCCTTGCCTTTATAATTTTCTACTATTTGATAGTTGCCCTCCAAAATATCCAGTCGAGCCTTAGCTAATATTAAAAATTCATCATTCATCTTCACTTTGACATATTCAACATCCTCACCTAAAGCCAAAGCTACATTACCCGGTAAGGTCCAGGGAGTAGTCGTCCAAGCTAAAACATAAGTATTTTTCTCTTCTTCTAATTCAAACTTGATATAAACCGATTCTTCCTCAATATTTTTATAACCCTGAGCTACTTCGTGGGAAGACAAAGCCGTGCCGCATCTGGGGCAGTGAGGCACCACTTTATGGCCCTGATATAATAATTTTTTGTCCCAGACCTGCTTTAATATCCACCAGACTGACTCTATATAATTATTATCATAAGTAACATAAGGATCCTCCAGATCAATCCAAAAGCCCAAGCGTCTGGTCATTTCTTCCCAGTCTTTTTTGTATTTCCAGACGTTTGACTGGCATTTTTTATTAAATTTCTCCAGGCCGTATTTCTCTATATCACCCTTGCCGGAAATTTCCAACTCTTTTTCCACTTCCAGCTCAACCGGCAGGCCATGGGTATCCCAGCCAGCCTTGCGCTCGACTAAATAGCCTTGCATGGTTTTAAAACGCGGAATAACGTCTTTAAAAGCGCGGGCCAGAACATGATGAACACCGGGACGGCCGTTAGCCGTGGGCGGGCCTTCAAAAAATACAAAACGCGTCCCCCTTTCATTTTTTTTCAGAGACTTTTTAAATATATTATTATCCTGCCAAAATTTGAGGACTTTTTTTTCTAATTCAGGAAAGTTTATCATAATAATAAAAAAATGCTGATCAATCACTTTATATTTTAAAATAAATTAGCCTCTTTGGCAAGTTTGTTAATAAATTAACAACACCAAGCCACAACGGTCACGTGGGGGTCTGGGGGTAAAACTTCGAGCGCCAAGAACTGCAATAATGATCAGCCATACACACGCGCGAGTTTTTACCCTCAGCCCTCTTTGGTTCTTTCTGGGGACAGAAAGAACAAATAAAATTAATAAACTTATAAAAAATATAAATTTTTTCTCTTTTTTGGCAAGTCTTAAATAAAAAGAAAAAACCCGCACCATTATAGATAATTGATGCGGGTCGTTATTAAAAAACTAAGTGCTTAAGTCCCAAGGACTTAGTTACTTGCGAGAACGGCGGCAGGACGGCCAGAGCTCCAGACGTCACGGTCGACCCAGTCGTAGAGCCAGCGCCAGGAACCATCAACATAGCGGCAGAGATAGAGAACAAGGCGGCGGCCGACCGGGCCGCCGAGAATAGTTCCCCAGAACGATAGCCAGGTGATACCTTTTGTCTCGTAGAGCCAGTTCAAGGTAGTGTGGCCCTCCTCCTGCCATAGAGCGAGGAAATCCTCGGCGTCGAGCTGCAGATCTTGTTCACCCGCGACTTTAATGCGCCTGAGGCGCTCTTCGCCGTTGATATATGATTCCCCTTCTTTGAGATAATCATTTCGGGTGATCTGACCGGCTTCCAGATTGTCGCTGGAACGCTTTGATACCTGTTCGTTGACTGACCAGCCTTTTCCGATGAAATTCTCGACGTCGAAAGGCAGACGCTTGAGGATGTGGGGTTCGGCGACAAGCAGGCACGCTTCGACCCGATTACGGACGTCGGCCACGAAATTTGCGGCGATTTCCGCACCTTCTTTCTCGATTACAGACTGGATAACTGCGTGGGGTAACTCACTCTTTCTCAACCTCGCGATGACGAGATCGGCGATCTTTGCTGCCTGACCAGCAGAAATGATTTCTTCGGACGGGGACATGGATTTTTCCACGGCGACATCCTCCTTTTTCAAGATTATTACCATCGGACCACTACTCTTTGCAGCAGCCATAGCCAGAAAACCTCAATTTTTAAGGCCTTTTGGCTATGGCTACTGATTAATAATATTAATGAGCAATAAACACTTGATAATAGCGCAAATTCATCTCTTTGTCAATGTTTGGGATATGGATGGAATTTAAATAACTATAACCCAGGCCACAACGGTCACGTGGGGGTCTGGGGGTAAAACTTCGAGCGCCAAGAACTGCAATAATGATCAGCCATACACACGCGCGAGTTTTTACCCTCAGCCCTCTTTGGTTCTTTCTGGGGACAGAAAGAACAAATAAAATTAATAAACTTATAAAAAATATAAATTTTTTCTCTTTTTTGGCAAGTCTTAAATAAAAAGAAAAAACCCGCACCATCTCGAACTTGTCGAGAGACGATACGGGTCGTTGAGTTCAAGTCCCAAGAACTAAGGACAAAAGCCTAAGAGGTCAAAGTGCTTAAGTCTCAAGGACTAATTACTTGCTGCGAACGAAGACGAAACGATGGTCAGGACTCCAGACGAAGTCAGGAAGGCCACAGTTGGTGCTGAGCCAACGACCGTAGGCACCGTGCCCGACGTAAAACAACTCGAGATCACCGTCAGAATCAGTAATAGATTCCATGGCTATGTACAGACATTCGTTGCTGGGCTGATCAGGGTACTGCAGACGCAGTTGTGGACCAACCTCGGCAGGACAAAGTTCATAACCGAGCTCACGGATGCGAGTACAGATATTATTGAAGCAAGTGTGGCCGCTGAAGCCAAGTTCTGCCACCGTGGCGGTAAACAGCTCGACGGTAGTCTCACTATTCGCCAGTGTAAATGTAGGCTTGGACATGATATCACGAGACCAATCGCTGATTTTCATACCAGCATTTTTGATGGCCCGCTGGAGTGATTCGGTGTCCTTATTGCCAAGCTTGATGGTCTTGAAAACGGAGAATCTTGGGGCTTCCCAGGGATTCTCCTTGCGGAGAAACTTTTTGAGAGCCCTGACCCACTGCGGATCAGACAGTTTCTCGAGAAGGTCGCAAACGCTTCCAAGCGTTTCGTTTGGAAGCGTCACGAGCTTTCTCACAGCGATACCGAGCATGTCTCTAGACATGGTCAGTCCTCCTTCTTCGGGGTTATTGCCGTTATTGCCATCGGGGGATGTCACAATTTGCGACAGCCATAGCCAGAAAACTCTAATTTTTAGGGTCTTTTGGCTATGGCTATCTAACAGCAAGTAAATAAATATACTTAAAAGAGCAATAAACATTAAATACTAGCACAAATCAACCTATTTGTCAATGTTTGGGATGTGGATAAAATTTTAATAGCCATAACTAAGTCCCAACAGTCTCGTGAAGAGCCTGAAGGTAGAAAGAACAAATTAATATATTAAAACTTCCACTCTCTTTATCCGACTCTTTTCTCCTTTTTTAATATGAACCTGACTTTTAGCCACCTTAAAATATTGACTTAATAAATTTATCAAAGCTTTATTGGCCTGGCCCTTCTCCGCTTTTTGAGTTAATTTTACTTTTAAAAAATCCCCTTGTCTGGAGATTTTTTCTTCTCTAGCATTAGTGATTACTTTAACTTGAAGAATCATTTCTTCTTTTTTCTTTTTTTAGAAGATTTCTTTTTATCTTTCTTTTTTGATTTTTTTGAAGACTTATTTTTAGAGCTTTTCTTTTTCTTCTTTTCTTTGTCAGTTTTGTTATAAACCTTTTCATACACTGCCAAAGTCTCTTCAGCCATTTTTCTCCAGGAGAATTTTTTAGCTTGTTTTAAGCCTTTCTTTTTCATGGAATTTCTCAACTTTTTACTGCCTAAAACTTTTTTTAAAGCGCGGGTAATGTTTTCCGAGCGAGAAGGATCAATATATTCAGCCGCCTCGCCACAAACTTCCGGCAAAGAAGAATTTTTCGAAGTAATCACCGGACAGCCTAAGGTCATAGCTTCCAAAACCGGCAAACCAAAACCTTCATAAAAGGAAGGAAAAACAAAGCAAGTGGCTTTTTTCATTAAATCTATTTTATAGTTATGCGGTATGTATTCTAAAAACTTAACCTTATTTTTTAATTTCAATTTATTAATCAAACGAAATATATTCTTGCTTTTCCAGCCCCGCATACCAGCCATGACTAAGTCATACTGAGCAAACTTTTTATTATTTTTAATCAGGTCATTATAGGCTTCAATTAGCCGCAGTAGATTCTTCCTGGGTTCTAGGGTACCGACAAAGAGAATATAGTCATTTTTTATTTTAAAGCGTTTTAAAGCTGACTTTTTGCGGCTGCTGGTAGAAACTTTTTTAGTCATGGCATTTTCATGAATAACTGAAATCTTTGAATTTTTTATTTTAAACAACTTTTTTATGTCCTTTTTAGTAGCTTTAGAAACGGCAATAATATGATCCGCTTTTTTAATACTCTTGGGTACTAAAAAGCGAGTAGAAAATTTCTGACCGGAAGGAAACCACTTTGACTCTTTATAAATAGCTAGATCATGAACAGTGACAATAGTCGGTCGGCGGTAGCTTAAAGGAATAACATTAGCCGGATTATGGAGAATATCCAGGCCCTCTTTGTATAACTGAGCTGCTATTAAAATATGAGAATAAGTAAAAGGCAGGAATTTTTTATACTGGGAAAAAGGAAAATATTTTATCTTAACATTTTTCTGTTTAAATTCACGAGTATCCTGTACCCGCCAATCAAAGAAAAGAACATACTCATTCTTTTTATCAATCTTCATCAAATTCTTAACTAGATAATAATTATAATGACCAATACCAGCCTTCTCTCCCCTGGAGGGCGAAAGCATAGTCCGACAGTCAATGCCTATTCTCATTTTTTCTTTTTTCTTTGCCATTTTAAATTTTTACATAGTTTTGGGCGCTGATAGACCCATTATTTTTAAAGACTTTCTTAAAACAAATTTAGTTGATTTAATTAATTTATACCTTTTAAGGTTGAGTTGATCATCTTCAATAACTTGGCACTTGTTGTAAAAATTATGAAATTTGGTAGCTAAGCCAGTGACGTAAAGAGGTAGTTTATTCACTTCATAGCTTAAAGCAATTTCCTCAAGAATTTCCGGAAATTTTAAAATTTCTTTAAATAGATCAAAAGCTGCTTTTTCTTCTATGGCTTTTTTATTATGGGCAGACTTTTTTCTAACCAATTTCTGGGCCTTTTTCATTATACTACATATCCGAGCGTGCGCATACTGGACATAATAGACCGGATTTTTCTGGGATCTTTCTTTGGCTAGATTTAAATCAAAATCCATATGCCGGTCAGCTGAATACATGAGAAAAAAGAAACGAACCACATCATTACCCACCTCATCAACCAATTCTTCCAAGGTTACAAAAGTACCACTACGCTTTGACATTTTAACTTCTTTTCCGTTTTTTATCAAACGCACTAATTGATAAATAATAATATCTAAACAACCTTCAAAGCCTAAAGCTCGCATCATAGCCTGCATACGGCCCTTATGACCGTAATGATCGGCCCCCCAAATATCAATAACTTTATCAAAATTCCTCTGTTCGATTTTGTTATAGTGATAAGCAATATCTGAAAGAAAATAAGTCGGCTGATTATTTTTTTTTACCAAAACCCTGTCTTTATCGTCGCCGTAAAGAGTAGTTTTAACATAAATAGCTTCTTTAGATTTATAAAGTAAATTTTTCTCTTTTAAAATCTTAAAAACTTTTTCTACTATTCCTCGTTTATATAAATCTTTTTCTGAATACCATTTATTAAATTTTATTTTTAACTTTTTGCTAATTAAATTTTTGATTGATTTTATCATCAGCTTTAAAGCCCGGTCCCGTATTCTTTCTTTAACCTTTTCTACATTTTTTAATTTATATTTGTCCACTCTTTTCATTTTACTAGCCAGATCATCAATGTATTTTCCTTTATAGCCATATTCTGGGAAATCTAAATTAATACCCTGTTTTTGAAAATATCGGATGCGCACTGATTCGCCTAAAATATCCACCTGCCGGCCCATGTCATTAAGATAGTACTCTTTTTGCACCCGAAAGCCAACTCTTTGCAAAACATTACCTAAAACATCGCCAGTAAAAGCCCCCCGGCCATTGCCGACATGAAGCGGGCCAGTCGGATTAGCTGAAATAAACTCTATCTGAACTTTCTTATTTTCGCCTATATTTGAATTGCCAAATTTTCTGTTTTTAACTGTGCGAGCTAGTTGTCTTTTGAGCCACTTTTCTGACAAATAAAAATTAATAAAACCAGGCGGGGCGGCAATTGTCTTACCTACTGCGGCCGGCCATTTTATTTTATTCTTTAACTTTTTAGCTATCTTTATTGGATTTTCTTTAATTTCGCCAGCCAACTGCATGGCAATGTTAGAAGAATAATCACCAAATCTTTTTTCTTTGGGCCTCTCAACTTGAAAATTAATTTTTTCATAAATATCAGGCCATTTATTTTTAACTTCTTTTTCAATCTTTTCCCGAATTTGTTGCTTTAAAGTTTTCATAACTTTATTATAACTGAAATCCTCTTTTTTATAAAGGAAAAAGGGAGCTTATAAATTTAAAGCTCCCTTCGGGTTTTATGGTCCATAATCATAAGGATTAGGATCACCACCGATATGAAATCTGTGAATTGAGGTATTAAACCGGCGGCGAGTGCCCGGGTCAAGTTGGCCAAGAATTTTCTCAACTTCTACCCGGGTTATTTTACCCTGCTGGCATCTTTCAATAGCTTCCTGAATTACTTTATCATCATCGTGACACATGATTATTTACCTCCTGAAAAAAGAGCTCAAAACAAAAAAACCTAGCCTTTTAAGCTAGATTTACTTTTTATTAATATATGAATAACTTAACCTAGCCGCTGGCTGTCATAAAGAAAACAAGCTGGAGGAACTGGCAGGTTGTAGACTATTGATAAGTTATTCATAATACAATCTATATTATAATTAATTCTAGATAATTGTCAAATTAACGCAAAAATGATAAAATTATTCTCCACTAAATTATATTTATATGCTAATCTAAGAATAGATATTATGAAACTTATCCAAAAAAACAAGTTTGCCTATTTTAACTATAAAATACTGGAAAAATTTGAAGCTGGTATTGTTTTAACTGGAGCCGAAGTTAAGTCAGTGAAAAAAGGACAGGTAGATTTAAAGGGTTCTTACGTTACTATTCGTAATAATGAGGCCTGGTTAATTAATGCTCACATATCACCTTACAAAATGGCTAGTCATCAAAAAGATTATGATCCTAACAGGCCTAGAAAATTATTACTTAAACAAAAAGAAATAAAATCATTAATTGGTAAAGAAAAAGCTCAGGGCTTGACAATTGTACCCTTATCTGTTTATATTATAAGGAGGCTCGTTAAAATCAAGCTTGGACTAGCACGTGGTAAAAAGAAGGCGGATAAAAGAGAAACTATTAAAAAACGTGAGGTTAACCGAAAAATTCGCCGTGCTATGCGACAAAAGCTATAAAATAGCTGAACGGGTCCAATAGTTACAACATTAAATGCATGGGGATGTTATAAATTCGATAGAATACCCAAGCCTATAAAATGTGTCAGATCGAGGCTCGGTAACACCTCGTTAATCATATTACCAAAGGATAAGTGCAAAAAACTTATTCGCAAAGTTGAAAAACGCTTTTCGCGTGCCAAACTTTGCTTTTGCTACCGCTTAATTTAACCGGTTAGCCATCCGTCTACTGACTTCTGTTAGGTAGATCCGGGTGTCATTTTAGCAGAATCGGTTAGATACTGGCCTTGGTATCTGACTTAAAAATTATCAAGGTTCAGGGATAAAAAGTTTTTGCTTCTTTATTACTTTCTATTACCTTTAAATTAAAAGGAGCTATATCTGTAGATCACTTTATGGCTTTATTCTAGACGCGGGTGTGATGCCCGCCATCTCCACCATCCTTCGTTTCTTCGTGACTACGGATGGCAAGCCATTATTAACGACGGAGGATGTCCTTCGAAACTTTATGTGCAGGAGAACATAAATAACAGACTATTTAAAATCCTATCATCTAATAATTAAATAAAAAACTATTACTAAAAAATTAAGAATTAACCATCAAATTCGTATTCCTGAAGTTATTGTTATTGATGAAAATGGAGAAAATCTAGGAAAGATAAATACTCATGAAGCTAAAGATATGGCCAAAGAACGCGGGTTTGACTTAGTTGAGGTTAATCCCAAAGCCAGACCTTCGGTTTGTAAACTGATGGACTATGGCTCTTACATGTATAAACAGGAAAAACAGGAAAGAAAAGCCAAGGCCAAGCAGAAAAAAACTGATGTTAAGGGAATTAGACTCAGTTTTAAAATCGGCGATCATGATCTGGAAATCAGAAAGAAAAACGCTCTTAAATTTCTCGATCAAGGTCACAAAGTAAAAATAGAAATGCTCTTAAGAGGCCGTGAAAATGCCCATAAAGATATAGCTAAAGAAAGAATAGTAAATTTTGTAAAAAGTCTTGGTGAGGAAGCAAAAATTGAACAACCTATTACTAAACAAGGTCGCAAATTTTTTACCATCGTTTATAAAAAAAGTAATTAAAACAAGCAAATACATGCCTAAGATGAAAACTCATAAAGCTACTGCTAAACGCTTTAAGGAAACTAAAAAAAACAAATTTCTTCACCGAAAAGGCGGACAAGATCATTTTAATGCCCGCGAGTCTTCTAATAAGACCATGGAAAAAAGAAGTGATAAAAAAATTTCTAAACACAATAAAAAAGCTATTAAAAAATTAATTCCTTATTATAGAAAGAAAAAACATGCGCGTTAAAAGAGGTAAAATCCGAACCAAAAAAAGAAAAAAAGTACTCAAAAAGACTAAAGGCTATAAATGGGGCCGTAAAAATATTTATCGTCTGGCTAAAACTGCCGTTACTAAAGCCGGGGCTAATGCTTATAAAGATCGTAAAAGAAAAAAAAGAGATAAGCGAAAACTCTGGCAGATTAAGATTAATGCGGCTGTTCGTCATTATGGTCTTTCTTATTCAAAATTTATTAATCTTCTCAAGAAAAATAAGATAGAGCTTGACCGAAAAATATTAGCAGATTTAGCGGAAAATGAGCCAAAAGTCTTTGAGGCTATTGTTAAAGAAGTAAAACCAGAAAATAAGAAAAAAACTTCTTCAGATAAAAAGAGTAAAAAATAACTCAAATAAAAAAACTATTTAATTATTTTTAGATAGTTTTTTTATGGTCAAAATTAATTTTTCTATCACCCCATCAATATTATGATAAACATCATCATTGGTTATTCTGTAAAATATAACTCCAAATGACTCAATATATCTCCGTCTTCTTTTATCATATTTTTTAGTTTTAGCTTCGAAATGTGAAGGTCCATCAACCTCAATAGCTAATTTTAACTCTGGACAGTAAAAATCAACAACATAATAGCCTATACTATGTTGCCTTCTAAACTTATAACCAAGTACTTGTTTTTTCTTTAATCTCATCCAAAGAGATATCTCTGCCTTTGTCATAGAATTACGCAACTGGCGCCTTCTTAACTTCATTTCTTTTTTTGTAAAAATAAATCCCATATAACTTTATCCACCCCTTAAATATACTACCCTAAACCAAAAAACCAATATCTAAATCGTCCCCTCCTTATAAGGAGGGGAAATTAAAGGAGTGACCTTAAAAGCCACCATACCTAAAAATTATCAAAAACCGCCATAAAAGTCAATCCTTCTTGACTGATAAATAAAGTCCGCTGCCCAGCACTATACCGATAGAATCAATTAAAGTATCATATAAACTGCTGCTGCGGCCGACAATAAAGCTTTGATGATATT
Organism: Patescibacteria group bacterium; assembly: GCA_034520665.1. Lineage (NCBI taxonomy): Bacteria > Patescibacteria group bacterium. Next base: position 177,689 of record JAXHNJ010000002.1, read on the forward strand.
CATCTAAAAAAGCGTAAAATACTCCAAATATTAAAGTCATAATAAAAACTATTTTTTTATTTGGAGCATCTTTTTCTTTTCTTAAACCAATTCTTAAAATTAAAATAGCCAAAATAGCGTATTCAAAAATATGGGCTGCTTTCCTTAAAATTAAATCATAAACATCAACCAGACCACTTTTTAAATTAGGAATACCTGATAAAATAAATATTAAAAAAACCCATAAAATCAGGGGTAAGTAATATTTAAGAAAAATTTTCATGAAATTTTAATAAATTTATTTATACAAATCTCTTAAAAAATCCTTTAATTTTTGGATAGAGCTGACATTATATTTAGCCTTAGAAAAACCATAACCCATTTTAAAAGAATAGGTTTTATCATCTAAAACCTCAAACACATCTTCATCAGTTATATCATCACCAGCCGCAAATATAAAATCTTTTTTGTAACCGTTTAAAAACTGCTGAACGGCTCGACCTTTATTTATACCGGCATTTTTTACTTCTATTACTTTATTACCGTCCATAATATCAAGATTTTCATGTGTTATTCTCGGAAAAAGGCGATTTTTTAATTCCCGACTTCTAACTTTAGCCAACTTAGGATCCACTTTTCTAAAATGCCAAACTAATGAATACTCTTTTTCTTCAATCAAAGAGCTCGGGGTACGGTCAACCACAATTTCCATAACCTCTTTGACACTCTCTTTCCAGTCATCCTGCAAATTTTCAATTAAATGCCACTTTTTATCTTTTTCTTTAATCCAGAGACCGTGCTCAGCTATTAAATTAATTTTTAAATCACCAAACCAGTCATCTAAAGTTTTTCTGTCTCGTCCGCTGATTAAAACCAAATTATTTTTTTTATCCTTGGCCAGATTCTTTAAAATAGAAATAATATTTTTGTCTGGAGAAACTTGTTTAATATTTTTATTAAAAGAAGTTAAGGTGCCGTCATAATCCAGTAAAAACAAACGTTTCTTGCTTTTTTTATAATGAGAAATTATTTTCTTTTTTTCTTTTTTAGAAAGCTGCCTTTCTCTCAGTTCTTTTTCTGTTTTCTTAACTTGATCAAAACTAGCAATAAAATCATTAGCCCATGACTTTATATCATATCTTTTCAGTCTGGCTCTCATTATCTGATTCCTTTTTTTCTTTTCTTTTTTTGGTAAAGTCAGAGCTTCTTTAATAACATCAACCATAGCCTGATGATCATTAGGATTAACTACTAAAGTTTCTCCCAGTTCCATAGCTGTGCCGGCCATTTCTGAAAGAACTAAAACTCCGTCTTTTTTCTTCTTGGTAGCTACGTATTCCTTGGCTACCAAATTCATACCATCTCTTAAAGGTGTGACTAAAGCCACATCAGCCAGTTTATACATGGCTGCTAGACCATAAAAAGGGAAGGAACGGAAAAAATAACGTACCGGCACCCAGTCTATAGAGCCAAAATCAGCGTTGATACTACCGACTAATTCATCCACTTTTCTTTTTAAGTATTTATAATCGTCTACACCAGTGCGCGAAGGCACGGAAACCATTAAATAAGTCACTTTTTCCTGATACTCGGGATATTTTTTTAAAAAGTCACGAAAAGCCTCCAGTCGCTTAATAATACCTTTAGTATACTCCATACGGTCAACGGAAAGAATAACTTTTTGTCCGCCTATTTCTTTTTTTAATTTTTTTATCTCATTTTTTACTCTTTTTCTTTTATCAGACTGGTTAAACTTATCAAAATCAATGCCCATGGGAAAACTGTCAACTTTGGTTAAATGATCCTTAACTATAATTTCACCCAGATTTGACTCATACCCCAAAAGACGAAAAACACTTTCCAGAAAATGCTGGACATAATCATAGGTATGAAAACCGACTACATCTGAACTGATTAAAGATTGTAAAATTTCCCTTGACCAGGGTATTTGACGAAAAACTTCATATGAAGGAAAAGGAATATGCAAAAAGAATCCAATATCCAGATCAGGCATTTTCTTTCTTAGCATTTCCGGTAAAAGCATTAAATGATAATCATGAATCCAGACTAAGTCGCCGGGTTTGGCTTTTTCTAAAACTGCTTCACAAAATTTATGATTTACCCTTTTATAAGCTTTCCACAATTCCTCACTATAATCAGGCAGCTGCAAAAAATAATGAAAAAGAGGCCAAACTACTTTATTGGAAAAGCCATAATAAAATTCCTTAAAATCTCTCTCACTTAAATAAACTGGAGAGTAATTTTTACTTTCTAATTCTTTAGTTAGTTTTTCTCTATTATCCCCCAACTGGTTAGAAGTTAGTCCCGGCCAGCCAACCCATAAAGCTTTTCTGGACTGAAAAAAAGACTTCATAGCTGTAGCTAAACCTCCGGGTGAGGATATAAAGTTTATATCATCATCTTCTATTTTAGTTTTAATCGGCAGACGGTTGGAAACTATGATCTTTTTGGACATATTTTGGGCTATTAAACAACTTTATTACGTAAAACTTATACTACACCAATAAAAAAAATATGTAAAATAAATAATATTTAATATTGACATTTCTAACAATATTGTTTAATATATTTTATGGTTCTTTAAACTTAAGGAGGTGCCAATTGAAATCAGGAATTGTGGCTTTTGCTTTCGGAAAACCAGATTATCTAAGGGCTAATCGTATTCTTGCTCAAATAACTTCTAAAAAGGCGTTAGAAGAAAAAGACTGTCCTATTTTTACGCAAGAAGATATACCTTTACAAGGAGAAAATTTTGAAATTATAAAGAATAAAAAGGGCGAACCACCATCAACACTAGAAATAGCTAAGGCGGCTGTTTCTTGGGCTAAAAGAAACAAAATTAATAAACTTATTATTGTTTCAGCTTGTCCGCATCTTTGGCGATGCAAAAGAGATTTGTCCCGAATAATTAAAGAAAGACAAATGGAAATTGAAATACAAATCGCTGAAGAAATTACAAAAATACCACAAAATTTTTGGTTCTGCCCCAAATCGCATCAGAAACGAACACAAAAACGATTTAATTGGTTAATACGCGAGGCAATAATAAAAATAATGCCTTTTTTAATTTACCGGCGTATAACTTAAATTTAAATAATCCCTGGAAAAATAATCTAGGGATTTTTTATTAGACGTAAAAATTTTTATTTAGATTTATAAATTAATAATATAAAAAATTCTAAGCGGACCCGATCTCCCTTTGGGAGACGATCTTCTCCGTGACCCCACACTATATTTGCTTCTTTCACAAGTGCAAAGCCGACAAAAGAGATACTAAAATTCTAAGCGGGCCCGATCTCCCTTCGGGAGACGATCTTCTCCGTGACCCCACACTATATTTGCTTCGCTCATATGTTTGGGGCAAGCAGGGAGATATACTAAAATTCTAAGCGGACCCGACGAGATTTGAACTCGCGATCTTCTCCGTGACAGGGAGATGTGTTAGACCAGCTACACCACGGGTCCGCTTAGAATTCTTAGAGTATAAATATAAATTATTTTAAAATCCATTGCTTTAAATTGTAATAAATATATTAGCAGATAAATTATTATTTGTCTAGGTCAATTTATCATTAATATTTTTGCGAATTTATAATCTTTATCACTTTTCACTTATTCAATAAGATAGCCCATATAATCAAATTGAACTACTTCTGGCGCTCCCGACATTTCTGAAGTAATAATTTCGTCTAAACCATCATTATTAACATCACCACTGGATACATAAACTCCATTTCTATTACTAGAAGAAAAAGCAAAGAATTGGCCGACCACGCCACCATTAATATCTAGCATTCGCACATGCGGGGCTTTATTAAAGCTAGTACCGGTAATAATTTCCTGGGTGCCATTACCATCAACATCACCAGAAGCTAAATTAACCCCACCCCGATAAGCTTGGGCATAAGCAAAAAACTGAGAAATCAAATTTCCATTGCTTTCAAATACACGAATATGAGGACCACCACTTTGATAAGGAGCGGTAATTACTTCGCCTTGGCCATTATTATTAACATCCGAAATTAAAACATTAATACCAATTCTAAAATGTTCTGGATAAGCAAAAAACTGGTCAATTAAAGATCCCTGACCATTAAAAATTCTAACATGAGGCGCTGAAGCTCCCATAGTGCCAGTAGCAATTTCCGCCACACCGTCACCGTTTACATCCCCTACTGCCAAATTTACTCCTCTTCTAAAAGCTAAAGCATAAGCAAAAAATTGATTTTCCAGATTGCCATTCATATCAAATATTCTCACGTGAGGTCCACCACCTGGTCCAGCGGCTGTTACTATTTCTTTTTGACCATCCCCGTCAACATCACCAATATCTAAATTAAAACCCCCGCGAAAACTGTTTTGATAGGCAAAAAACTGACTCTTTATATTCCCTAAAGAGTCAAAAACTCTGACATGAGGACCGCCACCCTGGCTGGTGCCAGTGACTATTTCCGCCGTGCCGTCGCCGTCTAAATCAGCCGTGGCTGTTTTTACACCGCCTGTGTAAAGCGAAGAGTAGGCTTTAAAACCATCACCAGATTCTAAAGAATAAAAAATATGAGGCACTTGTCCACTTGAATTAGTTACTGTAAAACCAACCGACAAGAGATCACTTTGTCCATCAGTGTTTTCTACCTTAACATCATAATAGCCCCCGGACATTTGGCCCAAAGGAATAACCACAGTCATTTGCTCTGAACTTTTTACATAACTAATAGCTTCATGATCACCAAAATAAGTAGTAGCGCCGTGACGGAAATTTTGACCGTATAAGTCTAAGTAGGCTTGATAATCTGAGTTATCAGTTACTGATAAACGATTAGGGCTGACTGAACTGACCACTGGCGCTTCACTAGTATAAGGAGCCACGCCTCTAATATTTATTTTTCTAATCATATCATTCCAGGAATCACAAACATATAAATATTTGGTATCATTATCAATAACCATACCCATTAAATTATTAAACTTTGTATCCGTACGGCTGCTATTATGAAATCCTCTGGTGCCTGAACCGGCTACTAGCTTAACAATATCTGAATTGAGTTCAACTAATCTAACCCGATGACTACCAGACTCAGAAACAAAAACTTTATTAGCATAGTATTTTACATAAACTGGATAGGAAAAAACCGCTCTGGAAGCAAGTCCATCTAAATAGCCGTTTCGACCATCACCAGCTACTGTAGTAACTTTCCCCGTAGAAATTTTTACCCGACGTATTCGATGATTATCTCGATCAGCCACATATAAGTACTGACCTGAGGAATCAATATCTATGCCATAAGGATGATTAAATTTAGCGGCTGCGCCCATACCGTCAGCAAAACCAGCTTCACCCGAGCCAGCAATAAGCCAAGTTTGACCGTCTGAAATTCGTACCTTTCTAATACGGTTATTACCGGTATCAGAAACATACAAATACTGATCATCGGGAGAAATAACTAGATTAGCCGGAATATCAAAAAGAGTCGTATTTTTAGTACCTTCCTGATAGCCATTACCAGAGCCGGTAACATTAGTATCACCGCTGCCAGAGACTAAAAACGAGCTCTGATTGGCAATATTTACTCCTCTGATACGATTATTCCAGCGATCGGCTACATAGAGAGTATCACCGCTTGAATTAATGGTAATGCCGGAAATATTGGAAAATCGAGCGGCTGAGCCTGTCCCCTCTTCATTATTATAACTGTCAACACTGTTACCAATAACAAAGCTGGTATAACCAGTTGATAAATTTATTTTTCTGATTTTATTATTTTCAGCCAGGTAAATATAATTGCCATCCGGTGACTTGACCATATCATAAGGACGGCCGATTAAAGCACTGGTGGAATAGCCATTACGATAACCAAAACGGTCTGACCCGACATAAACTTCATTGTCAGAGGCATCATTTTTGTTATAGCGATGAATAGTGCCGTTGCCGGCCAAATAAATATAATCGCCATGAATACGCACACCCGAAGTCGGATAAATACTGGTCATCGAAGAGTCATAAGCAAACTGGGTAGTCTCCCCTGTTTCTGGATTAATTTTTCTAATAACCCCAATACGATTTTCATCCTCATCAGTCACATATAAATAACCTGAGGAAGCATCATAAGCAATGCCATAAACCATTCTAAAACTAGCATTACTGCCAGTACCTTCTTCATAAGCACTAGTGCTTGAGCCAGCAATTAAACTAACACTGCCAGTTGAAGTATTGACTTTAATTACACGATTATTACCTTCATCAGCCACATAAAGAGTGCTTCCGTCTGAAGAAATAGCCATTTTTCTGGGGCTGCTAATTGAAGTAGTTAAGTTATAAACAGCTCCGTTAGAGCGATTTACTTTTTTAATAGCATTATTACCGGTATCAGCAATATATAAATAATCGCCTTGAGCTAAAATGCCTTCTGGTGAAGATAACCCAGAAGAAATGTAAGTACTAACACTACCATAAACATCAACTTTACGAATCATGTTATTACCGGTATCAGCTACAAAGACATTGCCGGAAGAATCAACAGTCACTCCTTTAGGTAAAGCAAATTCGGAAAGTTCAGCCGAAGCATTATAATAACCATACTTACCACAACCAGCATGAGTATAAATTAGACCTTCTGGGGTTATTTTACGAATAACATTATTATAAGTATCCGCTATATAAAGATTACCTGAAGCGTCAAAAGCCACGTCATGAGGAAAATCTAAAAAAGAATCAGTAGCCGGCCCGCCATCTCCGGCATAAAGCTTACCCACAAAAGTAGTAGTATCACCATAGGCGGCTAGAGCTTGACTGGAAAAAACAAAAAAAAGACCTAAAATTAGTAAAGGTAAAAATAAATAAATTTTTCTCATAATTTTAAAATTTAATTTCTAATAACTAATTTAATTATATAATAATTAGCTCATAAAAAAAAGAGGGCGAATGTTGGTACATCCGCCCTTAAAGTTCAATAAGTTCAATTAATCCGGCAGATCCTCAGGATCTACCCGATATATGAATAATTTAGATTTTCCCTTCAATAGATTGAAGGTAAAATCTTTTGCCCCAAATAACTTTTTGGGGCGATTATAGCCAACTTCTAGAAAGCCATTGGCTCGCATTTGGACCAAGAGCCATTTCTGGCCTTTATAAAGGGCTGGCTTCCATTCAAAGTAAGGCCCGTATTCATGTCTGAGCCTAAAAAGTGGGGCAAAGACCGGTGCTCCCTCAAGGATATAATCACCTTGGTGATCATTTTTGGGATATAATAAATTCTTACTATCCCAATTTACTACTGAAGAGAATTTACCAACTTTAGACACTTGGTAAAACCCTCCAATATTTATACCCTCTTGGACATTAATTAAGATCAACTCGCCTTTAAAGACGGGAAGAAAATTATTTTCCCCGTCAAGGTCGAGATGTCTAACCAAACAATCGGTACTTTCAGGGGGTTTATAATCATTAGGAATCTCTATTCCCCGAGGATCAAAATTCTTTTCCTCTTCACTAACTCTTGTTTGTAAGTTAGTGCGAAAAGCCGAATTTTTCCAATTTTTTAAATCTATCTCAGGAAACAAATGAAACCATTTATAGCTTATAATAATTATTAGGATAATTAAAATTAAGCTAGCAAACTGACCCAGAGGATCTCTTTCTTTTTTAAATAAACCTAAAAACCATCTAAACACTAACCACAAGAAAACTCCGATTAACATATAGTACCGAAATACTATATAAAAGATATGACTCAAGCTCATACCCTTAACAACCTCTGGTACAGGTAAATAATAGCCGAAAGCATTATTCATTATCAGAGCCGTAAGAACTAGAGGCACGATCGCTTCTTTTAATCCGGTTAAGAATAAAGCTATTACCAGAAGAGCTAGAAAAACTAGCTGTAAATTTTCCTTTGAAAATTGTATTACCACTCCACCGTATATTAAAAACAATCCGTAAATTAGCCACAGTAAGGCGCCGATAAATCCTATAGTACTTATTATTTTTCTCCACCGCCAATTCTTTACTTTTATAAACTCTAGAAATTTCTTTCTAGTAATACCATAAACTAATAAAGAAATAAGCAGATAAAAAATAATAAATTGTTTTGAAAAAACAGAAGTTTCTTCTTTAACCACACTAGTTTTTTCAACTACCGGCTTTTCAACTACTTCTTGGGTTACCTGCTGAATGACTTCTTCTTCACTTCCGGAAAAAAATAAGACCTTCGGTGAAAAAATAGCAACAATCAAAAGGCTACCTAGGACAGTAATATAGATAATAGTACCAGTATGTTTACGTAAGAACGAAATAGTTTCCCAATACTTCTTTTTTAGAAATTTCTGACAATGCTTACACAGCTTCCACTTGAATTTCATTTTCATCAACTCCTTATCTTTTGATTTTTATTGTTATTTACAAGTTATTTAAAATTTAAAGGACAATCTATTATCATAAAGATAACAGATCATACTAGCATAAAAATATATTTTTGTCAAGTATGAAAAAAGGAGCTATTTATTATGGAAATAGCTCCCCTGTGAAAATTAATTGTTTACTCCCTGGAAGAGGTAGACTCTTCATCCACCTCATTCACCTCTTCAGGTAATATATCACGACCAACTTCAAAAGAAAGACCAGCTTTAGCTAGCATGTCGCTAACATTACCGACTCCCTGGGTAAAAACTACACGACCCTTGCCTTCTTCGCCAGCTAATCTTTCCTGGGCTTCCCAACCCCGCGTGATCAAGTAAGCAGAGCGCGCCTGCTCACTGAGCTTATTACCAGACTTAGGTTTAGTCTCAAAAGCTAAGATCTGTTGGCGCACTGATTCTCGAATACCAGCACCTCTAAGAGCTTCCGCTCTAGCCTTACCAGAAGACTCGATAATAGCTTTGCGTCTTTGAATAAGGGCTTTGAGCATTTCCTCGAGGTTGTCACGCAAACCGCTGATTTCTTCAAGATCAGTAATAGGCAGATCAATAATCTGAGTACCATAACGCTTCCAAATCATAGCTGCTTTACTATTGGGAGTAAAGAGATAAGGATTTTCTAATAGTGCTACTTCATCGAGCCCAAAGATTTTACCCTTATCTTTACGCCAACCGTCTTTTTCCTGCCACTTACTTTCTTCCCTTTTCTCAGATTCACCTCTATTTTCCTCCGAATTTTCCTGATTATCATCTCCTTTTATTTCTTTCCAAACACCATCAGCTTCGTTCCTAGCCTTTTCAGCCCATTTTTTCAATTTACAGAATTCTAGCTGATCTTTATCTTTGTCTAAACCTCGATCTTTTTTCTGCGACTCTTCGTATTCCTCGGCAGTCCCAAGTTCATCATCAGATAATTTTTGAGATCCCGCTTCTTTAGGAACAAAACCATGGTTTTTCTCGAAGGTTTTTCTGGCTAAATCGACCTCTCTTTCCCACTTCTGGGCTTTTTTTTCAAATAATTCAATGTTTTTGTTATTCATTAATTTAATATTAGTCAATGTCTGACCAATACCAAATTCCAAGCGCAAAAGTGATTGAGCTTCCTTAATAATCTCTGGCTGGTAGCTTTCGATATAAGCCTCTAAATCTTCCTCCATAGCTTTTAAACGCTTAATTTCCTCTTCATCAACCTTGACTTCGCCTTTTTTCATTTTAGCAAGTTTAGTTTCTACATCTTCAGCTGACTCTTTAAGAGTGCTGATACTTCCTTCTCGAAAAAACTTCAGCTGAGGTAGAATTCGGCGTAAGACTTCAAGGATTAGATCCTTGAAAGTGTCTTTTGGTTTTTTTAAGGTAAAGGCAGCTTTTTCATAATCCCAGAAACGAAGGATTATATCTAAAGCTACTGCTACCCCAGCTGGATCGCCGGATTCATAAAGAGGCACCCCATGGGGATCATAACCTGAAGACAATTCCTTTTTTATCGGATTATTAGTCCCATCTTTTATAATATTACCCTCTTTATCCTTTTCAAACTCTCTGTATTGAGAGAGAAGTCTTATAACCTCATCCCCCATAAAAAGAGAATGTCGTACTTCATCTTCACTTTCGTATTCAGACCAAGAAAAAGCCTGAACTGTGAAACGGGGATGAAAACCAATCCAAATCAAGCCATCGTCATGTTCATCCAGTAATATTATTTTATACTGAACTCCCATTTGTTCCATTTCCTTTTTCCAGCGAAGGACATGTTCTCTCAACTCAGTCGGCGAGTTGATAATCACTTTATTTATTTTGTTATAATCCATAATAAAAAGCATTTTATTATGGGGACAGATAGCAAAATAATGGCCTATCTTTGCCAAAGACTTTACCTTAGAAATAGCTTTCTGGTATAAATAAGGCGCCACCGAAATATAGGCTATAGTCAGAACAACAACCACCCAAAACATCTTGGGATGAATGAGTTTAGCTACCAGTAATAGTAGTATAAAAACTACCAATATACTCAATAGGTATACTCGGCCCCAATTTATTTTTTTTAATCTCATTTTCTCCACTCCCTTTCCTTTCAAGTAAAACAAAAAAAACATCAAATTCCGTGATTTATTTATTGGAGTAAACTCCTTTTTAAAGAACAAGTAAAGTTACAGACAATTATTTATTGTTAGTAACTATAGAGATTAGCATTTATTGTTAGATTTGTCAAGTGCCAGTATAAATCTCACAAAAAATATAGCGATTTTTTTAGGAAAGAAATTAAAGACTTAATTATAATAAGAATTGTCTTTCTTTTACGCGTAGGCGGAGATTCATCTCCGCTATAATTATTTTTTTTAAGAGCGTAGATGTCAGTCGCGACTGACATCTACTAAATTATTTTAAGCATATTTCTACTCAACTTGTCCCGAGCTGCGCGAGGCGATCTAAATAGTGATAAACACTATAGTGTTAAAGTGCTAAATAAAAGATTTATCTTTAATTAGCTCTATTTAATTATTAAAAACCGCCAGAAATATGTACCTAAAATTTAATAAAGTTTCCAGGGTTTACAAAATAAAAGTATCAGTAGTAACTTTTATTTTTTAAAGATTTCTCTGCTACTTCCCGTTACTTCTATTACATTTAATACCTTCTTCAAAGCCCTGACAAAAAATCTCTCCGTCTTTATCATTCCTCAATATCTCAATATCTTGATCATTCAATCTTTCAATAGCCGCCTCATGCGGATGGTCAAAACGGTTATCCTGACCGCACTGAATAATGGCATAGGCCGGGTTAACTTTCTTAATAAAATCACGATCTGAAGAATACTTTGAGCCATGATGCCCTACTTTTAAAACATCGGCTTTTACGGTTAAATTATTGGCTATTAGTTTTTTTTCTATCTCTTTAGAATTATCACCAGTGAATAAAAAACAATGCTCAAAATAACAAAGCCGATTGACAATAGAAGCGTCATTAAGATCCTCAAACTCTTGGCCTGTAATATCTTCAAAGGGATATAAAGTTTCTAAATATAAATTTTTTGATAAAATAAATTTGTCACCAGCTAAGGTTTCACTATAGTCAATTTCTTTTTCCTTAATTAATTTTTGCCACTGCTTATAAGTAGACGAATTATAATCAATATCAAAGCCCAAAACCTGATCGACTTCATATATTTTTAAAACTTCCACTAGTCCATTGACATGATCAGCGTGTGGATGAGTCAAAATCATTAGCTCAATATCTCGGTTCCAAAAACTCATGTGTTTATCCAATTCATTGATTACTGCTTTGCCCGGTCCCCCGTCAATAAGAATATCCTGACCAGCTGGAGTTTGAATTAATATAGAATCTCCCTGGCCAACATCTAAAAAATAAACCTTTAATAAATCATTTTTTGAAGAATTTAGACTAAATATTAAAAAACATACAATACTAATTAAGCCTAAAAAAACATAGAATAATTTTTTATTAGGAATAAACATAATTAATTTTTTAATTCTTTTCTAAAAAGTGGTTTTTTTATTAATATTATAATAAGGAAAATAATTAGATATATAATTAATATTAAATTAAAATCAAAGTTTTCTATGGCAAAAGAAGAGAATTTTATCTCACTTAAAAAACTAGCTGCTCCACTAATATATTTTAAAAGTAAATAACAAGGCCAAAATATTAATTGCCCCAAAGGTAAAAATATTAAGGAAAAAATTACACCCAGAAAACCGCTGATTAAGACAAAGGGTAAAACCGGCAGAACTAATACGTTAGCCAGAGGAGCAATTAAAGAAAATCTTTGAAAATAAAAAATTATTAAAGGCAGAGTAAAAAACTGGGCTGAGAGAGTCATTAAAACCGTACTTTTTATATTGAAAATTTCCGGAACTTTTTCTACTAATTTTTCTAAATAAGGACCAATATAAATCAAACCCAAAACGGCTAAAAAAGAGAGCTGAAAACCAATATCATATCTTAACAATTTAGGATTAACCAAAAGCATTAAACTGCCAGCTAGGACAAAAGCATTAGTCGAATTATTTAACCGGCCTAGATACATAGCCAATAAAACCAGAAAACCCATAATGCCGGCTCGCACGGCTGAAGACGGCATACCCACCAAAATAATAAATAGAAATAATCCGGCACTTGCCAGCCAAAAAGCTCGTCGGCGGTTTAAACCCAGACCCAAGGCTAAATTCATCAAAATACCGGCAATAATAGTGATGTGGAGCCCGGAAATGGCAATAATATGACTGATACCGGCTTTAGAAAAATTATCCCTAACCTCATCGGGAATTTCCTTTTTAAGGCCTAGCATCATAGCTTGCAAAATTGAAGACTGCGGTTGTTTAAGACTGATCTTAATAGTTTCAGACATGTGATTTCGTATTTTATATATATTGGCTAAAAACCAAGTCCCCTTATTTCTTTCTATAATCTCTATTTTCGGTTTATAGCTAACTAAATAAATATTATAACGACTTAGATAGGACCGATAATCAAAATCCTCAAAATTTTCTGGCTCTTTTATCTCTCCGGTTATTAATAAGATATCTCCGTAATGATATTCCGGATATAAACCAGAGGTGATTAATAAATTCTCATTTTTTAAATGGCTTTCTTTTATTTTTACTTTAACTTTTTGATTATCTCCTTTTGTCGGTTCCTTATAAACTAAACCTTTTAATTTTTGATTATTACTCTCTATTTGGGGCGGCTCTTTAATGCTTAACTGAAATCTAACCAGACCAGCCAGACAAAAAATTAAACAAAATAAAATAATTCTAAAAATTTTATACTGCCAAAATAAAATTATTAAAAAAATAATAATTATCAATAAAATGAATAAATAAAAATAATTAAAATAAAAAAAGGAAGCCAAAGCTAGGCCCAAAATAAAAGAAATTAATAAATATAAAAATATTTTTGATTTAGAAAAATAATTCATTTATTTTATCTTCATTTATATATTGATAAGGTTGTTTTGAATACTTTTTTGATAAATTATGCTTTTTATAATTATATTTAATGTAATTAATTGTATTACGGAGTCTTTTTGGGGTATTAATAATGCGAAAATTAAAACGAGTATGCCAAGGTGAATAAAAAATATTATATTGATTTCGCAATTGATAGCAATAATATGATTTAACAGCATGCATTAGATCAGATATATTATATTTACTACGGCTCGTTGTGGCTGCATTTTTAATTTTTCTTTTATTTTTTTCACTGCGGCCCGCTGTGGCCGCAGTTTCAAAAAGAGCAGGCGCAGCGGCCAGCGCTGGAATAAATTTTACTAACATATGAATATGATTATTTAAAATACTAAAAATATAAGGAAGAAAAAACTTTTTCTTACTGGAAATAAGAACAATTTTATATAATAATTTTGCCTTTTTTGTATCGGCAAAAAAAGGGTAATTATTTTTTGTATTAAAAGTAACAAAATAGGGAAATATATTTTGATATATCCTTCTTTGAGTCATTAAAAAAAGCGGCTCCTTTCATAAGCCACCTTATTTTTATCTTAAATTATTACTTATAAAAAGTCAAATTATTCCACGGTGACACTCTTAGCCAGATTTCTTGGCTGGTCCACATGACAGCCCCTTAAAACAGCCAAATGATAAGCCAGAAGCTGCAAAGGAATAACCGTTAATAAGGGTGTAATAATTTCTTCAGTCTCAGGTACATAAATAACGTGGTCAGCCATTTTTCTAATTCTTTCGTCTCCCTCAGTAGCTATACAAATAACCTTACCCTGACGAGCCTTAACTTCTTCAATATTGCTGATTATTTTTTCATAAATCGTGGAATTACCAGTAGCAATAAAAACCACCGGCATATTTTCATCTATCAAGGCGATGGGCCCGTGTTTCATTTCAGCCGCTGGATAGCCTTCAGCATGAATATATGATATCTCTTTAAGCTTTAAAGCTCCTTCCAAAGCTACTGGGAAATTATAACCACGTCCAAGGTACAAAAAATTATTTGCCTTTTTAAATCTACCCGCTAAATCTTTAACGACTTGGCTTTTATCTAAAGCTTTTTTTACCTGTTTTGGTATTACTTCCAAAGCTTTTAAATATTTTTTAATTTGCTCAGGCTTTTTTCTTTTCAATTCCTGAGCTAAATAAAGCGAGAAAAGATAAAGCGCTGTTACTTGAGAAGTAAAAGCTTTAGTCGAAGCCACACCAATTTCCGGTCCGGCATGAATATAAACACCAGCATCTGTTTCTCGGGCAATACTAGAGCCAACCACATTAACAATACCCATAACCTTGGCTCCTCTTTTCTTGGCTTCTTTTAAGGCGGCTAAGGTATCAGCTGTCTCACCCGATTGACTAATAACGATAATCAGAGTTTTTTTACCGATTATTGGATGACGATAACGAAATTCTGAAGCATAATCTACTTCCACTGGCACCCCAGCCATTTCTTCAATTAAATATTCGCCCAAAAGCCCAGCGTGCCAGGAAGTACCGCAAGCTGTGATAATTATTCTTTCAAAATCTTTAAATTTATCTTTTAAGGAGAAAAGTCCGCCTAATACTAATTTACCCTTGCTTGAATCAATTCGACCACGGAAAGCATTTTTAATAGTTTCTGGCTGTTCAAAAATTTCCTTTAACATATAGTGAGAATAATTTGCTTTTTCTAATTGCTGCAGATCCCAATCAACTTCTTTAATACATTTAATTACCTTACTATTGGTTATGGTAGATATTTTAAAGTCATTTCGACTCAAAACAGCCATTTCTTTATCGTCTAAATAAATCACTTTTTTAGTCTGAGAAATAAGCGGCGTAACATCTGAAGCTACAAAAAACTCATTTTCTTTTATACCAATTACCAAAGGACTACCGTTTTTAGCTACAATAATTTTATCCGGCTCATCACTGCAAACTATAGCTAATCCATAGGCACCCTCAAGTTGTACTAGGGCTTTTTGTACAGCTTTTTCAAAATTACCCTTATAATACTTTTCTATTAAATGAGCAATAACTTCGGTGTCAGTATCGGAAATAAATTTATGGCCTTCTTTTATTAAAAGTTCTTTTAAAAGAGAATAGTTTTCAATAATACCGTTGTGAACTACGGCAATTTTCTTATGACAATCAAAATGAGGATGAGCGTTCTTCTTATTAGGCCTACCATGGGTAGCCCAGCGAGTATGGCCAATACCAAAACTACCTTCAATGCCTTCTTTTTTAATAGATTTTTCCAGTTCTTTAATCTTGCCTTGGCATTTACGGTATACCAGTTTATTTTTATTAACTAAAACCACGCCAGCTGAATCATAGCCACGATATTCTAAACGTTTTAAACCTTTTATCAAAAGAGGTAAGGTTTTTTTAGGGCCAATATAGCCTACTATGCCACACATGTTATAAAAATTATTATTTTTTTCTCAGATAATATTCAATAAATTTATCAATTTCACCGTCTAAAATTTCTTCTATATTTGACTGTTCATAATCAGTACGGTGATCTTTAACCATTTGATAAGGATGAAGAACATAAGAGCGAATTTGGTTGCCCCAGGCCGCTTCATGATACTCACCCCGTAATTCTTCTTTTTTCTGCTGTCTTTGTTTTTCGGAAATTTGATGGAGCCGACTTTTTAATATTTTTAAGGCATTTTCTTTATTTTGTCTCTGAGACCTTTCATTCTGGCAACTCACAGTAATTTTTGTCGGTAAATGAGTTATTCGAACCGCTGAATCTGTTTTATTAACTGACTGCCCCCCGTGACCTGAAGCCATAAAAGTATCTATTCTTATATTTTTGTCCTTTATTTCCACTTCGGCATCTTTTTCCAATTCAGGGATTACCTCTACCAAGGCAAAAGAGGTGTGTCTCATTTTCTCGGCGTCAAAAGGAGATATACGTACCAGGCGGTGAACACCATTTTCTGATTTTAAAAATCCGAAAGCATAAGAGCCAGAAATTGCAAAAGTAACGCTTTTTATACCAGCTTCCGAGCCAACAGATTTATCGTGAATTTTTACAGACCAGCCTTTTTTTTGACAATAACGCAGGTACATTCTAAGTAGCATACCAGCCCAGTCTTGAGCATCAACACCACCAGCTCCGGCGTGAATAGAAATAATAGCATTATTTTTATCGTATTTTTCGCTTAATAAAATAAAAAATTCAAGTTCATTAAATTTTTCCTTTAATTTTAACAGCTTATCTTCAATCTCATTTTTTATAGAAAAATCTTCCTCTTTTAATGATTCATTGGCTAGCTCCAGAAGAGTTTTATTTTCTTTTTTTATATTATTCCAAGTTTCAATTTCTTCCTTAAGCTCTTCAAAACGACGACTTTTGTTTTCGGCCCTTTGGCGATCCCGCCAAAAATCCGGCTCTCTCATTTCATACTCCAGTTTTTTCTTTTCTATTTCCTTTTTTTCTAAGTCAAAGAAACCCCCTTGCTCGTTCTATTTTTGAGCTAAGATTCTTTATTTCTTTAATTAAGTCTTCCATTTAAAAATTTTTAGTTTATTATTCTTCCGACCACTGGCCTAATGTGGCCATTAAGTTTTTTTCTTGGCCATCATGCAAAATTTTCATTTCTATTTGATCTTCCGGATTTTTTTCTAAAATTAACTCAGCTAAAGTATTATCTTCATTAACTTTGGTGCCGGCAAACTCTAAAATAATATCATTCTCTTCCAGACCAGCTTTATCAGCTGGACTGCCAGGCACCACAGCTAATTCATCAGAAGTAGAGCCCTTAACCAAGAGAGCGCCATAATCAACACTTAAATTATTAGCCTTTTTAAGGCTTTCATTAATAATAACATATCTCACCCCGAGATAAGGGCGAACAATTTTGCCTTTTTCTTTTATACTTTCAATATCTTTCTTAGCTTCATTTATCGGTATAGCAAAGCCAAGCAGCTGTCCTTCTTGAGAAATAGCGGTGTTTACACCAATGACCTGTCCAGCTAAGTTTATCAAAGGCCCGCCTGAATTGCCGGGATTAATGGCCGCATCAGTTTGAATAGTATTATTTAAAGTTTCTGTAGCACCAGTATAACTCGAGGCCGTAATTTCTCTAGATAAACCAGAAATAATGCCCTTGGTCACCGTATTACGGTATTCACCCAAGGCATTACCAATAGCAATAGCTGTCTGACCGATTTCTAAAGAGCTAGAGTCACCTAATTCAGCCACTGATAAATCATTGGCTTCAATTTTCAAAAAAGCCAAATCATTAGTTGGATCTTTAGCTAAAACTTCAGCATCATATTTATGGCCATTATTCAAAACTACCGAATATTCGGTTTCTGAATCAGAAACAACATGTTTGTTAGTTAAAATAATTCCCTCACTGGAAATAATAAAACCAGTACCCCCGGAAACCTGCTGCTTGCCCTCAGGTATAGAAAAAGGGTAACTGTAAAAAAAGTAATCAAAAGGAGAAAGATTATCATCCTGAAAATATTTAGAATAATCCTTAGTACCAACAATACTTACTACCGCTGAGTTTATTTTTTCTACCGCTTTAATAGTAGCGGAATTTTCCTCAACTTCTATGGTCGAAGTGTCTATATTTTGAAAGCTTTCTTGAGAGGTTTCCTGACCTAATAAATTCTTTTTTAACCATGAACCAAGTTTTCCCTCAGAAGCCATATAGCCAAAAAAGGCCCCCGAAGTGCCGCCAATTAAAAAACTAATAAGCACACTAATTAAGATAATACTGGCAATTGATTTTTTATTATTTTTTTCTAATCCCATATATTTTAATTTATTTTACATTTATTAAGATATTATTATTTTAATAATCTGTCAATACAAACTCCATCTAACTTAAAGAAAAGAGTCCGCATTAAAGGACTCCTTTCTTATTTAATAATTTCAAATACTAAGTCTGAGGAGTTTCTGGAGGAGTTTCAGAAGGAGTTTCTGGAGGAGTTTCAGGAGTTTTTTCTTCAGGAGAAGTAGTGCTCATAGCGCCTTTTTCTTTGTCAGAAAAAGCCACAATAAGACCAATGGCACCAACAATAATTTTAGCAATAGCATGCCAGGTTGGTTCAGTCGCTAATTCCCAACCAGGAATTACGCCAGCTACTCCCATCAGAAGAACCAATAAACTGATAATAATTAGAGTTGTTTTACACATAATTTCGAGTCTCCTTTTGGTTAATTAACCTGTTTTTAATTATAGCTTAAATAGCCAATTTTGTTAATGTTAGTAATATTTTTGTCTAATATTAGGTAAAAATTAATTAAAATCTCTTAAATAATTTACTCTGAAAATAAAGTATTTTTTTATTTTTAAAATAAATTCCTTCTTTTCAAAGAAGTCTTTTTTTGGCTTCTTTACCTTTAACATAATTTCCAACCGAGCCGTTAGATTTTACTACACGATGACAGGGAATTTTTACTAGAAAATTGTTTTTATTTAAAGTATTATCAACACTCCGGCTAGCCCTTGAATGACCAGCAGCCTTGGCTAATAATTTATAAGTGGTTACTTTACCTTGAGGAATTTTCTGACATAAATTCCAAATATTTTCTTCAAAGACTGTACCCACTTTTTTAAGGAGTTAATACTGTCGGCAAATCAACAAATTGATAACCCTTATTTTTTACTTCATTAATTAAATCCGGTAAAAACTGCGGTACCAAATCTGTGCCCACCTGCATGACCACAATAGTCCCTTCTTTTAAACTATCCAACACTCGTGACTGAGCCTCTTGGGCTGTCTGATCAGTATCCCAGTCAAAGGCATCCACTGTCCAGGTAACCGTACAATAACCTTCCTCCAGAGCTGTGTCAAAAACTTCTCCCCCGGTTTCTCCATAGGGTGGCCGGAAAAAGGGTTTAGTGCTGGCTCCAGTTGCTTCCTGAAGAGCTTCTTCTGTTTTTTCTAATTCCTCGGCAATTTCCTCAGAAGAAAGATCAGCCAAATGTGAATAATCATAACTTAAATTATAAACGCCAAATCCTTGATTGACTAGATTATTAATATCATTGCTATTTTCTTCAATGACCTCACCAGTTATAAAAAAGCTACCTGGTACTGAATTAGACTTTAATATATCAATTATTTCAGAGAGGTTGTCAATACTGGAAGCACTATTAAAAGTTAGGACTACTTCCTGACGATCTTGACCTCGGGAAAAAACCGCCGTACAATTTTCTAAATCAAAATTTGTGCTAACCGGTTCCAAATTAGTATTAGTATTAAGATTTAAGTTAGTCTTATTATTACTGTTAATATTGTCGTTTAAATTACTGGCCGCATTTACATTTTCATTAGCTGTATTAGTATTAACTGATTTTTTCTCACCGCCAAAACATCCTTTTAATATCCAAATAAAAACAACAATAATTATCAACCAAAGAACAAATTTAAAAACTTTTGAACCAGAAGATTCTTTTTTCATACGGTATTTCTGATATTTTTGTAAATCACCCATTTTTTTAAGCTAATTTTCTTTTATAAGCTTTGTTTCTAACTAAATACAAAACTAATTCATAGCTGCCAAAAAGAACAAAAACAAAAAATAAGTCTCCTAAAAGAGTATTTCTAAAGAAAGGTAAGGCCATAAAATAACTTTGTCCCAAACCAGACCAGGTTTTAGCATACCACCCACTGGCCGCCCAGACCGCAAAATTAGTAGTTAAAAAAAACAAAATTGAAGAAGCTAAAGTACCAGTAATTATTGTGGCAATATTCTTTCTTTTCCGCAAATATAAGCCAAATAATCCAATCAAAGCAAAGCTACCCCAAACCGTCAGTAAAACTCCTATATTATAAAAACCAATAAAATAATCACTAATCGCTAAAACAGCTAATGGAATTAATATAGCGTATTTTCGGCTTAAATAAACCCCGCTAAATAAGGCTACAGCCCCTATCGGCGCAAAATTCGGGGGTAAGTTAATAATTTTGTAAAAAGCCAAAATTCTTAAGCCTACCGCTAAAATCACTAAAAAATAAGGTAATATTTCTATAGTCTTTTTTTTCATAAATCTTTATTTAATTATAAACCTAGAAAGAACTTTTTTCAAATTTAAATTCTACTTCATCGCCAGCCGACAGCTCAAAAGAGTCTACTCCGACCATAGGCATTTCACCATTTACATAATACATCCAGTATTTATTTTTTTCACCATTTTTATAACCATCTATTTCTTTAATTAAAACTCCAAAATCAGACTCTTCAATAGTTATATCCAACAATTCATCTTTATCAGCTTTTTCTAAGACATCAAATACTGTTTCTCCTTTACTAAAAGTCGAGATTAATTCCTTTTCTTTATCCTCATAATTAATAGCTAAAAAAGCCCGGCGCCTGGCCATGATACTTTCAGCGCCAGCTATATCCCCTTCTAGTCCTAATTTATCTAAAGCCTGGTAAGTACTGACCGTCTGGGCCCCAAAAATAATACCTGACAAAACGGCCACCAGAATAAATAAACTTAAATAAAGTTTTCTTTCTTTCATTTTTTGCTCTCCTTAATAAAAAAACCCTGACTTCGGCAATTAAACAAGGGTTTTTAAAATTATTAAATCTTTCTACCGAAGATTTGTTATCTAAAAGGTGTCCTGGCTTACAGAGGATTGGCTCGTCAGCCCCTTCCCCTAAAAAAGAGTGGTTATGGCCGCCTGGCTTCTCTGCTTACAGTGACGGGATCGCGCCGGATTTGTTTTTGACTTAAAAGCAAAACGCACCGGTCTTCCCTTTTTTTCTTAAAAATTTTATTTTTAAGAAAAATATTTAATTATTAATATTCAATACCTTTTCTTGCTTTTAATCCCTGGTCAAAATAATGCTTGTTTTTATTCATGATAGTTACCAAATCTGCTAGCTTAATAATTTTATCATGAGCGTTTCTTCCCGTCAAAACAATCTCTGTGGATAAAGAATTATTTTTTAAAAACTTAATGAGTCTATCTTTTTTTATTAAACCAAAATCAAGGGCCACATTAATTTCATCTAATATTACTAAATTATATTTTTTATTTTTAATTTTTTTAATGGCATAGGCCAAGCCTTTTTCGGCTCTTTCAAAATCTTCTTTTTTTATTTTGCTCTTATCAATAAATTTATGGCTACCAAATTGTTTAATTTCTAAATTATTAAATTTTTTTAAGGCCTTAATTTCACTATAATCTCCTTTTTTCATAAACTGTATAATCAGGACTCGAAAACCAGCTCCTAAGGCCCTTAAAGCTAAGCCTAAAGCAGCTGTAGTTTTTCCCTTACCTTCTCCCGTATAAACTTGAATCATATTTAGCCTAATGAACAGGCTGACCAACCACAGTGCGGGCAGGTTTTACAGCCTTCTTTAATTTCCATAGTGGCTCCACACTCGGGGCATTTTGTTTTATCCACTATTTTTGATATTTTAACTTCCTGCTTGGTAGTCTCCTGACCAATTTCTTCTTCATTTTTATCTTTATTCTTTTCACCGGCTTCTATATTTAGAACCTGGGCTTCTCTTGAACGATCTCTATAAATCGTTACTCCTTTACAATCTGCTTTAAAAGCCTTGAGATAAACCTCTTCTACATCTTCAGTGGTAGCTGAGTGAGGAAAATTAACCGTCTTAGAAACAGCGTTATCAGTGTATTTTTGAAAAGCGGCTTGCATTTTTATATGCTCTTCCGGAGTAATATCATGAGCCGTAACAAAAACTTTTTTTACCTTATCCGGTATCTCAGAAAAATCCTGAATAGTGCCCTTTTCAGCAATTCTTTTCATTAAATTATCTGAATAAAAGCCTTCTTCCTTAGCTATTTTTTCAAAACTAGGATTAACTTCAACCAATTCATCACCTTCATCCAGTAAATTTCTCCTGACATAAGAAATAGCAAAAAGTGGTTCAATACCAGAAGAACAGCCAGCGATAATAGAAATAGTGCCGGTTGGAGCAATGGTAGTTAAAGTAGCATTACGCACTTTTTCTCCTTTTTTATCATTATAAATACTCTTGGCAAAGGCTGGAAAAGCTCCTCTAATTTTTGCCAGTTCCTTTGAAGCTTCTCGAGCTTTTTTAGTGATAAATTTCATAACCTTTTCTCCTGTTTTTAAAGCTTCTGAAGAATTATAAGGTATTTCCAGCTGAATTAACATATCAGCAAAACCCATTACTCCTAAGCCTACTTTTCGATTTTTCTCCACTATTTCTTCAATTTTATCCAAAGGATACCGACTCATATCAATAACGTTATCCAGAAAATGAACCGCTTTTTCAACAGTTTTAGCTAATTTATCAAAATCAATTTTTTTATCTTTAACCATTTTAGATAAATTAATTGAGCCAAGATTACAGGATTCATAAGGCAAAAGGGGTTGTTCACCACAAGGATTAGTTGATTCAATCTCTCCCTGTTCAGGCGTTGGATTTTTTTCATTGATACGATCAATAAAAATAATGCCCGGTTCACCGTTCTTCCAAGCCATAGTCACAATTAAATCGAAAATTTTTCTGGCGGAAAGTTTTGAAACTACTAATTTGCTACGCGGATTAATTAATTCATAATCTTTATTTTTTTCTACCGCTTTCATAAATTTATCAGTAACAGCTACAGAAATATTAAAATTAGCCAACTCGCCTTCATTCTCCTTAGCGGTAATAAATTCCAAAATATCCGGATGGTCTACTTTTAATATAGCCATATTTGCTCCTCTTCGAGTGCCCCCTTGTTTTATAGCCTCGGTAGAAGCATTAAAAACTTTCATAAAAGAAATCGGTCCTGAGGCAATACCACCCGTGCTTTTTACCAGATCACCGTCCGGGCGAAGACGAGAAAAAGAAAATCCCGTGCCGCCGCCTGACTGATGAATAATAGCCGTATTTTTAATGGTTTCAAAAATACCGCTGATCGAATCATCAACTGGCAAAACAAAGCAGGCTGAAAGCTGTTGCAGATCTTTGCCCGCATTCATTAAAGTCGGCGAATTAGGTAAAAATTCAAAATTACTCATCATGTCATAGAATTTCTTGGCTGTCTGCTCAACATCAACTTCCTGATGATAAAGAGTTTTATAAAGTTTATCAGCATAAGCAATATTATTACCCACCCTTTTAAACATACCCGAAGGTGTTTCTGTGACATGACCCTCAGCGTCTTTGCGTAAATACCTCTTTTGCAAAACTGTCATAGCATTAGGCGTTGACTTAACCTTTACCTTATACCCTTTTAACATTAGCTTGGCTTCTCTTATATTTTTATGCTTTTGACGATAAATAATATAAGCTTTAGCAATTTCTGCTTGACGATCTCTTATTAATACCTCTTCCACTATATCCTGAACACCTTCCACAGTCGGAATTTCACTTTCTGATAACCTTTCCTGTAAAATAGTAGTTACTGTAGTAGCCAAGCGCTTGGAAAGACTTTTATTACTTTTACCAATCGCTTTAGAACATTTAAAAATAGCCTCGGCAATATTTTTTCGATCAAAATCAACGATGCGGCCGTCGCGTTTTTTTATTTTTTTTAATTTATTTTTCTTAAAAATTGAAGCTTCCATTTATTTAAATAGGTTAAAAAGGTTAAAAAAATTGACCCATAATAAAGGGCAAATTAAAATATTTTAAGAGTCAGGAAAAATAATTACAAAAATAACAAAATAAATATTTCCTGACTTTTAAAATTTTTACATCATTTTTTTTCTGATAAAGGCTGGTATTTCTAATTCTTCCTCTTCTTTTGTTTTTTTAGGAACTTTTTCTTGAGGCTTTTTATTCTTTTCTTCTTCTTTATAAAAGTTTTTTTGTTGGTTTTGTTGAATTTGTTGAGTTTGTGGTTTTGGCGGTTCGTTTCCCGGTTTTTCTTCAAAAGGACTAATGGTATTTCTTTCCACTTTCTTTACTGAGGAAGAGGAACCTTTACCAAAACCAGTAGCAATAACTGTTATCTTAATTTCGTCTCCTAAAGAATCATCTAATACTGAACCAAAAATAATTTTTGCCTCCGGATCAGCGGAACCAGTAATTACCCGGGCTGCTTCATTAACTTCATACATACTTAAATTAGGCCCTCCAGTGACTGTAAAGAGTATACCCCTAGCTCCATCAATAGAAAGTTCTAAAAGCGGGCTGTCAATAGCCGCCTTAGCCGCGTCAACTGCTCTATTTTCACCAGAAGCCTCACCAATACCCATAAGAGCTGAACCGGTATTTTCCATAATAGATTTAACGTCAGCAAAGTCAACATTAATTAAGCCAGGCACGGTAATCAAATCCGCAATACCTTGAACACCCTGTTTTAAAACATTATCTACCACTTTAAAAGAATCAAGCAGGCTGGTTTTTTTATCAATAATTTGTAATAAACGGTCATTAGGTATAGTAATCAAAGTATCTACTTTATCAGTCAAATTATCCAGTCCCCCTTCAGCAATCTGCATTCTTTGAGCACCTTCAAAAGAAAAAGGTTTGGTCACCACGGCCACTGTTAAAGCCCCGGCGTCTCGCGCTATTTCAGCAATAATCGGAGCCGCTCCAGTGCCAGTGCCGCCGCCTAAACCACAGGTAATAAAAACCATATCCGAGCCTTTTAAAGAGTCGTGAATTTCATCCTGGCTTTCCTCAGCGCTAGCCTGGCCTAATTCCGGATCCATACCGGCTCCTAGACCTCGGGTAGTGGTTTTACCAATATGTATCTTGTGAGGAGCGTTGGAATGATGAAGAGCTTGAGCATCAGTATTAATGGCTGTAAATTCAATGCCCCTAATTCTGGAATCAATCATTCTTTTTATAGCCGCTCCACCAGATCCACCAACACCTAAAACTTTAATTTTAGCAAAAGTCTCCACTTCCGGCTTTACTTCCATAGAATTATTTTTTCTCTTTTTTTTATTGCTCATATAATTATTTTAATCTTAAAATATTAAGGCCTTAAAGATTTAAACCATTCTTTCATTTTTTTAGTCACATTCGAAACAGAAGAAAAATTAGGTATGGAAAAATTAAAACCGCCCTTTTCCCGCAAAGCCAGACCCCAGACCACTAGACCAATAGCTGTGCTAAAAGCCGGATCATTGGCCTTATCTATAGCTGAAACAAATTCTTGAGGTGAACCCACTGAACTAGGCAATCTAAATTCTTTTTTTGCCACTTTAATTAAACCGGGTAATTTAGCGCCGCCACCAGTTATAACCACTCCGGCCGGCAAAAGACCTGAACGGTCAATTTTCTGCAATTCTTTGTCAATCATTTTAAATATTTCCTCTAGTCTGGCCTCTATAATTTCAGCTACTTGTTTTTTAGAAACCTTATTATTATCTCCTCCTTCTAATTCTCCCAAATTTATTTCTTCTCTCTTGCTGATATCATCGGGTAAAGCACTACCATATTCTAGTTTTATTTTTTCAGCTAAATCAATAGAAGTTCTAAGACCAATAGCAATATCATTAGTAATATGAGAAGAACCAATGGGTAAGATTTTTGTATGTAAAACATCACCTTCTTCAAAAACTACCAATGAAGTAGTGCTACTGCCAATATTGACTAAAGCTACCCCAAGATTTTTTTGGCGTTTAGTTAAACAGCTTTCTGAGGAAGCTAAGACCCCTAAAACTAAATCTTCAATATCGACCCCGGTACGATAAACTGACTTGGTTAAATTTTTAATTTGGGAAGAAAGACCCTGGATAATCTGAGCCTCTACTTCCAGTCTGATGCCAGTCATACCGACCGGATCTTTAATACCTTTTTGATTATCAACCGTAAAACTTCGGGGAATAACATGTAATATTTCAAAATTAGGCGGCGTGGCTACGGCTTGAGCTGCTTCCACCACTCTTTCTACGTCTTCTTCTTTTATTTCACCATCTGCCTTAGCTACCGCGATTACTCCATGACTATCTTGAGAATTAATATGAGAACCTGAAATACCAACAAAAGCATTTTCTGCCGGTATACCGGTCATTCTTTCTACTTTTTCTAAACACTGGGAAATTGAGCTCACTGTTTCTTCAATACTAGTAACCACTCCTTTAGAAACTCCTTCTGAGGGCTGGCTAGCTAGGCCCATTATATGTAATTTTTCATCATTGGGATTTTTCTGGCCAACAACAGCTCTTATATAGGAAGAACCAATGTCTAGTCCAGTTATTATTTCTTCTTTTGCCATATTTATCTTTTAATACTTGAATTATTTAACTTTATTATAATATATTTTTTTGTTTTTGAAAAGTGATTTTAAATTACTAACTAAAAACATAAGGCCAGAAAATTAAAACTCCAATAATTAAAGAGCCTAAGGAAGCTAAAAATACCATAGCGGCCATAAGATCCTTAATTACGGCCACATAATGGTGAATGCGCGGTTTTAAAATATCTACTACTTTTTCTAAAGTAGTATTAATCAACTCCAAAACTAAAACCAACAGAATTAACAAGAAAAGAATTATAGCTTCAGCCCGGCTTATTTCAAAAACAAACATCAATATCACAACCACTAAAGCAATAAAGCTTTGAATACGAAAATTTTGTTCATGGCGAAAAGTATAACGTATTCCTTTTAACGCGTATTTAAAGCTTTTAATTAATGTTTTTAGGTTTATAATGGGCATAACTCTAACTAGCCTACGGTTTTTATTAATTCATCTTCAATTCCCTCCATAAGCTTTCTTTCTTTTTTATTTTTGTGTTTATAGCCTAATAAATGTAATAATCCGTGAATGGTTAACTTTTTCAATCTGTCTTCCAGTTTTTCATCAATTTTATCAGCTTCTTCTTTAGCTTTCCTAGGACAGATAAATATTTCTCCTAATACATTATTTTTCAAAGGAATTTCAAAAAAAGTATTTTTATTTTTTTTCTCAGAAAAATGAAAGGTTAGAACACTGGTAGCTTTATCCTTTTTACGATAAGTTTTATTAAGTTCTTTAATTTTTTTCTTATCAACTAAAACTAGGGAGATCTGTTTTTTTATTTTTTTATCAAGTTTTTTAAGAGATTTCTCTATAACTTTTTCAAAAAAATCTTTTTTATAAGAAGTTTCAATTAAAGCCGTAAAATTAACTGGCATTAGTATTTTGATTCTGATTGCTGTTTGTAGTTGAAGAAAGTAATTTGAAGCTCTGATACATCATTTCAAAAGTAGTTTGATAATTTACTGCCGATAAATTACCGACATTATAATTTATTAGATATATTTTATCTTCTTTTCCCAAATAAACAGTGGTTTTATCTGGTGTTAATATTCCACTAAGTCCATTGACCACTATTTCTTCAAGTTGAGAAGTCTCTATATTGGGATTAAGAGAAAGATACCACTGCTCTGCTGAAAGCCGGGATGTATTTTCTTCAACTGTTACCTGCACGTATTCAACCGTGGAAATATCCGGCGAAAACATAATATTTTTTTCACCAGTGCTGGCACTCATCTGGGTAGCTGTCCATTTGCTGGGGTAAAGCAAGCTCCATTTGTAAGTATCATTAGTGTATTGCTCCGTAGAATCTGAAGTTGACAATTTTTTATCTTTAACCGTAGGATCATAACCTAAGTAGAGCTCACCCACAATATCTCCGGAAGATAATGTATTTTTACCGTCAATATAACCATCACCATCAGTGTCAGGGGTATTTTTACCAGTATTCCAAAGATTCTCCTCTACGTCTGTTAGTCCATCTCCGTCATCGTCATTAGTAGAAGATAAAGGGATGGTGCTGGTATTAGTATTAGTACTAGTATTAGTATTAACATTATTATTGCCGTTGAGATTGGCATTAGAATTAATATTAGTATTATTATTTATATTAGCATTTGAATTACCGTTTAAATTTAAGCTACCTTCATCTTTAAGCAATTTAAAGGATTTAATAGATTCTTCAAAAATATCTTCATATTTTGAAATTTCATCTTCTGTTGAATACATAATACTTACTTGAGTATTTTGATAGACTATAAAAGCCATAAGTCCTTTAATTTCTGTTTGATTTAGGGTACCGCCACCTAATACAATTAAAGATTCTCTTCCGTCTATTGTGGTCTCTTCGGAAGTTTCAACACTAAAGGTACTACCCTTTTCACTGCTTAAAAATTCATCTTTCATACTTTCAGCATCCAAAACAGATTCACTCTTATCTTCAATGGTAACCGTGCCCAAAGTAATTTCATCAAGAGCGGAAGGAGTAAAAGAAATAGTATTATTATTCATAGTATTCGCCTCCCAATTTGATGGATATTTTATTGAAAAAACCGAATTAGGGTCACCATATTCTTTTAAAGTAATACTTACATTCGCATTTAAATTACTGTTTGAATTAGAATTAAGATTATCACTACTATTAGAATTATTAACCACTACATTTTTATTATCCTCCGGTGAAGAAAGTTTCTGAAAAAGATAAGCAGCCCCGACAGCTATACCGGCAAAGAGAAAAACAGAGACAACAATAATTATTATTTTTTTCTTTTTACTGCTTCCACCCTTTTTTGAAGTATCACGAAATTTTTTGGGCATAGTATAAACATCTTTAGAGTTTTCTGGTGAACTTGCTTCTTTTTCCTGGTTCGCTTCAGAAGACTCCTCTATTGAAGGAGGGGTGGGTCTGCTTTGATTATCATTTTGATTTTTATTATCAAACATATTATTTTTATATTAATTTCTTAATTTATGATTGGTTATTATTAATATTTTCAATAGCTGAATTTGTATTAAATAATTGGCCTTCACCATTAGGGTTGTAGTTTTTATCCACCTCTTCCCCGTCAGAAAAACCGTCACCATCAGTATCTTTATTTTTTGGATCAGTTTTATATATATATACTTCTTCATAATCACTGAGGCCGTCCGAGTCTGTATCCGCTTTTTTTATATCAGTGCCCAGTTCTTTTTCTTTATCATTAGAAAGTCCGTCCCGATCATCATCATCAGTTTCTTCTTTAATTATAATTGTCTGGTTGGTTAAAGACGGTCTAAAAGACGGTCTATTAGTGTTTAAATTTACTTCCTTATCATTAACAGCCGTTGTATTCTCATTCAAGTTTTCTGCTTCTGATCCACTGAAATATAAATACAAGCCAGCTGATAAACCCAAAACTATTATTAATGTCACTATTATTATAAGTAATTTTTTTCGGCCTGTAAAAGAAGACTGGGCTATATCCTCTTCAGAGGGTTCATTAGAATTAATTTGATCCATATTATTATAAAATTAATTTTTTATTTTAAGGGCTGGAAACCCAATAATCAAAACTATCACAAGAAGCTGAGGAAATACTGTCACATATATCAAATTCACTGGTACTAGCATCCCAATAAGTGTTATCTGTCTCAAGATTAACATATAAATTATAATTTACCCCGTGATCAGTTTGATAGGCATAAATAGAAGAACCGGAGCTGCAAAGAAATTCTTTATTCTCTTCATCCCAGCAGGTATTAGGCGGAAAACTAGGACAAATAGCTTCATTTAAAGGATCAACTGGTAAACTCTTGCCTAAAGCATTACCTAAACTAGCCTGCCAGGAAGGCCATATAGAAGTGCTCATATTAGAAATATAACTGCCGGATTCTAACATAGGATAGGGTGCTTCAATTTCTTCTATTTTAAAATCATCAACCCAAGCCACATCATTACTCTCCACAACACCTCTATGTCGGGCTATAAATCTGATTGAACGATCAGCTTTATTGGCATAAACAATATTAGTTATTTTTGTCCAATCATTATCACCATAAATATAATCCGTATGACTGTTTAGATCACAACCTGTCCAGTCAAAGCTATGAATACTGGTTATTAAACATTCCGAATGAATTTCAAATCCTAAATCACCCGTATCATCGTTATCATCTGTATCATCGTGATCATCTGTTTTTACCCAAGCTGTAAGTTTATAGGTTTTACCATAAGTAACCGGAACATCCTGAAGAACATAACGGCGACTAGCCGCAAGATCCGACGAATCGTAGGTACCACCCTTTAATTCCACAGAATTATTTCCTGTATGGGCTTGGCTGGAATCAACATTAACCTCTGACGAAAAAGAACCAGGTGTTTCCCAAACTTGTTCATCAGTGGAACTCACAATAGTATAAACATCTTCAAATCCAGGGCTATTAACAAGATTTGTTTCAGAAGAACTTGGCTGATTAGCCCGATAATCTTCAAGATAACCAGTGATAGTCCTTAAATCAGCAATTCTTTTTAAATCCCTGATAATCTTTTCTTTTTCCCCAGCCGTAGTAATATTTGTATTAAAAGTCCAATAGTCAATTAACTGATCATATATATTTTTTATTTTTGAATCAGCCCCTTTATTATAGGAAATTAGATATATATTTGAATAAAGTGTACCACTGTCATAATTTGTAGCTCCAACATACACCGTTCTTCCGTCACGCACGGCCCGGTAACCGTCTACTGTAGTAGACTGGGGAGAGCCTTGATCTTTTATATTTTGTTTATACCATTCTTGCGGAGTCAGCGCCTCCGGGTTAGCATAAATACGAATACCAATGCCATCATCAGTTACTTCACAAGTGCCGCTTGTACAATTTAAAGGACTGCTAGGGTCCTTCGAACATCTTTGATGGCCTTCAGAACAACGGCCTGATTCTTTGAATAAATATTGTTTTAAAACGTCGCCGGATTCTCCTCTGACTACGCTCATATCTAAATCCGGTAAAATATTACTGGAAAATTGACATTTTTGTCCGACATAATCACTGCAACATTCTTCATCAGTCGGACAAGAAGTTTGATAATCCAAAGTGCAAACTGTATTAGTGGTTCCCTCACAAACGCCATAATCACCCCGGCAATAAAATAATTTAAAATTATAATCATTACTACAACCGTCCGCGTTAATATCACAGTTACTAGCTGCTTCTTCAAATTCCCAGGGCATATCACAAAAAATTACTTCAATTTCAGCACTGGCTTTTTTACTGCCAGTCCAGCCCGTACCAGCTTGGGCTTCACTTCTAAGCCAGGTCTGGCCATTTTTTACTGGACTAGCTGTTTGAATAGGGTTAGCCGTACAAATACCGTCCGGACAATCATCATTATTAACACAACTATCACCGTCATAAGTACCACCATTACATTTAAGATCATTGTTTACAGTAGCAATATCTTTATTATCCATAGACCAATGCCAAGCCCAATCATAAACCCCTAATATTGATTGAATAGAATTGTCATTATCATCATAAGCTGAAGCAGTAAAAT
Organism: Patescibacteria group bacterium; assembly: GCA_034520665.1. Classification (NCBI taxonomy): domain Bacteria; species Patescibacteria group bacterium. Next base: position 209,256 of record JAXHNJ010000002.1, read on the forward strand.
CTCGGGTTTCAGTTTTACTGGTAAACATATGATGAGAAGGATTTAAATCAATATAATCAATTTCACAAGGATCATTAGTATCAGCCGTGGTAAAACTAAAACTATCAGCTACCATAGAAACGCCCTTAGTATTTTCAATATCATTAGTAAGATTAACAGTATAAGTAGTACTGCCCTTTAATAAGTCATTAAGATTTATTCTCACCCTGTCATCATAAGAGCTAATAGTATATGAAGCCACTCCGCCCGTTAATGTAATATTTGAATCATTCAAAGTGCTTTGATCCATATTCTGATCAAAATTTACTTCAATTAAATTATTTAAACAAACATTTGGCTCTCCGTCAGTTGGAATGGTACTACTAACTGATGGCCGGTCATAACAACAGCCGTCATCACCACAGCCCTGGCCAACCGGACAATCACCGTCATTATTACAAATATCACAAGAAGGGGGTCTAACTGTAAAAGGCCAGGTGTTACTGGCAACTCCGTCATTAAAAAGCTGTATATTTCCGGTTTCCGCGCCTAAAGGCACGGTTGTTTCCACCATTGTATCATTAGCCCAGGAAACATAATTTGTAACATCTACCCCATCATGAAAAGTAACTCGGTCTTCGTCAATTGGTAGGGCGTCTCTAGAACTGCCAAAATTTTTACCCTTTATTTCTACATCGGTAATATTTTCCTTGCCTAGGTTGGGATTAAGAGCGCAAATACCCGGCCTAACCGTGGAATTCACCTCAAAATAACCATCCGTAAGTACATAAGGAGCCGTGGTAAAATCACTGCTTTCAATACTATAGCTATACCCGCTGGCTAGATCTCCGCCTCTTACGCGAAAAGGATGATCTCCAGAGTCAGCATCATCGCTAAGATCAGCCGTTTTGCTGTTAGGCACTTCCCTTAATATAAGATAATTTTTCCAAGTATCTCCGCAAATACTTTCATTAGGTTTAAGAGCCTCCTTGTCAGTCTGAAAAATTACTTTGCTTAAACTAGAGTCATAATTGCCAAACCAACAGCCGGCTATACTGACCCAGGTGCCAATAGCCCCGTCCTTGGGCGAAAAATCATTAATCACTGGAGAGCAGTGGTTATTAATACAAGTGCTGCCTGGACAGGATATTTCTGTTCCGTCTTCAGTTATTAGATTTTCACAGTCTTCATCAGTCACACAAATAGTGGGATCATTAATAATGGTAAATTTTTCTTTTCTACTAACTGCAGAAGCTGTAACAGTTACTTCTGGCTCATCGCTTGGGTAATAAGGTGGAGGTGGGGTAATATAATGGGCTGTAAATGTTTGTTTTGGGTCAGTACGACCATCACTATTCTTATCATAATTAGTAAAAGTTCCATAGGGATCGTCAATCGGCGGACTAACCATAGGATTCTTTCTATGACTAACTTTCCAGGCCCAATCATAAGAATTGGCAATAAGCATTTGACCAGTAGCCGGGTTACATTCATCCGGAGAACCGTAAGCAAAAGCCTCATAATCTTCTGTATTGCCCACGGTAATCGTAGGATCTTTAGGAGTTAGATCAGCAGAAGCAATAGAACAGGCTGTTGGGTCATCTTTAGTCTTAAAGGTCCAGGAAAAACTGTCATCTGTACCGTCTTCGTCAGCGTCATAATTAATATTGGCTAAAGGCTCACTATCACTATCACTTACTATATTATTATTTAATATTACCCGGTAATAGGTGTCCGGATTTAAATAACTATCCGGGGTTAGAATGGCTTTTTTTTCCGAGGTATTATAGGTAGGGGTAATACTTACTGGACCATCCAAAGTAGTGCTGTCACAAGCCGCCGCATCATGCTCTTCTAAAGTTATATTCGTATTATTAATAGTAGAACTATCCATAGCAATATTAAAGTTTGTTTCCGGCACTGTGTTAATACAAGCAGTGCCACAATCAGGCCAGTAATTAGTGACAATAGGCACCCCTGGCGGCAGCTCACAAATATTAAAATCAATACTATTAGAGCTGCCAGTATCATTAGTCACATATACATTACCGTCAGTAGTTTCATCAGCTGGCGGCTTGGGAGGAACCTGGCTTTGAATCTTTGTGTCAGTCCAATCACCAGCGTTTATTGAATCAACATAAGGATATGAGGGGACAGCCTGAAATTCCACGTCTTTGGTGCTGGTACTAGCTCCGTCTTCAAAACGTATTCCTTCTAGAGTTAGATTTGAACTCGGATAACATGAACCACTAATAGAAAATAAACAAGGGCCATTGGCTAGATCATTAGTATTATAATAAAATTCAACTCCTTTAGAAGTTAGAGTGCCATAAGTGGCATCATCATAAGTAAGATCAACAGTTACTTCAGGCCGGTCTCCACTAGAAAATGTAGCCGGTGAAGTAGTCACTATATGATTTTCTCCGGAAGCTTCCAAGGATGCTGAAGTAGTGTCAAAATTAACCGCTGTGGGATTAGCAATCAAGCCAGTAGTTTTCTTTAAACACTGGCCATGGATGGTGATACATTCACCCGGTCCACCTTTATTTGGGTCTAAACCAGTGATAAAAGGACCGCAGGTGCAATCTTCAGGAGCCGTAACATCAAAATCCCATAATGGTATACCTTCTAAGAATCCGCCACTAGAATCAATAACTCGGTCTGTTCTAACTGTTATTGAATAATTTGTACCTGGAGTAAGCGGTGTGGCCGGAGTTAACTCAAAAACCTTGAAATGATTACTGCTTGGAGCTCCCGGATCCGTAATCTCTAAAGTGCCAAAACCAGAAGGAGCGGTCCTAGTATAAGGCGGACTAATAGTATCAGCCGCCGGCATAATAACTTGATTACCATTTACAGTAAAGCTAACTTCATTAAAATACATGCTGGTATTAAAAGTAACTATTATCTTTGTATCCGGACAAACATTTGAACCAGTCGGATACCAACTATTAAAACCAGCTACTTTATCATTAGTTTGAAATTCCAAAACTGGCATGGAAACCATAACATTACCACACAAATCCTCAACATCTTGCACTGTTACTCGATACCAGGTAAAAGGCTCAAGATTATTTGGGGCTATTAGGGAAAGATGAAAACCGTTGCTTTTTTCTGAAATTTCTAAGAAATTAGCGTCAATATAAGTATCCGCATCAGTGTCTAATTTATCATCAAATTGGGGAGTACCGCCTTGACTATCTATTTTCTGTAATTGTATATTATTGGAATTAGGTTGAGGTGGATTAACTGAATCAATAACTGTGCTGGCATCTATATTCTCAGAAAAATTAATATCAATAATCGGCTCACGATTAACATTTGTATCAGGATACCCAGTATCTCCAGTATGTATCGGATAGGTAGTAGTTACTTCCGGTGGAGTGGTATCCATTATATTATTAGTTCTAAAACTGCAAACAACTCGATTATTAGGAGCATCTGCATTGCAGTTAACTGTCGGTCCGATAAAAGCACTGCCAGCAATATCTAAAGATAAGGTATCTTTATCATTAATTGTTTCCGGTAAATAAAGATTATAATCTGTATCAGCCTTAAAAACCATCAAATCACAAGTGTCACTAGCACCACCGCATTCACCGTCATCCATACAGCTTTGAGTGTTGTCGTTTGAGCAAACTTTTGGGTGCTTAAAAGTAATACTTTTACCAGAAGTGATCCAGGTACCTTCTTTTACTACACCTAAATCGTCTTCAATATATAAAGTACCGCTTGATACAGCGCCATCAACTGTTGTTTTTTCCACGTTATTATTAAATATTGGCTGAATACGGCTGCACATATAGACTTCACTGCCATCATTAGAAGTTTGCACTTCATTAAGATGAAAAGATTGGCCAGCAAAAGTACACCCGGGTATGGTAAGATCAAAATCATAACCATCCCCACTAGCATTACATATAAGACAACCATCAGAAGGATGAGGAGTCCCTGTAGTACAACTGATACCACCACCACCTGAAGAATTAGTAACAAAGCCCTCAACAAACAGAACAATAGCCCAGGATAAGAGTATAATCACGATGCCAATAACTGTGTTGACAATTACTTTCTTAGCTTTGGCGATCTTTTCTTCGTTGCCTTTTGAAGTCATCCAAAGAATACCGCCATAGATTAAAAAAGAAACCGCTACTAAGCTGACAATGCCTAATACCCACTTAATAATATTAATAACAATCTCCTTCAAATTCATTGAACTCAAACCAATGGTGCCACCTATCTCCCCAATACTATATGAAGTCTGAGCTAAGGTTTGGTTATGTAAAATAAAAAACCCTCCCATCGCCAGAATGGTGATTATTAAAAATAATATTTTTTGTTTTCTGTTAAAAAAGCCCATGGGGCAAGGCTAAATTATTTATTTTCTTTATTTTTTGAGTCTTCAGTTTCTTGTTGACTCTTTTTTTCTAATTCTTCTTTTAATATTTTACTGACTAAATTGCCGTCAGCTTGGTTTTTTACTTTTTTCATGATTATACCCATAACTTTTCCGAAATCTTTAGGCGTCTTAGCATCGGCTTCTTCAATCATTTCACAAATTATATCACGCAGTTCTTCTTCGGAAAGCTTATCCGGTAAGTACTCTTCTAAAACTGCTAATTGTTCTTTTTCTTTAGCAGCCAAATCTTCTCTTTTACCTTTTTTAAAGGCCTCTGAAGAGTCTTTATGTTTTTTTGATACTTTCATGACTACATCCAAAACTTTATTATCATCAAAATCCTCTCTTTTGGCAATTTCCTCATTTTTTACTTCAGCTTTAAGCAAACGAAGGGTTTCTACAGCCACTTCGTTTTTTCCTTTAAAAGCCTTCTTATAATCAGCTTCCAATCTTTCTTTTAGGGTCATTTATTCTTATTCTTTTGATTAATCTCTTTTTTTAGCATTCGTACCACTTTTTTGGGGTCTTTAACATTATCGAGCTTTCCTGTTTTACTTAATTGTTCCTTAGTTTCCCGCATTTCTTTTTTTCGCAAAGCATTTTCTTTAACTTGTCTTTTATTCTCATTGCCTTGGTAAAAACGGTTCTTTTTAGCCTTCAAAAGCCGTCCGCTTTGCTGTAATTTCTTAGAAAAACGCCTAATTAAGCCTTCCACAGACTCGCTATCCTTTTTCTTGACTTCAACCAAGTTATTAACACCTCCTTCTAAAATAAGGTAATTTTTTTAATTAAATAATATGTTTATAATATAACACTTTATCGGGTAATAGGTCAAATTTAAAATTCCTGTCTTTTTCCGCCTAAAAGATGTATATGTAAATGATTTATTTCCTGGCCAGCATCCAGGCCGTTATTTATAACCAAGCGGTATCCACTTTTATCAACATTCATTTTTTTAGCCATTTTCTTAGCTGTTAAAAAAAGCTTATCTCCTAAACTGCCTTCTTTTTCTGAAAAATCATTAATATTTTTTAAATGCTCTTTTGGTAGAATCAAAAGATGGACTGGAGCTTTTGGGTTAATGTCATGAAAAACAATAACCTCTTCATCTTGATATTCTATTTTTGAAGGCATTTCTCCGGCAATAATTTTACAAAATAAACAATCATTCATTTTTTTCTTTTTTAATAGTATTAGCTTTATTTTTTTCTAATCTTTTTACCACTTCCTCATAAATTTTATCATAATCAACCATTTCCTGAATGCCGTTTTCCATATCACGAATAAGAACTGTATCATCCATAATTTCTTTTTGACCGATAATAAGAGTAAATTTAACCTTCTTTTTATCAGCTACTTCCAGCTGAGCTTTAAGTCCGGTTTTGGAAAGACTCTCCGCTACTTTTAAGCCTTTTTTTCGTAAAAATTCAAAAAGCTTAAGGCATTTTCTTCTGGCCTTTTTGCCTAATTGAGCCACAAAAACATCAATTTCTTTTTTTTGTGGCGGTTTAATTTTATTTTCCTTTAATTCAATAATCAGTCTTTCAATGCCGCAAGCAAAGCCAATAGCCGGAGTCTGCCGGCCACCTAAAGACTCAACTAAATTATTATAACGTCCCCCTCCGCCCAAAGCGGCCCTATTTCCTTTTTCTTCATCCTGGCTCCAAATTTCAAAAGTAGTGCCAGTATAATAATCCAAACCTCTCACTAAGTGCGGGTTTAGGGCGTAAGAAATTTCTAAATCATCCAGATATTCCAAAACCTGCATAAAATGATTTTTACAATCCTCACAAAGATGGTCAACAATTTGAGGAGCTTCTTTGGCAATTTCCTGACATTCCTTTTCCTTACAATCTAAAAGACGCAAAGGATTTCTGTTTAAACGTTTGCGGCAACTTTCACACATAGCACTCCGCCGCGGCCGAAAATAATCCTTTAATTTTCTTACATATTCATCCCGACATTCTGGGCAGCCAATACTATTAACCTGAATAGTAATATCAAGCCCTAACTCCTTATAAATTGAGTGGGCTAATAATATTAATTGTGAATCTACTACCGGATGGATTTCTCCCAAGATTTCAAAGCCAAATTGCCAAAACTGGCGGTAACGCCCGGCTTGAGGCCTATCATGTCGAAAAAAAGGACCTAAATAATAAAGTTTAATCGGCTGGGGTCTGTTAATCATGCCGTGTTCAATATAAGCCCGGGCAATCGGAGCCGTGCCGTCTGGTCTTAGAGTAATTTTTTCCCTGTGGCTAGTAAAGGAATACATTTCTTTTTCGACAATATCAGTTTCTTCTCCGATTGAACGAATGAAAAGATCGGTTGCTTCCATAACTGGAGTATCGATACGTTTGAAACCATAAGTTTCTCCTATCTCTCTAATCGTATCTCTGACCCAGTGCCAATAAGGTTGATTTTCAGGCAAAATATCTTTCATGCCTCTTAATAATTTTAATTTTTTGTTGGAGTCATTTTTTTTGCTCATATTTTTTATAAATTATATTCGGGTGAAATAAAATACTTCATTTTATAAAATGGCCAAGCTCTTAGCCAAGCATAACCAACTATTTGATCTTTAATTATCGGGCCAATACTTCTTGAGTCAAGGCTGGAAGAACGATTATCTCCCAAGACATAATACTCGTTATTTTTTAGCCGGATAGTAATATTGCCTGAAGTTTTAGTATTTTTATCAAGATAATTTTCTTCTAAAATTTTTCCTTTGGAATCTGAATGGCTATAAACTTCCACTTTTCCTTCCTGAATGACAATTTTTTCACCGGGCAAACCAATAATTCTTTTAATAATATAACCGCCGGCTTTTTCTTTTTCATTTACCACCACCACATCCCCTCTTTCGGGCTGGGAAAAACGATAAGTTAATTCATTTATAATTAAATATTCATTATCATGAAAATTCGGTTCCATAGAGGCCCCGCGCACATAAAAAGGCTGGATTAAAAAATAACGAACCGGAATAATTATAGCTAAGGAAATAACCACTACCTTTAAAACTTCAAAAATAAAAGAAACAAAAGACTTGGTAAAAGAAGGCAGGAATTCTTCCTTTTTTTGCAACTTAGTCAAACGACGAAAACCCGGCTTAATTTTTACCTTATTTTCTTGGGCTTCTTTTTCCGCTAAATTTTCTTTGGGTTGTTCTTTTTTTGTTGAATTTTTTTTGGTATTTTTTTTATTCGGCATAAAAATTTATATTTCTTTAAAAAACCTGGTGGGCCTAATAGGAGTTAAATCCCTCGATGCTACGCGGGAAAGGTTCTATGACCCTTTTAACTCTTTTAGTTTACTCTACCCTAGTAAAATGACAAGTGAATATAAATGATATGGTGGACGATGAAGGACTTGTCACCCTACGGGTGATCCTCCGAAGGAGGAAACCAGAGACTTCTATCGCCCGCCTGCCAAAGCAGTCATGGTCGCACCTGGACTTGAACCAGGGACTTCTATCGTGTGAGGATAGCGCTCTTACTCCCGTCCCGCAAAGCGGGACGTGGATCCTCGAAGTTCTAGCGAAATCGAAGATTTCGATAACTTCGGGACAGCTGAGCCCCGTCTCCCGCAGGGAGACGGGATCCCGATTTCCGACAAAGTCGGAACATCGGGACTAATCGTTACATATTTTCTTAATTATTTTTGCGCTTTTCTTTTTTTTCAAAAATCTCTCTCTTTGATAAGCTGATTCTATATTAGGATATTTTTCTAATCTTACAAGAATGAAAGGCTGACGATGTTTTGTGGACTTGGATAATCCTTTATTATGTTCTGAAAAACGCTTATTAAAATTATTTGTTACCCCAATATAATACTTAAAATCTTTTTGGCTTTTTAATATATAAACATAATACATATTTTACTATGGGCGCGATAGGACTTGAACCTATGACCTTACGGATGTGAACCGTACACTCTGACCAGCTGAGCTACGCGCCCCTAGTTCATCCTGACGAACAGACATAAAAAGTTTATTCTAAAACAGCTGAGCCCCGTCTCCCGCAGGGAGACGGGATCCCGATTTCCGATAAAGTCGGAACATCGGGACTAATCATCCACGAAAACGGAAACTAAATACATTTTTAAATCAATCTTTTGGCTAAAATAAACCAAAGATAGGCAAATTATAGCATAAAAAAAGAGCTAAATCAAATAAAAATTTTGCTTATTATATTTACTTTATTATTTTTTGTCATTTTTTTTAATATACATCATCTTTTTATTATAACTGATAAGAATGGCATTAAAAATAGTAAGATACAAATTATTTTATAGCATTAAAACATAAGCGAAAGTTTATAAAGTTTTATTATTATTAACCTATAATATTACTTACAATTTATTCAGGCCGTTATATAACCACATGAAATCAAAAAAACAACATAATTCAATATAAAATACTTGATCATCAAGATTAACACTATTTGAGCTAGAAGTATAATAAATTATCGTTAAGATTTTCAGAAAATAATATAAAATTTTACTCCCAATTTTTATGAGTTATTATTTTATAAAAATTTAAATTACTATCCTTTTATAATTACTCTGTAATAAAAATTAATTTTATTTATTATATCATCAGAATTGTCAACACTACTATTTTTACCTACTGGTAAGAATTCAAAGTTAGCCACATATTTTCATAATTATGAGGGTCACTGTTTTAACTATTGCCTGGATTATATTTTTCTGGTGGTTTATTTTTTCTTTTGTCTTACGGCCGCCAAAAAGAAAATGTGTCTAACGGGAAAACCGAAGCTTAAGCACCAGCCAAAGGCTTTCCAGAATCATTTTAAAATAAAACTTGGACTTTCCTTTTTCTCTGTCTTTAAAAATTATCGGGATTTCTTTAATGCGAAAGCCTTTTTTAAAAACACGGTAATTCATTTCTATCTGGAAAGCATAATTTGAAGCGTGTATTTCATGAAAATTAATATTTTCTAAAACTTCTCGCCGGAAACATTTAAAACCACCGGTACAGTCAGAAATAGGCATACCTAGTATTAAGCGAGCGTAAATACTACCCAGCCGGCTGGTTAATCGGCGCAGCAAACCAATATCATTTTTGCCCCATTTTATAAAACGTGAGCCAATGACTAAATCGGCCTTTTTTATTTCTTTTAAAAAGTCAGGGATACGTTTAGGATTATGAGAAAAATCAGCGTCTATTTCAAAAACCGCGCTGGCTCCTTCATCCAAAGCAAACTTAAAGCCTTCCAAATAAGCGGTGCCTAAACCTAACTTGCCCAAACGATGAATAACATGGATTTTATTATTTTCTTTTTTCAATTTTTCAGCCAGCTTGCCGGTGCCATCCGGTGAATTGTCATCAACGACTATTATCTCTAAATCTTCTATTTCTAAAGTAAAAATTTCCTGAATTAATTTTTCTAAATTATCCCTTTCATTAAATGTGGGAATGATAACAGCTATATTCATAACTAATATTAATTATAAGTAATATTTATTATAGCATATAATTATAAAGAAAAATAAGAAAATATGGTTGACTTAATTTCTATTTATAATTATAATTTAGCTAAAGAAAGGAGATTTTCATTTCGTGTCTATGATTGATGATTTGGAAAAAAGAGAACAAAACTCAAAAAAACCCCCAAATCTTGTAAATAAAAAAATAAAGAAGAAGAAAAATCATCCCGCACTAAGATACTGGGGAAAGATTGTTTTAGTTTTAACTATTGCTTTATTAATAGTTGGTCTTTCTTTATCTTTTAAAATAATTTCTTCAGTTAGCTCACATTCAGGCGGCGTTGACGGAGAAAAAATATCAGTTTTTCAGCAAATCGGTAACTTACTTTCCAATCAGGGAGAAAAATTAAAAGGTGAAGAAAATGATCGAATAAATATATTACTGATGGGTATGGGCGGCTATGGTCACCAAGGCTCGCTTTTAACTGACACTATTATCTTAGCCAGCTTTAAACCCTCTACTAAACAAATAGCTCTGCTTTCTATTCCCCGCGATCTAGCTGTAGAATATCCCGGAGATTATTACTGGCGCAAAATAAATAATTCCTTAGCCTTTGGCCGCGATATGGCCTACCCGGGCGGAGGAGAAGCTCTGGCTAATGATTTAGTAGAACAAGTCACCGGCCAAAAAATACACTACTATGGTTTGATTGACTTTACCGGTTTTGAACAAATTATTAATGGATTAGGTGGTATTAAAATTAATGTAGAAACGAGCTTTACTGATTATTCCTACCCCACTTCTGATTATGGCTATCAAACACTTTCTTTTTCGGCTGGTGAACAAATGATGGACGGAGCCACTGCTTTAAAGTTTGTTCGTTCAAGACACGGTACTAATGGTGAAGGTTCCGATTTTGCTCGGGCTAAAAGACAGCAAAAAATAATAATTGCCCTTAAAAATAAAATAACTTCCTTTTCTACACTAATCAGCCCGAAAAAAATTGCCGAGATATTAAATACCTTAGGCGGCCATACAAAAACTGACCTGGAAATTTGGGAAATGCTAAGGCTTTATAAACTAACTCAAAGTACAGGGCAAGAAAATTTTAAATCAATAGTCCTTGATAACGCTGCTGATGGTTTACTGGAAACCGAAACCGGTATTAACGGAGCTTATATCTTAGTACCCCAGGCTGATAATTTTTCTCAGATACATGAATTCTGTGAAAATATTTTTCAAAAAAAACAAAAAATAGAAGAAGATAGTGCACAAATTAGCCTGCAAAAATAACATTAATTACCATAATCTATTGCTGATATTATGAAATTGATTGTCGGACTGGGTAATCCCGGTAAAAAATACAAAAACAACCGCCATAATCTTGGATTTATGGTCATTGATGCTTTGGCCGAAGATTTCAAGGAAAAATTAAAGCACTGTAAACGTACAAACTCAAAACGCACCAAAGTAAAAATACGAAACAAAGAAATAATGCTAGCCAAACCTCAAACTTTTATAAATAATTCCGGCTTAGCGGTAAAAAAAATAATTAATTATTATAAAATAAAACCTCAAGATGTCTGGATAATTTTTGATGATATTGACCTGCCTTTGGGAAAAATAAGAATTCGCTACCAAGGGTCAAGTGGCGGTCATAAGGGTCTAGCCTCAATTATTGAAAATTTAAAGACAGATCATTTTAACCGCTTGCGTGTCGGTATTGGTTCTAACCGAGAAAAAAATATACCGGCCGAAAAATACGTTCTCCAAAATTTTAAAAAAAATGAAATAAAAACTATCAATCAAACTATCAAAGAAGTGGTAGAAATATTAAAAAAAGAAATATAAAAAAACTTGCTTCAAAATTACTACCTACAAGCTTAAAGTCCGGCTCCAAAGGGAACAAAACCTTAACTTGAGGCTACAAGCGATTAGGAGGGGGCACCGCCTGGTTACCACTTGTAGGTAGTAGCCTTAAAACAAGTCTTATAAAAATATAATTATTATTTATAGGTTCGATAGGACACCTTATCATATATTTTGTTATATGTCAAGTATTTTTTAAAAATAAAATGATAAATTAAGCTAATATTAGCTGATTATAGCTAAATTAATAAAAACTTTTGAAAAAAGAAAAGCTAGAAAAATCCCTGCAAAAGGTTAAAAAAACAAAATCATCCAAAAAAATAAAGATCTCTGGCCTCTCCAATCAAAGTGCCAAAGCTTTATTTGTTTTGGCTCTTTTTTCATATTTTAATAAAAACAATCTCTTTTGGCTGGTTAAAAATGAAAAAGAAAAAGAAGAAATAATGGAGAATTTACAATATTTTCAGGAAGAAGATAAATTCGATAAGAAAATAAAGGCCTTTAATCTCTATTCCATTAGCGGTAAACTGCTCTTCTTTCTGGAAAAAAATAACCCAAGCATATTTTTAGGCACTATAGAAGACTTTAATAAAGAAGTGCCAACAAAAGAAAAATATCAGGAAAATATTATTTCTTTAGAAAAAGGACAAAAATTAAGTCCGGCTAAAATCTCACAACAATTAATAAAAATGGGTTACCAATTTGACCGTTTTGCTGCCGCCCCTGGATTTTTCAGCCGGCAAGGCAGTGTGGTCAGTATTTATACTGAAAATTACTCTTACCCTCAAAGAATTGAATTAAGTGATCAGAAAATAGAAAAAATTCAATCCTTTAATGCCAAAAATAAAAAAATAATAAAGAAAAAATCTAAAATAAAGATAATCCCGGCTAATCTAGAATTTATAAAAAAAGAAATCAAACTTCACCAGTATTTGAGAAATTTGGATAATAAAAAAAATATTTTAATCAGCAGTGATCCTGATGAAGAAAGTAATATATTTGAAAAATTAAAATTTTTAGAAAAAATATTATTCTATACTCTAGAAAAAGAAAAATATATTAAGCTTGATTTTTCAGCACCACCCTATTTCCACAAAAACTTCAAGAAAGCCGCTGAGGAATTAAGATTACGAAAAAAAGAGAAATATCACATAGTCATAGCCACAAAAAATAAAAAAGCTATAAAAGAATTTTTCAAAAGATACAATTTAAAGAATATAAATATAAAAAGTCTTCCTTCGAACAAAATAGAAGGTTTTATAAGCCCACAAAACAAAGTGCTTTTTTTAACTGACAAGGAAATTTTCGGAGAGCAGCAGGATAAAAATGAATTTAAAAGAAGAAAAACCAGTTTTGATTTGATTTACGAATTAAAACCTAATGACTATGTGGTTCATATGGACCATGGCATTGGGCGTTTTTTAGGTATAGTTAAAAGAAAAATTAATAATCATTATAAAGAATATTTTTCCCTAGCTTATGCTGAAAATGATAAACTTTTTGTACCAGTAGAAAACGCCGATAAAATAACCAAATATATCGGCGAGGCTCGGCCAAAATTACACCGCTTATCAAGTACTTCTTGGCTACAAACTACTAATAAAATTAAAAAATCAGCCGAAAAAACCGCCCGTCAGCTCATTAAGCTCTATGCGGCCAGAGAAACGGCCAAAGCTATTCCACTTAAAGAATATCCGCCAGAAGAAAAAGAGTTGGAAATTAGTTTTGAGCATAAAGAAACTCCGGATCAAGCCAAAGTCATCTCAGAAGTCCTGGAAGATTTAAGTAAAAATAAACCAACCGACCGTCTAATTTGCGGTGATGTTGGTTTTGGCAAAACTGAAGTGGCCGTCCGAGCCGCTTATCGGGCTTTTTTAAACCATAAACAAACAGCCCTTCTCTGCCCGACCACTCTTTTAACTCAACAACACTATGACACTTTTAAAGAGCGCTTGGATAAACTTGGTTTAAAAATTGCTCTTTTAAGCCGTGTTCAGACACCAAGTCAGCAAAAGGAAATACTAACAAAATTAAAAACCGGTTTAATTGATATTATTATTGGCACTCACCGACTTCTTTCTCAAGACATAAAATTTAAAGATTTAGCTTTAATCATTATTGACGAAGAACAAAGATTCGGGGTTAAAGACAAAGAAAGATTAAAATCCTTCCGTGAAGAAGCCCACGTCCTCACGCTTTCTGCTACTCCCATCCCCAGGACTCTAAATTTTTCCCTTACTGGTCTTAGAGATATCTCTATTATTAAAACTCCTCCCCAGGGTCGAAAAACCGTGGAAACCCATATCATACCTTTTTCTGAAAAAACTATAAGTCAAGCCATAAAAAAAGAAATGGCCAGAAAAGGGCAAGTCTATTACCTGCATAATCGCGTAGAAACTATTGCTCTAAAGGCTAAACATATAAAAAAACTTATTCCCAAAGCCCGCATCGGTATTGCTCATGGACAACTGATAGAAAAAGAACTTATGGAAGCTATGAAAAATTTTGATAACCGAAAAACTGATGTTTTGATTTGTTCCACTATTATTGAAAATGGTCTGGATTTACCTAATGCCAATACTTTAATTGTGGAAAACTCTACTCGTTTTGGCCTGGGTGATTTATATCAGTTGCGAGGACGTATCGGGCGCTCCGAAAAAAAGGCTTATGCCTACTTTCTTTATAACTCTAGAAAATTAAATAGCCGGGCCAGAAAAAGACTGGGAGCCCTTTTACAGGCTAAGCAGCTCGGTTCTGGTTTTCAATTAGCCCTGCGAGATCTTCAAATCAGGGGCTCAGGCAATATATTAGGTCATAAACAATCCGGTCATATTAAAGCTATTGGTCTTAACCTTTATGTTCGACTTTTAAATCAGGCTATTGAAGAAGCTAAAACCGGCAAAAAACAAAATGTATACCGGGACGTTATAATTGACCTGCCTTTGGATATCAGTATTCCTGATTATGTTATTTCTCAGCAGGCTAAAAGACTTAAGGTTTATCAGGAAATGGCTAATTTTTTGAGTGTCAAAGAATTAGAAGACTATCGGCGTAAATTTAAAAAGAAATACGAGCAAGAACCTCAGGAAGTAAAAAATCTTTTTGCTATGCTTAAGCTTAAAATAACGGCCCAAAAAGTTGGCATTACTCATATTTCTCATTCAAAAATAAATATTAGCGGTGAGTCAAAAGAAAAAATTACTCTCACTTTTTCTCATAAAATAAATCCAGATAAACTCAAAAATTTACTGGAAAAAAATAAAAACTGGGATTTTACTGAAGAACAAATAAAGATTGAAAAAAATGATCTGGGGGAAAAATGGTTGTCAAATTTAACCAAGTGTGTTAGAGTATTTACATAGACAAAAAATGTAAAGAAGGTGGCTAATCTCTGAGCCATTTTTTTGTTTTAATAAAAAAAGGGTAGATAATTTCTACCCCTTAAGGTTTAAAGAAAGCTGCTTTTCTTGAGCTTCTTTCTTCTTTTTTCTTCCCCGTAAATAACCTTTGGCCACCCGGAAGGCTTCTCTAATATGAAACTTTCTTGGTCCATGTAATTTTCCCTCGCATTCAAAGCCAATATTCTTTAATTCTTGTTCATCTCTTACTAAAAACTTAATAATAAATTCATCAACTCTCACTTCTAATTTAATAATTCTCCCCGCTTTTTCTTCAATCTCAAAAACCTGTCCAGTCATTTTTCAGCTCCTTTTTTAAAAAGATCTATACTAACAACCCAGACTAACATTAAATTAATTACATGTCAAATAATAAATTAAAAAAAGAAAAAATTTACTGGCTTTTTTTTAGTTTAGTAAAAGACTTAGGGCCCAGAAAAATTATTTATCTGGATAAATTTTTTGGCTCTTTAAAAAATGCTTTTGCCAGCAGCTTTTCAAAATTAAAAAAATCAAAAATAGAAGAAAAAACTATAAATAATATTATAGAAGCCAAAAATAAAATAAATCTCAAACAAAAATTGGAATATTTAAAAAAAAGTAAAATAAAATATGTTTATTTAAAAGAAAAAAGCTACCCTCGTCTTTTAAAAGAAATTTATACTCCCCCGCCGGTGTTGTTTTATAAAGGAAACTTAAAACAGGATGAATATAATTTAGCTATTGTCGGCACCAGAAAGACCTCTTCCTATGGCCGTCAAGTAACTGCTGAAATAGCCGGTCATTTAGCCAGTCAGGGGTTAACCATTGTTTCCGGTCTGGCTTTAGGTATTGATACCTTAGCTCATAAGGCCGCTTTAGATCATAACGGGCGCACAATCGCTGTTTTAGGTTCGGGTTTGAACAAAGTACATCCCCGATCTAATATAAGACTAGCTGAAAAAATAATAGAATCAAGAGGCTTGATTATCTCTGAATTCTCTCCCTTAACGCCTCCTTTAAAACAGAATTTTCCCCGAAGAAACCGCATTATTTCCGGGCTTTCTCTGGGTACCTTAGTAATTGAAGCTCCGAAAAAATCCGGGGCTTTAATCACCGCCCGCTACGCCCTGGAACAAAATCGGGAAGTTTTTGCTGTACCCGGCTCAATTTACAGCCAAAATTCAGTCGGCACTAATAATATTATAAAACAAGGAGCTAAAGTAGTAACTCAAAGTGATGACTTATTAGAGGCTTTGAACCTAAAAGAAGTAAAAAAATACAGAGAAAATAAGAAAAGCCTGCCAAAAAGCCCCGAGGAGGAAAAAATAATGGGGATACTTAAAACTGAATCACTTCATGTTGACAAAATAATTCAACATAGTAAACTAGAACCTAGCGTCGTTAATTCTACTCTGTCCCTAATGGAAATGAAGGGACTGGTTAAAAATATCGGCGGTATGATTTATACCAAAGCAAGATAAAATAATGAGTAAAACAAAAAATAAAAATCTGGTTATTGTTGAATCACCAACTAAAGCCAAAACAATCTCCCGTTTTTTAGGGAGTGATTTTAATATTAAATCTTCCTATGGCCATTTGCGTGATTTACCTAAAAAAAAGTTAGGTATTGATACTAAAAATAACTTTGAGCCCGAATATGTAGTCAGCCAGGATAATCAAAAAACTGTTGCCTCTTTAAAAAAAGCAGCTAAAAAAGCTAAGACTGTTTATTTTGCTACTGATGAAGACCGTGAAGGTGAAGCTATTGCCTGGCATTTGGCTCAGTTATTCAAAACTCCAGATGAGAAACTAAAAAGAATTACTTTTGATGAAATAACTAAAGAAGCTATAAAAGAAGCCATTAAAAATCCGCGTAAGATAGATCAGAACTTAGTTGACGCCCAGCAAGCCCGCCGGGTGCTTGATCGCTTGGTTGGTTATAAACTCTCTCCTCTTCTCTGGAAAAAAGTAGCCAGAGGTTTATCAGCCGGACGAGTACAATCAGTGGCTGTACGTTTGATAGCCCAAAGAGAAGAAGAAATAGAAGAATTTAAACCAAAAGAGTATTGGGTAATTGAAGCGGTTTTTAAGAAAAAAAATGGTCAGGAAATTACCACTAAACTAGCTAAAATCAAGGGTAAATCTTTGCGTAAATTTGATCTATCAAGCCAGAAAGACGTCAATGAGGTTAAGAAAAAAATAGAAAGCGGAGAATATAAAGTAACTTTCCTAAGTCAAAAAAAGACGACCCGAAAACCAAAGCCACCCTTTACCACTTCTTCCCTTCAGCAAGAAGCTAACCGTCGTTTTGGCTATTCAGCTAAGCAAACTATGTACCTGGCTCAAAGGCTTTACGAAGGTATTGAACTAGGAGATAAAGAAGCTACTGGTTTAATCACTTACATGAGAACTGACTCACTGAATTTATCTGATAAATTCTTAAATGAATCCAGAAAATATATTGAAAGTAAAATAGGAAAGGAATACTTACCCTCAGACCCTCAACGCTATAAAACAAAATCAAAAGGAGCTCAAGAAGCACATGAAGCTATTCGACCGACTTCTGCTTTCCGTTTTCCTCAAAGTATAAAAAAGCATATTGATAAAAAACAATATAATATATACCAATTAATATGGCAAAGAGCTGTAGCTTGTCAAATGAATCCGGCTCAAGCCGAATCTACCACTGCTCTTATTGGTAACGGAGAGGTAAGTTTTAAAGCTCGCGGGGTGACTCTAAAATTTGATGGCTATTTAAAAATATATCCCGATAAAATAAAAGAAAATATACTGCCTCCTTTAAAAAAAGAGGAAAAACTTGATATAAATAAATTAAAACCTGAACAGAATTTTACTAAACCACCAGCCAGATATTCAGAAGCCGGACTAGTGAAAGCCTTAGAAAATAAAGGTATCGGCCGACCTTCTACCTATGCTCCGACTATTGATACTATTCAAAAAAGAAAATATGTGGTTAAAGAAGAAAGAAGACTAAAACCAACCGATATTGGCCGGCTAGTCAATAAGGTTTTGGTCAAACATTTCCCGAATATAGTTAGTTATGAATTTACCGCTCAAATGGAAGATAAGCTGGATAAAATTGCCCAAAATAAAATAGAATGGAAACCGGTGATAAAAAAATTCTATAAACCTTTTAAAAATAATTTAAAGAAAAAAGAAATGGAACTATCAAAAAAAGAACTGACTGAAGAAAAGTCAAAATATAAATGTGACAAGTGCGGCCAGCCCATGGTTATAAAAATGGGCCGTTTCGGCAAATTTTTAGCCTGTAGCGGCTATCCTGATTGTCGAAATACTAAACCTTTGGATGATAAGGGCCGTATTCAAAAAAAGAAAAAAGAAGAAAAAACCGATTTAAAGTGTGATAAATGTGGTGCTCCCATGGTTAAAAAAACCGGCCGCTACGGTCCTTTCCTGGCTTGCTCAGCCTATCCTAAATGTAAAAATATAAAAAATATTGAGAAAGGCACCGGCGTCACTTGTCCTAAATGTGGTAAAGGTGAGATTGTACAAAAAAGAAGCCGCCGTGGCAAATATTTTTATGCCTGTAACCAATATCCAGATTGTAAGTTCGCTTTGTGGGCTAAACCGACCGGCCATAAATGTCCTAAATGCGGCTCGCTTATGCTTTTTGCTAAAGATGATATGGAACAATGTTCAAATAAAGAATGCAAGCACAAGCAAGAATATAAAGAAAAAAAATAAGTTATATAAAAAGTAAAAAGCCCCTTTAAATGGCCTAGGGGCTTTTATTATAACAATAAAATAAAACTAACAGCTATGATCTCTTTTCGATAATCTTTCAGCGTGATGTTTTTTATCACGTCTGACAACAATAAAAGTAATTATACCAATTAATAATAGTAAAGCGCCAAGAGGGGCTAACCAGGCTAGCATAGCCGTCACCTCCTTATTTTGGTAAAGTTCGAATTAGAGTCTATATTTATTTATCCTTTGAATATAGCTTACTAATATATTATATTCTTCCAAAAATGTCAAAAAAATTCTTTAATTAGATTTTATCTATATTAACTATTATTCACTCTTTAATTCATTTAATCTTTGCTTAACATTTTCATTTTCCGGATTTAACTTTTCAACAGCTTCCATAGCTGAAATAGCCTTGTCAATTTCTTTTTGTTTTTCATAAATAACTGATAACTGCCAATAGGCGTTTGAATGGCCCGGAAATAAATTAACTACTTTCTGAAAATTTGTTTCCGCTTTCTCTAAATTATCTTGATTTAAATGAATCCGACCTAACTCATAAAATAAACTATAATCAAGTGGGTATTTATCAACTAAGAGAGTTAATTCATTAATAGCTATTTCAATATCTCCTTTAAATTCATAAGTTAAGGCTCTGGCAGTTTGAGCTAAAACATAATTATTTTTCAAGTCTATAGCTCTTTCATAGTTTTTTATGGCTAAATTAAATAAATTATCTACGGTTTCTTGGGCTTCTGACTGGTTTTCTTCCGATAATTGTTTTAGGGAATTTTTAAGAGTTTGTCCGCTGGTGGCATAATAATTAGCCAAATTATAATAACGCTTGGGATTATTCTCGTCTAAATTAATAGCTTTATTAAAATTATCCACTATTTTATCAGAAATATCATCGCGTGTTAAAAGATTTATATCCTGATAAAGATAAGCTAAATTAGAATATATCTCGGGATCTTTACTGTTCAAATCAAGAGCTCTATTAGCATAAGTTAATGAATTTGAGATATATTGCTGTAATTCAGTGGCATCGGGATTCATTTTTTGTGAAAGAAGTTGCGCTCTAACTAAATAATTTTGGGCTAAGGAAATATTATAGCCAACATGCCAACTGTAATTATTAATGGCTTTTACTAAATAATTTTCTACATTCTCAAGACTCTCCTGTTTTTCCAGAGAGTTATTAGCTTCTTTAAAATAATAATTAGCTAACCAAAACCGTCCGCTAAAATATATTACTACTATTGCTAATATAATCACTAAGGAAAGACCTAAGGAAGAAAAAGCGTTTCGGTACTTTTCCAGCAAACGAGAATATTTTTCTTTATTTTTAAAGCTGAGATAACTCAACCCTAAAGCAAAAAAAGTAAAAAGTAAAAATAGATGAGAAAAAGAATAAGCAAAAAACAACCCCGAAAGAAAAAGCACTCCGGATCCGCTTATAAAAATTATTAGATAATTTCTTTCTTTTTGAGATCTTGATTGATAAAATCTTTTAATCAAAGAAAGAGTAAAGAAAACAAAAAGCGATAAAAAACTAAGAAACCCTAAAATACCAAGAGTGCTGGTTATCTGCCACCATTCATTGCCCGCTTTAATAAAATTCAAATCCCAGTAAGCAGAGTTATTAAAAGAAACCGGACGAAAACGGAAAAAATTATAATAGAAAGTACTGGGACCAGAGCCAAAGAGCGCATTTTTACTTAAACTGCCTTTAGTTATTTCTAGGGAAGTTTGTTGATTTAAGGATATATCATCAGACAAACCAATATTATAAACAGAGGTAACATTAAAGAAAATCATTAATATAGCAAAAGCAATAATTAAAGCCGATAAACTGATCCATTTAGCTTTTATATCTTTTTGTTTAACAGAAAAGAAAAAAAGTAAAATCACAAAACCAATAATCAAAGCGTACCAGCCCGCATTAATATCAATTAAAAAAAGTATAATTAAATTTAATAAAAAATATAAAGAGAGTAAGACTTTCTGCCATTTTAGGCGACTGAGCCTAACTAAAATAAAACTCAATAGAGACATAAAACTCAGATAAACAGCCAAACCTCTGATAGTAGAACTAAAAAAATTAAAGCCGATTTGATTGGAGAAATCCCAAGGTAGTATATTCAAGCCGAAAATTTTTATCAGATAATAAACTGAAGAAAAAATAGAAGCAAATATCAGAAGATAAAAAAAGTGCTTTATTTCTTTCTTGTCCTTGATGGTATTTACCAAGATAAATAAAAAAATAATGAAAAAAATTATAGATAAAAGACTATGATGATAATAATTGGTTTGTCCTAAAAGGCTATACTTGAGCTGATAGGAAAAAATTGTGGCTACTAGAAATATTAGACCAAAAATAATTAAAGGGGTGGAAAGAGAGGTTTTTTTTATTTTTTTGTCTTTACTGGTTGAAAAATCAGCAAACCAAAAAACAGCGGCTAAAGAAACCAGTAAATAAAAAAGAATTGTCTTGTTAAATTCTAAAACTTCAGAAGTTAAGGGTAAAAAGAAAATAGGTACCAAAAAAACTGTCAGATATAATATTGCTTTGGCAGTAGCCTTAAAGCTAATTTTGTCTTTTATTTTTTTCAACATAAAATTATTTAGTTATTTTATTTACTATTGAACTTAACTCTTCCTCAGAATAAAATTGAATGGTGATCTTCCCTTTTTTACCACGCTTGTTAATCTCTACTTTAGTACCGAGATGACTGCGTAACATATCTTCTTTTTCAATAATATTGGGTTCAATCGGACCACGCTGGCCCTTTTTCCCTTTTTTGCTCCGTCGGGTAAAATCTTCAGTTTTACGCACTGAGAGGTTGTTTTTTATGATTTTTTTAAAAAGCTTAAGTTGTTCTTTCTCACTTGGCAAAGCTAAGATAGCTTTAGCATGACCTCCAGTTATTTTCTCTTCAGCCAGGCCTCTCTGTATTTTCAAGGGCAAGCTTAAAATTCTCAAGGTATTACTAACAGATTCACGGCTCTTACCCACTCGTTTGGCAATTTTATCCTGAGTAAGCTCAAACTCATCCACTAATTTCTGAAAAGCTACTGCTTCTTCTAAGGGATTTAAATTTTTTCTTTGTAAGTTTTCGACCAAAGCTAACTCCAACTTTTCCTGGCTAGTAGCGTCGCGTATAATAGCTGGGACAGTTTTTAAGCCTATAATTTTAGAGGCTTTAAGACGCCTCTCGCCAGCAATTAAAGAATAACCTTCGGTGCTTTTAGTCAATATTAAAGGCTGCAAAATACCGTGTTCTTTAATAGAATTAATTAATTCCTCTAATTCTTCATGGCCTATTTTTTCTCGGGGCTGAAAAGGATTAGCTTCAATTTGGCCGGTTTTTATTTTCAATATCTTTTCTTCATCAATCAAATCAACGATTTCGCTCTTTCTTTTTTTAGCCGGGATAAGTGAACTTAATCCGCGGCCTAAAGCTTTATTGTTTGCCATAATTTTATTCTAAAATTTCTCTTGATAATTTATGATAAGCCTTGGCTCCTCTTGATTTCTTATCATATTTTAATATAGATTTTCCGTGTGAAGGAGATTCCGCCAATTTAATGCAACGCGGAATAGTGGTACGAAAAATTTTGTTAGGAAAATATTTATAAAGCTCATGAAAAACATCTCGCGAAAGCTTATATTTAGAATCAAACATGGTTATCAAAGCGCCTAAAATCTCTAAATCTGGATTTAAATTTTCCTTAATCAAATCGATAGTTTCCATAAGCTGTCCCAACCCCTCCAAAGCATAATATTCCGCCTGAACTGGTACAATTACTTCTTGGCAGGCTACAATACCATTTATTGTTAAAAGTCCTAGTGAAGGCGGGCAATCAATAATTATAAAATCATAGTTGCTTTCTAGTTGACTTACCTTTCGGCCCAATATATACTCTCTGTCCGAAAAGTTAACTAGTTCTACATTAGCTCCGGCTAAATCAACATGCGAGGGCACTAAACAATAATCACGGTGTTTAGTTTTTAAAATTACGTCTTCAATCGGATGATCATCAATAATTACATCATAAATACCCCTTTTTATTTTCCTTATATTTTTCCCTAAACCTGAGCTAGCGTTAGCCTGGGGATCAATATCCACCAAAAGAACTTTGTAGCCTAAATAAGAAAGATAAGCCCCTATATTAATAGCGCTGGTGGTTTTCCCAACCCCTCCTTTCTGATTGACAATTGAAATAATTCTGGCCATTGTTTAATTTAAAAAACTTCTCTCTTTATAAATTATACAAAAAATTGGCCAAATTGACAACCAGCCGTTTTTTTTCTAAAATATACCTACCCTTAAGCCGCGGTGGTGGAATTGGTAGACACGCTGGATTCAAAATCCAGTGAGGGCAACCTCATGAGAGTTCAAGTCTCTCCCGCGGCATATTTCCCAAACCTATGAATACCTATTTCATTTCCGGAGAGCAATATGATATTCAATATCAGGGTTATCAAGAAGACCTGAAGTTTTATTTATCAGAAATTAAAAAAGCTAATAGTACCTTAGAAATCGGCTGTGGCACCGGACGCATACTTTTATTAGCTTTGAAAAAAGGATATAAAATCGAAGGATTGGACGGCTCAAAAAGTATGCTAAAAAAATTAAAAGAAAAAGCTAAAAAAGAAAACTTGGAGCCAAAAACTTATTTTGCTGATATGAAAAATTTTAAGCTTGATAAAAAATATAACTTAATTATAGTGCCTTTCCGCACCTTTTTACATTTAGATTCAGTCCAAGAACAAAAAGAGAGTCTAAAAAATTTTTACCGGCATTTGAAAAAAAACGGACGATTAATTCTAAACTTTTTCAATCCTGATTATAAAAGAATGTCTTTTCAAAAAAACAAAAAAGAATTTCATTCAATAGTTAAAGATCCAGTGACTAAAAATAAAATAAAGATATACGCTATTAATCACTATTATCCAGCTAATCAGACTATAAAAACTAAATTTATTCATGAAGAAGTAGATAAAAATAATCTCTTATTAAATAAAAAAGAATATAATCTTAAATTAAAATATATTTTCCGCTTTGAATTTGAACATCTTTTAACTTTAATGAAATTTAAACCCCTAAAACTTTATGGAAGCTTTAAACGGAGAAAATTTACCGACGAATCCAGAGAAATGATCTGGATTGCTAAAAAGACGTAAAATACTTGACCTTTGGTATTATTTTTGTTAAGATAGATTGTAAATACTCTAACAAAAAAATAGCGTGGAGTGGGATCCTGTCCCTTTTCAAAGAAAGAGTAGTATATTGAAAAACTTGAAAATATAAAGACATCATCAATCTTAACAACATCGCGGGGTGGAGTCCCGTCCCGTTGAGCGGGACGAGGATCCGCGTTATCATCATATAACGATGATAACGGGACAGTGGTATATTGAAAAACTTGAAATAAAAAAAGATATCATCAATCTTAACAACATCGCGGGGTGGAGCAGTGGCAGCTCGCCGGGCTCATAATCCGGAGGTCGAGGGTTCGAATCCCTCCCCCGCAACCAAAATGATTTTTTTTATTTACAACACGCCAGGGTAGCTCTCGCCCGCTAGCGCCTGAGCGCAAGCGATGGCGAGCGGGTAGTTGATTAGAGCGTATATTAAATTTTAAAAGCTAAATTATACTACTATAAATTATAAGCCAGGGTAGCTCTCGCCCGCTAGCGCCTGAGCGCAAGCGATGGCGAGCGGGTAGTTGATTAGAGCGTATATTAAATTTTAAAAGCTAAATTATACTACTATAAATTATAAGCCAGGGTAGCTCTCGCCCGCTAGCGCCTGAGCGCAAGCGATGGCGAGCGGGTAGTTGATTAGAGCGTATATTAAATTTTAAAAGCTAAATTATACTACTATAAATTATAAGCCAGGGTAGCTCTCGCCCGCTAGCGCCTGAGCGCAAGCGATGGCGAGCGGGTAGTTGATTAGAGCGTATATTAAATTTTAAAAGCTAAATTATACTACTATAAATTATAAGCCAGGGTAGCTCAGTTGGTTAGAGCACGGGACTCATAAGCCCGGGGTCGTGGGTTCGAATCCCACCCCTGGTACCAAGCCTTCACTCCTGCGGAGTTTCAGCTTGTAAACAAAAAAACAGACTCTAAAATAGCCTGTTTTTTTGTTTATCTAATATTTTAATTTATGGCAAACATTTTATTATGCATTTCCCAAAACTTACCCTGATCAGCGGCACATTCAGCTGCTTCAGCAGCAATTTGAGCATTTTGATGAATACTGGTTAGCGGAAAATGACGAAAAACAAATTTAGCCTGATCCTTATATTCCTGGTATAGCTCTTCCATAGTAGGAGCATGTCTGGTACAATATGGACATTCAAAATCAGAATACTCGACAAAAATTAATTTATTGCCACTACCTCTGATATTATCATCATCAGCAATTTTAATGTCTACTGGTTCGCCTTCAGCTACATATTGAGAGGTGGGAGCACTGCCAGCCAATATTTCATCAATAATAGTATCAAATTCACTTTTTGGCAAAGCCCCGGAAACCAAATAACCGTTGATAAAAGTGGCCGGAGTGCCATTTACACCCAATTCTGTGGCCTCGCTTTGGCTTTGTGTAACCGTATCAGTTTTATCACCATTACTCATACATTCATTGAATTTTTCTGTGTCCAATCCGATCTCAGAAGCGTATGTCATAATATTAGTGGGACTAACATTTGATTCTTCTACTGCTGTATCCGTATCAGCATCAGTATCAGCTGTATCTTCAACTCCGGCTACACTTTCACTATCATTATCACTAACAGATCTAAACACAGTTAAAGAAAGAGTAATTCCAACTACAGCTGAAAATACTAAACCAACTAAAAGACCCATAATAAAGGTATTTTTAGGAGGGGCGTCTAAAATTCCTTTTCCTTTTTTTTCTTTTTTTGATGATTTATTATTTTTTTCTTTTTCCATTTAATTGTTCTCCTTTTTATCTATTAATTTTTACTTATTTATTATATTACCAAAGAATATAATTTATGTCAAGAAAAAAGAAATACTCCGATGCCCTCCCGGTCCGCCGCACAAGACTTTGGCAGGCGGGGCCTCGGAGCTTGACCATTAATAAAGATTTGGCTGCGCTGAGTCCTGCACGCCGAAGCCTATCATATTATTAGTTTACTTATAATTTAGGCTCCGCTATCCTTCCCCAAGGCCAAGTATTGGGGCTGGCCGCGAAGGCGTGTCAACCATTAAATAATAATTATAATCCCAATTAAATATATGACTAATAAAGTATAAACTATATTAGGGCGGTGTTGCACTCTAACTTTAATTAGTAAATTAAGGACTAAGACTAAGCTTAACAAAATAAACAAGGCCATAAAGAAATTTCTTGAGTAAAGTATCATTTTAACCAGTCTTTCTGAGGTAAAAAAGTTAGCCGGTTTCAAAACAGAATTTTTAAAATAATTGGTGGAAACTACTGGCGTAGAGACTACATTTTTATTCTCATCTTCAGTTATTACGATTACATTTTGATTGGGCTTATTATCTCCTTCTTTTACTGAGCCAATATAATCATCTCCTTTTTTGGATAATTCATTAGTTTCATCATTTATTTGAACAACTACTTTTGTTTCTTCTGGTTTCTCTTCCTCTTTTTTTTCTTCTTCATTTTTTGCCTCAGTCTTATCTTCTTGGGCTGGCTCTTCTTTTTCTAATTTGGTAACTATATCATAAGTATTTTCTTCTACCGAAGGTATAACTACTGTTTCTTCTTTATTTACTTCGGGCAAAGATTTTTCTTCTGTTACCTCTTCAGTTACTGTTTGACTAGGCGGACTTTTTTCAACTACTTCTTTGGTAGTAGTAGTTTCGGTCAGTTTAGTTTTTGGAGCCGGTGTACCAAACATCTGAACAACTAAAGTAGTCTTAGCTCCTTTAAAATCACCCTCCAAAACAGCCAGACCAATCTGAGTATAATTACCATTTAAAATATTTCTTTTATGGCTGGCACTGACCATCCAAGCAGATATAATATCTTCTCCTCTGACAAAATCCATAGCCAGGTTTTCCCCAGCATAAGCGTATTCATAACCAGCCTGTTTAAACCAATACCAGGGAGAAGTATTAGAGGGACTATAGTGGGAAAAATACTGCTTGGACAGCATATCTTGGGCTTTGGCATTGGCTGCCTGGCTTAGCAAAGGATTAAGTTCAAGCTGATTCAGTCCATTATTCAGTCTCTGCTGATTGGTCATATTTATAATATTCTGATTGGTAATATCTATTGGTTGTACTGATAGCGGAGAAAAGATCAGCAGAAAAGAAACACCAATTTTTAATAAAACGGCTAAAACTGCAATTATCTTAAGAGAATTATGCCTCATTAAAAAAGGCAGGTATTTATTACCCTGATGCGGTATGAAGCTACTATGAAGATGTCTGGAATATTTATTCATATATTTTATTTAACAAAATATCCTAACATATATCTAATAAAATGTCAAGTTCATCAACTTTCAACTTTATTATAATCTTATTTTCATAAAGAGTAAAAAAAACTCCTTTTTTTATTTAAAAAGAAGTTTTTTTATATAAAACTTATTCTAAAGTTATAGCCTCTTCTGGACAGGATTCTACTGTTGATTGACAATCACATTCTTCACAACCCTTAGAATTTTTCACTTTTGATTTTCCGTCTTCTCCGATTTCAAAAACTTCCGGGCATAAAGCCACGCAAGTACCACAGCCAGTACATTTTTCTTTATCAATTTTTGGTGTTGGCATAATTTTTTATTAATTAATAACTAACAAAATTAATTATATAATATTATGTAATTTTTGTAAATATAAAAGAGGGCAAAGCATAAGCTTTGCCCCTTATAAAAGTCATATTATCTCCCAAGGTTTAAATCCCCGTTCCTTATCAAATACTTTATAAGCTTCCCATAACTGAGGAGAAAAATACCTGACTCTAGGCTTTATGGGATTAGGCCAATAACGCAGTTTCCTAATAAGCTCTGGCTGACTAAGCTCTTGGGGAGAGAAAAATGAATGGTGATAACTGTCGTTAATTAAAATAACTTTCTCTCCGGCTTCTTGCCAAGATTGATTAGTATAATTAACGTTAATACGCTCCTGACCCAGTTTATCCCATTGCCAGCGAGTCATTTGGTTAAGCACACCCCAAAAATGAGCCGCCTGGCGGTAATTAATTTTCATTGGCCTGAATTCTTTTGGTTCCAGACTTTTTAAGTCAGTAGCTTCTTGAGAAGGACTCCTTATTAAATCCAAAACTACCATTTCTACATCACCCGGTCCCCAAAGATCAACATGGCTTCTAAAATCTCTAAGGCGCTGATCAACTATCCACTCACTCCATTGAGGATGCCTTTTTCTAATTTGTTCTCTGCTTGGCCTGTCCCAAATATAGTGATAGGCAATCTGTATTCTGTTTATATATTTTCTATTGGCTAAAATAGCCAAACGAAAAAGTACTTCTTTAAACTGCCAGAGATCACCGGGTTTGGTCACCAGTTCCGGACAAAATCTTTTAATTAAAGGTAAATAAGGGGAAATTCTTATTCCTGGAACTTTCTGCCAAATACTTTCCATTTTCATCACCTACTTTTTGGTTTTGTAAAAAGATCAAACACTAGAGATTAGCATAATAGATATTAAATGTCAATAATAAAAAAGAGGCGGAAATTTCTTCCGCCTCAAATAAAATATTAATAAATATCCTCATCAGGCTTTTTCTTGCCGCAGGGAAGATCCATGCCGGCATTGGCGTATTTACAGCCGCCATCTTTGGAAGCAGCACTACATTTCAAGCATTTACCTTTCTTACCAATAATAACTGGGGAATCCTTCATTTTTTTCCTCCCTATTTAAACATAAAAAAGAACTTCCTGCTATAATATATTATTCTTTATCTTTAGTCAAGTCCTTTATTTTTTTATAAAAAAATACCCCCGGAATAACTCCAGGGGTTTAAATTAAAAGGTACAATATTTACTTATTCAAAACTCTTTTGGTCACTCTTTCAAAGTGCTGGCCATAAATAGCCATTTCTAAAGCTACTGGTAAACATTTAATTTTAGTAAAAAGGGTTTTAAAAAAGAGCTTCCAGTAAAGAAATCTTGACTTTGACAAAATGCCAATTCGCCAGATACTTCGAAAAAAAGCCATAAGACCGGCAAAATTAAACCTACCTCTATGGGTTGGCTGATAATTTTTAAGAAAGGCATGAATTCTCTGATAATACAAATCCGGTTGGCCATAAATAGTAGAAAGAATCTCTTTGTACCCATTTATAAGATCCTCTCTTTTCATGCGCGGTATAAAATTTAAACTGCCGTCTGTATTGTCTCCGGATGTATTTTCCAAAATACGCCCTTCTTTTTTAAGTCGGTGCCAAAGCTTAGTTCTTGGTAAGGCTACCAAAAGGCCCACCATAGCCGTGACAATACCCACTTCCTGGATAAACTGAATCTGGGCTTCAAAAATACTGGGCGGGTCTTCGTCAAAACCAACAATAAAGCCTCCCATCACCTGCATGCCGTGTTGATGAATAACTTTAACCGCTTCTTTTAAATCCATCCGGGTGTTTTGATACTTTTGACAACCTTTTAGGCTCTCCAAATGGGGCGTTTCTATACCCAGAAAAACTTTATGAAAATTAGCCTGGCTCATCAAGCGCATTAATTCCTGATCACTAGCTAAATCAACACTAGCTTCGGTTAATAATTTAAACGGGTATTTACGAGCTTTTTGCCATTTAATTAACTCTCGCAGCATTATTTTTACCTGTTTTTTATTACCGATAAAATTATCATCAACCAAAAAAACTGGGCCTCGCCAGTTTGCTTGATAAAGAGAATTAAATTCCTTAATCATTTGAGTCGGCGTCTTAACCCTAACTTTGTGGCCATACATAACTGTAATATCACAAAAATCACAGTTATGAGGACAGCCTCTTGAATACTGCAAGGGGATGGAAGTATAATCACTAAAATTAATTAATGACCAAAGGGGTACTGGTACTTCAGTGACTAAAGGTTTTTCTTTACTTTTGTATAATGATCTAGTTTCTTCCCTTTCCAAGTCATTAAGAAATAAAGACAGGCAATCTTCTGCTTCATTAATAAAGACATGATCAACCACAAAGAGATCTGGCTGGGTGCTAAAAAGCGGTCCGCCGGCCACAATTTTCTTGTCGACTTTTTTTACTCTTTCAATAACCTCACCAGCACTTTTTTGCTGAACCAGCATAGCACTAATAAAAACCATATCAGCCCAGCTGATATCCTCGTCCAGTAATGGATTAACATTGAGGTCAATTAGTTTTAAATTCCATTCTTTAGGCAGCATAGCCGCAATAGTCAAAAGACCCAAAGGCGGTGAAGCGGCCTTTTTTCCGATAAATTCTAAAGCTTTTTTAAAGCTCCAAAAAGTTTCGGGAAACTCCGGATAAACTAGTAATACATTCATTTTCAAACACTCCTTTATCAGTTAAGTAATTTTTTCAAGGTTCAAAAGTACACTATTTTTAACATATTTTGAAATAATAGACAACTCTAAAAAATATTCAAATTTTAAGAAAAAACTTGCCAAATATTATATATCAATATATTAATACATATGCCTAGAAAACCAAAAAATAAGCCAGCCTGCCTTTTTAAGGCTTTGGGCGATAACAATCGACTTAAAATATTAAAGTTTCTTATCGGTTACTTTCTTAACCTAATGCCAGTTTAATTAAAAAACACTGCTAATCCACTGGCCAATGTAATGAGTGGCTACAATAACTAAAACAGCAATAATTAAATGTTCAGCTATGACTGAGCTAGCTTTGGTTTTTTTATCCCGGCTTATATAATAACTAAAAGCCATTATCAAGCCCAAGCCCCAGAAAATACTAACTACAATAGCCGTATCCAAACTAAAAAGTAAAACCGGAATAGTAAAAGTTAAAGCAATAACCAGCTTGGAAACAAAAGCGGAAAAAGTTGATTCCCAGATTTGTTTACTGGTGTTCTGACTTTCTGATTCTTCGGATACGTGAACGCCTAAAGCATCTGACAAAGCGTCAGCAATAGCAATAATTAGAATACCACCTAAAACTACTGCCCGTGAATGAGTACCGGCATTAAGTCCTACCACTAAACCCAGAGTAGTAATAATACCGGAAGTTAATCCAAAAGCAAAACCTTTTTTAATTGAAATTTTCATAATTTTTTATAAATATTTAACCATTAAAATTTCGTCTCGATACCGGCCATAATGTTTTAATGATTTTTTTATCCGGCCAATTTCTCTAAAGTTCAGTTTTTTATAGAGATTTAAAGCTTTTTTGTTCGGAGCAAAAAGATTAAGTTTAACCATTTTAATTTTAAGCTTATTTTTTGCTTCACGAATTACTTCTTTTGCTAATTTTTCGGCCCATCCCCTGCCTCTTATTTCTTTGGTCAGTAGAATACCAAATTTTCCCACGTGAGCCACAGCCTCTCTTTCACTAATCTCAATATTTGTATTACCTTTTATTTTTCCGTCTATCTCAATTAAAATTAATACTATATTTTTTCTTTTTATTTTTTTTATTATATTATTAAGCCACTTTTTCTCCTGTTTTAAGGTAAATTTTTTCTGAGTAGTAAGATAAGCCTTTTCTTTTACTAGAGAATTGATCATACTTAAAAATTCTTTGGCATCACTTTTTTTGGGATAGCGAAAAATTATTTCTTTACCCTCATGCGTAAATTTCTTGACTATTTTCCCTGGCTTCATAAATATTTAACCATAATAATTAAATCAATATAGCGGCCAAAATGATAGCGGCCTTTTTTAATCTGACCGACTCTTTCAAATCCTAAAGATTTATAAAGTTTAATCGCTTTTTTATTCTCAGCATAAACATTGAGCTTGATAATTTTGGTTTTTAAATGTTTTTTAGCCTCACTGATAGCTTTTTTAATTAATTTCTTGGCCAAACCTCGGCCTCTATATTCTGACCGTAGGGAAACAGCCGCCTGACCGATATGTTTTTTATTAGTAAATTTTCCTTTAAAAACACTAGCCCAGCCAATAACTTGCCCGTTTAATTCACCGACTAAATAAACCGCTTTTTTATTGAGTATTTTATGGAGCACATTTTTAACCCACTTTTCTTCCTTAGCCCGGCTGAACTTTTTTTGCGGTCCCAGCATTGATTTTTCAGCCACTAATGAATTAACCACCTCAAGCAAATTATTAACATCCTCATATTTTAGATAACGGATGATAAATTTATTCTTGTTTAATTTAATTTTTTTCAAGATTTGACCGGCTTTCATATAATATTATTTTATCAAAAAACCGCCTAAAAAGAAAACTGGGGCGGTTTTTTGTTTGAATATTTTTTTATTCGTGAATAGAAGTACCAATAGTAACTAGGGTTTTGCCTTCATCTTCGTCCTCACCAATACTCACAGTGACGGTACGGTTATCTTTTTCGGCCGTCATTGAGGAAATTCCCTCAATATCCAAAGACATATTGATATCCCAACCGTCATTAGCTAATTCTTCCTGATATTCATCAGCCACGTCAGAGACCGAAGTATCAGTTTGAACCGAAACTGAATAAACTTCTCCTTCGGTAATAGTAGTAGCCGCTTTAACAGTACCGTCAATCACATGCACGTCAGAAGGAAAACCAGAAGGCAAACTTACTGACTCACCAGCCGAGAAAGAACTGCCGTTAGTGTTAACAGTCACTGAATCATTTTCCACATCAACTCCAGCTGATCCATTGGTCGAATCTTCAATCGCTTTTTCGGTCAGCTCTTCAGCCACCTTTTCCTCACCGCAGCCGGTTAAAACCAAACTGCCAGCTAAAATAAGAACTAGACTTAGAACAATTGTTTTTTTCATAGGTTTTTTTCTTAATTATTATCATAGTTATTATACCTTAATAATAAACTATTTCAAAATAGCTGGTTGAAGGTTCTTTTAAGCTATTACTTAAATAGCCTGAATTCGCGTGGCCAAGAATACTGGCCTTTTCAGTCTTTTCCTTCATAAGCATTAAAAATAAAGCCATAGCCGCTGGAGAATCAAGGTACTGGTTAAACTCCTGACCAAAAGAAAGAATAGTCCGATAGTCATAGTTTAGCAAAGCTTTTCTGGTTATTTCATCGCGTTTATTGGCTTTAGTTACATTTAAATAGTGGGAGAAATCAACGGCTGCCATAATAATGGTTTTTTCATCCCATAATGATATTATTTTTCTTTTCAGTCGCTCTAATTCTTTTTCTGGCGTGGAAAATTTAAAGATCAGCGGCACAATTCTTTTTTTGGGAAAATTCATTTTAATAAAAGGAACCAAATCAGAAATAGCGTGTTCCCCGGCCATTACTTCATAATTATTCTTTATACCAATTTTATTAAGCTCATTTATAAACTGTCTATCAGATTTTAACAAACCATAATCAGTTGGCCAGGAATAATCAGAGGTAAATATTTTACCAAAACCCTTTTCTTTATGATTAGGAGCCAAAAGAATAATTCTTTGGAAATCTTGTTTTTTAATTCCCTGGAAAAAATGAAAAATATATTTTTTCATTCTAATATCATGAGGGATAATTCCGCCGACAATTTTACTTTCAGGAAACTCTTTATTTGATTTATTGGTAATAACCGCTGATATTTCATCAGATTTTAGATCTTTGGAGCCAAGAATTTTTTCTTCTTTATTTTTTTCAAAACTAATTTCATTAATAAAAGCAGGAGATGCTAATAGCAAAACAATGATAAAAATAAAGATTATCTTTTTTAATTTCATTTTACTCAATAGAAATATTCTGAGTACTACCAAAAGCCTTACTTGCCTCAACATTAAAGCCTTGTATAACTGGTGCTTCTGCCTTATATTCACCTTTACCAGTAACCAGAGCGTAATAATGAAAACTTTCAGAAGACCGGTCAATTTTAAATTTTATGGCTTGACCGTTAATTTCATAAGGGTATTTCATATTTTTATCATACGAAATATTTCTCTGCCAAGTTTTGGTCAGGATTTTTAAACCCGAAGGCAGATAATCAGTGACGCGGTAATTTTTATCTATAGCCTGAGAACTGACAGTGGGGTTTAAGGTTATTTTTATAATCTCATCCTCTGAAAAACTGTCCTTTAACTGATAACCAACGTAATAATCTCTATCAATAGCAATATTAGCATCCTGATTTTCCTCATCAATATCGGCTGGTTTCTCATAATTAGCCACTAAACCAACAGTACCCGTAATATCTGAAAAAGAAATATTTTTTCGATCATTCGAATTTAAAACCAGCTCTAATATTTCATTATTTTCAAGACTAACCTCTTTATTCTCCCCGGAAATTGAATAAGAAAAGCTAACCGCTTGACCGTTTAAATTAGGTAAAGCCTTGATTAAATAAGCAATTTGGTCAAGATTGTGGAGATTATTTTCAGCCGGGTGATTAATAGCATAATTAAACAATTCAAAGGCTTTATCAGAGCCTACTATAGCCCCGACAACAGCCGCTTGATAGGAATATTCCGTGTAATCATCGCCTTGAGTGCCAAGATTTATTCTAATATAAGGTTCTTCCTCAACCCCATGGACTTTTATCAAATCATTGAGAAGTGAATGAGCATATTCTTTGGCTCCGATATTGGCAACAGCCCGAATTAAATAGAGTTTAAGCTCAGGAGTTAAATTTTCATTTTGTAAAAACAGATTGATATCAGTTAAAACCGGCTCACCTAAATTGGCCAAACCTAAATAAGCATAAACTGCTTCATCAGTGTTAGTTTGGCTATCCTCTAAAATATCATAAAAATATTCTTTAGCTGCTGTTTTTGAAAATGACTCCGTGTCAGTAGCCAGGGCTTTGGCGGTCAGTAATATCTCTTCTGATGAATAAGGTAAAAGAGAAAT
The DNA here is from genome assembly GCA_034520665.1 of Patescibacteria group bacterium. NCBI lineage: Bacteria > Patescibacteria group bacterium. The sequence continues at coordinate 244,000 of JAXHNJ010000002.1, forward strand.
ACCTCCCTTTTCAGTCTGATAATGGGAAAAATCAAATGTTTCTGGAGTAGTTTTTTTATCAAAATAGTTATTAAGTAAAACCTGGCTATAATATTGCATCATTTTTTGATCAACTCTATCACCGCCAGAGAAAAGACCCCTTTTCAAAAGATTATAATATTGGCCTCTTTCCTTATTAGTGAAGGTAAGATTGGTCAAACCATCTTCATTTCCGGAAATATTCAGTCCTTCAGTTAAAGTATAATAATCAACAACGTATTTTTTATGATTTGTTTTAATTAAATTAAATTCTTTAGTAACTATATCTTCAAGATTGCCCGCAGTGGCTTTGACTCTTATTTTATGTTTGCCAGCCGGTAAATCCGGCAGAGAAAATTCTACTAATTCAAAGCTTTTGGCTGTGTATTTTTGGGAAGAGATGTCTTGATCCGGATAATTAACCTCAAAATTTACTTCCTCTCCAGAAGATAGTTCTTGGCCAAAAGAGCGCAATTTAATTTTGGGCTTGTCATCTGTAAGATAGTTCTTGGCCATTGAGATATTAACAAAAAAGGGCTGAGTTACTATTATGGCTGTTTGGCTATCACCTACTTTTAAATCATCGGTTACCGCCTGCACACTGGTCTGCCAAGAGGTAATATTATCCGGAAGTTTAAAATTTACTTTGGCCTTTCCCTGACCGTCAGTTTGAGCAGTGCCAAAAAAAGCTATATCCTGAAAATTATCCCGACCTGCTTTATTATTATGAACATAAACATTATCAGCAAAAAAAGTGTGATAATTTTCAATGTGTAAATTATAAACTGTTACCGGTTCATTATGTTTTATAATTGAATTAATGAATATTTTTTTACCGGAAGAAAGCTCTAACTGATCTCCAAGCTTGGCTCGGCCAATAGGCTGCCAAACCCCATTAAGATAAACAATATGAACGGGGGTGGCTTTTAGAAAACCATTAATTTCAAGATATTCATTAAGAAAATGTCTTGATTTACCCACTACTTTAGCTTTAACTAATTTATTTTTATCCGATTTTTCTCTGGTCAAGACATATTCGCCAACTTCTACCTGACCAATATTCTTCTGCTCTTTATCTGACATTAATATCTGAGTATCTCCAGTAAAACAGCCACCGCCTTCAGCTCCGATTGAGTCTATTTTTTTATGGGAAGTATAAGAAGCAGTAAGAGAAGAAGGAATTTTAGAATATATTTTACTCTGTATGTTTCCCCAACGCTCCCAGGATATCATGGCTAGAGCTTCATCAATTAAAGAAACATTTACCTCAGCTTTTTTCACTGCATCATTATTTTGATCGGTTACCTCAATAGCTAATTCTGCCTTTTCTCCTGGCTTATAAGCGGCTTTATCCGGGAACGTTTTAATATTTAATTTTTTAGAATCAGAATCAAATTCAACTATTTTTTGATGAGTAGTATGGTAGGATCGACCGTCAAATACAATACCACTAACATAAATATTAGGGGCAAATTTTTCTTCAAACTGAAAACTTAAATTCGCTTGATTGGAGACACCAACATCAAAAATTCCATTCTGGTCTTTAAAATAAAGTATTTTATCACTTTCAGACGGTGTAAAAGGAGATTCATTTTTATTTAAAGTTAGTTTAACTTCTTCCTCAATATTATACTTACTATTTTCCGGGTCAAGTTCTTTTTCTGTAACCAGATAATAACTGTCATAAATAGAGTTCTGGCTGTGATAATAACTAGAATAATTATTTTTAGAATAGTAATAAGTTTCTTTTTCAGTTACTCTTCCCTGGTTATCATTAGTAGTCACCACTATTTTATAATTTTTTTCGGATTCAGGATTAAAGGAATAAGAAAAAATGCCTTTCTCGTTTGTAATTAAACTTTCTTCTTCAATTAAATCTTCATGTTTTTCATACCGATAATTTTTTACTGTTTTTTTATTAATAAAATCATAACTGGTGTCTTTTTCTATCTTTTCATACCAGAGATGATAAATTTTTAAATCAGCAGAAATATCAGCTACTGGATCACCCTCATAATCCCAAATATATTTATCCGGCTCAGCGTTAATTTTATCCAGAGAAACATTATAAATAAGACCTGATATTTCCCCTCCCTTTTTAGCTGTCAGATCAATATCATAATGCGGGCCAAAAACACGAAAATAAGCTGTGGCCGTAATATCCGCCACTTCAGAATTTTTAGGATGAACTCTTAAATAGGCGGTATAAGGATAATAATTATTTTGAGTGTAGCTTGTTTCATAACTGACTTCTATTTCTCCTTTATCATCAGTCACTCCCTGGCCGTCGCCAAACTTGCCGTTATATTTTAGTTCCAAACCAGAAACCGGGGTGCCGTCAAAAAAGGAGGCCTTTAACTTATAAACGGCTTTTTCTCCCTCAAAAATTGCTTTTTTAGGAGTAGTTATCTCAATTTTATAGGGAGGTTTGGTATAAGTTTTTATATTAATAGATTCGCGTGAGATTACTTCTCCATTATCAATAGCTAACAAACTGTAATATCCGGGATTAATATTGGAGAAAGATAATTCACCCTGATAAGTGCCTTTTTCAGAAATATTGACTGAAGTTTTGGCCAAAGTAGTTATTTTTTCCTCTCCATTAACCCTCTTAGTTTTAGCCAGTTTTATGGTTAAATTCTCTAAATTAGAACCATTCCTTTTTTTAGCAATACCCCAAAAGTATATTTTATCTGTTGGCTGGTAAAGATTTCTATTGGGATAGAGATAAGACCAATAATATTTATTCTGAGCTATGTTTCGTCCCCAATAAGAATAAGAACTGTCTTCTGTAGGCACTAACAAATTTTCACTTCCTTTTGAAAGAGTGAAGAAATAAAGACTGTCTCTATAATAAATCCCCTCTTCGTCTTGCAACTCTAACGGTGTTTCAAACTCAGCTAACCCCTGACTATCGGTACTGGCCGAAAAATCTTCATTTTCTGAAAAAGAAATTTTAATATCTGATACTACTTCATCTGAATTAAGGCTGTTTACCCACATAAAAGATTTGTTAGGGCTGCCATAAAAAGCGGTTGATAAAGAGGATATTTGTAAAAAAGACTGGTCTTTTTCCTCTCCGGCTTCTGCCTCCACTAAATAATATCCGTTTTTTAAATTATCCGGAAAGAGAATAACTTCATACCAAAAATTTGTTTGTTGTAAATCAGCTGTAAATGATGAAACTGATTCCAGAGAATCCGTAGGATAAGGCTTGTTTTTCCGGTAGAGACTAGCCCAATAAGGTATGTCTTTATACTGCTCTATCACCGCATTTTTATAGGCTTCAAAATTATGAAATTTCCAAACCTTAACCTCTACAGAATTAGCCTCGGTACCTCTTTCATAAAGACTTAAGACAGGAGCGTCATTATTTGGAAATTCATAAAAGTTATCTATAAATCTAAAGCTTGAATAGGAGGTTGATTCTTCACTGGCTTCAGTTTCAAATCTAAAAACAATTTCTTTAGACAGTTTTTTATCCGTACCAGCCAAAGGCAGACCTTTTTTTATTTTTACTGTGTAGAGAGTGGCTGGCTTCAAGCTCTTAGGAACAAAAACTAATGTTTTCCTGTATTTTTTAAAATTACCCTCAGGCTTCGGTTGAATTTCAATGTAATCCTCATAATTTTCATAATTTTCATGTGAAAAAGTTATTTCAATTCCTGAATCAAGCGGCACGCTAGTAGCTTTATCCCTAGGCAAAGTACTGGTAATTTTAAAAATATCTTTTGTTTGAAAAGCCCAGGCAAATTCTTTTTCTTGACCTGGGTTTGGTTTTACAGTATTAATTTTGAAGTTATAAATGGTATTTGTGGCCAGTTCTTTTTCCGGAACAATTTTAAAGGTTTTATTATTAGAAGATTCCAGTTTATAATTTAATGAAGGGCTAATAGCTAAAGCCGTTTTAACCTTATCTTTTTCAACAGCGTGCTGGCTGTCCAAAGTAAAAGAAGAATTTTTATCCACCCCCAAAGAATCTATATTATCGGCTCTTAAAGTAAAGTCATAATCTATTTCTGAAACAAGGGGAGGTTTTTCTGTATTTGTATTTTTTATGAGCTCACTTTTAAAAAAGAACTGCCAAGTAGTAAAAGCCGCTATGATCAGGGTTAAAGCCAAAGCTAAGGTTAGAAAAGATTTTTTATAAAGCATAAAATTTATTTATTATTTAATATATTAGTACTATAAAATTTACCCGCCAATAATAATCACTAAAATAATAATAATGGCGTTTTTCATAATTTTTATTATTAATTATAAAAATTATATTTCAGTAAAGATTAAATCATAACTAACTACTGGATCACTGTTAGCTATTACTTCGGAATCATCAGCTCCCCAGCCACCGGTTTCGCTATCTTCTTTATAAAAGGCAGCCGAGTCATAGACTTCTAAAAGATCTCTTTTTAAAACATTATTGATATCAAAAGTTTGGTCGTTATAATGAAGACCATAGGCCTGATAAAAAGTGCTGGTCGTTTTAAAAGGCTCCCGTATTTCCGGGCAGTCTAAATAAACATCAGTGGCTTCAGATAAACCACTGGTCATAGCCAAAATATCAACCATGGTTTCTTTATTACAGTAAATATCCAAAAAAGTACCAGCCATACCTTCAGAACCGGCTTTTTCTTTTTCAACATTATTAGCCATATAATAATAACCACTGGATAAATCAACCTGAGTCGGTTCAGATTTTGGTAAATTATCATTAACCTTATAAAAATAAGCCACATGAATCGGGTAATCCCATTCTTTGTTAATCTTAATCCCGACCCGGCCGTCTACTTTACCGTCAGAAGAAGTGACTGACCAGGTGCTACCATCATATTTCATTAAACTAGCGTACGGGTCAGAAGTATTATTAGTATTGGCAATTGAATTATTGGTAATACTAGTGTTAGTATTAGTATTACTTTCCTCACTCTTGTTTAATACAAAATAAACCCCCATAGCTCCCAGGATCACCAAAATTACTACTATAATTATTACTATTAATTTGCTTGATTTTTTATTGTTTTCCATAATTTTTAATTAGTATTAAGCATTTTTATTATACTACAAAATTTTAAATAATTAAATTAGCCCATTAAATCTTTTTGGATTCATTGAGCTTATTTTGCGTAATATTAATTTCTCTTTTTTTAACCATAAAATGGCCAAAGTATTTATAACCCCAAAAAGTTTCCCTCTAACTTTCAAAATCAAGCCAATGGTACCGGTTATTAAATAATTTCCATAGATCAAAAACTAACCAAAGGACAATAAACGAAAGCACGGGCATGAGCCATCCGCTTATTCCAATCGGCGCTGTTTCGAATATATGTCTGGCCGGCGTATAAATAATAATAATGGTAGCCACTAATGAAATAAGAGAGGCATAAACCAAATAAGGATTGACAAAAAGAGAGCGGCCAAATACCCCTTTTCTAAATGAACGGAAATTAAAAGCCGAAGCAATTTCCAAACTAATTAGCGTAGCCAAAGCCACGGTCCGGGAATAGACAATATCATAACCCAAAATATTAAAAGAAATATAAAAAGAAATTAAAGTTAAGAGAGCCATAAAAAGCCCGTTACCTAATAACAATAAAGCAAAATCTTTAGTGAGAATACGTGCTTTTTTTCGCGGTTTTTCTGACATCAAATCACCCGAAGAAGGGTTAAGGCCGAGAGTGATGGCCGGGAAATTATCCGTGACCAAATTCATAAACAAAATCTGCAGCGCCAGCAAAAGAGGCACAAGCCAGCCCAAAAACGGAGCTAACAACACACCAACAAAAATAATAAGCAACTCGGCTACATTAACCGATAACTGATAAGCCACAAATTTACGGATATTCTTAAAAATAGTCCGTCCTTCCCGAATAGCATAAACAATAGTGGCAAAATTATCATCTTTTAAGGTAAGATCCGCCACTGAGCGGGAAACATCGGTTCCGTTTTTGCCCATGGCTACTCCAATATGCGCTTCCTTAAGAGCCGGGGCGTCATTAACCCCATCCCCGGTCATAGTGACAATCTCGCCATTAGTTTTTAGAGCTTGCACCAACCGCAGCTTATGCTCGGGTTTAACCCGGGCAAAAATAACCTTTTCACTAATAATATTTTCTAATTCCTCATCAGTGGCTTGCTCAATCTGGCGGCCCAACATAGTCTTTCCAGAAAGCCCAATCTGTCTGGCGACTGCTATGGCCGTTTCCTGATAATCGCCGGTAATTAACTTAACCCCAATACCAGCCTGCCGGCAATTGTCAATGGCTTCCTTGACTTCTTCGCGCGGCGGATCATCCATACCCAAAAGACCCAAAAAAATTAAGTCCTCTTCAAAATCATCTTTATTAAATTTCTTAATTGGTTTATAAGCCACGGCTAAAGTACGCATTGATTTTTTGGCTAACGATTCCTGAATTTTTTCTATACGCTCACGGCTTTTTTGATTCAGATGTTTTCGGCCCTGGCTAGTCTCTATAAAAGAGCATTTATCAATCATCATTTCCAGAGCTCCCTTAGTATAAACAAAATTTCCTTCAGGCGTTCGACAGAGTACAGACATTTTTTTGCGTTCAGAATTAAAGGGTATTTCTTCCGCTCGTTCGGCCATTAAATCATCTTTAAAAATCCCGGCTTTAGCAGCCATGACCAAGAGAGCCGCCTCAGTCACACTGCCAATAGGATGATAAACACTTTTTTCGCCGGTCCGCTTGATAGCAGCATCATTACATAAAACACTAGCCGTTAAAAGACGGCTGATAACCGGATTTTCAAGCGGTTTAATTATTTTGTCTTTAATAGAAAATTCGCCTTCGGCTTCAAAACCCGCCCCGGAAACACTGATCAGGCCCTCCTCACTCCAGATTTTGCTGACGGTCATTTCCCCTCGGGTTAGAGTGCCGGTTTTATCACAGCAAATAACAGTTGTTTCTCCCAAAGTTTCAATAATAGACATCCGGTTGACAATAGCATTTTTTTTAGCCATACGATGAGCGCCAACTGACAGAGTAGAGATTAAAACAACTGGAAATCCCTCGGGAAAAGCTGAAATAGAAAGAGCAATTACTAAAATTATAATATTATAGATGTGTTCCTGAGAGAAAACAGAAGTTCGGAAGAGCATCAAAGCACCAGTAGCCACAGAAATAACTACGGCCACAATAACCATATAGAGGGCAATGCGATTGATTTTTTTTTGCAGAGGAAGCTCTTTCACCGACTCGCTAATACTGCGGGAAATTTCTCCGAATTTTGTGTTCATACCAGTATGAACAACCATTGCCAAACAATGCCCGTAAAAAACATAAGTACCCATAAAAACCTGATTTTCCGCTTTGGCTTTATTTATATTCTTGACCGCAAATTTCCGGACCTCTTTTGATTCACCGGTTAAAGTAGATTCATTTACCTGTAATTCTTTTTCTTCAATGACCACGGCATCAGCCGGTATTTTTTCTCCGGTTCGCAAAACTAAAACATCACCAGAGACAATTTCAGAAGAGGGAATTTCAACTTCCACTCCGTCTCTTTTTACCACAGAAATTGGCAAAAGCATGCCTTTGAGGGCTTTAATGGCTTTTTCTGACCGGTATTCCTGTATAAAGCCGGTAACAATTATAACTAAAATCACCGCTATAACTGTATAAGCAGTAATTGATTTATCAACCATAAAGGAAAGAATCACCGCCCCTAAAAGTAAGTAAACAACAAAATTCCCCCTAATTTGGCGGAGAAAAATAAAAAAAGGCGAAACGTTACCAACCGAATGGATTTCATTAGGACCATACCGGGCTAGTAATTTTTTTGCCTTATGGGTAGAGAGGCCGTTTGTAGATGGTTTTTGTTTTTGTTTTTTCATTATTTTAATTTTACAGCCTAACTACATTATAACATAAATAAGCGTTTTTTTCAAATGCTTGTATTAGTCCAACCGATTCATTTGACAATAACAAAACACTTTTATAATATTAAAATAGAGCCGAACTGGTAGTCTAATCGCTAAAGACTACCAGGAGATCTGAGAGTCACAAAGAGAGTTCATTCGAAAAGCAGCAAGGAGGAGCACAAAAACCGCTTTACACAAGTAAAGCGCCGGAAATTCCTGAAAAGGAATATTCCTCTTATTTTTTCCTTTCTATTTTTCTTTTCTCTTGGTACGCGTAAGAACCTCAGTGGTCAAGCCCAGTAAAAATGAATTGTTTGACTCTCAGATCTTACTGAGGTTAAATTAAATGTTCTTTAAACCCGCCTTGCGGGTTTTTTTCTTATTTGCTAAAATACTCTAACTATAAACAGCTTACAAGCTCTTTGAAAAAATATAAGATAAAAATTTTAGGAGGTCAAAAAATGTTCTTTAAAACCTGTCTGCAAGACTTGCCTGGTAAACCTGAATATAAATTTGTAAATTTTAGAGACGTAAATCCCTTATCCGGTACTGATAAATTTCGTAATCTCGGTCTGTCCAACAAAGCTATGACAATTCTCCAAAAAAGACTTTTGCAGTATGTACGTAATCTACCGGTTAAACTGCCACAGGCCACGGCTTTCAGAAAAAAATGTTCGATTGATAAAAATGTCAAAAAACACAGAAACAGAAGATATTTGTATATCTTTGATATAGCTAAAGCCTTTCCGAGCGTCAATATTGAGAAATTAGCTCAAATAATTTGCCAAATTGACCCCGGTCTTTTCGGTCAGGAGAAACTTGTTAGCCATTTTCTATCTTCTTACTGTCAGCATCCAAACGGCGGTTTGGTAATAGGGGCCAATGCCTCACCGGCTCTTTTTAATCTTTATGCCGGTATCCTAATTGATTCACCCTTGTCTTCTCTCTGTCAAAAATACAGCCTTCTTTATAGCCGCTATTCAGATGATTTAATTTTTTCTGCTAAAAGCCATCCTATTGGACGTGGCAAAAGAAGAGCTATTCGTCAAGTAGTTATCAAGGCTGGCTTTTCCATTCAGCATAGTAAGGCAAAAGTTATTGATCTTAATAAGGGGCCGGTGGTTATAAATGGTATTGGTATCAAAAGAAACGGAGATTTATATATTCCCCGCTCTTACTTGCGAAAAATTCGCGGTCTTATTCATTTAGCCAGGGAAAATCCTGATCTAAGACCAATGGTACATGGCCTGATGGGAAACTTTTGGACTTTCACCAGCACCACTTCGTTTAACCAAACAGAAAAAAAGCTTATCCAAGCTTATCGACAGCTACAAAAACTTGAAAAAGACCAGAGACTCTAATGCAAATTAGAGTCTTTTTTTATATTAAAATATTTTATAAATCAACTCCGTATTCTGAACTAAACCCAGCCTGTTAGCCTTTGGCTGACTTTTGGCAAGGACTTTTTTTCAAAGATAACCCAGAATAATGGGGTGCTTTTCCGCTTGCCTAACGGCGAGCAGACTTTTTGCCCTTTTGCTTTTCGGCGGAGTTTATCCCGCTGAATAGCGGGGCCCGATTTTTTTGGCAGGGTTTGAGGCTGTGCCAGTTAAAAACTGGCGTGCCACTTATATTTATTTAATCAAACTCCAGTTATTGAGGAAATATCCCATTTCATATCCACTTCCAAGGAAAATTTTATTTTCTCTAATCTTTATCAAAAGCGCAAAGCCAGTTTTTTTGTTTACTTCATAAATTGCGCCTTCTTTTATTTTTCTTTCTATTTCGCTTGAAGGTATGATTAAAAATTTGTTTTCTTCTCCTTTTAATACAAAAACATAAAAAATATTTCCTTGATTGTAGCGTTCAAACGATACTCGGCGGATATGAAAATTATAGGCATTAAATTTATTGATATTTGAAGTTTTAACTTGAATGCCAAAAAATTTATCATTCTTAATTGCGGAAATATCCACTCCAACATCTACGCTCATTATACTAGCGTTGAATCCGCGAAAAAGCAGTTCCGAGCAAACTAAATGCTCTCCGCCTTTGCCGGTAAATCCGCCTTTAATCACAATTTTTTCTTCTTCGGCTTTTTCCGCCTCAATAATCTTTGGCGTTTCTTTGATTTCTTTTTTGTTTGAATTGAGCGCAAAAGTTCCAGGCGCAGTCCTAATAAAGTCTGAGCCCTCGCCTTTGTTTTTTATATCCACCACAATTTGCGCGTTCATCGTTGCTTCTGGTGTTGCGCCCTCGGTTTCCAAAATACCGGATTCCAAAGCCAGCCGAGTAATTTCAGCATAGTGCAAAGGCGTTTTTGCCTTCTCTAATATTTCAATCGCTGATTGTTTGAATGTGTTCATAGTTATTTCTTTTTGTAATTCTTGTCTAAAATCTTGTAGCATTCTGTGGAATAAAAGTATTGGTCACTAGGCTTTGGGTTCTTATAATTTGCTGGCCATTGATCAGCATATTTTTTATCTACTTTCAAAATATTTCTTTTAAGATCATTGAATTTTTTTCCTTGTCTGAAATCAGAATATCTTGCTTTACAACTTTTTAATAAGTCTGAGTGATCTAATGTGTACTTACTTTTAAAAGCAGATTCCTGCTCAATTTTAAAAGCTGGTGCGTTTAGATCATCGGTTATTTGAACACCTATGCCATTTTTAATTTTTCCTGCAATTATTGAAACTGGTTTAACATCTCCAATAAGTCTTAATACAGGCTTTCCTTTTTCTTGGAAATTACCTTGATTTATAAATTTCAATTTTGGAATCAGTTTTTTATCTATAACAAGCGTTCCGCCTTTTCCTGTTATTTCTCCACCGATAGTATCCATAATCGCCGCATTTGTCGGGCCAATTTTTGAGATTTTTTCAAAATGCTCTAACCAGCTTTTTCTCTCTTCTTCTTTAACAAAATCGAACATCGCTTTTAGTTCAGGATATTTTATTCCTTCACTTCTCGCATTGTAGCGATAATAAATATCAGCCTCTTTTAATTTGCCGTCATTTTTAAGACATACAATCGGTTTTGATTTTGTTTGTTGCGTATATAATAAACCAATCTTTTTCGTCTTTACTCTTATTACAAATTTTTCGAAGATAATTTCAGGAGCAAAAACATTATTTAGATACGCAGTAATTTTAGCTTCGTCCACATCCTCAAAATTATTACTTTGAAGTCCGACAAGATTACGCGGTCTATCTTTTACGCCAAAAACGATATAGCCACCTTTATTATTAGCAAAGGCGACCATACTTTTGGCGTATTTATCCTTTGAGTTCCAGTTAAACGATTCTTTAAATTCAAGCCAACCACTCTCGCGCGAGATTATTCTATCCCCGATAGTTTCGTGAAATGAAAAAATTTTGTTATATTCATCACTATTTTTAAAATCATTATTCATGGCATTTTAAATTAAGAACTCCACTCATCAGCAAAAAGCTCGGCTTGTTTTAAGATATTTTCCGTTGCCATTTTTTGCTTGTCAGGCGGATAGCCGTATTGGCGCAAAATTCTTTTTACAATTACACGAAGTTTCGCCTGCCCGCCTCCTCACAGCCCTTGGACGCAGAACCTAAATGTGGAATTGGCTTTGAACTGTTGAACAAAATCCACTGGTTTGCCTTTGGCGGATGTTTGGCTCTGAAATTTTTTTGGGGGGCTACAAGTTAAAGGGTGAGGTTAGAATGAATGTATCGTTTTGTACTCAACATTCTTACAATAATTTATTTTCTTTTTGAAATCGTACCATGTGTCCCTTGTTATTTCTTCCTTAAGAATACTTTTTATATCCATCAGACGACCACTACTATACGAAAATAAATCATTCTCCAAATCATGAAGTTCTTTACAAAATTGATACTCGTCAGAACCCATCAAATTTTTCTTCTTTTTCTTTAATTCAAAAAATTCTTTGTTGATCTCCAAATATCTCTTATTTAATTCATCTATTTTGGCAATAATATTTTTCTCCTGCTCGGTCCTTTTGTGTTTATTCAAAAGCAGTCCCAAGTAAACTAATTTTTCTAATACCCTTGGATGATTATATCCGTATCCAAGAGTTACCTTTTCAAAATGCTGATTTATTAATCTTGCATATAGCTCTATCAAGTATTCTATATCAAATTTCTTATTTTTAAGATTATGGCTAATTTCTCTCAATAAAATTTCCGAAACTTGCTCAAGATTGAATAAAAAACTTTCTTCTACTTTATCCGTTTTTTGAAAATACCAATTCAATGCATAAAACTGAGTTTTGTATATTTTATTTAAATCCAAATCACTAAAATTACTCTTAATTCCATAAATAATGTTTATGTTATTTTCTATGGACTGAATAATTGGTAAGCCAACCTGCTTATTTTCTAATCCCACATCCCTTGCCAAATCAAGAAGGAAATCGCTCCATCTCTCCAATAATCGTACAAACTTATCTAAACTTTCCTTCTTCTGCTTTTCCTCTTTTATTCCAATAATCCAATTTATTACACCCCCTTGCCATGCATGAAAGCTAATAAATAATTCACTCGCAGACAAACTTAGCCGATTGCTTGCAACTGATAATAATAAAATATTTTTCTTTAATTTTTTGAATAAATCGTTCCAAAAAATCTCATTGTGCTCATATCTATTCCAAGCAATCTTAATTTGGTTAAAGTAAATGTTTACGAGTTCTTTTAGAAATGTCTCTTGGTTGTTAGAAAGACATGCTATAGAAATTTTATTTATGACTTGATTTATTTGACTCGTAGTAAAATATTCATCGGTTTTTTGCAGTACAAAGTTTGATACATTGGACACAGATTTAATAGATTCCCAAATCCAATCGTTTTCTTTCGAGACCAATAATTTTTCGATAAACCCGATATAGTATGCCGATATCAAATTTGGTAGTGGATTTCCCTTGTGATTACCAAGATTTTTATCAGCGTATTTTATATTTAGAGAATTAGCTAAAATATTTTCGTAAATATTCAGTAAATAATAAACATTTTCTTTCCTTTTCTCCTGAATAATCCTGTCGCTCATTGATTGTAAGTACTCCAGTATTTTAGCTGTGAACCCCTCATCATCAAAAGAATAGGTACCCCAAAAAGAGGCAGGTATTCTGATAAAATTTTTGTTTCTCAAACTCAAATGTTTTAGGTAGATGTCGCGAATATATTTTACTGTTAGGTTAAAAGAGTTGATCTCATTTTTTGCCAACAATCTCAGACCAATCTCGTATAAATATTTAACATTTTCTGAAACAATCAAATGCCAATTAGGATTAGATTTATACTGCACATCTAAAGAAAAATCCTTATTCTCCTTTTCATATTCAAAAATCTTATTTTGAATGTATGCATGTTTTTTAAATTCTTTATTTACTTTTTCCAGATGATTTATGGCATTGTTTCTAATTTTTGTTAAAGTCGTTTCTGGATTTATTCGTTTTCTTAATTCTTTGTAGAGATTGTAGATTAAGTAAAATGCGACAAATAAAATACCTAATAATACTTCTAACACATAATTTTTGAGAAAAATGGGCGTAAAAAATGCCGTTATTGTAAGAAACACTAATAACCAAAAGAATACTTTTTCCTTAACATCTTGGATAAATTTATTTAGATATTGAGTGGAGAATAAATCAGCTGTACTTTGTAAAATAAAGGTGGAAAAAGAAAATACGATAGCAATTGACGCTCCAATAATTCCGGCAACAGCAAAAGCCAAGCTATGAACATTGTCACTGCTTACAGTGATATTTAGCCAAAGTAAAACTCTGTGCAAAAAAAATAGAGAAGCACCAAAAGGTATCAGATAAAAATAAAAAGAATCCACAAATCTTTTAACTTTCCCCTTAATAATATGCCACTTATAATTGAGGTATTGTTTTGACTTGTAGAAGTATAATAATATTTTTTGCTTCAAGGTGGGCTCTTTTTTATTTTTATTGTCTGTTGCCATAAAGTCATTTTTTCACCTTACCTAAAACAATCATCAGAGTATTTGCTGACTGTTCATAAATATGGAGAATTTGCCACTTGCCAGTTTTTAATTTATCTTGCAAGGCCTTTTCATGTCGTATATCGTCTGCAGTCTTACTATCCCCGACATTTTTGGGAAACTTATATTTTACAATATCATAAATTGCTCGTGACTTGTGCCATGCTTGAATTGAAACAATAAGAGCAGACAATGAAATGGCCACTGCAATTATTTCTGGCCAATGTTTCAAAATAAAATTAATCATATTAATTTACTTTCCAAATTTGTTTTAATTATTTTATTTACCGATTACCCTTTGCCCGATTATGTGTCTTGCACAACATCTGGCAATTTTTAGCTGAAGTTGCGCCGTCCTTGCTCCATGCCGCCACGTGGTCGGCATCCATATCGCTTAAGCTCCAAATCTTCTCCTTGTTAGCACCATGTCCGATGGCGCAATGCGGGCAATTTGATTTTCCTTTGGCTTCTGCGGCTTTTGTCTGCGACGCATAAACCGATCTTTTGGTTGCTTCGTCAAATATGCGAACATCAAGCAGTTTCGTATCAACAGAATCGCCAAGAATAAACTCAAAGACCCCTTTGCGGTTTTTGACATATGGATCAGCGTAGAGTTTATGTACTTCTTTGGATACTTTGGCGGGATCGTAAGAGTTTTTATGATACTCCTCATACAATCGCCCCCATTCAAGACCGCGCATTTCTTTTTCAACATCTGTAAACACACTAGAAATCCAATCAATCACGCTATTAAAATATGTTTTTAATTCTTTAATATTTGTATCCTTTCGATGACGGCTCATGTAGTCGTCAATATTGCCTTTACTTACCCAATCTAATGCTCGCTCCAAAAAATCTTGGCGATTAACAACACCAGATATGTAGGCACCCCATTTTTGAGTATTGGCATTTTGACTATTACTAAATTCTTCTTTTGCAAGCGTTACAAATGGTCCGGAATAAATAGCGTTGAGTAATTCTTGAGGTTTAAGCGGAACGCCTGCAATATTGATTGTCTTAAACCACTCTTTTATCTGGCTTTCCGTGCCTTCACATTCATAAATAAGTAATTTAGTTTCTAATATCTTGTCTTTTTTGTCCTTTGCTAGGCCACCAAAATATTGCATTCCGTTCTCATCTTTTATAGCAAACTTATCGGTAATAAAGCGCCCAAGGCTAGTGATGCGCTGTTGTCCGTCCAACACCTCAAATTTATTATTGCTAACTTTGTTAAAATAGATTAACCCTATCGGATAGCCCTTGAGAACTGATTCTATTACTGCGACTTCTCTCCCTTCTTCTGCATAAATGTAATTACGTTGATACTCTGGCTGAATGGTTAGCTTGCCAGCCAAACCGAACAAGCCCTTGCCTTCAAGTTCGTTATAAACGAACCCTTCGCAAATATTTTTGACAGTTATATTAGTTTTTAAAATCGTTTTCATATTATTTTTTCTTATGTTTTATTAAAACTCTGGCATAGACCTTTTTTCCATTAATATAGGGTACACCATATGAATAATTTTCGGCATTATTTGTAATTAATGAACCTAAAATTTCAAATTGGTCAGGATTGTATTTATCAAGAAATGTAACTGGCACACCCATTGCACCTTTATAATCACTTGGTATCGCATCGGTGAAAGGCACTTCTATGGCGTCATAATTATCGTATTTATCATACGATTTTTTTCCTTTAACTTCTCTATGTTTACTATATTTTAAATTTTCAGCCATTGTCATGAGTGGCAACGGTTGGTGACGGCGACCATGATCAAGATTAGTAAGCCACAAACAATTATTGGTGGCGACAATCCTGTTTCCATTTTCATCTATCCTGGCTTCTGAGCCATATAAATCGTAGGATTCAGGAACAATAAATCCAGAAATCCATCTCCCCATTCCATTTCCAAGCCAAGCTTTATTTTCTTTAATTTTTGGAAAAATCTCTTTATAAGTTAAACAATTAATATTGCCAATAATTAAAAATTTTTTCTTATAATCAAAAAGTTTCTTAACATATTCGCGAAATAAGCTGAAAGGTGGGTTTGTTACAACGATATCGGATTGTTTAAGAAGACTTATACATTCATCGCTACGAAAATCACCATCGCCTTCGAGTGGTGCCCATTCGTTGTGTTTATTGACTTTTAATTGCTTGGCAACATCTTTTAAGTTAAATTCGCCGTCGCCGTCTATATCATGTACTTCGTTGATAATAAATTTATTGGCGGTAATTTTAGGGCGACCTTTTGATTTTAGAAGAGTTTTGTCATCACCAAATAACCTTAGTTGTGTGTTAGCGACAGGCGATGGCTTGTAGCTCGTCGTGATGAGTTGTTTTAATCCAAGCCTGTTGAAATTAAGCACGAAATAGCGAAAGAAGTTGCTTTCAAAAGGATCGTCGCAGTTGCAATATACTACCTTATTGCGAAAAGTATTAGGATTATAATCCAGATACTTTTCAATCTCTTTTTGAATATCGCTGTATTGAGTATAAAACTCATCGTTCTTTGCTTTCTTTGCTTTTGTAAGATTTTTGATTGAGGATTTTCTGCCCATAATTTTATTTCATTAAATCATCCCGCCTTTGCTTACAGCTTCGCACGGGCAAGCAATCGAAATCATTTTAATAATAATTTATCAACTGATCTATCAAGAGCATCAGCAATTTTTTTAACAGTATCAATGGTCGGGTTTGGCGTCGCTCCCGCCTCTATTTTAGCAATTGTATGAAAAGCCAAGTTTGCTTTTTTTGATAAGACATCTTGAGAAATACCCGCAAGTTTGCGGTACTTCTTTATATTATCACCAATTATGGATTTTTGCTTTAACATATTCGTATAGTTTTACTATTATAATGATATAGTAATATTATATTTAATTATTTATAGTTAGTATATGAATTATTTACGATTTAGTCAAACAAATTATAGAGATTTCCTAGGCCTTGCCCGCGCCCCCCAAAAAAAAGAAACTGCGTTTTCCTTAGGGGACAGACAGAAGTGATTGGGTAAGGGCAATTATAAAAATGATAGCCCCGCAAAAAAAATCGGGCCCCGCTATCCTCGTCATTCGACGGGATCTCCACTTCGTTTTGAGATTCGAATAATTTTCTCTGCTCTCCCAGGAGAACTCCCCGCCAGAGACTTACTCGCCTTGGGCGCAGAACCAGCGAACTAACATTATTAAAAAACTAAAAAACCCAAACTTATGTGAACAATCTAGAATTTTTAAGGCTAATTTTTTAAAACAGTTATTACTTTACCACCAATTTTAATATTATCATCCGGGTGCAAATAAATAGGTTCGCGATCACTTTTTGCCCCACTGGTAAGCAATATTTCATTATTAGCAAAATTTAATAAATATTTTTTTAATCCTATATAATCTTCGAGAAGTACTAAAATAATATCATTATTTTTAGCTTTTTGCTCTTTCGTATCAATAATAACATAATCCCCTTCCTCTATTCTTTTACCATTGATCTTATTATTGTGTAATGAATTATCGTTTACTTTTACAGCAAATAATCCTTGGGGAATAGCCTTCTTTATAAATTTATTTGAGATTCGTAAAAATCCCTCAATATTATCTTCTGAAAATATATTATTCGGATCGTACGACAATAAGTTAATAATAGGTATTGAAAATAATTTCTTTGCTTTCTTTACAACACCACGAGCTAATGATGAGTCCATTACTGTACGTTTTATAATTCCTCGAGTCCGATCAATAGTAAAGAATCCTTTCTTTTGCAGTTGCTGTAAATGATGTTTAATCTTTTGCGGCGATTCCTTTGGCCTATTAATAAGTTTCGCAATTGCTCTGAGGCTTATTTGCGCTAAATTTTTGGATTGAGAAAGCTTTAAGAGACGTTTCTGAATAGGATGCATAAAATATTAGTTAATATACTCCTTATACTATCAAAATGAGCAAAAATTGTCAATACTTCCATAAAACTTGACACTCTTGACACTATATGATAAGTTTTTGTTATAATTGTTCATTCCCAAACAATCCTTAAAAAGGAGGAAAAATGCCGTAAATTTAGGGTAAGCTCTTGGTGTAGTTATTCATTCTCAAATAATCCTTAAAAAGGAGGAAAAATGCCGCGAATTAACGAAACATTAAGTCATTCATTGAGTTTAAATGAAGCAAAAAAAAGAATCACACAACTTATCCCCCGCCTTAAAGAGGCCCATGGTGACCAGATTAGTGAGGTTTCTGAATACTGGCAAGAAAACACCAACTCGTTCAGCTTTCAAATCATGGGATTTAATATTTCTGGTTCAATCCGTGTTATGGATTCAACTGTTGAAATAACTGGTAAGCTACCTTTTACGGCCGGGTTATTTAAGGGTAAAATCATCAATGCTATTCACACCGAGGGAACAAAGCTTCTTTCGTAAGTTTGTTCTCTAAATTTTCCTAGGAAAAAACCACCAGATATCTGGTGGTTTTTTCTTATATACCTAAACTTTTAAAAACCTCAGGCGCAAAACTAATAATAAAAAAACTTTTCCGGTAGATTTCTACCTCCCTCTTCTCAATCTCGCTCGGGGTACGGCGGACAGGCGAACCAAAAATTACTGACTAAGCTCCGGGGGTAGGACTCGAACCTACGGTATCCGCGTTAACAGCGCGGCGTTGTACCAACTCAACTACCCCGGAACTTAATAAACAAAAAATCCCGGTTTAGCCGGGAGAAAATAGATTTAAATTAATATAAAACTCACCCGGCCATATAGCGGTTATTATTATTGTTATTATTATTTTGGCGGGTAAATTTCATAGTACTAATATATTAAACGATAAATAAATTTCTGTCAAATTAAAAAGTTCACCGCTCCGGAGGCGGGGCCAGCCGACAATTTTTGAGATAAAAAAACAGTAAGCTCCGCGAGTCAGATTCCCCGCCAGAGGCTCACTCGCCTTGGGCACAGAACCAAATAAACTAATATAAAAGCGATGGCCTCCGGGGACTGGATTCGAACCAGCGACCTAACGGTTAACAGCCGTTTGCTCTACCGCTGAGCTACCCCGGAGGCCATCGCTCTAATTTTAATTTAACAATTAATAAATCAAGGTGCTTGCTTGTCCACCAAAGCCTCGAGCTTGTCGAGGGGCAAAGGTATTTACTCCGTCGACTAACGGGGCCATTGAGTCCCGACCCTGAGTGGGGTCGAGGATCCTCGATTCCGCCTTGACGGAATCGGGACTATCGCGGAACTCACTGTTTTTATTATTAATGAACCATTTTGTATAACAACAATATTTAGTAATCTTTCAATTTCTTCATATCTCCATGTTCCTGAATCTTTTCCAAAGCCTTGGCTTCAATCTGGCGAATACGTTCACGAGTGACTCCAAACTCTCTACCCACTTCTTCCAAAGTATGGGCCACTCCATCGACTAAACCAAAACGCATTTCCAAAATTTTCTGTTCCCTGGGCGTTAATTCCTTTATTATATCTTTTACATGATCTTTTAAAAGTTGTAAAGAGGCCACCCGATCCGGGGTTACTGTTTTTAAGTCTTCAATAAAGTCTCCCAAGGTCGAGTCTTCTTCATCATCACCAACCGAGGTTTCTAAAGAAACAGTATCCTGGGAAATTTTCATAATATGACGTACCTTATCAATCGGTTCATCCATTTCCGCCGAAATTTCTTCCGGTAAAGGCTCACGTCCCAGATCCTGAATAAGCTGTCTTTGAATCTGCTGAAAGCGATTTATAGTTTCCACCATATGCACCGGAATTCTAATAGTCCTTGACTGGTCAGCTAAAGCGCGAGTGATAGCTTGACGAATCCACCAAGTAGCGTAAGTAGAAAATTTATAGCCTTTACGATAATCAAATTTTTCCACGGCTCTAAACAAACCAATATTGCCCTCTTGAATTAAGTCAAGTAAAGATAAAGAACGACCGGTAAATTTTTTAGCAATAGAAACAACTAAACGAAGATTGGCTTCAACTAATTTCTTTTCAGCTTCCAGATCGCCTCTTTCTTTTCTTTTAGCCAAGGCCACTTCCTCTTCAGCTTTTAAAAGTGACACTTTACCAATTTCCCGCAAATACATTTGTATAGAATCATTGGAAATATCCCCTAAATCAAAACGTCTGGCGTCTTTACCTTTTATAATTTTATCTAAAACACCGTCTTCCTTGTCAGCGTCCAAAATACTAACCGGGTTTTCGACAATAGTAATACCCTGCCTTTCAAATCTATCTAAAGTGGCTTCATATTCTTGAATATAATCCTCTAAATCACTGAGTAAATAAAGTATTTCTGTTTCGGTGACAAAACCTCTTGAAAGACCCTTTTTAATCAATTTCTCTACCTCTTTTTTGGGAAAATCTTGTCTTTTATATCTTTTTCTTTTCTTGGTAGTTTTTTTCTTTTTTCTTGATTTTCTTTTCTGAGTCTTTTTTTTCTTATTGCTCGTTCTTTTTTTCTTTGTGGTTTTCTTTTTAGAAGATTTGGATTTTCTTTTTTTATTTTTTTTCTTTTTTTTAGGCATAATAAAGTATAATCAAAAAGACTAACAAAAATAAGTTAGTTTAAAATAATATTTAATTAATTTTTTTCAATTTTTCGGTCAAAAGATTAAATTCTTGAATCAATTTATCGGGACAATTTTTTCCTTCTTTTTCTAAGGTCTTAATTTTATGTCCCACTTCTTTTAAATTTCGGCAAATATGATTTTTTTTCAAGGCCTCCAATATATTTCTGATTTCATTTTTTATAACATCATTATCATTAACTTGGGCAAAATCCTTCTCAACTGAAAGAATAATCACGTCAATTTTAGACAAGAAATCAGGATTTGAGGCTTTAATACGCTTTATAAAATCCTCATAATCAAACTTCTGCTTTTCATCATAGTAAATTTTGAGCTTTTTGTAAAGGGTGCGTAGATCATGAAAAATAGCTTCTTCTTCTAATTCCTGGGTTATTAAGGGAATATACTCCGAAAATTTCAAACTCAAGCCTATTATTCTTTCAGAAAGCATCTGGTATCTTTCTTTTTTTTGGTTTTCTGGGTTTTTGGGAGAATTTTCCCCTTTTTCTCTGGTTTTATAAGGTTTTTCTTTAACTTTATTAATTGCTTCCCTTAAAATCTCTTCATCTACATGCACTAAATCAGCCAGTTTTTGTAGATAATGACTTTGTTCAATCGGATCAAATAATTTGCTTATCAAGGGCAATAAAAGTTGACTGGCCTTTTTTTTATCTTCTACTTGCGATAAATCATAATTTTTTTCAGCCAGATTAAAAAAGTATTCCATCACGGAAACTGGGTTTTTAGCCGCTTTTTGCCAGAGATTAGGGTCTTTTTGAATACACTCATCCGGGTCTTTGCCAAAGGGCAGTTCAATAATTTTAACGTTAACATCCTGTCCCAAGGCCTGATCCAGGCCCCGGCGAGTAGCTTCTTGGCCAGCGGCGTCTTGGTCAAAGCAAAAAGCAATATCTTTAGTATATCTTTTTAAAAGTTTAATTTGTTCAGCCGTTAAAGCCGTACCCGAAGAAGCGACTACATTTTTCACTCCGGCCTGATAACTGGCTAAAACATCCATATTGCCCTCAACAATTACAGCTAATTTATTTTCTTTAATGGCCATCTTAGCTCTGTCAATACCATAAAGAGTGTAACTTTTATTATAAACTAAGGTCTGGGGGGTATTCATGTATTTGGGCTCATTTTCCTTTTCTTCCAAGAGTCGGCCCGTAAAACCAATAATATTACCGTGAACATCACTAATCGGAAACATCAATCTGGCTCGAAAGCGATCAAAATGTCCGGTCCCTTTTTGTTTTTTAATGCTTAGTCCGGCCTGAAAAATATCTTCTTCAGCGTACCCCCTGCCTCGCAGAAAGTCATGCAAATCATCCCATTTATCCAAAGCAAAGCCCAGTTTAAAATCTTCTGCGGTCTCTTTTTCTAGTCCCCTTTTTTTTAAATAATCTCGGGCTGCTTCAGCCTGTTTAGAATCTTCCAAGACTTTTACAAAATAAGCGCCAGCCCATTTATTTATCTCTAGCTGTTGTGTTTTTTTATTTTGTCTGGCTGGATCAAGAGGCCTTAGCTGAACCCCGGCTTTTTTGGCTAAAATTTTCAAAGCTTCCGGGAATTCAACCCCTTCCATTTCCTGAACAAAAGTAAAAATATCCCCGCCCTGACCACAGCCAAAGCAATGAAAAATTTGTTTATCATCAGAAACCATAAAAGACGGTGTCTTATCGTCGTGAAAGGGACACTTAGCTTTATAATTGACTCCAGCTGGAGTGAGCTTAATATATTCTGAAACTACTTCAGAGATATTAAGCCGTTGCTTGATTTCTTCGACTTGATTATCAGGCATAATTTTTTGCTTTTCGAAAATTAGCTAATCGCTAGTCGTGATATTTAATGCACGAATAGCTATAAGCGACAAGCTAGCTCTTCCACAAACCGTGTATATTACAGTACTGGCGGGCAAATATTTCTTTTTCTGGTTCTTTTAAACAAAACTCTGCCTCGGGCTTATCTCCCGGTTCAAGTACTTTTCTACGGATATTATCACCGCAAACCAGCTCAATCCATTCAATATAGTGCTTCTCTTCCATGGGATGAGGGTCTGAGCCAATTCTTACTTTAACGCCGTTATCAGTTTTTTCAATTACCGGCACATGTTTTTCTTGGCCCTCGTCTTCGGTTTTAGCTTGTGGCCCATCCATGGGCTGGCCGCAGCAAACTAATTCACCGACGCCAGTGTGCAGGACTTCCACTATATTACCACAAACAGCGCATTTGTAAACCTGTTTTAGTTCAGTCATATTATTATTTCCTTTTTAATTCTCTGTCATACTAAGGCTCTCGAAGTATGACAGAAAACGCTTAATTATTTTATTCTTTCTTCGGACAAGTGCAAATGATCGGTTTCCACCTCAATAAAAGCCTCAAAAATTTCTTTGACTCTTTCGTTTTCGGCCTCCGCCGCCGCTTGACGGTAAAACTCAATAGCCCGGGTTTCCCGCTCATGAGATTCTTTCAGATTATCCTGGTTAGGCACATGGCAACTGTCATCCCCGGCGCTGATTGCTGTCTAGCTTCAAAATCTTTTTCCAAACCGAAGCGTGCTCAGCTTCTACCTTTTTTAAGGCTTTAAAAAGTATCTTGCCTTCTTCATCATCGGTTTTTTCTTCAGCACATTTATAAAAAGCCACGTTGGAAATTTCTACCTCTAAAGCACGCTCCACGTTTGCTCGGTCTTTCTCATTCAGTTCAACATCAAAATTTACTTTCGCCTCTTTGGCTTCTTTAATAAATTTTTGTTTGGCCCCGCAAAAAGGGCAGTTGGTCGGCGCTTCATCCCCGATATAGGCATCGCCGCATATTTCACATCGATATAATTTAATCATATGTTTAGTTATTTAGTTATTAAGTCTATCCATCTCGAGCGACGAAGGAGTCGAGAGATCTCCGTTTTTTTAGAGATTTCTCCATTCGTCCTATCGTCCTCAGTCGAAATGGTTTTGAATTTTGAATTTTTCTAAGCCTAACCACCAAAACCTGACCCGCCGCTACGACTAAAACCTATTAGCCTTAAAACAAAGGGTTTTGGGCCGAGCCGCTAGTTTGGTTATTAGGCCGAGTCAATGGTTTTATTCTAAACCTAACCACCAAAAACTTTACCAGCCGCTAAGCCTAAAACCTATTAGCATTAAAGCAAAAGGTTATGGGCCGAGCCGCTAGTTTGGTTATTAGGCCGAGTCAATGGTTTTATTCTAAACCTAAACCCTATAACCTTACCCGCCGCCATAACCCAAACTAAACCTAATAATTAGTATTCTTCACACTTAAGTTGAAAGTACGCCTGTGGGTGCGAACAAGAAGGGCACTCCTTGGGCGGTTCTTCGCCAAAGTGCCTATAACCGCATTCGCGGCAAAACCACCAGACTTTTTCATTTTTCTTAAAAACGGATCCAGCCTTAACTTCTTTTAACAATTTCTGGTATCTCTCCTCGTGATGTTCCTCAGCCTTAGCAATACTTCTTAAACGCACCGCTACATCTGGATAACCGTCTTTTTCGGCCTGCTCGGCAAATTCCGGGTACATAGTCACATGCTCGTAATTTTCCCCATTGATAGCCGCTTGTAGGTTTTCTTCGGTGGTGCCTAAAACAGCCGGCGCTTCGGCTTCGACATTCAAAGCCTCTTCTTTTACCCCCTCTTTATCCATCACTTCTTTCATCATGGTAAAATCCCATTTAGCATGCTGTTTTTCCTGCTCGGCTGTTTCATTAAAAATTCCGGCAATTTGTTCAAAGCCTTCTTTTTTAGCCTGCTTAGCGTACAGATTATAACGATTCCTGGCCTGCGACTCACCAATAAAGGCCTTGGCGAGATTTTCAATGGTTTTGTTCATGTTATTTTCTGCTTAGTTTATTATTTATAATAGATGGTATTGACATTTTATCAATATTACGCTAACATGCCAAGTTCTAATAGAACGTTAATTGTTGCTCTTTTAACCCAAATCAAGGAGGATGGACATGTCCTGTGAACCCAATGAGCACAAATTTGTATTTCAAGGTTATCATATAAAAGGGGAAAAAAGGCATGGTACCTCTGTACCCTACCTTTTAATCTATGAGGAATACTTCTGCGAAAAATGCGGTAAGAAAAAAAGCGAGTTGATCAATCAAGGTATCCATGCCAATCAGCCAACAGGAGCGCCCATATCGTATTCCGGCTATGGTTTCCATTAATCCACCTATCCACCTATATTAGCGGAGGCTACTTTCTACAAGAAAGTAGCCTTTTTTTATTATATAAGGATCAAGTATAGCGATTCCTGGCCTGCGACTCGCCAATAAAGGCTTTAGCTAGGTTTTCTATAGTTTTTTTCATGTTATTTTCTCCTTTGCCCGCTGTCATGCTG
Source organism: Patescibacteria group bacterium (assembly GCA_034520665.1). NCBI lineage: Bacteria > Patescibacteria group bacterium. Next base: position 268,828 of record JAXHNJ010000002.1, read on the forward strand.
AGGCTAAGCCGGCTCTGAGCCGTGCCGAAGGAAAGTATGACAGCAAGAATTTTTACCGGGATTACCCTTCGAGGCTTCGCACCTCAAAGTGACAGTTTGCTTTAACCACTCAATACCTCAATCACTTAATATCTTAATTAACTCAATCAACTCACCTCCCCCCGCCAAAAAGGGACACAGATTATCACACTAACTTTGACAAAGTATCTAATCGGATTAAAATCTCCGGCCGGACTTTTTCCTTCATTTTTTCCAAATTACTTCTAATTTCTTCTGCCCCTTCTTTTGCCACTTCTAAAAAATGTCCTCTCTGGCCAACCTGAAAATCAGTCAGCCGGACATATTCGGCAAGATAATCAATTTCATCGCCTGTTAAGTCCTTGAATTTTTCTATTATTTCTTTCAAAGCATCTGATTTTTTAAAATCAAGCATTAAATCAACTGTTTTTAAAAGCTCTTCTTTTTTATGAGCTAAATTTTCTTGGGATGATTTTGGTTCTTCAAAATTTTCTCGCATATATTTGTATATTTATTATCTGTCAAAAGATAGCGGGTTTATTTTTTCTGCTTGGACGCTTTTTTTCTTTGACTTTTTTTGAGTGCTTTTTTTGCTAATTTTTTTAAACAGATTTCTTCCATTATTTCTACTTTTTTTGTACCCCAATTCGGGTCAATTTTAACCGAATTTTTTTCTGCCGTTTTCTTCCCTTCAAGGGTATTGGCGGCCATCAGGTAGTGCACAGTTTACTTAAGTACGTTACTCAACCACTCACTAGTACTAGAAAAATATCGCGATAAATCAATCAACTCACCTCCCCCCGCCAAAAAGGGATTATTTTAATATTCTCAGCGAATTTATTCGCGTACGCCACTGAAGTGGCTAGGAAATTATACTCAACATCTCAATATCTTAATCACTTAATATCTTAATTAACTTAATCACTCAATAGATTCTCCAATTAAATAGCGAGTTACTCGGCATAAATGCCCCAGTTATATGGTAATGATAGGGTTTTTTTAGGAATTTTTCAAGCTGGTGATTTAAAAATTTAAATAGGTTTATGCCTTTGCTATTCAACTAAAGCAAAAATAAGACCAATAAAAAACTGCTAAAAGACTTTAATTTTAATTACAAAAAAAACTTGACAATCAAAATTAGGTCTAATATAATATCAATACTTATTGATACTTATTTATACTCTTATGAATTACAACTGTTGTGAAACTAAAAAATCAAAAAATAATCTTGACCAAACAGCTGAGTTTTTAAAAATCATCGCCGAGCCAAACCGTTTGAAGATTTTATGTATCCTGCAAAAGCAGGAAATGTGCGTCTGCGATATTTGGCAACATCTAAATTTACCCCAAAATTTGGCTTCACACCACTTGAAAGTATTAAAAGACTTTAAGCTGGTTAAATCAAGAAAAGAAAGTACCAAAGTAATTTACAGTGTTAACTCCCAAACAATAAGAAAATATTATTCACTTTTATCTCATTATATTAATAACTAAAGAAACATATGACTATCAAAATTTTGGGTACTGGCTGCCCTAATTGCCAGACATTAGAAAAAAACGCCAAAAAAGCCGTGGCAGAACTTGGCCTGGAAGACATTCAGATTGAACACGAATATGACATCGCTAAAATTACTGAATACGGGGTTATGTCCACGCCAGCTATTGTGGTTGACGATCAGGTTAAGACGGCCGGCCGGATTCCCGATGTGGAAGAAATAAAAGGCTGGCTTAAGTAAAAAGATTAATAAACTTTATCTCTGTATTACTACAGGGATAAAATTTCATCCATAATATCAATATAGATTGATGATTAAACTTTATGAACAAAGAAATTAAAATTTTTATCCTGCTCTTAGGGCTGTTTTTATTATTCTACTTCATGCCTATGGAGTCAGCTTTTTTCACCGGAGCCATTCTCTCTGGTTTTAAATTATTAAACGAATACGCCCGCGAGCATGTTCTAACTTGTTTGCTGCCGGCTTTTTTTATCGCCGGGGCCATTTCCGTATTTGTAAAAAAAGACTTTATTTTGAAATATTTGGGCGGGCAAGCTAAAAAGGTTGTTTCTTATTCACTAGCTTCGGTATCAGGGGCGATTTTAGCGGTTTGCTCTTGCACCATATTGCCGTTGTTTGCCGGCATCAGAAAAAGAGGAGCCGGACTGGGACCGGCTATTACTTTTCTTTTTTCCGGTCCGGCCATTAACATTGCCGCTATGTTTTTAACCTTATCCGTATTAGGGCTTAATATCGGCTTAGCCCGAATCATTTCCGCCATTTTCTTATCAATTTTAGTCGGGCTTTCCATGCATTTGATATTTAGAGAAAAAACAGAAGCTGGCGGATTATATACCGAAGAATATAAAGAAATAAAAATCGGTAAAAAAGTTCTAATTGTATTTTTTGTGGCCATGATTGGGGTTTTAATTGTTAATGGATTGCAAATAGACAAATTTCTAAAATTTGGCTTGATGATTTTATTGGCATTGATCACCGCCGGAATCGCTATTTTCAAATTCCATCAAGAAACTAGCAGGGAATGGCTCAAAGAAACCTGGTCTTTCACTAAAATGCTGTTGCCGATTTTGTTTATCGGCGTATTTGTGGCCGGTTTTATCATGCCGTTTTTACCACAAGAGCTGATTGAGAAAATAGTCGGCTCCAATTCAATCACTGGTAATTTCGTCGCTTCTATATTCGGAGCCTTTATGTATTTTTCCACTTTGACCGAAATTCCTATTTTACAAGCTTTAATTGCTAAAGGAATGCATCAAGGACCAGTTTTGGCTTTACTTTTAGCCGGACCGTCTTTGAGCTTGCCAAATATGCTGGTGGTGAGAGGGGTTTTAGGCAATAAAAAAACCGCGGTTTATGTTTTATTAGTGGTATTTTATTCAACCCTGGCCGGCTTAATCTTTGGAGGGATAATGTAATTATGAAGAAAATGATAAAAAGACTTTTATTTATCGGCCTATTTGCGGCTTTATTTGTTACCGCCGGCTGTGCTAGTGATCCTTCTAATCAAAATAATTCAGAAGATAATTTATCTTGGATGAACAGAAACGCCGGTCCAGCCGAACAAATTGAAGTGGTCCATTTCCACGCCACCCAGCAGTGCTGGTCGTGTATCACCGTCGGTGAATACGCTTTAAAAACCATTAAGGAAAAGTTTCCCGAGGAATACAAAAACGAAACAATAGTTTTTAAGGACGTTAACGGCGAATTACCGGAAAACAGCGCCCTGGTCAAAAAATATCAGGCTAGTGGCTCCTCTCTTTTTATCAATGCCATAAAAGACGGGAAAGATAATATTCAGGAAGACATCAATGTCTGGCGGTACGTCAGCAATGAAAGTCAGTTTATTAGTTATTTTGAAAAGAAATTAAAAGGTTTATTAGAATGAGAAAAAAATCAGCCAAAAAAGCAAAATGGTTTCCCAGGATAGATAAAGACAAATGCACTCAGTGTCTGGCCTGCGTCAATTTCTGCGCCAATGGCGTTTATGCGGAAAAAAACGGAAAACCCGCCGTGATAAAACCTGAAAATTGCGTTATCGGCTGTCGGGGTTGTGAAAAAATTTGTCCAGTTGGCGCCATTTCACATCCTTGCCGAAAAGGCGCTTAAAAAAATATTAAAAGAAAATGACCTTTGTAGCTGCGGCTCCTCTTGTCAGATTAAATAAATTATGGATTTTATAAACGCTTTAATTGATAATTACAATATTCCCCTACTATCAGCCTTTCTACTGGGTATTTTGACTTCCATCAGCCCTTGCCCCTTAGCTACTAACATCACCGCTATTGCCTTTATTTCCCGAAAAATAAAAACAGTTAAAAAAACCCTGCTCAATGGCCTCTTTTACACTTTAGGCCGAGGCCTCAGCTACACCCTCTTAGCCACTTTAATTTATTTTGGGCTGTCGTCTTTTCAGATATCCCGGATTTTTCAGGGCTGGGGCGATAAGGTTTTGGGGCCGGTTTTAATTATTATCGGTCTTATTATGTTCGGCATTATAAAAATAAAAATTGGCGGCCAAAGCGAAAAAGTTGAAAAGATCAAAGAATGGCTCTCCCACAAAGGCTATCTCGGCTCGCTTTTGCTGGGTATGTTATTTGCGCTGGCTTTTTGTCCTTATAGCGGGGTGCTTTTTTTCGGAGCCCTTATTCCCTTGGCTATCGGTTCCGCCGAGGGGCTTTTGCTGCCGCCGGTTTTTGCCCTGGGCACAGGCCTGCCAGTCATTGTGTTCGCCTTCCTAATCGCTTTTTCCATGAAAAAAGTCAGCCAAGCTTTTCAAGTGATGCAAAAGGTTGAAAAAGTGATGCGTTATATCGTGGCCAGCGTGTTTTTAGTGGCTGGTCTTTATTATTTGCAGTATTTGGTTAAATATTTGATTCATCTATGATTAGCAATGCTTTTGTTTTCATCGCTGTTTCAATCTTCCTAACGCTTATTTCCTTTTTTCTTGATAAAGAAAAAACAATTTCAGGCTTGAAAAGAGGCTTAAAGATGTTCAGAAGTATTGCCATTCCGTTTTTAAACATTTTGATTTTAGTCAGCTTGGCTTTGTACTTAATTCCGCAGTCGGTTATTGTTAAATACTTGGGGGCTAACTCGGGGATTATGGGCCTGCTTTTGGCGGCTGTTGTCGGGTCAATTACTTTAATTCCCGGTCCTATTTCCTATCCCATTGCCGCCGCTTTAATCAAACAAGGCGCTTCTTATATGACGGTGGCTACTCTTATGACAACAATGATGATGGTGGGAGTGGTAACTTTTCCGCTAGAGGCAAAATATTTTGGCAATAAAATTGCGTTTATCAGAAATACGCTAAATTTTGTAATTGCTATTTTGATTGGCGTATTGGTTGGAATAATTTTTTTAATAAAATGAAAAATTCAATTAAAAAACATAAACGATATATTTGGCTGACTGGCTATTTAATAGCCACTCTCATCTCATTCTTTTTGGGATTTAATCCCGGCAAAGAAGTTTTTGGCAATTTCACCAAATTTTTTATAGAAATGGTAACTTTTATCCCGTTTTTGTTTATTATCATCGGTTTGTTTGATGTTTGGTTTCCCAAAGAAAAAATTGAAAAGCATATTGGCCAAGAATCGGGCATAAAAGGAATGTTTTTAGTGATTATTTTGGCTATGCTTCAAGCCGGCCCACTTTACGGCGCTTTTCCAGTGGCTTATATCCTTTACAAAAAAGGCGCCAGTATTAAAAATATCTTTATTTATTTGGGTGCGTTTTCTTCCCTGAAAATTCCCATGCTCGGAATAGAAATTGGTTATTTGGGAATAAATTTTACTTTGGCCCGAACCTTAGTCTCCTTGCCACTTTTTATCGCTGTCGGTTATCTTATGGAATGGTATTTGAAAAATAAAAAATTTAAGATAAATAAAGTTTAAATATACTTTATTGATACTTAACAATTTCTTAACATTTACATTATAATAAGAAAATATCCACTTGATACACTGTATATGGGTGTAGATAACTTATATACAGTTATCAAGGTCGGTGCATCTATTGGTAATTTATGGTAATTTAAAAATAAATCCAATTACAATTATGAAGAAAAAAATATCTTTAGGACTCGGGGCTTTAGCACTTACTTTAATGCTGATAGTTAGTGCTCCCGCTGTTATGGCAACAGACGATTCATCCAGTACTGATTCTTTTGTCAGTCGTTGCGGACAATCAATCCAAAAAGGTTATGGAATGATGTCTGATACCATCACTAATCTTTTGGGTATGAGTCAGGAAGAAATTCAAACCGAAAAGGAAAGCGGTAAAAGTATCGCCGAAATCGCTCAAGAAAAAGATATCGCTGAACAAGCGTTGATTGATGGCATGTTGGAAGCGAAAACACAGAATTTTCAAGAAGCCGTAGAAAGCGGCTATTTGACGCCAGAGCAGGCAGACGAAAGAATGGAATGGATGAAAGAAAAAATTGAAAGAAAGCTGGAAAAAGCCGGCGGGTATTTTGGCCACGAAGGCTGTAGCGGTGGATGCCATCGCTAGCAAGGCACAATCAAGGGAGGTGAAATAAATTTTTCCTCCCTTGAGGTAAACATATAAATTTATGAAAAAAATAATTACTTTTATCCGGGGACATAAAATTATTTCCTTACACTGCAGGCGAAAGCCGACATCGAGATACTGATTTAAAGGATACTAATTATCCTATTTGAACATAGGATGAGGTGATAAAATAAATTTATGCGTGAAAAAATTTTAATAATTGAAGACGACGAAAAAATATCCGATCTTCTCAAGCTTTACTTAGAAAAAGAGGGTTTTAAAGTGGAAGTAGCCAAAGATGGCAAGTTTGGGATTTTGAAATTTTCCAAAGAAAATCCAGACTTATTAATTCTTGACTTAATGTTGCCAGAAGTTGACGGATTAACAGTAGCCCGATCAATCCGCGCTAAAAGTAGTGTGCCGATTATTATGCTCACCGCCAAGGACGAAGAAACGGATAAAATTGTCGGACTTGAAATTGGGGCCGACGATTACGTGACTAAGCCCTTCAGCCCTAAAGAACTAATTGCCAGAGTCAAAGCGGTGTTAAGGCGAACTTATGAAACCAAAAATGGCAAGCCAATAATCAAAGTCAAAGATTTAGAAATTAACCAAGATAAATTTGAAGTAAAAAAGAATGGTAAAAATATTAGATTAACACGCCGAGAATTTAAGCTGCTACTTGCCTTGGCGCAAAGTCCGGGCAAAGTTTTTTCCCGTTCGGAGCTGATGCACTCAATCTATTTGCATGATGATGAGGCGATTTTTGACAGGACTATTGATGTTCATGTTGCTAATTTGCGACGAAAGTTAAATGAGAAAAATCAAAATTTAATAATGACAATCAAAGGAGTGGGTTATAAGCTAAAAGAATGAAAAAAATTAAATTAAATTTACAATGGAAATTAACTTTAGCTTTTTTAGGAATAGTTGTCTTAGTGATAATGATTTTCGGTATTTTAGCTAATTATTATATTCATGAACATTTTCAAAAATTTTGCGAATTATCTGGCATTGCTATGTTGCGTTGTGCAAGGGGAAAGGCAGGGCAAGCTTTTTTGGCAAGTATCAATCGGTCGTTATTTTTAGTTGGTGCATTCGGCGCTTTTTTTTCAATAATTCTTGGCTATGTTTTAGGCAAGTTTATTTTAAGCCCCCTACAAAAAGCCATAAAAGCGGTTAAAGAATTTTCTGAAGGAAATTATGCAATTAGGATAAATGCGGCTACTAGCGACGAGATAAATGACTTGATAAAAACATTAAATAGAATGTTTTTCAGCTTAGAAAAACTGGAAAAATTAAGAAAGGATCTGGTAGCTAATTTTTCTCATGAGCTGGCCACGCCTTTAACCAATATCTACGGCTACCTTGAGGCTATAAACGATAATGTAATCAGCGATGAATCAGAGAAGAAAAAAGCGATATCACTTGTAAAAACAGAGGCTGAAAGATTAATTCATTTAACCAAAGAGATGAAAAAGTTAGCTTTACTGGAATCTGAAAACTTTGTTTTATCGCTTAAAAAAACCGATATTAACAGCTTAATTGAAAATATATGTGAAAAGTTTATATTAAGAATCAAAGATAAAAATATAACAATTGATAAGGATTTTGACTTAAAATTGCCAAAAGTTGAAATTGATCCGGCTAAATTCGAACTAGTCATTTTTAATCTTATTGACAATGCTATCAAATACTCGCCAAATAATGGGGTTATAAAATTAAAAACACTAAAACAATCAGAACAAATTATTATTTCAATCAAAGATAACGGACAGGGCATTGACAAGGAGGATATTCCTTTTATTTTTGAAAGATTTTATCGCGGCGATAAATCCAGAACGAAAAAAGATGACAGCTCAGGGATCGGCCTGACAATTGTTAAAAAAATTGTTGAGGCGCATAAAGGAAGCATTGAAATAAAAAGTGCAAAAGGCAAAGGCAGTGAATTTATTATTTATTTAACCTGTTAGATAGAAACTTATCTAACCGGGTTTACCTCTATAAAAACTATGAAAAACTACAATCTAAACGAAAAAATTATTTTCTCCGATGAAAAACCGATCAAGAGGCATTTTCTTAACGCCCAAGGATTTCACGCCGCCTTGATCTGTTTAAAATCGGGCGTGGAAATACCGCCTCACCCGGAAGATTATGCTGTACTTTTAACCGTTCTTGAGGGCCAGGGAATTTTTACCGATATTAACGGAAAAAAGACCTTAACCAAAAATCAGAGCATTTATATAAAAAAAGACGAAATCAGAGGCATAAAAGCAGTGGAAAATTTGGTTGTTCTAGGCATTCAAGACAGACCAAAAAATTAAAATGATATATTTATTTCTGCTCTTTGACAAAAAATAATAAAAGAGTTAATATGTGAATACATATTCACATATTAATATTATGCAAAAAAAAGAATTAGAATTACAAAAATATTTAAAGATAATCTCCGACAAGAGTAAATATAAAATAATCAAGCATCTGGCGGGTGGAGAAGATTGCGTTTGTAATATAGTGCGAAAATTAAAACTGGAAAGAACTTTGATTTCCCACCATCTGAATATTCTTCAAAAAGCCAACTTGATAAAAGGCAGAAAATCGGGAACTTGGATTTATTATTCCTTGGAAAAGAAAACCTTTGAAAGTATAGAAGAATTATTTAAAGAATTATTGGGCTCGGCGAATATCAGAGGCAAACCAAACAGATTGGATAAGAATAATAAATGTAACTAATAAATTTTATATATGCTATTAAAAAGAAATAATAATTTAAATAAAATAAAAAAAGAGGTAGCTGAAATTGAAGAAAAAGTGTTGGGAATATTTGAAAAATATCTTACAGTCTGGGTGGCGATCTGTATAGCTTTAGGAATAGCCATAGGAAAATATCTACCCGTCCTGCCTGAAACATTGCAAAAATTCACCTACGCCAATGTTTCAATACCCATCGCTATTTTGATCTGGCTGATGATCTATCCGATGATGCTAAAAATCGATTTTTCCTGCATCGGTGATTGCTTCAAGCACCCGAAGGGACTGACCATAACCTTGGTCGTAAATTGGCTGATAAAGCCTTTTACTATGTTCTTTTTTGCCTCGCTGTTCTTTACTTTTTTGTTCAAAGCTTTTATCAGTCCCGAATTGGCCAAGGAATACGTAGCGGGAGCGGTTCTCTTGGGTGCCGCCCCATGCACGGCTATGGTATTTGTCTGGAGCTACCTTACCAAGGGGAATCCCCTTTACACACTTTTACAGGTGGCGGTCAATGATCTAGTGATTTTATTGGCTTTCGTTCCGATAGTTTCCGTTTTGCTTGGGGTAAGCGGCTTGGCAATCCCTTATAATACTCTGTTTTTGTCAGTCGGCCTTTTTGTGCTCGTGCCTTTGGTAGCCGCATTTTTAACCAGACAGAGGCACATTAAAAGAAAAGGGCACGCATGTTTTGAAAAAGAATTTTTGCCAAAATTCAAACATATTACCGAAATCGGCTTATTATTTACCTTGATTATTATTTTTTCTTTCCAGGGCAACATCATCCTAGCCAATCCATTTCATATCGCCTTAATCGCCGTTCCTTTAGTGATTCAGACCTTTTTCATATTTTTCATCGCTTATCTATGGGCGAAAAAATGGAAAGTTTCTCATGATGTGGCGGCTCCGGCCGGAATGATCGGCGCCAGTAATTTTTTTGAATTAGCCGTGGCGGTGGCCATCACTCTTTTCGGACTGAATTCCGGAGCTACTCTGGTGACTGTGGTCGGTGTTTTAGTAGAAGTTCCAGTGATGCTTATGCTGGTCAGGATTGCCAATAGGACTAAACATTGGTTTTAATAAATAAATAACTAATAAAAAATATGAATAACAAATGGAGAAATATACAAGAAATGATAAATTATTCTGAAGAGGGAATAATAAGTAAAGTTATTGAGAAAGATGACCTGGGAGATGTGACTCTTTTTAGCATGTCTAAATCAACTGAAATTTCACAACATACGTCTACTAAAGCAGGATATGTATATGTTGTTGAAGGAGAAGGAGTATTTAATCTTGAAGGTGAAGATATTCTTATGAAATCAGGTGTATTAATATTCATGGATGCAAATGCAAAACATTCATTAAAAGCAAATGAGAATACTACCTTTATATTAATTTTAAGAAATAATTAATTCAAAAAATATGATAAAAAAATTTACAGATCAAAATTTTGATCAAGAAGTAATACAAAGTGAGAAGATTATTTTAGTTGATTTTTGGGCACCTTGGTGTGCGCCTTGTTTGGCGATGAATCCAATTATAAATGACTTGGCTGAAAAATTTGCAGGGCCAATTGTTGTTGGGAAAATAAATGTTGATGAAAATAAAATCACAACGAAAAAATACGGAATTATGTCAGTGCCGCATATAAAAATATTTAAAAATGGAAAAGTGGTTAAAGAATTTGTCGGAAAACAGGATTTTGAAATATTAAGCAATGAATTAAATAATTTCTGTGAAGAAGAAAATAATAATCAAGAAATGAAAAAAGCTGATGAAGATAATATTAACAATATCAGCGGTTGTTGTCCTGAAAAAGATTATTGCGACATAGATTGTCGGCCGGATGACGATAAAAAAGACGATATTGAAATTGGTTGCAGTTGCGGAGGGAATTGTTAGCGTAAAATTTATTAATAATTAAATTTAAAACTATGAACGAAGAAAAAAAACAAGACCCGAAATTCGCCAAGTTCCACGGCGTGGATCGGGAAAAAATTCAATGGCATCCAGTCATTGACGAATCAAAATGCATTGGTTGCGGCATGTGTGCCACTTCTTGCGGACGAGGTGTGTATAAATTTGATTATGAAAACAAAAAATCCAAAGTAGCCAATCCGACGCATTGTATGGTAGCTTGCCAGACTTGTGCCAATCTCTGTCCAGTTGGAGCTATTTCTTTTGCCAAGAATGACGCTACCCGAGAAAAAGCCCAAAAAATCGTCAAAGACTTTCAACTACTTCCGAAAGTTAAGGAAGAATTGGAAAAAAGGAAAGATGAATTAAAATACTAATTTAAATTATGAGTGGACACAGTAATCACTTAATAAATGCAAAAAATCTTGTTTTAGCTATTATTATAAACTCGTTTATAGTGATATTTGAGATTATTTTTGGTGTTATTTCCCGCAGTTTCGCGCTCATCAGTGATGCCTTGCACAACATCACTGATATCGGCTCAATGATTTTGAGCCTTTGGGGAGAAAAATTGGCGGATAAGCCACAAACTGAGAAAAAAACTTACGGTTATAACCGCGCCGAACTGATTATTGCTTTTGTCAACGCGGGAGTTTTGCTCGGGATTGTCGGTTTTATTTTGGTTGAAGCGATTATCCGTTTTTTTCATCCTGAACAGGTTGCCAGCTTTACAATGTTAATCGTCGCCGGCGTGGCTCTTGTCGGTAATGGTATAGCTACTTATCTTTTACAAAAAGGGGCTGATAAAAATTTAAATTTGAAAAGTGCTTGGCTACACTCTATGCAAGACGCGCTTTTTTCTTTGGCTGTTGTTATCGGCGCCGTCATTATTTATTATACTGGCTGGAATTGGATTGATCCACTCGCCTCTATAATCATTTCGGTTTTTCTACTTAAAGAAATTTATTCAATTATAAAGCAATCCGTAAATATGTTGATGGATTCAGTACCAGAAGGTATTGATTTTGCCGAAGTAAAAAAAGAGCTAATGAAATTAGAGGGCATAAGTGATATAAATGATTTACATATTTGGCAGACAAACAGTGAAAATAAAATTTTAAGCGTCCATATAAAAATTAGTGAACTTTCAGAAAAAAAGCGAACGGAACTATTGATTAAGGTTCAAAAACTTTTGAAAGAGAAATATGGTATCGATCATTCCACCCTACAAATGGTTTCGGAAAAAGAAGCCAAACTAATTAATTTAAATTGCAATCATTGTAATTAAAAATATTTATGAAAAATAAATCCGATTTTGATTAATTTTTATGCCTTAATTTTAGAAATATTCTTAACAGTTTCTTAACATTCACATCATAATAAGAAAATATGAAATTGTTAAACTTTATGGTAAATTGTAGATAAATTTTATGTAATCAAAAAAATAATCGGATTATAACTTATGCGTGAAAAAACTTTAATAATTGAAGATAATAAAAATAATAGAGACCTATAAAGGTAGTATTGAGATAAAAAGTGAAAAAATCAGGACAGTAAATTTATTATTTATTAGCCATATTATAAAAATTAACAATAGTATAATAATATGAACGATCTAGACTTAAAATTAAAGGAATTTTCTCAGGCGATTCGGGAAACAAAAAAGTATCAAACTTACAAAAAGGCAGCTGAAATATACGAAAAGGATCAAGAGGCTCAACAGCTGTTAAAAGATTTTCAAACAGCTCAACAAAATGTGAATATTTACCAACAAGGCCATTTTTCCGGATTAGAAGAACAGAAAAAAGAATATGAAAATCTATTAAAAGAAGTTAGAAAGAATAAAGTAATTAATGATTGGATAAAAACGCAAAAAGATATGCAAAAATTAATAGGTCTTTTAGCAGCAGAATTAAGCCAAGACATTAATTTTAAATTTACCCCTCCTGAAAAAAGAAGCTGTTGCGGGTAATATAAATATTAAATTGTAAATATGAAAAACAGAGTAATTATTTTAACATTATCTTTAGTCGTAATTTTAGTTGTTTTCAGCATAACGGCTCTCAATAAAAACTTAAGCCAAGAAAATAATGTTAATCCTAATTCGGCCTCGGATGAACTATCCCGTTCTAAACAAGAAAAAATCAGAATCGCGGCCTGCCCAACCTGTTATGAATTGAGTAAAAAGCTGGATTTGGAAAAATATCAAGTTATTGAAACAAACTCTACCGCTCAAAGCATTGCTCTTTTGCAGAACAAAAAAGCAGATATGATCTTAGCCGGCCGCACGCTCAAGCCGCACGAACCGCAGCTGGAATATATGGTGATAGACGAAGGCTATTCTTTTTTAAGCAACCAGGGAAAGACAATCTTTATCAACCAATTAAATGATTATAATGTTTATACTGACCTAAACGCGGAAGAACTAAAGGAAAAGTTATCTATTGAAAAAATTCAAACAGTGGATAATGTTTATGAATACTTAGATAAGGGAATAGTTATCACCTCCTGGGAAAACACTGATTATAATCAAGCGGAAATTGTTCATCTGCTGGAAAAGAACAGAGAAAGAGTAAAACTATCCCGCCGGCCGACAGTTTATTGTCCAAATGTCTGTGGCGCTGAAGCACAGGAATTGGTTTTGAAATTAAAATAAATATTTTTGACTAGTTAAATTTGATTTAGTATAATATCAATAGATATTGATGAACAAATAACACAATTTTATGAAAACAAAAAAAAATATTCTATCTATCTTAATTTTTACTTTATTTCTATTGGGAGCAAGTTTTTTAATCGGAATGGAGCAAACTTCAGCCGCAGAAAAAACCGTTATATACTTTTTCTGGGGTGAGGGCTGTCCTCACTGCGCCGTGGAAAAACCATTTTTAGAAGAAATGGAACAAAAGTATCCCGAGCTGGAGGTTAAAATGTTTGAGACCTGGAAGAACTTGGACAACGCCGAATTATTTCAAAAAGTAGCCGCCGCTTATGGAATTCAAGCCCGAGGAGTACCGACAACTTTCATTGGCGACTTTGAGCCAATAGTCGGTTATGCCGACTATATGGCCGATGATATTGAAGATAAAATTAAAGATTGTATTGAAAACAGCTGTGTTAACCCTGGAGTAAAGGCTGGGATTGAAGAAGAGACAAATACAGAGCCAACAACTTCTTCCGTTATTCCAACCAAAGAATCCAACCAAGAAGAAGAGATTGATTTCCAGCCAGAGCAAAACCAAGATAAGATTTGCCTGCACTTATTTTACAAAGAAGATTGTCCTCAATGCTCGAATATAACTAATTTTCTCCAGAATCTGGAGAAAGAATACAATCTGACTATAAATAAGCACGATATTGGGACTGAAGAAGAGAATCTTTTATATCAAACCTTTAAAGATAAATATGGATTAGTAACAGGCGCTTATCCAATTATATTTTTAGGTAACAACTATTACATAGGCGATAAAGCCATTAAAGATCATCTAGAAAAAGAAATAATTCGGTGTGAAACAGAGGCTTGTATTTGCCCCTTAGAAAACATTAAAGGCCTTACTCCTTTCTTACCCCAATCAACAGATATTACTCCTGAGAAACAGGAAAAACTAAAATTACCATTTGTCGGCGAGATTGATATTTCTTCCATGCCACTTTTTTTGACAACCGGTATCATCGCTTTTGTGGATGGTTTTAATCCCTGCTCTTTGTGGCTAATTGCCTTTCTTTTGGGAATTGTGATTAATTCTGGTTCAAGAAAGAAAATATTTTTGGTCGGTACAACCTTTCTTTTGGTAACCACCACTGTTTACGGACTGTTTATGGTAGGGCTTTTAAATGTGTTTTTATATATTGGCTACTTAAGATGGATTCAAGTTGCGGTTGCCTTATTAGCTTTGATTTTTGCTCTTGTAAATATTAAAGACTATTTTTGGTATAAAAAAGGTTTATCTTTTACTATTTCTGATAAGTATAAGCCAAAAATATTTAAAGATGTACGAGGCATCATGAAAAAAGATAAATCAACCTGGGGCATGATGCTAGCTACAGCTGCTATGGCTCTGGGCGTAGTGCTGGTTGAGCTTCCCTGTACAGCTGGTTTTCCAGTAATTTGGACTAATATAATTGCCCAACATCATATACAAGGAATAGCGTTTGCTTTGCTTTTAGCCCTCTATCTATTGATTTATCTTTTAGACGAGGTAGTGGTTGTAGGAGCCGCCACTTTGACATTAAAAGCCAGTCGTTTTGAAGAAAAACACGGGCGTATCCTTAAGCTTATCGGTGGTATGATTATGTTGGCCTTGGCCCTGGTAATGTTTATTAAGCCGGACTTAATGAATAATATAAGCACTGCTTTATTAATTTTTGCCATGGCCATAGCTGTTTCTTTCTTACTTATTTTTATTCATCGTAAAATTTTACCAAAATTTGGTATAAAAATTGGCACGGAAGAAAATTTATTAACACCTGAAGCATCAAAAGAAGGTGAAGAAAATAATACTGACGAAAAAAATAATATTATTAACAAAAATAAGGAATAACTTATGACAAATAATAATTTACCGAACAATTTACTTTATAACCAAGATTATTCATGGGCGCGCATCGAGAATAACACGGCGGTGTTGGGTGTGATTAAACCGGCGGCAGATAAGGTAAAAGAATTTGTATTTATTAAACTTCCCCAGAAAGGACAGAGACTTAAAAAAGGGGAAACTTATGTTTCCTTGGAAGCACTTAAATGGAGCGGACACTTAGGAAGTCCCCTTTCCGGAGAAATAACTGAAGTTAATGACCCGTTGTTTGATGAACCGTCTATTATTAACAAAGACCCTTATGGTGAGGGCTGGATTGCCAAGATTAAAATTTCCAATCAAGAAGAGGTTAAAAAATTAATAAAAGCCGATAAAACCCAAAAATGGGTAGAGTCGGACCTGGCTAAAAATAAATAATAATTAATAATAAAATTTTATGATAAAAAAAATCGGATTATTATTCTTAGTAGTAGCAGCTTTGCTTGTCTTTACGGGCTGCTCTTCAACCGAACAGAATAACGATCAAACAAACAATATTATGCCGTCAGACGGTGCCACAGCTAACGGCAAAGTAGTTATATATTTCTTCTGGGGTGAAGGCTGTCCTCACTGCGCCGTGGAAAAGCCATTTTTAGAAGAAATGGAGCAAAAGTATCCGGAGCTGGAGGTTAAAATGTTTGAGACCTGGAAGAACCCGGACAACGCCGAATTATTTCAAAAAGTAGCAGCCGCTTATGGAATTCAGGCCCGAGGAGTGCCGACAACTTTTATCGGTGATTTTGAACCGATTGTCGGTTTTGCCGATTATATGAAAGAGGATCTTGAAAGCAAAATAAAAAATTGTTTGGAACGCGACTGTGTTGATCCCGGTTCTAAACTATAAACAACTACTTTTAATCAGGATTTTGATTCGTTTTAAATTCTAAAATATGGATAAACAAAAAATAGTTATCATCGGCGGTGGAGCCGCCGGCACCACTTGCGCCTTTGAACTGAGGAAGCTCGACAAAGAGGCGGAGATAACCATAGTAGAGAAGACAGGAAACCTAGAATATTCTCCCTGCGCCCTGCCTTATGTTTTGGCCGGGGAGATAAATTCCTTTGATGATATTTTTATTTTCCAAGCATCTGATTATAAAAATAATAACATCAATATCCTCTTAGACACTGAGGTTACAGCCATAAACAAAAAGGCAAAAAAGATAAGTTATGTTAGTGATAGTAAAAAGGGAGAGCTTACCTATGATAAATTGGTTTTAGCCACCGGAAGCGTTTCTAAATTTCCTTCTATCTCAGGTCTTGATAAAGCCAAGCCTTTTGCTCTAAAAAATTTATCTGATGCTAAAAATATTTCAAAAAATATCAAGTCTAAAAGTAAGTCTGTTATTGTCGGAGCTGGGTTAGTGGGCCTGGAATTGGCCGTGGCTTTAAAAAATCAGGGGGAAAAAGTTTCGGTAGTAGAAAGGCAAAATCGTCCTTTACCGGCAATTTTAGACAAGGATATGAGCGGTCAGCTTGAGCAGTATTTAACTGATTTGGGAGTGGAATTGTTTTTTAATACAAATATCACAAAAGTAGAAGAGGGGAAGCTTTATTTTCAAGAAGATTATCTCAGCTTTGACAAGCTTTTTGTTTGTATCGGAATAGAAGCAAATACTGCCTTGGCCCATCAGGCCGAGTTGAAATGCGAAGAGGCTATTGAAGTAAATGATAGCTTACGGACTTCGGATGATAATATTTACGCATGCGGTGATTGCGTTTTTTCTATTGAGTTAAATACCAATAAAAAAGTGCTTAGCCAGCTTGGGACTATAGCGGTTCGTCAAGGCAAAGTAGTAGCTCATAATATCTTAGGCCAAAAAGAAAAAGCCCCTTTAGTAGTGAATAATACTATTACCAAGATAGGTGAACTATTCGTAGGTTCAGTGGGTTTGAGCTTAGAAAAAGCGCGACAAGAAAACATAGAAGTCGTAACAGCTAAATACTCTGGTGAGGTCAGATCTGAATATTACCCACCCTCCAGCCTGATTACAGTTAAGTTGATTTCAGATAAGAAAGGGAAATTACTCGGAGGTCAGATATTGGGCCGAGAAGAAGTGGTTGGAAGGATAAATTTACTTTCTCTGGCAATTGGAAAAGGAATGACCTTGGACGATTTAATTAGCAATGAGACTTGTTATAATCCGGCCTCAGCCCCCATCAACGAACCGATAAGCATAGTGGCTGAAATTGTTAAGAAAAAAATAAAGTTTTCTCTTAAAAAATGAATTTGCCTGATTGGATTAAAATAGGAAAATACGATAAAAAAGAATATTTAAAAACTTTAAATATTATAAATGAAAATAAACTAACCACGGTTTGTTTGGAGGCAAATTGCCCCAACCGTTATGAATGTTTTGCTAATGGCACAGCCACTTTTATGATTTTGGGTGATGTTTGTACCAGAAATTGTCGTTATTGTAATATAAAAAAAGGTCAACCTAAGGCACTTGATCCGACCGAGCCGGAAAAAATTTCGGTTGCCATTAAAAAGATGGGTTTAAAATATGCGGTGGTAACTTGCGTAACCAGAGATGATTTGCCAGATGGCGGCGCTGATCAATTTGCTAAAACGATCAAGACAATTAAAAAAAATAATCCGGGTTGTAGGATGGAAGTTTTAATCTCTGACCTACAAGGTAATTGGCAAGCGCTTAAAAAAATAATCAAAGCCAAGCCGGATGTAATAAATCATAATTTAGAAGCAGTTAAAGATATTTTTGCTTTAGTCAGACCCAAAGGTAATTATAAGTTATCTTTAAAACTTTTGAAAAAAATAAAAGAATTCGCACCGGAAATAAAAACAAAATCCGGTTTTATGCTTGGTCTTGGTGAGAATGACAAACAAATTGCCGAAACACTTAATGATTTAAAAAAAGGTGGCTGTGATATCGTAACCATTGGACAATATTTACAGCCGAGTCCGCAACATTTTGCAGTAAAAAAATATTATAATCCCGAAGAGTTTAAAAGGATAGAGTCTATTGCTAAAAAAATCGGTATTAAACATGTTTCTGCCGGTCCTTTGGTTAGGAGTTCTTATCAAGCTAACATTATGTATAAATAAAAATATGAAAACCTGGAGACTTATAAAATCTATCACTGATAATGGCGCCAGACAGATGGCCATTGATGAAGCCATACTTACAGCACGAATAAAAAATAAAGTCCCCAATACTTTACGCTTTTTTACTTGGAAACCGACCTGCGTAACAATCGGCTTTTTTCAAAATTTAGAAGAAGAGATCGATTTTATCAAAACTCGGTCTAGGGGCATAGACGTAGTTAGAAGATATACGGGCGGAGGCGCGGTTTTACATGAGCATGAACTAACTTATTCTCTAACCATCTCAGAAAAAGATGTTTCTTCTGATATAGTTGAATCTTATAAAGAGATCTGCGCCGGAATAATTGAAGCCTTGTTTTCTCTTGGTATAAAAGCAGAATTCAAACCCATAAATGATATTATTGTTGGTAATAAAAAAATATCAGGCAATGCTCAGACTAGAAAGTCAGGCGTGGTGTTACAGCATGGTACAATACTTTTGGATCTGGATCTTAAAAAAATGTTTTCCCTGTTAAAGATCCCTGACGAAAAAATTAAGGATAAAATGATAAAAGCGGCCAAAGAGCGAGTAACCTCGTTAAAAAACGAACTAGGAAAAAGCGTTGCCAATAAGGAAATAGAAAAGGCGCTTATTTATGGATTTGAAAAAATGTTTAATATAAAAACTGAAGTTGGAGAACTTACTCCCCAGGAATTAAAGCATGCCGAAAAATTATATAAAGAAAAGTATACTAATAATAAATGGACTAATTGGCGATAATATGAAAAAAATAATTTATAAAGCGCCTAACGGTAAGTTATTGCGCCTGCAACTTGATGCGGAAGATAATATTATAAGGAATATAAAAATAGCCGGTGATTTTTTTATTTACCCGGAAGAAGCGATTTGTGAGATTGAAAAATTTTTAGTCGGAAAAAAAATTAATAATAATATAGAAAGTACGTTGAAGAAATTTTTATTAAACAACAATATAATTATAATAGGATTCAAACCGACAGATATTTTTAATGCACTATCAAATAATAATAAATAAAATAGCCACAGTTTTTTTAAATAATATTACCAGCAAATAGGCCCGATTCTCGCATTTAATCGGCGGTCTCTTGATGCTAATAATCGGCTTGATGCTTATTTTCAAGCCCGGTTAGCTGATGTTTGGCTAAAAATTTCAAAATAAAAAAACCAACGGCCAATATATTAAAGCCGCTGTTTGTTTTGTATTATTTAAGCTACTCGGGTCGCCTCCGATAAAAAGTTTTAGTGGCGGTGGGACTGGCCCCGCTATTGCGCGGGGTAAAGATTCTTACCTTATTTATTCCCAGAGCGGAGAGGACTAGCCCGCCTGCGGCGGATTTTCGAGACTCTCACTTTAAAAGTAATGGCGGTGGGACTGGGATTCGAACCCAGGATACCCGTAAAGGTATACATGCACTCCAAGCATGCGCCTTCGACCACTCGGCCATCCCACCTCAATAAGCGATAAACCAACAGCCATAAGCGACAAGCCATAAGCTAACAATATTATACCATAGCAAATTAAAGGCAAAAAGAAAAGCCTTTTTTGCTTTTTAAAAAAGACTTTTCTTGAATTTTTTATTTTTTGTTTTTAAGCTTTTTTTCTGTTTTCAATATATCCAAGGTTGTTTTAATCACTGTATCCGGATTCAGCGACATCGAGTCAATACCTTCCTTGACTAAAAAACGAGCAAATTCGGGGTAGTCTGAAGGCGCCTGGCCACAGATACCAATTTTACACTTATTCTTCTTGGCTATTTTAATTACCTGACTAACCATTCTTTTGACGGCTTCGTTTCTTTCATCATAAATATGAGCCACTAAGGATGAGTCACGGTCTACTCCTAAAGTCAATTGAGTTAAATCATTAGAGCCGATAGAAAAGCCGTCAAATATCTTAGCAAACTCTTCAGCCATAATTACATTAGAAGGGATTTCGCACATGACATAAACTTCTAAACCATCTTGACCTTGTTTCAGGCCATATTTTTTCATAATCTTAATCACATTTTTTCCCTCTTCCACTGTCCGGCAAAAGGGCACCATAACTTTGAGATTTTTCAGCCCCATCTCTTTTCTTACTTTTTTTAAGGCCTGGCACTCCAGTTTAAAAGCGGCTTCATAATTTTTATCGTAATAACGTGAAGCACCGCGCCAGCCGATCATGGGATTGGACTCTTCCGGCTCAAATTCTGAGCCGCCGATTAAGTTAGCGTATTCATTGGATTTAAAGTCAGACAAACGGACAATTACGTCCTTGGGATAAAAAGCGGCCGCAATCATAGCCACACCCATAGCTAATTTGTCTATAAAAAATTCACTTTTATTTTTATAGTCCCGGGTAATTTTTTCAATTTCCTTCTTAGCCTTTTTATCTTTTAATTTTTTATAATTCAGCAAAGCCAAGGGATGAATTTGAATAAACGAATTAATAATAAATTCTTCCCGGGCTAGCCCGACACCATCGTTAGGAATAAAAGAAGAGTCAAAAGCAATATCCGGACTACCAATATTCATCATAATTTTGGTTTTTGGTCTTTTTATTTTTTTAAGCCTAGTTTTTTTAACTTTAAAATCAGCCCGACCTTGATAAACAAAGCCTTTCTCGCCTTCAGCACAGGAAACAGTCACCGTCTGGCCGTTTTTTATTTTTTTAGTGGCTCGACCAGCCCCAACAATACAGGGAATACCCAATTCTCGGGAAACAATAGCCGCGTGACAGGTACGTCCGCCCTGATCAGTAACAATAGCACTGGCTATTTTCATAATTGGCTCCCAGTCCGGATCAGTCATATCAGTGACCAGAATTTGGCCTTTTTTAAAGCTGTGAATATCCTTAGTATTTAAAATTACATTAGCCTCACCTGAAGCAACTTTAGTACCGACCGGTGCTCCCTCAATAATTTTTTTACCTTTTTTCTTAATTACATAAGTTTCCAGAATATTTTTGTCTTTTTGTGACTGCACTGTTTCCGGCCGAGCCTGGACTATAAAAAGTTCATTAGTCTGGCCGTCTTTAGCCCACTCAATATCCATTGGTTTTTGATAATGTTTTTCAATAGCCACAGTCCATTTAGCTAAAGTTAATATTTCTTGATCTTCTATAGAATATTTTCTTCTCTTAGCCGTGCTCACATTAACATTTTTAGTGGATTTGCCCTGACCAGAGGTATAAATCATTTTTAAGGCCTTGGTGCCCCGCTGGCGAGAAATAATAGCCTTATAGCCTTGCTCTAAAGTTGGTTTAAAAACATAAAATTCATCCGGATTAACATTACCCTGGACTACATTTTCTCCCAAACCATAAGCACTGGTAATATAAACCGCGTTTTCAAAACCACTTTCAGTATCAATACTAAATATCACTCCCGAAGAAGCTTTGTCCGAGCGCACCATTTTCTGGACGCCAATAGATAAAGCAATTTCAAAATGGTCAAAGCCTTTGTCTTCACGGTAGGAAATGGCTCGGTTGGTAAAAAGAGAAGCAATACATTTTTTACAATATTTTAATAAATCTTTTTGGCCCCGGATATTTAAATAAGTGTCCTGCTGACCGGCAAAAGAGGCGTCTGGCAGATCTTCAGCTGTAGCTGATGAACGCACGGCCACGTCAACATTCTTTTTATATTCTTTTTCCATTTTTTTATAGGCTTTGATAATAGCCTCGTTAAGCTCGGCTGGAAAATCAGACTTTAGAATTAATTGGCGCACTTTTTTACCCCGAGCCATTAAGTTTCTCACATTATGAGTATTTAAATCAGACAGA
Organism: Patescibacteria group bacterium; assembly: GCA_034520665.1. Classification (NCBI taxonomy): domain Bacteria; species Patescibacteria group bacterium. Next base: position 290,969 of record JAXHNJ010000002.1, read on the forward strand.
ATCTCTTTTATCTCATCTCTAATACCGCTTTCTTTAAGAAAAAAGCGATAGGCTTCAGCCGTGACCGCAAAACCATTAGGCACATTAATGCCCCTCTTAGTTAGAGTGGCGTACATCTCCCCTAAAGAAGCGTTTTTACCACCCACCAAAGGTACGTCCTTATTACGCAAATCTTTAAACCATAAAATTAACTCTTTATTTTTCTTTTTTTTCATAAAATTTGATAATTATAATATTTAATTTGCTAAAACCAATCCTATAACTTTACGAGCAGCTATAACAAAACCCTATACCCGACAATAATCATATACAACATCAGTACCCCTTTCTTATAAAAAGAAAAGAGTACCTTGTACTATATACAATGATTGGATTTAAAAGTTTATTTTTTGGGCAATACCATGCACTAAAGGCACTCGCCAGTATTCTCCGGACAAAGCCTTAATAAAGCCAAGCACCACCACTACAATAATCAAAAGATTTAACAACCAGCCGAGAATTGGAATAAACAAGAAAATAACAGAGGCAATAAAAATAATAAATCCTTGCTTAGCATGAAACTGGACAAACTTGCTGTCTTTTTTTACTACCAAAATAATTATACTGATAATCCAGAGATAGGAAACAGCTGCTAGCAGTTTATTTTCTTGGCTTTCCCCCATTTTTGGTTTCTCTTCCATCAGATCCACCTCCTTTCTTTTTATTTAATTTAAAGGGTAAAATACTATGATTTTTATAGTCTTTAGTTATAATCATAAAAGTAGCGGCTGAGATTAAAACTCCGAAGAAAAGTGTAATAAATGATTCAGTAATTAGATTAAAAATAAGATAACCTTTTCGAGTCCAAATTAATTTAAACAGAGCCATTAAAAATCCTAGGATAAATCCGGACAATCCGTTCAAAACTACTATATGGGCTAGTCTAACCTTATAGATATATTTAATCCATAAAGTTAATCCGACAAAAAATATTAAGTTTACAAACCAAAGGTAAATTAACTTCTGATCTAAAACAATAAGGACAATTTCAACTAACAAAACTCCTAAAAGCGGCCAGCGGAAAATTTTAAAGTAAAAATTAAATGTTTGACCAGCCAAATCACTGGAAACGCTTTTATTTTCTTGAATTTCTTGACTCGGCCCCTTCTCTTTCATAGTATTTATTATACTAAAATTTAGCTTTCCTGACAAACAAAAAGCCCCTTGCCAAGCAAGGAGCTTTTTTATATTTGGTTATAATCGATAAACTATAAATAACAAGCGATAAGCCAAAAACTACATACCCATGGGCATACCGCCAGGCATACCGCCAGGAGCCCCACCCGGAGCTGGAACTTTTTTATCGTTTTCTTCCGGCTTATCAGCAATAGCCGTTTCAGTGGTCAAAAGCATAGCTGCCACTGAAGCAGCGTTTTGCAAAGCACTACGCGTAACTTTAGTCGGATCAACAATACCAGCTTCCACTAAATCTTCAAATTTATCTTCTTCCGCATTATAGCCGTGACTCTCTTTTGACTCTTTTACTTTATTTAATATTACTTCTCCGGACTGACCGGCATTTTTAGCAATTTGTTCCAAAGGAGTTTCCACAGCTCTCCTTAATATATTAAGACCGGTTTTTTCGATATTATTTTTTACCTCAAGACTATCTAGAACCTCTGAAGCTCTGATTAAAGCAATACCACCGCCCGGGACAATACCTTCTTCCATAGCCGCTCGGGTGGCTTCTTTAGCGTCTTCCACACGGTGTTTCTTTTCTTTCATTTCAGTTTCAGTAGCTGCTCCGACTTTTATGACAGCTACGCCGCCGGCTAATTTAGCCAGTCTTTCCTGAAGTTTTTCCTGATCAAAATCTGAATCAGAATTTTCTAATTCGGTTCTAATTTGCTTAACTCGATCTTTAATAGCCGGCTCTTCACCTTTACCTTCAACAATAGTAGTTTCTTCTTTGGTAGCAATAACTTTATGGGCCTGGCCCAGGTCAGCCACTTCAGTGTTTTCCAGTTTCAAGCCCACTTCTTCAGAAATAACCTTACCACCGGTCAAGACCGCGATATCATGCAACATTTCTTTCCGTCGGTCACCAAAGCCTGGAGCCTTTACCCCCAGAACATTAAAGGTACCTTTCAGCTTATTAACCACAAAAGTAGCCAAGGCTTCACCTTCAATTTCTTCAGCAATAATAACTAATTCTTTTTTGCCAGACTGGGCCAACTTTTCCAAAAGAGGTAAAACTTCCTGAAGCGAAGAAATCTTTTTATCAGTAATTAAAATATTAGGATCCTCAAATTCAGCTTTCATATGTTCAGAATCAGTAATCATATAAGGAGAAATATAGCCGTTATCAAACTGCATACCTTCAACTATGTCTAGTTCCAAGCCAAAAGATTGTGATTCTTCTACAGTAATCACTCCATCTTTCTTCACTTTATCATAAGCTTTAGCTATAACCTGTCCAATTTCTTTATCGTTAGCTGAAATTGAGGCTACCTGGGCAATTTCCTCATTGGTTTTAACTGGCTTGGAAATTTCTTTGAGTTTTTCGACCACTGCTTTGGCCGCTATATCAATACCTCTTTTTAATATCATCGGGTTAGCCCCGGCCGCTACATTTTTTAAACCCTCATTAACCATGTTCTGAGTTAAAATAGTAGCCGTGGTAGTACCGTCACCAGCCACATCATTAGTTTTGGAAGCTACTTCTTTAATTAGTTCAGCTCCCATGTTTTCGAATTTATCTTCCAATTCAATTTCTTTGGCGATAGTTACTCCGTCATTAGTAATAGTCGGAGCGCCAAAACCTTTGTCCAAAACAACATTCCGTCCTTTAGGACCTAAGGTTACACGTACTGCGTCTGCTAATTTATTGACGCCTTCGTTTAAAGAAGTGCGTGCTTCTTCATTAAATAAAATTTGTTTAGCCATAAGTATAGTTAATTAGTTTATTAGTTAAATAGTTAATTATTTTTTAATCCATTTCAGCACCTTCAACATTTTCAGCACTTTCAACGCTTTAAACGTTTACTCAATTACCGCCACAATATCTTCTTCAGAAACCACTAAAAAATCCTCGCCATCAACTTTGACTTCATCTGGACTGTATTTTTTGAATAAAACTTTTTGTCCGGTCTTTATAGAGATCGGCGCGTGCCGGCCGTTATCTAAGATTTTGCCGGGACCAACCGCTATTACTTCACCTTTTTCTGGTTTTTCTTTTTCCGCTGTGTCCGGTAGAACAATACCAGACTGGGTTACTTCCTCCTCTTCTAAGGGTTTGATAATGACTTTGTCACCTAAGGGTTTAAGATTCATATTTTTTTTGCTTAATTATTAGCAGTATTTAATGATATCTAATTAGCACTCATTCGTCAAGAGTGCTAATTATTATCTTGTTAGCTTATTTTAAGGCAATTTTTAGTCTTTGTCAAGGAAATTCAAGTTATCCACAATTATTCAAATAAACCTTTAATTTTGTCATAAAATCGTTTTCGATACTCCTCTCTTCTATCATTTTCATGAAATTTTAAAACTGAATCAGAAATAACTACCTTATTATTATCTTGATACATCACGCTATTTTTATTTTTTTCCATTTTTTTTCTTTGGCCATCCCTAATAAAATTATTCAGCCAGGGGCCTAAGTTAGGAATTAAAAATAAAGTTTCAAAGACACTCTTAACTAACGAGGTAAGACTGTCTTTTTTAATTATTTTTTTATTTTCAGATAAAAAAGCATTAGGCAAAAATTCTTTTACCCATTTGTTTTCTTTTTGGATTTTTTTATGAAAATTAGCAGCATCGTAAAGAGGTGTTAATTGATCAACCCAAAAAGTAAAATAGGGGTCTTTATCTTGCAAAAGCAAAGGTTTAAAATCAAGGGCTTCACTACTTAGATAAAAACTCAAACAAATCTTGTTTTTTATTTTATCTTTATACCGTCTTAAGCCCAACATATGAACCAACCAAGTAACAAAAAAACGGGCTGTAAACAGATGGCCAGGTTCAGTGACTATAAAAAAATCAATATCACTTTCTTTTTTGGCGTTATCAAGAGCTAAATTATTGCAAACCGCTATATAATTAACAAAAGGGGCCATTTTTAAATAATTAACCGCTGTTTTGGCTTTTTCCCATTTCTTTTTATCATAATCCCTTCTCTCTTTCCTGGTCTCTACAATCTCTCTTCGTCCTTTTAGAAAATAATAGCCTTCATCTTCTTCAATTATATTTTTCAATTTTTCACTCATTTCCAAAACTTCAAGAACATCATTTAAATCTTTTTTAAAATCTTTTTCCTCTTTGTCAATATAAAGCCACCGCCAAATTTCTTCAGCGGTCAAAGGATAATCAAAAATATCATACCAACAGATAGTTTTGAGAATAGATTTTTCTATTTGACTAAATTTGTTATCTTCCATATTATTATCCTTAAATAAGCACCTTTGATTGACTAGTACCTTTTATTATACTTTTTCTGCTCTCAAAACACAAAAAAGGAGGTTTTTATGAGTAATAGAAAAGCGGCAGCAAAAAATTCAATAAAAATAATAGAGTTAATAGACGAACATCTGGATCAAGAAAAAGCAAAAATTTTTATTGAACGCAGAAATTTATTTACTGAAAAACAAGTAAATCACATAAATAATTGTTCTATCTGCCAAGAAAGAATAAAAAGAGCCAAAGAAGATATTGCTTGGCACGAAAAATAAATTATTTTTTCAAACTTTAATCAGCGCTGGTTTAACCTCCAGCGCTATTTTTTTTATTTAAATATTTTTTTAAATACTGCCCCGTGTAGCTTTTTTTATTTTTAGCTACTTGTTTAGGTGTACCAATGGCTACAATTTCACCGCCCTGGTCACCGCCCTCAGGCCCTAAATCTACAATCCAATCAGCTGACTTAATAACATCCAGGTTATGTTCAATAATTAAGACCGTATTGCCTTTATCAACCAGTTTATTAATTACTCCTAATAATCTCTTAATATCATCAAAGTGAAGGCCGGTAGTCGGCTCATCTAAAATATAAAGAGTCTTGCCAGTAGCCCTTCTGGAGAGTTCAGTAGCCAGTTTCACCCGCTGGGCTTCACCACCGGACAAAGTAGTGGCTGACTGACCCAAGTGAATATAGCCCAAACCAACATCAAATAAAGTTTTCAGTTTTTTCTTGATAGCTGGTATTTTATTAAAAAATTCCAGAGCCTCTTCCACAGTCATATCCAAAACATCAGCAATATTCTGGCCATGATAATGAATTTCCAGAGCCTGCTGATTATAACGCCGGCCCTTGCATTCCTCACACTCAACATAAACATCCGGCAAAAAATTCATCTCAATCTTTTTCATGCCGTCACCCTGGCAAGCTTCACAGCGACCACCTTTAACATTAAAACTAAACCGACCTGGAGTATAACCTCTTATTTTAGCTTCCGGTAATTTAGAAAAAAGATCTCTAATATAGGTAAAAACACCGGTATAAGTGGCCGGATTAGAGCGTGGCGTCCGGCCGATCGGCGACTGATCAATATGGATAACTTTGTTAAGATGGCCCAATCCCTTGATCTCTTTATACTTACCAGGTAGATCCTTAGCTCTATAAAAATGCTGAGATAAAGCCTTAGCTAAAATATCAATCATTAGAGTTGATTTACCTGAACCAGAAACACCGGTAATACAGACAAATTTACCCAGCGGTATGTCCACATCTATTTCTTTTAAATTAAACTCCTCGGCTCCTTTGATAGTAATTTTCTTGCCATTGCCTTGATGGTATTTCTTAGGAATTTTAATTTCTTTTTTGCCGGATAAATACTGCCCCGTTAAAGACTTAGCTGATTTTTTTATTTGAGCCGGCGTACCACTACCTACAATTTTTCCGCCGTGATCACCAGCCCCGGGGCCAATATCAACTAAATGGTCCGCTTCCAGCATGGTAGTTTCATCATGCTCAACAATAATCACGGTATTTCCGAGGTCTCTTAATTTTTTTAGAGTTTTAATTAACTTTTTATTATCCCGCTGATGTAAGCCAATAGAAGGCTCATCTAATATATAAATAACCCCGACCAAAGAAGAGCCAATTTGAGTGGCTAGTCTGATACGTTGAGCTTCCCCACCAGCTAGAGTCGATGAAGAACGATCTAGAGTCAAATAATCCAAACCAACATTATGTAAAAAGGCCAGTCTTTCTCTTATTTCTTTTAATATTTGTTTGGCAATTTTATTTTGTTTTTTACTTAATTTTAATTCTTTATTTTTGACTCCCTTTTTACCTAACTTATCAAAAAACTTCCGGCTCTTTTCAATAGGCATGGAAACAATATCATAAATATTCTTGCCACCAACACTCACCGCTAAACTGGCTGGTTTAAGGCGTTTACCCTGACAAGTGGGACAGGGATAGATACGCATATACTTTTCAATTTCCCGACGCACATAATCAGAATCTGTTTCTTTGTGCCGGCGCATCAGATTGGGTATCACACCCTCATAAGTAGTATAATAGTCACCGTCAAAACGTCTAGAAGAATAACTAGACTTGTATTTTTTATCACCCGTGCCGGATAAAATTATATCCAGCTGTTTTTTGGTTAAATCCTGCACCGGAGTATCAGTGGAAAAATTATTTTCCTCAGCTACTGTTCTTAAAATTTGAGTGTACCAACCCTTGTTGGAAGCCGTTCTGGACCAGGGACGAATAGCTCCCTGACTAATAGTTAGTCTTTTATTGGGAATAACCAGCTCCGAGTCAACCACCAGCTTAGTACCCAATCCGGTACACTCCGGGCAAGCCCCGTGGGGACTGTTAAAAGAGAAATTCCTCGGCTCTAAATCTTTTAAATTTATATTACAGTGGGGACAAGCCAGATGTTCAGAAAAAATTATATCTTCATTTTCTTCCACTTTATGAATAATAACTAGACCCTCACCTAAATCCAGAGCTGTTTCTAAAGAATCGGCCATTCTTAATTTGGTTTCTTTTTCATCTTCAATTTTTTCCTCGCCTTCTTTTACTTTAAGCCGGTCAACCACTACTTCTAAATTATGTTTTTTATTCTTATCAACCTCTAGATCTTCTGCTTCTTCAATTGGATAAATATCTCCGTCAAAACGCACCCGCACATATCCGGATTTTCTGATATCTTTCATTATATTTTTATGCTCTCCTTTTTTATCCTGAATCAAGGGAGCTAAAATCATTATCTTAGTTTCTTTAGGTAATTCAAATATTTTTTCAACTATCTGATCAATAGTCTGTTGGGTAACCACCCGGCCACATTGAGGGCAATGAGGAATACCGACTCGGGCAAATAAAAGACGGAGATAATCATAAATCTCCGTGACCGTACCGACAGTAGAGCGAGGGTTATGGGAAGATGATTTCTGATCAATAGAAATAGCCGGCGACAAACCTTCAATCTGGTCAACATCAGGTTTATCCATTAATTCTAAAAACTGCCGGGCGTAAGCTGATAATGACTCAACATATCTTCTTTGACCTTCGGCATAAATAGTATCAAAAGCCAGAGAAGATTTACCAGAACCAGATATACCAGTAATCACTACCATTTTATCCCGAGGCAGCTCTAAACTGACATTTTTAAGGTTGTGAACCCGGGCTCCCCTGATTGTAATTTTATCAGACATTATTTTTCCACAAAATTATGATATAAGGCTTTTGCCATTATACACCATGTGTCAATATAGGTCAAGACAACTAAACAACAACCTCAAAATAAACTAAATCAGTAAACACTAATATTCAGCCGAGTCCTGTTCCGCCTTAGCTTCGAGCAGCAAGGCGAGGAGCCATGGCGGGTCAATATAGGTCAAGATAACTATACATAAACCTAAAGATAATAAAAAACAGGGTTGGTTTACAAAAGTAAACCAACCCTTATCTTAAGAACTTTTTATTACCTCCCCTTTCCATTATACTTGTCTGCCAGATTTTTAAGCTTGGCTTTCATATTAATCATGGTTTCACTCAAGGGCAGATCCTTGATTTTTTTAATAAAAGGTACCCAATTGAAATTTGGGTGGTACTGAAGAGCTAGCTTAACAGCTTCTTCAATCCGAGCTAAGGGAACACCAGTTGGATCAACCGGCATATTTCTAGTGCCATTAAATATCCACCCCGGCCTGGTATCATACTGCCAGCCATGATGAAAACCATTACAAATTAGGTTTGGTAAATAATCATCAGGCTCTGAAATACCATTGGCCTTCTGTTCATTAAACCGATTAATGGCAGCTGCAACGCCGAGATTAACTCGTACCTTGTTAAAAAATTTTCTGTTTCTGCAAGGAAAACGAAAAATCTGTACGTTACCGCTAGTGCGTCGGCAAATTATCACTTCTGCTTTGTATAGATAATTAGCTAACCGATGTATATCTTCATCATCACAGCCATTAATCGTTATTACAGGAATCTTCTCTTTTCCCTTTTCAACTACCCAGACTCGACTCTTTTCTTTTAAAGCTCTTTTCTTCGCTTCAGAAAAAAACTCTTTTTGTGCCTCAATCAGTAAATCTATGTGTACTTTTAGCCAAGATAAAGCTTTTTCTAATTTATCTTTATCACTAATATCCATAAATCTTAATGTCTCAGCTAGTACGCCATATTCACCTCCACCATTAAGGTCGTTGGAGCGAATCCTTTTGAGAAGCATCTGATATTCAGGTTTATCATAAATATCCAGAAATACGACTACTTGGTCAGCCGTACAGATCTCCGGATATTTTTTTGGTGGATGATGATTAAAGGGTCCATCACCGCCACAACCCAAAATATAAGTGCCTTCATTAAGATGTTGCCAACCATCTTTTCCTTCAAAAGGAACATTTACATTATCGGTTTGAAAAATTATTGGCAATTCATTAACCTTGGTTTCAGGAAATAATCTTTTTAGTTCCTGGCGGAGAATGTCGATCGACCAAAGCTCATCAATGTGAGGACCAAGATGTGTAACAAAACGCTTTGGTCTTACTGGTTTTTTATTCTCCAATCTGGAATAAACTTCCTTTCTTCTTTTTCTTTTTTGGGCCTCAATTCTATTTCTATTATTTTTACTACCGCTGCTTCTTTTATTCCTCTGTCTTTTCATAAGGAAAACCTCCTTCTTAAGGGACACTAGATCCAACAAATTAAAAGTAAATAAATTCTTAAGTTGTCAAAAGTACAAACAAAGTAAAGTGTCAATGAACAAATTTTTACCCCTGAATTTATCACAAATTTACATTTATGTCAAGCTTAAAAAAACTTTGAAAAGCTCAGCCACGGTCTCCGCGCCTGCGCTGAGGCAAGAATATTAATAAGTTTATAAATCCTCCAATACTGCTATAATAAAACTATGGCTAATTTAAAGAAAAAATTAAACAATTTACCCCAAAAACCCGGTTGTTATCTTTTTAAGCACAGCCGGGAGATTATTTACGTGGGCAAAGCCAAAAATTTGAAAAAAAGAGTGGCTTCATATTTTAGTAAAAAAACCAGCCATAAACCAATCATGGTTAATAAAATAACCAATTTAGAATACATTATCACCTCCAGTGAAAAAGAAGCACTTTTCTTGGAAGTTAATCTGATAAAAAAACACCAACCTAAATATAATGTCACTTTAAAAGGCGGCCAAAAATTTGTTTATATAAAAATAACCCAAGAAGATTTTCCCCGTTTAACAGTTACCAGACACAAAATAAAGGACAAAGCCAGATATTTTGGTCCTTATTTGTCAGCTAAAAACGCCAAAAGTGTTTTAAAAACTTTAAGAAAAATTATCCCTTTTCGTATCTGCCGCCGACTGCCTAAAAAGCCTTGCTTGATCTATCATTTAGGTTATTGCCCGGCTCCCTGTGATAACAAAATTTCTAAAAAAGAATACCAGAAAAACATTAAAAAAATTATTAAATTTTTGCGGGGAAATCTGGAAGAAGTTTTAAGTCAATTAAAAAAAGAAATGCTTAAGTTTTCCCAAGAGCAAAAGTTTGAAGCGGCCGGCAAAATTAGAGATAAAATATATGGACTGGAAAATATCATCGAGAGACAAAAAATTGTCTATCCCCAAGATATCAATCAAGATATTATCAGCTTGTCCGGCACCAAGCAAAAAGCTGTTAACATATTTATAATCAGAAAAGGTAAAATCACTGGCAAAAAGAATTTTATATTAAAAAATACTGAAAACCAGAAAAATAAAGACATACTTTATTCCTTTATTAACCAGTATTATTCAGAAATTTCTGAAAAACCAAAAGCAGTTATTACCAGTGAAAAGATTTCAGACCAGAAAATCTTAGAAAAAGTTTATGGCTTTAAAATAAAAAAAGCTCAAAGAGGCAAAAAATTTCACTTAGTAAAACTGGGCCGGATTAATGCTAAAGAATTTTTGAAAAATATTTCTATTAAAGATAAAACTCGGCAAGAAAAGAAAAAACTCTTAAAAAAACTTAAGATAAAATTAAATCTACCCCAAATCCCCCAGAGAATCGAAGCCTATGACATTTCTAATATTCAAGGAATTAGCCCAGTCGGTTCAATGATCGTTTTTGAAAAAGGAAAGTCAAAAAAATCAGACTATCGCAAATTTAAAATAAAAACTGTTAAAGGCATTAATGATCCGGCCATGATCAATGAAATACTAAGTAGAAGACTAAAAAATAAAAACTGGCCAAAACCAGATTTGATTATTATTGACGGCGGGCGAGCCCAGCTTAACGCGGCTTTAAAAGTCTTGAAAAAAATTAATAAAAAAATTCCCATTATTTCCCTGGCCAAAAGACTGGAAGAAATATATCAACCTGATAAAAAAAGAACCTTAATACTAAAAAAAGATTCACCTCTACTCTATCTTTTACAAAATATTCGTGACGAAGCTCATCGCTTCGCTATAAATTACTTTCGAAAAAAGCATCAAAAGAAAAACTACCGTTCTTTATTGGATGAAATTCCGGGTCTTGGTCCAAAAACAAAAAAGAAGCTCCTACAAAAATTTGGCTCGGTTAAAAAAATGCGTCAAGCTAAAAAGAAAAATATTGCCAAATTAATTGGCTCTCACAAGACAAATATTTTATTAAAATACTTATGAAAAATTACCAAGATCTGGAAAAAGAAGTAGAAGAAAAGACTAAAAAAAGAGCCAAGAAAAGAAAGAAAAATATGAAAGTCAGCGGCAAAAGTGTTTTTGAAATTCAAAAAATTCTAGCCAAAAAAAAAGAAGGAACATAAAAAGAATTGACAAATAACAATATTGCTGTTATAATTGAATTCAGTTTATTAATTTTCTTAACTTTTAGAATTTATGGAATTTGCCCTAAAAATTATACAAATGGTGCTTTCGGTTATTTTAATTACTCTTGTCTTGCTGCAAAATCGCGGCAGTGGTCTGGGTGGTATATTTGGCGGCGAAGGCAATGTTTACCGCACCAAGCGAGGCTTTGATAAGTTTTTATTTATTGGCACTATTATAACAGCCGCTCTCTTTTTAGGAGTAGCGCTATTTAATTTTATATATTAATAAAAAAAGAGTTAAAATTGAAACTTTCTTTTGCTAAAATTTTAGATAAGCTAAAATCCCTTTTTAGTTTTAAAAAGAGTAAGACTAAGCTTCACGTTCATGATTACCAAGGTCGAAAAGAGCTGGATAAAAAGCTTGTTTTTGGCATGGCTAAATCTCGCATCCCCTCCTGGCAACAGTGGAAATATTTAAGAAAATCATTCACTGAAAAAGAATCTTTTATTTTTAATACAGCGGTTATACTTTTGGTGCTTTCTCTTTTGTTTCTAGGCGTAAGGCTCTATCAAGAGCATGTTTACCTAGTGCCCAAAGAAGGTGGTCAATATGTCGAAGCGGCTATTGGTGCTCCTAAATATATTAATCCTATTTTTTCCCAGACTAATGATGTTGATGGCGATCTTTCCCAGCTTATTTATTCCAGTCTTATTAAATACAACAAAGAAAGCGAAATAGCTTACGATCTTTTAGAGGATTATGAATTGTCAGAAGACCAAAAAGTTTATACTTTTCACATTAAAAAGAATATTAAATGGCATGACGGAGAGGAATTAACTGTTAATGATATACTCTTTACTATTGAGCTGGCCCAAAACGCAGAAATAGGCAGCCCTCTCTATCTTAATCTAGCTGGCGTAGAAACCGAAAAAGTAGATGATTATACTTTTAAACTTACTTTGAGTGAACCTTTTGCTCCTTTTCTTTCTACTTTAAATTTTGGTATCCTACCTCAACATCTTTATAAAGATGTACCTTATGAAAATATTCGTTTGGTTGAATATAATTTAAAACCAATTGGTTCCGGACCTTTTAAATTTAAAACTTTAACCCGAGGCAGTTTTGGAGAGATTAAAAAATTTACTATGGAAAAAAACGAGAATTATTACGCTAAAAAGCCTTATCTTGACAAAATCGTCTTTCGCTTTTACCCGGATCTACCTAGTGCTGTTGGGGCTTTAAAAAACAAAAATGTTGAAGGTATTAGCTATATTTCTAAAGAGTATGAGGAAGAATTACCACAGAAATTAAATATTAATTATTATCACTTAAATTTACCGCAATATACAGCTGTTTTTTATAACACAAAAAATGAAATCTTAGAAAATAAAAAAATCAGAGAAGCCCTTTCCTTTGCTACTAACAAAAATGAAATTATTAATGACGTTCTAAACGGCATTGGAGAAACGGTTCACGGGCCCATTCTAAAAGGTTTCTTTGGCTATACCGAAGAGGTAAAAGATTTTATTTACAATCCTGGGGAAGCCCAAAATCTTCTAGATGATGCCGGCTGGACTATGGATGAAGAAAAGGGTGTGCGCACTAAAGATGATAAAGAGCTAAAATTTAATCTCACTACCCTTAATCAGCCGGAATATATGAAAGTAGCCGAAAAATTAAAGGAATACTGGAATAAAATCGGTTGTCAGGTGGAAACTATTTTTGTAGAGAGCGATCGTATTGAGCAAGCTGTTATTAAAAACCGCGAATATGACTCAATACTTTATGGAGAAATTATCGGTTATGATCCTGATCCTTATCCTTTTTGGCATTCTTCTCAACAGCAGCATCCAGGCCTCAATCTTTCTATTTATTATAATAAGAAGATTGATAAAATACTGGAGGAAGCCAGAAAAATTCCTGACCCCCAAAAAAGAGCCGAGAAATACGCTGAATTTTCTAAAATTATAGCAGAAGAACAACCAGCCCTTTTCCTTTACAGTCCTTACTATACCTATGGACTCTCAAAAAACGTTAAAGGCTTTGACTTAAGCAGAATTGTCAGCCCTCAGGACCGGTTTAACCAAATTCAAGAGTGGTATATCAATACCAAAAGAGCCTGGCAATAGACCAGCTCTTACTTTTAGTTAAATATTGACCTAAAATAACCCGTTATACAGCGGGGCCAGCACACTGATTATAAAATTAATCAACTAAATATAAATAGGCCGGAGTGGCGGAATTAGTAGACCGGCCCGCCTCTGCCTTTGCCGAGATGGCGGAACTGGTAGACGCGCACGGTTCAGGACCGTGTGGGGAAACCCGTGGGAGTTCAACTCTCCCTCTCGGCAGAGGTAATGGCGGGCGCGCATGGTTTTAGGAACTTGTGGTTCAAGACTCGCCTTCGGCACCATTAAATAAAAAATTATGAATAAAAAACAAAAGAAAAAATCTCCTTCGGCCTCGAGCTCAGAGCCGAAAGGCAAAACAAATCCTAAACAAAATTTTTCTTCTCAAAAAAAACTACGGATTATACCGCTGGGCGGACAGGAAGAAGTCGGTCGCAATATGAATGTTTTTGAATACAATCAGGACATCGTCATTATTGATATGGGTATGCAATTTCCAGAAGAAGAAATGCCTGGTATTGATTATATTATACCCAATATAAAATATTTAAAAGGTCAAGAAAAAAATATCCGGGGGGTAATTTTTACCCATGGACATCTTGATCATATTGGCGCCGCCCCGATACTACTAGAAAAGCTGGGTTACCCGCCGGTTATCGGCCGCCCTTTAACCCTAGCTATGATTAAAAGTCGGCTGGAAGATTATAAAAAGGGCTCCAGCAAAAGACTAAAAACTATTGAAATAAAAAATATTAAGCAAAAAATAAAACTGGCTTCTTTTGAAGCTTCCTTTTTTCCAGTTGACCATTCTACTATGGACGCTATGGGTATTGTTTTAAAAACTCCTCAAGCAAACATTATTCATCCAGGCGACTGGACTTATGAAGAAAATCCGGTAAAAAGAAAATCTATAAATTACCATCATCTTTCGCGTCTTAAAAAACCAACCGTACTTATGCTAGAAAGCCTAGCTTCAACCAGTAATAGGCCCCGTGTACCAGAAAAAACTATGTACCAAAATATTGAAAAACTAATTAAGGAAGCTTCCGGTCGTATTATTCTGGCTACCTTTTCCTCACAAATTGAAAGAATAAAAAATATTATTCCCCTGGCTGAAAAATTTGGCCGCAAAGTAGCTTTTGACGGTTACAGCATGCGTTTGAATATGGAGATTGCTAAAAAACTGGGTTATATAAAATTCAAAAAATCAAATATAATCCCTATCAAAAAAATTAATAAATATCCGGATAATAAAGTTCTCATTTTCTGCACCGGCGCTCAGGGTGAACCCAGAGCCGTACTTTCCCGTATGGTTGAAGGTAGTCATAAATACGTTCAGATAAAAAAGAAGGATACCGTCATCTTTTCTTCTTCAGTTATCCCGGGTAACGAAAGATCAATCCAAAAATTGAAAGATTCTCTCTACCGTTTGTCTGATAATGTTATACATAACGATATTATGGACGTACACAGCTCTGGTCACGCTACCGCTCAAGATATGATTAAAGTAGTCAGACAAATTAAGCCCACCTATTTTATGCCCGTTTACGCTCATTACTACTTTTTAAAAGAAGCTGAAAAATTAATCGCTCGTGATAACTTTGCCAAGAAAAATATTTTTGTTCTGGAAAATGGACAAACCCTAGAATTTAAAAATAAAAAACCCAGGAAAATAAAAAAGAAAGTCCCCACTAACTATATTATGGTCGACGGACTGGGCGTCGGTGATGTCGGTGAAATAGTACTACGTGATCGTAATGTTTTAGCTAAGGACGGTATGGTAGTTATAATATTAAAAGTAGATGACAAAAATAAAAAAATAATTGGCGAGCCTGATATAATCTCACGAGGTTTTGTCTATATGAAAAAATCAAATAAACTAATCAAAGATACTAAGCAAAAGGTAAAAGATATATTTAACTCCGCTCCCAGAAGAAAAACAAACTACTGGGATCCCCTTAAATCAAAAATAAGGGATGATATTGGCCAGTATCTTTTTAATAAAACCGAGAGAAGGCCGATGATCCTGCCAGTTTTGATTGAAGTCTGATTGCTTATAACCAGTTGCGAATCGCCAATCATAGTATAGACGACAAGTAACAAACGATTAACGATTTGCTAACAACAACTACAATATTTTTGACTTACATGTTAAAATAAAAACATGAATAAAATCGTATTATCGGGTTATCAACCGACTGGAAAAGTTCACATTGGTAATTACCTGGGCTCACTTAAAAATTTCGTCCAACTACAACATAAATACCAATGTTTCTTTTTTATTGCTGATTATCACTCGATCACTGAAAATTATAAGATTGAAGAAAAACAAAAACAGATTATTAATACGGCTAAATCATTTTTGGCCGCCGGTCTTGATCCTAAAAAATGCACTATTTACGTTCAGTCACATATTCCAGAAGTTTTTGAATTAACCTGGATATTTAATTGTTTGACTTCATTTTCTGAACTAAAAAGAATGACCCAGTTTAAAGATAAATCTTCTAGACAGCCCGAGAATATTAATATCGGCCTTTTTGATTATCCGGTTTTGCAAGCGGCTGATATTCTTCTTTATAAAACTAATCTGGTACCAGTGGGCGAAGATCAGGTACAGCATCTGGAGTTGACCCGAAAAATAGCCCGTAATTTTAACCAGCGCTTTGGCCAGTATTTTGAAGAGCCCAACGAACTTTTGACAAAAACTGCCCGTGTTATGAGCTTAAACAAACCTCAGGAAAAAATGAGTAAAAGTCTGGGTGAAAAAAGTTATATTGCCTTAACTGACAGTCCGGAAATTGTAAAGAAAAAAATATCCTCGGCGATCACAGCCACTTCTGGCGGAGAAAAATCTCCCGGAGTAAAAAATCTTTTTACTTTACTCAATGAGTTTTCTGAAAAAAATATCTATAAAGAATTTAAAAAAGAAGAGAAACAAGGTACTATTAAATATTCAAAATTAAAAGAAAAGCTCTCAAAAAATATAGCTGATTATTTTGAAGATTTTAGAAATAAATTTAATTCTCTAAAAGATAAAGAAGTCCTTAAAATCCTTGACCAAGGCGCTAAAAAAGCCCGTCCCCTGGCTCAAAAAACCTTAAAAGAAGTCAAAGAAAAAATGGGATTAATATAAAATTATTAAAAAATCTTAAAATTCTGTTAAGTTAACCCATTTAATAATAAAGATTAAAATGACTAAATGGATTATAATAATTATATTAATAATAATTGCTTGGTTTATACTCTTATTACTTGGTTCCTTATTTAATTGGCATACTTTAGACTTTGATATTAAGCAAAAAGATGTTTTGACTAGATTAACTAAAAATAAAAAATACTTTCTCATCAATAATAAAGATATAAACTCTAGGGCTAAGCCAGATAAAAAAATTTCTCTAAATTATTAGTAAAAATTAATAAAAAAATATCTTGAATTAAAAGATAAAAATAAATATCAAAGATTAGAATTAAAAAATATTTTAATCTAAGAAATAAGGAAATATTCTAAATATTCAATTAAAATAGGATTAATCTAATATATATGTTTGAAAATCAAAACCAACCAAAAAAACCTCAAAGCCCGCCTGCTAGTTTACCTAACCAAGGCCAGCCAGACAATAAGCCAAAATCTAATCTACAAAAACCGGCTGATCTAAAACAGTCTCAAAGCCATACAAAGTCAGAAAAAAACAGCCAAAACACTGATAATAGTGATATATCGGCCAAAATTGCTGAATTAAATAAAATAAGCCACGGCGGAAAAAAGAAAATAACTATTATTACTGTAGCTATAATAGTTATTATTGGTTTAATCATTGGTGCTATTTATCTTTTTCAAAACTTAAACAGTCCAGAAAAGGAAGAAATAGTGGTTACAGGCTCCAATAATATTAATAATAATGGTAATTTAAGTGTTAATAAAGACCTTAATCTAAATACCAACGCTAATACCAATAATAATTCAAATAATACTAACACTTATATCAACACTAGCAATCCCAATAGCGACTCAGATAACGACGGCCTTATAAACAAAAAAGAATTATATTATGGCACCTCACCAACAAAAAAAGACACTGACGGAGATGGCTACAGCGATTTAAATGAAATAGAAAATAAATTTAATCCTTTGGGAAGCGGTAAATTAACGGCCGAAGATTTTTATATTTATTGTGTTAATAATTTAAATGATAATTTAGAAGAAAAATACCAGGACTTAATCGGCAGGAATAATATCAATACTTTTTGTCAGGCCGGACAGGAGCTTATTTCTGAATATGGCTTAGGTAAAAATACTATCAGCCATACCGCTTATTTAACCAAGTGCCAGGAAAAATTTACTGAAGAGAATTCTAACACCAGTAATTCCATTTTAATCAATAACTGCCAGAATGAATTAAGTCCGATAATTATTGATTTTTTAAGCCCGGGTAATTAATATAAATATAAAAAAATAAGGTGTACCTATTGTTGATACACCTTTTTTTATAAGATAAGTTCAAGATAAGATACCCGCCAATTTATTGCGCGAGATTTGATAGCCAAGGAAAAGTAAACAAACAAAGACGAATACAATGTTGACTATCGGGGCTAGAAAAACGTGTTTTATTATTAAGATTAGTAAATTATCTTCCATATCAATATCTCCTTTCCTATTCTAATTTATCCAGTTATTGCCTAAATTAAATTCTCGCAAATAAATAAACCTGATTATTAATGATATAGTGCAATAAAAAATAATCCATTTTAGCCAAGCCATAGTTTCAAAGCCATAATACATACTTAAAAGCCATATACCCCCGGTTAGAAAAATCAATATAATTTTTATCCGGGTGAAAGCAATTAGTAATGCTGCTAAACAAAAAATAAAAAAGCAGATGATTAATAAAAAGATAAGAACCGGCGAAATGGCTAAAAGATCATCATCAATATTCTGATCATCTTCACAAATTACATTATTACTCACAATAAAACCTCCTTAAAATTCAAAATTTAAAGAACAATCTTTTCTAAATTCCTATATTACTTTATACTACATAGATCTAATTGTGTCAATAAAAAATAAGGCCTCTTACAAGGGTAAGAAGCCTTTTATTTTCGCTGATAATCATTATAATTATTCTTAAAAGGAACTAAGGTTCTTAAAAAAGCAGTAATAAAAATGCCTAACAAGAGTCCTAAAATAAAAATTCTGCCGAAAATAAAAATAAGTATAATAATGATCAGAGTCATCAGACCCAATGCCTTGGGGCCAAGAGTAAAAATAAATAAAACTAAAAGAACTAAAAAAGCTAATAATTTTCTGATTATTTTAAAAGGGCTGTTTTTCATAAACCCTCCTTCCCTCTTCTATATAAAGAAAATACTTTAGCTCAAATTATAATACTCTAACTTGACTTTATTGTCAAACCATTTGCTGACTAAGCCTTGAGCTTGCGGCGTTAAATCAGAAACAAAAAACTGGTGTTTTTGAGATTTAATTTTTTTAAATATTTCCGGATTAGCTTCTAAATATTTTTTAATTTCTTTAACTATCTCGCTAGCTGAATCAATCAAGGCCACGTTTTTACCCGTTTTTTGCTTAATAATATTTTTCAAAAAAGGATAATGAGTACAGCCTAAAATTAAAGTATCAACTTGCTTTTGCTTTAAGGGCCATAAATATTTTTTTAGTATTTTTTTGGTTTCCGGTCTTTTCAGCCAATTCTCTTCCACTAGAGGGACTAACAAGGGCGCTGGCTGGGAAAAAACTTTAATTTCATTATCTTTTGATTTAATTAATTTTTTATAGATACCGCTATTAATAGTAGCCCGAGTGCCAATAACGCCAATTCTTTTATTTTTAGTTTTTTTTACGGCCGCTTTAACCGCCGGGCTAATAACTTCAAAAATTGGTAAAGAGGGATATTTTTTTTTCAAACCCGGAAAAGCCACGGCTGAAGCAGTATTGCAAGCAATAACAATTATATCCGCTCCCTGATTAATTAAAAAACGAGTGTCTTCATGCGCATACCCTTCTATTATTTCCGGCCCCTTGTTACCGTAAGGTGTACGAGCCGTGTCACCAAAATAAACAATACCGGCTTGAGGCAATTGTTTAAAAAATTCATGAATCACTGTAAGCCCCCCTAAGCCTGAATCAAATATGCCAATCATTTGTTTTGCTTGATAAAATTTACTAATTCCTCCCTTTTTTCCTCCATAATTTCTTTAGTGTCAGCTTCCACGGTAATTCTCAGTAAGGGTTCAGTATTTGAAGGCCGGACATTAAACCACCAATCTTTATATTCCACAGTAATACCGTCTAAATCATCTTGGCGGCCGTCTTGATATTTTTCTTTTATTTTATTAATTATTTCTTCAGCATTTTCTATCTCTACATTTGTCTCCGGACTTTTTACATATTTGGCAAATGGTTTAATAATTTCAGATAATGGTTGATTATGTTTCGATAAAACTTCCAATAAAATAAGAAATGAAATAAAACCCGAGTCAGCAAAAGCATTTCTCCGAAAAGAATAATGAGCCGAAAGCTCGCCACCCATTATGCCTTTTTCTTCCCGCATCTTTTTGGAAATATTAACGTAGCCGGTTTTTGCGCGAATCGGCCGCCCCCCCCATTTTTTAATATATTCCGGCACTGAGCGAGAGCAAATTAAATTGTAAACAATACCGGCTCCTTTTTCTTTTTCCAGAAAAAACTTAGCCAGGATTAATAAAGTAATATCAGCGGCAATAAAATTACCTTTCTCATCAACAAAGAAAAGCCGGTCGGTATCGCCGTCAAAAATAGCGCCAAAATCTGCCTCTTCTTTTTTAACTGCTTCGGTAATCTGTTTTTGGCTTTCCGGCATCAAAGGATTAGAGGGATGAGCCGGAAAATTACCATCTAGTTTAAAATTTAAAGGCCTGACTTTAATTGGTAATTCTTTTTCTAATTCCGGAATAATACGGCCGGCTAAACCATTGCCGGCATCAACCACTACTTTAAAAGGTTTTATTTTATCTTTATCCACAAAACTCATGACATGGTTAATATATTTATCCATAATATCTTCCTGCCTGACTTGTCCTTTATTTTTGGCTGTTTGTTCCGGTAAATTTTTAACATCCTCCAGAAGCTCTTCACCTCTGATCCACTTCATATCTTTCAATACCATTTTAAAGCCATTATATTCAGATGGATTATGAGAAGCAGTAATCATAATACCAGCCTGATCACCAAAAATACCAACCGAGGCATAAACCGCGTCAATGGGCATCAATCCTATATCCTTAACATTTACCCCTTCATCAATAATGCCTTTGATTAAAGCTTTTTTCAGAGCTGGTCCGGATAATCTCATATCATGCCCTAAAGTCACTTCTTCGGCTTTTGACCGACAAGCAAAAGCCCGGCCAATCAAATAAGCTATTTCCTCATTAAGCTGGTCCGGATAAGTCCCTCGAATATCATAGGACTTAAATATTTTTTCATTTATTTTCGGCATTTATTTTTTTGTTATTTTTTTAAGCCCCTCTTTTTTTTGGCCAAAGTAAAACATAGCTCCTAAAGCCCAAACTAAAGTGACAAATTTAACCAAACCACTAAAAATTCCCAAAAAAGAACCTGACCACAAAATTAAGTCAACAATAACCGTATAAATTAATAAACCTAAAATTAAAGACCAGAAAAGTGAAACTTCTTCTATTTTTTTCTTTTGTAAATAAGATAAAATCTTACGACCCAAAACAACACCAATAAAAGCCGTGCTAATATAAATAGCTATACCATAAAGTAAAAGCATAATTATACCCAAAGGCAAGCCAATTATAGTAATCATTAATATTATAGAAACAATAGGAGTAATAATTAAAATAGCTAGGCCATAAAGCATAGACTGGCCTGGTTTTATTAGCATACGTTTTGACACTTTTTTCACTTTATCTTCAAAAATCCAGATTAGAATCAAACCGACAATTATCAGGCCAAAAAAGCTGGTTAGGTTAGTAAACCACCAAAATGAATTAATAAACTTTCTGGTTGTTTTACCGACACCGGTTGGCTCATGTCTGGTTACCTCTCCGCTAATACTGGCTTCGTCATCAATCTGGGCTTTGCGCTGACTGTAGTAATCCAAATTGCCACCAATACTAGCTCCGGAAACAATGGTTAAAGTCGGCGCATTTTTACCTTCTCCGTCAAAACGCAGCTCAACATTTTCCCCTATTTGTCCGCTGACCGCTACACTACCGGCTCCGCCGTGCAAGTCGCCATCAATTTTTCCTTTGATATTACCAGTGCCACTGTAAAGACTAACATCGCCTAAAACATGGCTGTCCAAACCAAAATCAGCACTGCCAGCAAAAATATTCACGTTCCCCTTTACTAAACCGTCAATAAGGACTGTGCCGCCGGCTACTCGTACGTCACCAGTCACTTCACCGCTGATTTTAATCGAACTGGCTGCGGCCAAAACATCGCCTGAGACCTGGCCTGAAATATCAATACTGGCTCCAGCAATAATAACATCACCTTTAATCTTCCCTCGAATATCAAAAGTATTAGCCCCGCGCACAAAATTATCATCAATAGTCTGGTTAGCCGGAATATAAACATTTAATACTTTCTGGCTACTGCCGGCTCCCTGAGCTGTTACTGGCAATAATAGTAAAGTCAAAAAACTTAAAGTCAATAGTAATTTTTTCATATTTTTTCCTTCTTAACTATTAAGTAAATCGTTTTTTATATTAGCATTTTAAAGCCATAAAATCAATTTTTTTTGGCTACAGTTATTATATTATAGCCTTCTTTTTTATTAGTTTTTTTACCCCGAAAAGAAAAATAATTTTCTAGCATTTTGAAACCATTTTCTCTTAATAATTTTTCAATCTCTTTTAACTTATAAGCATGGAGATAACGCAAAGCTAAAATGTCCTGATCCGGAGATTTCCAGGGTTTTAAAATATCATTAAAATCCATCTTATTAAGACCGAATATTTTTTTTAGATTATACTCAAATCTTAATAAACGAAATCTGGGCTGCCAGAGATTCCAATTGGTCATTATGAAAATTCCTTCTTTTTTTAAAACACGGTTAATTTCCCTAAGTGATTTTTCCCGAAAATCTTTGGCCGGAATATGCTGCCAAACAGCTACAGCTAAAACTACGTCAAAAATATTGTCACCAAAAGGCATATTCATAATATCGCCAACCACAAATTTTTCATCAGGATGACGCTGTCGAGCCAGTTTAATCAAGGCCAATGAAGAGTCAAGACCAGTGTAATTAATTCCGCTTTCAATATTATTTTTCTTGGAATTTTTAGCCGGGTTAACCTTGATTTTTTGCAAAAATTCCGATAACCTACCATTACCGCAGCCAGCGTCTAAAACTTTGTCGTCTGATTTAATATATTTTTTAAAAAATTTAAAATCCTCCCAGAGATAATTCCTGGTTTCCGAAAAATGACCGGCAATCAGATTATAATCATGGCGGCCTTTATTAATTAATTCTCTGGCTAGTTTCTTTTTCATATGAAAGATATTAAAATTGCTCAAAAATTAATCAGAAAGCTGATCAGAAAAAAATATTATTCTCCCAAAAAGCTTTCGCTTTTAAAACGGGAATTTTCCAAAAAATACGGCTGTTCCCTTCTTTCTAATATTACCTTAATTAAAGCTTACCGGCAACTTTTAAAAAATAAAAAAATAACTAAAAATCACAAGGTTTTAAAATTACTAAGAAGAAGAGATGTGCGTACTCTTTCTGGAGTCAGTATTATTACGGTTTTAACCAAGCCCTATCAGTGCCCGGGTAATTGCATTTACTGCCCGAGTGAAAAAGATATGCCTAAAAGTTATCTAAAAAAAGAGCCGGCCGCTCAAAGAGCTTATCTTAATAAATTTGACCCTTATAAACAGGTTCAAACTCGTATTAAATCTTTAATTCTGACCGGCCATCCAGTGGATAAAATAGAAATGATTGTTCTGGGCGGTTCCTGGACCGCTTATCCCAAAAAATACAAAACTTGGTTTATTAAGAGATGTTTTGACGCTTGTAATCATTCGACTAGTAAAACCTTAGAGCAAGCGCAAAAGAAAAACGAAAAAGCCAAGCACCGTATCATCGGACTGTCTTTGGAAACTCGGCCGGATTTAATTGATGAAAAAGAAGCTCTGGCTATGAGAAAACTTGGCTGTACCCGAGTGGAGCTAGGCGTGCAAACTATTTATCCAAAAATATTAAAAAAAATAAATCGCCAGGCTACTGTCGAAGACACGGTTAAGGCTACAAAAATTCTCAAAGATTTTGGTTTTAAAATTGTTTATCACCTAATGCCTAACTTACCCGGCTCCACTCCGGTTAAGGATTTAAAAATATTTAAAACTATCTTTTCTGATCCTCGCTTTCAACCAGATATGCTCAAGATTTACCCCTGTGTGGTTTTGAAAACGGCTAAGCTTTACCAACAATGGCAAAAGAAATTATATAAACCTTATTCTCAAAAAACTCTTAATAAATTACTGATCAATATAAAAAAAACCATTCCTCCTTACGTCCGTATTAATCGCCTTATCCGTGACATACCCTCTGACTGCATTGAAGCCGGCAATAAAGTAACTAATCTGCGTCAGATTATCCAAAAAGAATATTCGCATTGCCAGTGTATCCGTTGCCGCGAAGCCCGTGAAAAACCGGTTGAAAAAGATATAAAATTTATTAAAAGAGTATATCAGGCTTCCAAGGCAACCGAATATTTTTTAAGTTTTGAATCAAAAGATAAAAAAACCCTTTACGCTTTTCTGCGTTTACGCTTGCCAAACTCTTTATCCGCGCAGACTGGAAAGTCTGCGCGGGCCAGTCATATTGCTATGATTCGTGAACTACATACCTATGGCCAATCCCTATCCCTCCCAAAAAGATCTTCCCAAAGAAGCTCGGCTGTTCAAACCCGACTAAAAGCTGTCCAGCATTTGGGGTTGGGTAAAAAATTGATGAAAAAAGCCGAGAAAATAGCTAAGCAAAAAAGTTTTCAAAAAATTGCCGTTATCTCTGGTATTGGCGTACGCCAATATTATCGTAAACTAGACTACCGTTTAAGTCAGACTTATATGGTTAAGAAAATTAAATAAATATCTCATTCTCCCCAAGGCATTAAATAGTCTTTAAAATTATAGGGTAATTTGCTATCGCCCGGTACTTTTTTAGTTATTAAAGATATGCTAAAATAACCACACCTATGAAATATTTAAACAAAACTGATAATAAAGTGGCTCGGGCTATTGCCCAGGAGATAAAAAGACAGCAGACTGGACTGGAATTAATCCCTTCAGAAAACTTTGTTTCTATGTCAGTCCTGGAAGCCTTGGGTAGTGTTTTAACTAATAAGTATTCAGAAGGCTACCCCGGTAAGCGATATTACGGCGGTACCCAGAATGTTGATACTACCGAGCAACTAGCTATTGACCGAGCTAAAAAACTTTTCGGGGCCGAGCATGTTAATGTCCAGCCTTTGTCTGGCGCTCCGGCCAATGTAGCTGTTTATTTTGCCTTGCTTGAGCCAGGTGATACAGTTCTAGGCATGGATCTCTCGCACGGCGGGCATCTCACTCACGGCCATCCGGTTACTTATATGTCTAAGCTTTATAACTTTGTCAGATATAAAACTACTCCGGCCGGCGAAATTGATTATCAGGAAGTAGAAAAACTGGCTAAAGAACACAAGCCAAAAATAATTCTCTGCGGCTATTCAGCTTACTCTCGGGAAATTGATTATCAAAAATTTAAATATATTGCTGATCAGGTTAATGCTATTACCATGGCTGATATCGCTCATATCGCCGGCTTGATCGCGGCTGGCCAGATGAATAATCCAGTACCTCTTTTTGATATAGTAACCACTACCACTCATAAAACTCTGCGTGGCCCCCGCGGCGGTATGATTATGTGCCAGGAAAAATGGGCTGAGAAAATTGATAAGGCAGTTTTTCCCGGTTTCCAGGGCGGGCCGCATGAGCATAATATTGCCGCCAAAGCGGTCGCTTTTGGTGAAGCTTTATTGCCCTCTTTCAAAGAATACGCCCGGCAAATTAAGAAAAATGCTAAAGTGCTTTGCCAAACTCTTAAAAACGAGGGGTTAAAAATTTGTTTTAACAAAACTGAAAATCACCTTATTTTATCGGACCTGACTCCCCTTGGCCTAGCCGGTAAAGAAGCACAAAATGTTTTGGACGAAGTTAAGATTACCTTGAATAAAAATATGATTCCGGATGACCCCAGAAAACCCATGGACCCCTCTGGCATCCGTTTGGGTACGCCGGCTCTGACTACCCGCGGTTTTAAAGAAAAAGACATGAAAATTGTCGGCGAAACTTTAGCCCAAGTGCTTAAAAATCCAAAAAGCGATTCCATTAAAAAACAAGCCTTAACCGTAGTGGCTGATTTAACTAAAAAGCACCCGCTTTATCCAGAACTATAAAAGCCGATTGTTAATTTTTGATAAATAATATTATGCCCAATAAAATAATTGACGGTCAAGCCTTAGCTGAAAAAATTAAGAAAAATTTAAAAAATAAAATATCAAAAACTTCCTTCACACCGGGTTTAGCCGTTATTTTAGTCGGTGATGATAAAGCTTCGCATCTTTATGTCAGTTTAAAAGAAAAAGCCTGTCAAAAAGTAGGCTTTCATTTTGAAAAACATCTTTTTAACGCTCAAACCCAGGAAAAAGAAATTATTGAAAAAGTAGAAAACCTAAATAAAAATTCTAGTATAGCCGGCATTATCGTTCAATTGCCTCTGCCGCGCCACTTGGACCAGGATAAAATAATCAAGAAAATAGACTGGCGTAAAGACGTAGACGGTTTTCATCCTTTTAATATTAAAAAAATTCTAGAAGGACAGGATGTTATTTTACCTGGTTTGATTAAGAGTGTCTTAGCTTTGTTAAAAAAAGCCCGGGTTTCACCGAAAAAAAAGAAAATCGCTCTTTTAGCCAATAGTGATGTTTTAATTAAACCGCTTAAATATATTCTGGAAAAAAGAGGCGGGCAAGTAGAAATTAAAAAACAGGGTGATTACTTTCAAGATACTACCCGCCAATCTGATATTATAATTATCGCCTATGGCCGGCCTAATTTGATAAAAGAGAGTATGATTAAAGAAGGGGCCACTATTATTGACATTGGTTTTAACCGTCTTGATGATAAAAAATCAGTCGGTGATGTTGATTTTGAAGATGTCAAGGATAAAGTTAAAAAAATCTCGCCGGTACCCGGCGGGGTCGGGCCTTTAACCGTGGCCTTTTTACTGGAAAACACTTACTTATCGGCTCAATATCTTAATAAAGTAAAATAAAATACTATGAAGAATATAAAACAACTGGGCTTAGCTTTAACTACTATTATTTTAATTATTAGCTGCGTTCTAGCTATGAGTACATTAACTTATATTTTTATTCAAAGAATTAACAATTCTAACCAATCGGTTTCTTTAAGCAATATAGCTAACCAGTTCAGAGAAGATTGGCGCGGAGTTTTAAAAGTGTCAGCTTTTGAAGCAGATCCCTTAGAACAATATCTTTATAATTTAAAAATTGAGAAAAAAACAAATTCTAACGCAAACATAAAAAATAATATTAACACAAATATCTCTAATAATAACTCTAATACTAATGAAGAAATAAATATTAATAGCAATAATAAAAATGTGAATAATAATATAAATTATAATAGCAACGCAAATATTAATTCAAATAATAATCTTAATCAAAATATTAATAATAATACTAACTTAAATCAGAATCTAAATACAAACACCAACCAAAATATAAATGCTAACATTAACTATAATGTAAATGTTAATAGTAATAATAATATTAATCTAAACCAAAACTTAAACATAAATACTAATCAGAATACAAATCTAAACCAAAATGTAAATTTTAATAATAATGTAAATATAAATCTTAATTCTAATTTTAATCAAAACATAAATAAAAACAATAATATAAACTCTAATCTTAATAATAATATTAATAAAAATTTAAACAATAATATAAATACAAATCTTAATGAAAATACCAACAAATCAGAAACGCCAGAAAGGCCAAATTCAATTACTAAAAAAGAGTGGTATAAAAATGTGAAAAATGGTACTTTAGTCTTTCAAGTCAATTGGTATTGCTCAGCTGCTGGTATGAAAATTTATTTTGATCAATCAATAAATCAAAATAGGGATATTGGTCTTTATCATGGCGATTGCACAAATCCTAGTGTTCAGGTAAAAGGTAATTTTAAGCCAGTTAAATTAGAAGAGTATAAAAAAGGAAAACAAATTTCTTTCCGCTTAGAAAGCGATTTATACTCAACCAACAAAACTGTTCATACAAACATTGAGGATAAATGTCATATTGACTATTTTCCTTTTTCCGGAAGAAAAGATGTCCCAGCTATCCAATTTACCTGCGACGACGGATATAATATGGGCCTTTGGGATGATATACAATTTACTGTATATGTTTTTCCTAAAGGTAAAAAAATTGATATCCCAGAAGTTATCACTCAAAAAGATATAGATACTGACGGAGATGGAATAACAGACTTAGAAGAGATTAAAATCGGCACTAAAAGAAGTCATTTTGATACTGATAATGATGGTTATTCAGATAAAACGGAAATAGATAAAGGTTATAGCCCCTTAATTCCAGCTACTAAACCAAATCCAAACCCCGAAACATATGAAAAAAAATATTACGACGAAATCCCTGAAACAGAAATAAAAAGAGATGATATGGATTTAAAATATCCAAAAAAAGCTACTCCTACCACCCTTTATACAATAGAAGATCTATAAAATAATACTTATTAAAAATAAAAATGTATAAATATTGCCCTCAGTGTAAAACTAAATTAGTCAAGAAAAATTTGCATACCAGCGATCCGGTCAGACTTTGCTGCCCTAGGTGCGGCTATGTTCAATACAATAATCCGGCTCCCACAGTCACCGGTCTTTTTAAAAAAGATAATAAATACTTATTTAGTCAGAGAGCTATTGAACCCTTAAAAAATTATTGGGATTTCCCAGGCGGTTTTATTGAGTCTTTTGAACCCCCTAAAAAGGCTCTAAAAAGAGAAATGAAAGAAGAATTAACCGTGGCCATAACTAAGGCTGATTTTTTCGGAGTTTATATAGATAAATATTTTTATAACGAAAAAGACCAATCAACACTTAACCTTTATTATTTAGTAAAATATCAGGGCCACTTAAAACCCAAAGACGACGTTAAAGCCATTGAATGGTTTACTTTAGATAATCTGCCAGAAAAAATCGCTTTTAAACATATCTATCAAGTAATTAAGGATTTAAAAAAATATGAATCAAAAACAATCAAAAAAAATAACTGATTTCTTTTTTGAGCTTGGTATGCTCAAAAGGCAAAAACATTGTGGTTTTGCTTTAGCCGGCGTTAGTAACAATCTGCGTAGTTTAGCTGATCATACAGCTCGAGCAGCGGTCATGGCTTATATCTTGGCTGAACTGGAAGGAGTTAACCCAGAAAAAACAGCCACTATCTGCCTTATCCATGATTTTCCGGAAATGAGAATTGGTGACCATCATAAAATAGCTTCCCGCTACCTAAAAACTAAACCAGCCGAAAAACAAGCTTTTCTGGAACAGACCAAAGATTTACCGGAAAAGGTAAAAAAAACCTGGCGAAAATACCATCAGGAACTGGAAAAAAGAAACACACTAGAAGGAGTAGTGGCTAAAGACGCTGACTGGCTGGAGCAGGCTGTTTCAGCCCGTGAATACATAGCCGAAGGCCACAAAGCCGCCCAAAACTGGATTGATAACGTCAGAAAAGCCTTGGAAACCCAATCAGCTAAAAAATTGCTTAAAGAAATTGAAAAAATCGATCCGAGTAATTGGTGGCAAGGACTAAAAAAGATGACTTATAAAAAGTTAAAGAAACGTTGAAGTCGTTGAAATTATATAGCACTAGCAAAGCCATAGAATTTATTAGAAAAAATAAAAAAATATTGAATCAAAATTTAAGATTAATAATTTTTCTGAAATTAAAAAAAATCTCAGAAAAAATAAAACAGCCAAAAAATTAAATCAGGTTGACACTTATTTTATAGTCAAAAAGGGTCTTTTAAAAATTAGGGAAATTAATAAAAAATTTTTTGAATTAATTTTTTACCGACGCCCCGACAAAAAAATGGCTAAAACATCAAATTATAAAGTTATTAGCCTAAATAAAAATCAGGCTTAGAAATTAAAAAAATCTTAAAATTTAGTCTGGGAATTAAAAATATTATTAAAAAAATACGTTTTCTTTATCTTTATAAATATACCCGAATTCACTTAGATAATGTTACTGGCTTAGGAAAATTTATAGAACTGGAAACCGTGATAAAAAATATAACCGGCCAAAAGGCGAAAACTGAACATAAAGAAATAACAAAAATTCTAGAATTAAACCAAGAAAAAAGAATCAGCAAATCTTACTGCGAATTAAAAAAATAATACCATCCTTAAAAAAATTACTAACTCAATTAACTAATCAACTTCCGCCAAAGCTTTGCCTCGCGGCCTAGTAAGCGGATCGCCCTCTGGGCGAAATTAACCAATCAACTAATTTGTCTTTTTCCATCGGTATTGTCGGCCTGCCCAATGTCGGTAAATCAACCCTTTTCAAGGCGCTGACTGAACAAACCATTGATATCCAAAACTATCCCTTTTGCACCATTGATCCCAATGTTGGTATTGTTAGCGTCCCTGATAAAAGGCTTAATAAATTAGCCCATATATACAAACCAGAAAAAGTTATTCCGGCTGTGGTTGAATTTGTCGATATTGCCGGTTTGGTTAAAGGGGCTTCCAAAGGAGAAGGGCTGGGCAATAAATTTTTAGAAAACATCCGCCAAGTCAGAGTCATCGCCCATGTGATCCGCTGTTTTGAAAATGATGATATTGTCCATGTCAGCGGCAAAATTGATCCAAAGGAAGATATTGAAATTATCGAAACTGAGCTGGCCTTGGCTGATTTAGAAACCGTGCAAAAAAGAAAAGAATCTCTGGAAAAACAAATCAAATCTCAAGATAAAGAATTAGTTAAAAAGGTAAAAATTCTTGCTCCTTTGCTTGAGCGCCTGGAAAAAAGCCTTAGTCAGGGAGAACCAGCCAGAAGCATAACTTTTGATAAAGAGGCGGAAGAAGCGCTTCAAGAGCTTCAACTAATTACCCAAAAGAAACAGCTTTATTGCTGTAATGTTGATGAAAATAATATTCAAGAAGAAAATGAATATGTAAAAATCGTGAGAAAATTAGCCAAAAAAAATGACTCTGAAGTCATAATTATTTCAGCTAAACTAGAAGCCGAAATCGCTGATTTATCATCAGAAAAAGAAAAAATTGATTTTCTTAAACAACTAGGAATTAATGAATCCGGCCTCGATAAGCTAATTAAAACCGGTTATCATCTGCTTAATTTCAGAACCTTTCTAACTGGCGGAGAAAAAGAAGTAAGAGCCTGGACATTTAAAAAAGGCTCTACGGCTCCACAAGCAGCCGGTATTATTCATACTGATTTTCAAACCGGTTTTATTAAGGCCGAAGTTATAAGTTATCAGGATTTAATATCAGTCGGCTCTGAACTCAAGGCCAAAGAAAAGGGATTAATAAAAATAGTCGGCAAAGAGTACGAGGTTCAGGACGGCGACGTGATGCATTTTCTTTTTCAATAAAATTATCTTGACTTAATAAATACAATTTTATATATTTAACCTTGGTGGCTTTTAAAAAAGCCGCTTTTTTTATTTGTTTTTGAAAAAATCACAAGATCGCACGCTTTCGCGTGGACACCACTTACTATTATTAAATCTACAGCTCAGATAAAAAAAGGTTTGCGGAGCCCAGACGAAAGTCTGGCTATTAAATAATCAATTTTATGTTAATATCTTACCAAAATCGACCCCCACATATTTATTCGGATAATTCATTTTATTTTTTAACTGCCAGAACTTTAAAAGGAATATATTTTTTTAATACTGATAGCAAGAAAAAAATACTACTAAATGTAATTAGAAAAGCTCTTGAAAGATATAATTGTGATTTATACGCCTGGGTAATTCTTTCAAATCATTATCATCTTTTATTAAAAATTAAATTAGGTAAAGAATTATCAAGCTTAATTAAAAATATCCATGCTAACAGTTCTCGTATATTAAATATATATCAAGCTTGTCCGAGTAGAAAGATTTGGTGGAATTATTGGGATAAATGCATTGAAACACCAAAAAGTTATTACACTCATCTTAATTATATCCACCATAATCCAGTCAAACACGGCTATACAAAAAATATGAAAGATTATAAATTTTCCAGTTACAGACATTATTTAAAAACCCAAGGTAAGGAATGGCTTGAGGATTCATTTTGTGCTTACCCAGTTATTACAAAAAATTGAATAATAAATCTATAAATGCTAACATAAAATTACTTGAACCTTTTAACTCTCAAGGGAGGTGAAGTTTATTGGTTAGACCACGTCACGCTCTGCAAAGGCTCTGGTGGCGCCGGATAATCGCTATCAAAGCCAGATACGGCTGGAAATAAAGGAGGCAAAATGACATTTATTACTGAAGTAATCAAAAAATGCCCATTCTTTAGAATAGATCTACCGCCCCCTCTTCATATCTAAAGCCCTTCCGGTTCCCTGCCCTTCTTTGCGGCAGGGATTTTTTTATTATAACTCTATAGCCTACAGCTTTACGGCTCCTAGGGCTTTTATGGCTTTCTACTCAAAATAACAGTTGCTTCCTCAAGTCCCATATTACTTAAAATTTCCTTGGACTCTTCCTGACTGGCCCAATCCGGCTGGTTATAATCGTAAATATGAACTGGTTTAAATTCTAAAGATTTTAATTTATTTTCTGAAATAATAGCCTTAACCACCGCCCCTTGCTGAGTCTCTTCTGACCACATTTGGTCAAAAACTAAATTACCTAAGCTATAAATAATATAACCGTCATTATATTTCTCGGTGGTTTGTACTACATGCGGATGATGACCAACTACTAAATCTGCTCCGGCCTCAATAGCCGTGTGAGCAAAATTAATTTGAAAACGGCCTGGGTTATGCGTATACTCAGCCCCGGCGTGCATGGAAACAATAATAATATCAGCTGAATTATTTAACTGGGTAAGATCTTTTTTCATCTGGTCTATTTCCATATTAGCGACGCCCGGTGAATTTTCTGTGGCTACATATAAACTTTCCGGATAGGCATAAGCGAAAAATCCGATCTTTATGCCTTTTACTGCTATAATTTTACTCTCGTGCGCTTGTTCAAAATTATTACCGGCCCCGCAATATTCGATCTCGTTATTAGTCAAGTGTTCAAAAGTAAACTTTTCTCCGGCTACACCCTGGTTACCAAAATGATTATTGGCCAGAGAGACAATATCAATACCGGCTAATTTTAAACCTTCAATAGTTTCAGACAAGGCCCGAAAAACCACGCTGCCGTTGGGTGTGGCCGAGCCACCGTCAAAAAAAGGAGATTCTAAATTTATAAAAGTTAAGTCAGCTTCTTTAAATTCATCGGCAATTTTTTGAAAAGGCAAACTGTAATCATTGGCGGCTAATATTTTTTGTTCCACAGTTCTAGCCAGCATGACATCACCACCAAAGATA
This sequence comes from Patescibacteria group bacterium, assembly GCA_034520665.1. Classification (NCBI taxonomy): domain Bacteria; species Patescibacteria group bacterium. The sequence goes on from JAXHNJ010000002.1 coordinate 324,015, forward strand.
AGAGTAGTTTCTGTTTGAGCCTTGGCCTGTTTGACAATAAAATTTTCATTAATTTCAGTCTCTCGATCTATAGCTACTGCTCCCTGATAAGCCACTATTAAAATACTTAGTGTAGAAACAAAAATAGCCGTAAATACCCAGATGTATTCTATTTTTTTGTTTAAGATTTTATCAAGCATGACCATTTTTTTTGTTTGTAATTTGTTTATTGTTTACTGATTATTAAAAACAAATATTTCTCTTAAAATGTTTTGGCCTTGGCGTGAGTAAATAACTGAACCACGCCGGGTTATTTCCGAAAAAGATTTATTTTTTAATTCATCCGGTAATATTTTTTCCTGTCTAAATCCCATTTTAATTACTTCTTCTAAAATCGGCAAGTTTTGAAAACCCTTATATGTCTTAAAAACCGGCCAAATAATCACTATCTTACCTCTTTTTCTTAAAACTTTTTTTATTTCTTTAAAAAAGTTACGATAGAGATTAATTAATTGATCAGTAATTTTCCTAGTTTCCTTTTGGTTTAATTTATTTTTTAAAACTGGACCCAAATAAGGTTCAGTAATAACTAGATCAATTAAATTAGACTTTAAATTTTTACCTAAATATGAAATATCTAATTTAAAAATTCTTACTTTTCTGTTTTCAAGATTATATTTATTTTCTAGCCACTTGATATTTTTTTTAGTTTTACTAATGGCCTTAGCACTGACATCAGAGCCAATGACTTCGGCAAAACCTAAAAGCAAGGCTTCCTGTAAAATAGTGCCACAACCACAAAAAGGATCCAGCAAGACATCATTTTTATCGCCTCCGGAAATATTTATCATCATCCGAGCCAGTTTAGGCGGCATCATACCGATATCCATGTCCCGAGCTGGCCTTTTATAATCACGAAAACTATAATCTTCAAAATCCTGCACTGTTTCGGTCCGGCCAAGCATTATCTTAGAACCAAAAATAAAAATATTTATTTCTGAGCCCTGACTCAAAAGCTTATTTTTTTTAACCACTACTGAAGAAAGACGTCGACTGCGTGAAGAAACTACTCGACTTTTAATCTCTCTTTCTTTGAATTTATTTTTAGCTGAAATTAACAAATCTTTTATTTGAGCTTTAGTCTGATTAAAAATTTTATTTTTCTGCACATACAGGCTAAAGCCCACGTAAATCTTTTTATCCGTTTTAGATACAAAATTATTTAATATATTTTCCGGATTGAAGATATTTTTTAAAGTTTCTGATAAATCATGGCCTTTTTCTTCTTCTATTTTTATAGGACCACTTTTGACTATACCACCTAATTTTTTATTTAACTTTTCTAAGTCTATTTTTTTATCACTTTCAATAATTAAAACTCCTTTTTTTAAATGCAAGAGTTTTATTTCGAGCTGCTTTTTTCTAAAATAAGAAAAAATTTCAGCTAAAGACAGAACTTGATGACTACCGAGAATGAAAAAATATTTAGGCATAATTAACTATATTATAAGGTTTTTCTGCTAAAAAATAAAGCTCTTTAATTTTTTTTCTTTTATAAAAATAATTTAAAAATGCCTTGCCAAAGTATAATTTTTATGTTAATATGTCTTTAAGCTTGGATTAGCTTGTTTTTTATCTTTAATGAAGAATAATTAACAAAATGAAACATTACGAACTACTTTATATAGTCTCCGGTAAAATCGCCGAGGATGAGCAAAAAAATATCACCAATCAGGTAGAAAGCCTAATTAAAAAATTAGAGGGAAATTTAACTCTTTCTGAAAGTTTGGGCAAGAAAAAATTAGCCTATCCTATAAAAAAGAATGATCATGGTTCTTATTATGTTAATGAATTTGATATGGAGGAAAATAAATTAAAAGAGTTAGAGAAAAATCTTAAATTAATTAATGAAATCATAAGATTTTTAATAATTGTAAAAGTACCAACAAAAGAAAAAGAGGAAAAAATAAAAGAAGGTAAAAAAGTAGAAAAAAGAGTCTACAAACCAGAAAGCAAACCCGAAATAAAGAAAGAAAGTGATAAGAAAGAGGAAAAAACTAAAAAGGCTTCTTTAGCCAAAAAAACTCCCAAAAAAGAAAAAAAAGAAAAGGTAAGTATTGAAGAGCTTGATAAAAAATTGGATGAAATTTTAGAAGATGATATTACCAATCAATAATAAATAATAATATAATAACTATGGATTTAAACAAAGCTCAAATTATTGGCAACTTAACCCGCGATCCTGAAGTCAGAAGTACTACTTCTGGTCAAAGTGTAGCTTCTTTTGGTGTGGCTACTAATCGTGTCTGGAAAGATAAAGCCAGCGGTGAAAGAAAGTCTTCGGCTGAATTTCATAATATAGTCGCCTGGGGTCGTTTAGCGGAAATATGTCAGCAATATTTAAAAAAAGGCAGTAAAGTTTATTTTGAAGGACGTTTACAAACAAGGTCATGGGAAGACCCATCCGGAGTAAAAAAATATCGCACCGAGATAGTAGCTCAAAATATGATTATGTTAGATAAAAAAGGTGAAGGTCCTTCCGGAGCTGGCGCTAATCAAGGTCAAAATCAAAAAAATAAGCCCGAGGAAGAAGAAATAAATGTTGATGACATACCTTTTTAATTAAACTTATGAGAAAAAGAAAAAGAAAAGCCTGCTATTTTTGCAGGAATCAAATTGAACAAATAGATTACAAAGATGTACAGATTTTACAGCGTCATGTTTCTGGTTACCAAAAAATTGTACCCCGTAAACGCAGTGGTGTTTGTATGAAGCATCAGAGAAAACTAGCCAAGGCCATTAAAAGAGCCCGCTATATGGGCCTTATGCCTTATACCCATTAATTATGCTTGGTATAAATAATTTAAAAATAGGCACCACCTTTAAATATAAGGGGGAGCCTTATGAAATAGTAAAAGCTCAGCACGTTAAGATGGGACGCGGTGGAGCTGTTTTGCAGACCAAAATAAAAAACTTAAAAACCGGTCAGTTACTGGAAAAAAACTTTAAATCTTCAGACAAATTTGAAGAACCAGATCTTTCTCGTTCTCGGGTTAATTTTCTTTATCAAGAAGATGACAAATATTATTTTATGGATGAAAAAAGCTATGAGCAATTTAGTCTGACAAAAGATCAAATTGGAGAAAAAACAAATTTTATCAAAGAAGGAGCTAGTGTTAATTTATTAAATTTTGAAGATAAAGCGATCAATATTGAATTGCCTATTAAAGTTGATCTAAAAGTTAAAGAAACTCCCCCGGGTGTGCGTGGTGACACGGCGCAAGGCTCAGCCACCAAAGAGGCAAAGCTGGAAACTGGCTACAAAATAAAAGTACCGCTTTTTATAAAGACCGACGATATTATCCGTGTTAACACAGAAACTGGCCAATACGTAGAGAGAGTTTAGTATCTATTTTAATATGTTATCTAAATACTCAAATATAGCCTTATTTATCCGGATAACAGAAATTAAAGCTGAATCTAGGCCTGTTATCCCTTTTTTTGACTAACATTATTCTATAATCTTTGACTTAAGAAAGAAGGAGAATTATTGTTTTCAATCTGTTTTCAATCTTTACAGAGCTTACCCGATTGTTCTGTTATATTACAAGCTGGGTCACCCAGAAATTCAAAAAAGAAAAAATCTACTTTAGTATGAAAATTCGTGCTAATCGTTGGCAACAATGGATTCTTTTCATGTAAAAGAGTAGGATCTCGACCAAAGAATAAAATTAAAGAATAAATCTAAAAAATAATTTGTTTGATCCTTAATAGGAATTAGTCTAATTCCTATTTTTTATTTGCGAAAAATATTTTTTGATTATTTTAATAAAAGATCATCATTTGATTTTCTTATCTTGCTAATAAATAATATTTATGCTAAGATAATTTATTGATCTTTGTCATTGTCATTCTTAGTCAACAAAAAAAGGGAGTAATAATGAAATTGATTTACCGAAAGTTGTTTCATATTCTCTGTTCATTAATCGCCTTAGCTATTGTTTATTTTGTTTCCTGGCCGGCCCGCAGTATCATCGCCGGCATTTTCTTTATGGCTATGCTCTGGCTAGATTTTAAGCGTTTATCCGAGCCTCAAAATCAGACTTTCAAGCGAGGAATTTGGAAAAAATGCCTTCGGGAGGTAGAAAAAAGACGATTTTCAGGTTCACTTTGGCTGAGTTTAGGTTTTCTAGTTATCAGCTTTTTTCAAAGTTGGGAAATTATTATCTTGAGTATAATTTATGTTGGTTTTGCCGATCCCATGGCTGAAATATTCGGCCATTTCAGTTTCACCCGTCGTTATTCTGAAAAAAATCAAAAAACAATCGGTGGCAGCTTAGGATTTTTTCTGACAGCCTTAACTCTAAGCTTATCTACACTTTATTACTTTTTTCATGAACCGCATTGGCTAACTATTGGCCTAGCAAGCAGTTTTTTTGCTGCTGTTGTTGAATCCCTTGAAATTGAAATAGAAGGCTACTATCTCAATGATAATTTCCTGATACCAGTAGCTACTGGTTTTTTTCTAAAATGCTTTTTCTTTTAAAACCCGCTATCAACATAAGGCGGGTTTTTCTTTAACTTAAAAATATTTATTAAAAACTCAGCGCAGACTGACAAGTCTGCGCTGGTAAATTTAATTAAAAATTTTTTTTACTACTCTTCTTCACTCTCTTTAACTGCTTTTAGAATTTCTTTTTGAATTTCTTTTAATACTTTTGGATTTTCTTTAAGAAGCTGGCGGCTTTTTTCTCGGCCCACTCCCAACTTAGTCTCGCCAAAACTCAAAGTATTACCTGATTTTTTAACTACTCCGTATTTCAAGCCAGTATCAATAGCATCCGTTTCTTCAGAAATTCCCTCATTATACATAATATCAAATTCTGTTTGTTTAAAAGGAGCCGCCACTTTATTTTTAACTACTTTGGCTCTTGTACGGTTACCAATCACTTGCTCGCCTTTTTTAATTTGACCGATTCTTCTGGTTTCTATCCTAACTGAAGAATAAAATTTTAAAGCCGTACCACCGGTTGTTGTTCTAGGGTTTCCAAAAAAAACACCAATTCTCATACGTGTTTGGTTGATAAAAATTACCATTGTTTTGGTTTTAGCCACAATAGAAGTAAGTTTTCGCAAAGCTTGACTCATTAATCTAGCCTGCAAAGCCATATGTTTATCACCCATTTCTCCTTCAATTTCTGCCTTAGGCGTTAAAGCAGCCACCGAATCAATTACTACTAAATCAATACCTTTTGAACGAACCAGAGTTTCTAAAATCTCCAAGGCTTGTTCTCCGGTATCCGGTTGTGAGATAAGTAGATCATCAACATTTACACCTATTTTTTTAGCATAGGAAGGATCTAAAGCGTGTTCAGCGTCTATAAAAGCAGCAATACCGCCTTTTTTTTGGGCTTCAGCCGCTATATGCTGGGCTAAAGTAGTTTTACCTGAAGCTTCGGGTCCAAATATTTCTACCACACGTCCCCGAGGCAAACCGTCAACTCCTAAGGCAATGTCTAAAGAAAGACAGCCAGTTGGCACCGAAGGGACATCGGTCTTTCGGGTTTCACCAAACTTCATAATAGAGCCGTCACCAAAGCGCTCTTTAATTTGATCAATAGCTTCTTTGGCTGCCTCAGCTCGGCTGTTTTTATTTTTCTTTTTTGATTTTTTTGATTTTTTAACCATATTTTATCCTTTCTTTTCCACCAAAATTTATAAATATTATTATCAATTATTCAACATTTTTAAGCATAACTCTTCTAATCACTTTGTTTTCTTCACCTTGTTTTTTATGAGCTGTAATTTCAATCACATTTACTCCTTCTTTTAATATTATTTCTTCTTTAAAACTGCCGTTTCTCTCTACATCTACCTTCTCACCATTGACTAAAACACTAATTTCTGGTTCAGTTTGACCTTCTAAAAGTAAACTCTTTTCTGTAGTAATAAATTCCTCAGGTGGGTAATTTATTTTCAGCTTGGGGGGAGCTATAATATGAGTTAACTCCCATCCTAAGTATAATAGAATAGCTAAAATAAATAAAATTATTATTAGGTTACGTAAATTCTTAGGATTTAAAAAAGGGAATTTTACCTTGCCCTTAGGCGGCAAATACTGATTACTATCATAGCTGTCAAGTTTCTGATATATCTTTTTTTCATTTTCATAAAGAGCCAATACTTTTTCTTTATTTACTGAAAGAAAATCAGCATATTTTTTTAAGAAACTTTTTATATAAACTTCACCGGGTAATTTTTCATAATGACCCTCTTCTAAATATCGAATATACTTTTCAGAAACATTAATATTTTCTTCTACTTTTTTTTGACTGTAGCCAGATTCTTGGCGAATTTCCCTTAACTTTTCTCCTAGAGTTTTATCAGCAAAATTCCTTTTTCTAAATTCGGCCATTTTCTTCTTCCTCCTCTTCTTCAAAATCTTCTTGATTTTCTTCTTCCTGATTTTCATCAGAGTTCTCTACTGTTTCCTCGCCGGATAAAGTTTTATCTTCCTTGTTTATTAAAACCTCGCGAGGCTTAGATCCATTTTGTGGTCCAATTATTCCTTTTTTCTCCAGAGAATCAAGTATTCGAGCAGCCCGAGCGTAGCCAATACGCAGACGCCTTTGTAAAAGCGAAGCCGAAGCTTTATTAGCCCTTAAAATCACTTCCTGAGCCTGAGGTAAAAGTTCATCATCACCTAAGTCCTCCATACTCGAACCTAAGGGAGCGGCCTGGGGTTTTTCCACTATTTCATCTTTGTAATCAACTTCTTTAATATTTTCTTTAACAAAATCAACTACTTTTTTAACCTCTTTTTCAGAAACATGAGAGCCTTGCAGACGCTTGGGCTGGGAAAGTTCTGAAGAGAGAAAAAGCATGTCCCCTTTACCCAATAATTTCTCAGCTCCAGACATATCAATAATAGTTCGAGAATCCACCCCCGAAGCCACATTAAAAGCAATACGAGCGGTAATATTAGCTTTAATTAAACCGGTCAAAACATTAACTGACGGTCTTTGCGTAGCTAAAACCAGATGAATACCCACCGCTCGGGCCATCTGGGCCAAGCGGATAATAGCCGCTTCTACTTCTGAAGCTGCCACAGCCATCAGATCTGCTAATTCATCAATAATTAAAACTATAAAAGGCATGCCATCATCTACTTCCCGATGATAAACATGAATATCCCGCTTACCGCTTTTGGAAAGGGTTTGAAAACGTTTTTCCATCTCCGCTACTAGCCAACGTAAAGCATTGATAGTTTTTTTAGTATCTGTAATCACAGGGGTTAATAAATAAGGGTTATCGTTATAAACATTTAACTCCACTCTTTTAGGATCGACTAAAATAAGTTTAAGGTCATCAGGAGAATTCTGATACATTAAGCTTAATATAATTGAATTAATACAAACACTCTTGCCTGATCCTGTAGCTCCAGCAATTAAAAGATGAGGCATCGGATCAAGACTAGGAATAACCGGCTTACCGGAAACATCCCGACCTAAAGCAAAACTGAGGTTTGACTTTGATTTTTTGAAATCTTTAGTATCAATTACATCACCCAAATTAACTAGAGCTACCGCCTGGTTAGGTACTTCAATACCAACTAATGATTTACCTGGAATAGGCGCTTCAATTCTAATCGGATGGGCTGCCAAAGCCAAAGCAATGTCATTTTGCAGACTAGTTATCTGCGAAAGTTTAACTCCCTCGGTCGGCTTTAAGGTAAATTGCGTCACTGTCGGACCAACATTTACTTCCGCCATTTCCACTTCAATACCAAAGTTATCCAAAGTTTTTTTAATCTTTGTTTTGTTAAGCTCTATATCACCACTTTTTGGCCGATTTGAAAAATTTTCAAGAAGACTGGTCGGAATTTTAATTTTCTGGCCATATTTTTTAACTTTTTTCTTAAACAACCCACCTTGTTCTTTTTCTTCCTCTTTCTTGTCTGTTTTATCTTTTTCTTTATCATCAGATTCATCAGAAACAGATTCTTTTTCAGATTCCTCTTTGTCTTCTTCATCTTTTAACTTTTTTTTCGAAAAACTAGGATGATCATAAACTTCTTTTTCTTTTTTAAAACGGGAGAAAAATGAATTTAGGCGATAAAACCAGGAGGATAATTTATTTTTTTTCTCTGACAAATTCTTTAAAGAAGTATTAAACATTAAAAGTAAAGAGATAATAAAAGCAGCCAGAAGAACAATTAAGCTGGCCCAAAAACCCATAATTTTTTGTAAAGGATAGCTAAGAAGTAAGCCGGCATAGCCGCCACCAGCGCCCTCTGATATTCTTTCTACAGCCGTTTCAAGATCCAGAAAAATGTGTAAGAGCCCGGAATAGCTTAAAATAAAGAAAAATAAACCTAAATAATTAATACTGCGAATAATATACTTTTCGGGTTTTAAAAGTAAAAATCCTAAAACCAGTAAAATTATGGGAAAGAAGTATTTACCCCAACCAAAAAAGTAACTTAAAACAGTATCAATAAAACCGCCAAAACTCCCGGCCACATTAAATAAACTGAGAATACTTAAAACGGCCACTGTAAATAAAACCACCACTACAATGCCGTGTCTGGCTTCTGGTTTTAAAAAGGAATCTGTCTTTTCTTCCTTTTGTTTTTTTTCTTTTTTCTGGGATTTTTTCTTTTTTCTAGCCATATGGTTCTTATATTTTACCACTTTTTGTCCCTCTTGGCAATAAAAAAAGGTGTGGAAGTCATTTCTTCCACACCAAATTCTTTTGACCAGATCATTGAGTCAAAAGACTAATCACCCCAGTCAAGCGGATCCCAAAGTTCGAAGGCCAACATCATAAGACATTGTGTTGCCAAACCAGGGTTCCAGAGTACATATTTACATGACTCCGGCATTTCGAACGCCTGGGCAATTGGTCGCTTTGTAGCAATTGTAGTAATACTGAGAAGCAAAGCTACAATTACTAACATGAGAATCAACTTTTTCATCGGCTACTCACCTCCTTTGAATTTGAGCGAACATTCACCGGTAAACATTTTAACAACCTTTCCGGTTCATTTCCTTTAAAATCGAATTCAGCAAAAAGTATTGGATTTCCCTTGCTGGTTTTCCAAAGATCAAGAGAAGGATTAGGAATATAAAAATAATTTTCCAAATCCAACCCAAATATTAATTTATTAGGCGACCTAACAGCAAAGAAATATTCATAGCTTCTAGCTTGAAGCGTATCACCATCACAAGTGTATTCTAGTATGACAGCACAGCTTTTATTCCAGTAAGTTACTATACTCGATGGAATAATTAATGAAAATCCATAGAAATTGCTAGGGCCAGAAAAAAATATATATTTCTGATGCTCTGGTATTCGACTATCTGGAATTTTAGAAAGAAGTCCCATACTTTTGATTCTTTCATATTTTTCCACAATTTTTGTACCAGGTAAAGCACTTATTATCTCCCAACCAGAATCATCTACATATAAGGGGCGATTGTCTTCCTTTTTACTCCAAGACCAGGAAAAAGCCATAACTGAAGTGTTAAAAACCATTGCCATAATTATTACTACTATCAAAACACGACTGAACTTCATAACTAAACTCCTTTTCTCAAAAGATGAAAAATGAACTTTTCAAAGAACTAATTTATAAAAAAGCCTCCAAAAGTGAGGCTTTCAATAATAATCCAAATTATGATGTGTCGGTTGCGCTACTTGCTTCTTGTAACCAATACTCTCTTTAGATAAGAAAGAAAAGCGCCCAAATTTTGATTACAATTCAAAGCCTCACTAGCTTTATTCTAACAATTTATTTTATTTCTTTTAAATTATTTTGTCAAATAAAAAGTATCATTAACCTAAAAATAGGGCTAATATTAGCCCTATTTTATATATAAATATATTTTTTATTTAAGTTTTACGATAGCCAGTACCAGCCGGGATTAATTTACCAATAATTACATTTTCTTTCAGGCCTCTGAGTTTATCAACCTTGCCAGTTATAGCTGCGTCAATTAATACCCGAGCTGTTTCCTGAAAAGAGGCTGCTGACAAAAAGCTTTCCGTACTCAAAGAAGCTTTGGTAATACCCAGTAATAAAGGTTTAACTTTTGCTGGTTGTTTATTTTCTTTTTTCTAGCCATATGGTTCTTATATTTTACCACTTTTGTCCCTCTTGGCAATAAAAAAAGGTAATGTGCACAGACATATGGCGGTTTTCTAGGGTAAGTATTACCCTAGATAATATGTGTATAAATATGTTAAAAACAATTAAAGAGAAAAATTAAAACGTCTAAAACCTATTATTAAAAAGTTTAGGAAGATAAATAGCTAATTATTGAAATAGAAGTTAAAAATTTAATAATAATCAAATTAAGTTAATATACTAGAAAAATTAAGATACAAAATTAGCTTATAAAATATATATTATAATAATCTATTACATTATATTTTAAATAAAAAAGTCCTGCTAGCAAATCTAGCAGGACTTATAACTACTACACTTGTTGCTTCTTTTTTATATAAAACAAACAAGTGGAAAAAATGATTAAGGAAAGCAAATAATAAGGTGACAATTGAGAATATGCAAATGTTACCCCAATAGCCACACCTAGAAAAGTAACGATAAATTTTTTGCCAGCTATTCGCTGGCTTATATAGATACCCAATATAATACATACTATTAATAATATAATATTTGGCATCTTATCTCCTTTCTAATTTTAATAAAAAATACTAAAACTATACAGAAAAAATTATTAATCGCCAAATATTATATCATCAGCCGCATGGGAACAGAGGCCACCGACTACTCCGGCAACAATAAGATTACCACCTGTTCCACTACCAGCTGCTGCTCCACTAGCCCCATCAACAACAACAGTAACGGTAAATCTAAGTAATCTCTTACCCCATCCTCTTAATAGATTACGACTATCAATTTTTATATTGGGGATTTCTTCAGCTGAATGACGAGTAAGCCAAAATTCAGCTGAGTGAATACTTATATCACATAAACTGTATAATATTGTGCCTGGCTTAGGAGCTCCATACTTAGCACACATATTTTTGTAGATTAGATCTAAATTTACTGCTGTAGCCTCATTACTAAATCTATCCCACCACTTATACTCTTCTGGAGATAGAATAGATTTTACTAATTCTATAGGGTCTTGTTTGGCCATATTACGTCCTCGCTCAAGAGCTTCTCGCACTTGCTCACGAGTCAAGGGATCCTGATTATACTTATCCGTAATTTTTTTAGCCTCTTGGTAAAGTATCTCCTCCTCCTCTAAGGCTGTGGTCTTCATAAGATTTGAAGAATTTTCATCAAGCTCATTATATACATTGGTAAGAAATTCATTATGAATTTCACCAATACCCCTGTTTGTAACATCAGCTTCCGGAGAAATTACATTTTCTCCTTCACATCCAAAAAGAAAAAATAAACTGAAAATTACAAAAACTAGACTAAGATGTTTCATTTTTTACCTCCATAAAAAATGAATAATTAAACGAATTCATAATTAAGAGATTCTCAGATATAAATCTCTATATCTAGAAAAATTTACCTCCTTCCTTTTTCAAAGTTCAATGTTATAAAAAAGCCTCCAAAAGTGAGACTTTGAGCTGTAGTCAAGTATTTGAACTGGGTGTCGGTTGCGCTACTTGCTTCTTGTAACCAATACTCTCTTTAAATAAGAAAGAAAAGCGCCCAAATTTTGATTACAATTCAAAGCCTCACTAGCTTTATTCTAACAATTTATTATATTCCTCTAAACTAAAATTGTCAAATAGTTAATACACATTAAATAAAAATAGGGCTAATATTAGCCCTATTTTATATATAAATATATTTTTTATTTAAGTTTTACGATAGCCGGTACCAGCCGGAATTAATTTACCAATAATTACATTTTCTTTCAGGCCTCTGAGTTTATCAACCTTGCCAGTTATGGCTGCGTCAATTAATACCCGGGCTGTTTCCTGAAAAGAGGCTGCTGACAAAAAGCTTTCCGTACTCAAAGAAGCTTTGGTAATACCCAGTAATAAAGGTTTAACTTTTGCTGGTTGTTTATTTTCTTTTTCGGCTTTTTCATTTTCTTTACGTACGATATTTAAATCAGTTACTTCGCCAATCAACCGCTCCGTATCACCCGGATCTCTAACCAAAACACGGGAAAACATTTGTTTAACAATTACTTCCACATGTTTATTATTAAGTTTCTGACCTTGAGAAGAATATATATACTGAATTTCTTTCATAATATATTTTTGGGCCGCTTCACTTCCGGAAAGTCTATAATAATCTTTAAGATCAAGACTACCTTCAGTTAACTGCTGTCCTGGAGTAACTAAATCTCCCTCTTTTATCCAAAGACCATGACCAACTGGCGGTACATACTCTTTAACTGAATCTTCTTCATATTGTAAAATTATTTTTTTATCATCTTCAATTTTAATTACTCCATCATGCGAAGACTTTATTTTCTTTTTATTTTTTTCATATATTAAATCTTTAACTTTTACTTTATCACCGTCTTTTACTTTAAGATTATCCTTGTCAATCTTTTTTCTTTTCTTAAGCAATACTTCTTCTTTTTCTTCAGTATAATCAATTTTTATTATTTTATTATCACCTTCCTCAGTTATATGAGCTACTCCTTTAACTTCTGAAATTACGGCCGCCTTTTTCACATGCCTAGCTTCAAATAATTCTTCCACCCGAGGCAGCCCCTGAGTAATATCCTGACCGGCTACACCGCCAGTGTGAAAAGTTCTCATAGTTAGCTGGGTACCTGGTTCACCAATACTTTGTGCCGCTATAATACCGACAGCCGTACCAATTTCAACCAACTTATTATAAGACAAATCATAACCATAGCATTTCTGACAGACACCTCTTTGCGCCTTACAAGTTAGAAGGCTACGAATATGTATTTTTTCGGGATCAGCTTTTTTAATTTTTTCTGCTTCTTTTTCATTAATCAAAGTATTTTTCTTTACTACTACTTTTTTTGTCTTGGGATTTTTAACATCCTTCAGCAAATAACGTCCTAAAGCTCTTTCAGATAAATTTCCTCCCATTTCTTCCGCTTCTTCTTTGGTTATTATTAAACCTTCCTTATCTTTACAATCTTTTTCATTAACCACAATCTCCTGCGCTACATCAATTAAACGACGGGTCAAATAACCCGCATTAGCTGTCCGAAGAGCTGTATCTGATAGTCCCTTCCTAGCCCCATGAGTAGAAATAAAATATTCCAAAACATCAAAGCCCACTTTAAAATTACCCTTAACTGGTAATTCAATAGTTTCACCAGCCGGATTAGTCACCAGACCTTTCATACCCATCATCTGGGTTATCTGCCCCCAGGAACCGCGAGAACCAGATTCAATCATAGCATAAACTGGACCAAATTTATCCAAAGATTCCTTACAAACTTCCTGTATATTTTCTTTGGTTTTAGCCCAATTTTCAATCACTTTTATCTGCCTTTCTCTATCTGTTAAAAGACCAGCTTTATAATGTTCTTCAATGCCTTTGACTTTATCTTCCGCTTCTTCAATCAATTCCTGCTTTTTTTCAGCTTCAACTAAATCATCCATACCCCAAGAAATACCAGAACGAGTAAGATATTCAAAAGAAAACTCTTTAATATTATCTAAAAGCACAACTGTCTTTTCACGACCTAATATAGATATAGCCTCTGAAATTAAATTAGAAAGCTTCTTTTTGTTCATAACTTCATTAATGTATTGAAGTTTTTTCGGCAAAATAGAATTAAATATAACACGACCAACCGTGGTTTCTACTAATTTAGTGTTTATAAGTACTTTGATTGTTTCATGAAAATGAATTTTATCAATTTCATAAGCTAACAAAGCTTCTTCTTTTGAAGAATAATGGTTAATTTTCTTCTTGGCTTTCTTTTTTATAGTAAGATAGTAACAGCCCAAAACAATATCCTGGGAAGGAGTAGTTACTGGTGAGCCAGTAGCCGGTTTTAATAAATTATTAGTAGAGAGCATTATATTTTTTGCTTCCTTTTTGGCTTGTTCGGTTAAAGGCAGATGAACAGCCATTTGATCACCGTCAAAATCAGCATTAAAAGCGGCACAAACTAAAGGATGTATTTGAATAGCTTTACCTTCTATTAATATTGGCTGAAAGGCCTGAATACCTAAACGGTGAAGAGTTGGAGCACGATTTAATAAAACATAAGCATCTTTTATTACTTCTTCTAAAATATCCCAAACCTCCGGACGATCAGCTTCAATAAAGCGTCCAGCTGAACGAACATTATGCACATATTCTCTTTTTATCAATTGAGAAATAACAAAAGGCCTAAATAATTCCAAAGCCATATGCTTGGGAATACCACATTGGTTTAATTTTAAGTGTGGTCCAATAACAATAACAGAACGGCCGGAATAATCAACACGTTTACCTAATAAGTTTTGGCGAAAACGACCTTGCTTACCTTTTAGAACATCGGCAATTGATTTAAGAGTTCTTTTCTGTCCAGTAGAAGCAGTTACCGTTTTACCTTTTCTAGCTCCGTTATCAATCAGAGCATCAACGGCTTCCTGTAGCATTCTTTTTTCGTTACGACGTATCACTTCCGGAGCATTTAATTCAATTAATTTTTTCAGACGATTATTACGATTTATCACCCTTCGATATAAGTCATTTAGGTCAGAAGTAGCAAAGCGACCACCGTCAAGCTGTACCATTGGTCTTAAGTCCGGCGGAATAATGGGAACAACGGTTAATATCATCCATTCTGGTTTTATATTATTTTCTTTTAAATTTTTAAATAATCTTAACCTTCTAGAAATTTTCTTTTTCTTATTTTTAGCTGCTCCTTCAAATTCATCTTCTAACTCTTTTATCAGTTTATCTAAATCTATTTCTTTAAGAAGTTTTTGTAGAGCTTCAGCACCAATACCCGCCTCAAAAACATGGCCATATTTTATAGATAAATCCTGATATTTATTTTCCGAAATTATAAGTTTTGGCTCTAATTCTTTTAATTCTTTTTTCGCTAAATCGACAGTTTCTTCCAAGCTTCTTAATTCTTCTTTTTTGGCTTCAGCGTTAGCCTTTAATTCTTCAGAGGTTTTTTCTTCAAGTTGTTTCTTTTTTTCTTCATCATCCGTTTTTGTAATTTCTTCATTATTAGTTTGTTTAATTTTTTGGCGGCGTCTTTTGAATTCTTCTTCAATTTTCTTAAGCTTGCCCTGATATTCCTTATCAATTTGTTCCAGGGTTTCCTCTCTGGCATTTTCGTCCACAGAAGTAATAATAAAATTAGCAAAATAAACTACTTTTTCCAGATTCTGTATAGAAAGATTAAGGACTAGACCAATCTTTGAAGGTACACCACGTAAAAACCAAATATGTGAAGTCGGAGCCGCTAATTTAATATGACCCATTCTCTCTCTTCTTACTATTGATCGAGTTACTTCCACTCCGCACTTATCACAGACTATACCTTTGTAACGAATTTTTTTATATTTTCCGCAATAACATTGCCAATCTTTGGTTGGTCCAAAAATTCTTTCACAGAAAAGACCGTCTTTTTCTGGTTTTTGAGTCCGGTAATTAATAGTTTCTGGCCGTGTAACTTCCCCATGAGACCAGCCTAAAATTTCTTCTGGTGAAGCCAGTTTTAATCTTATTGCTTTAAAGTTTAAATTTTTTGCTTCCGGTATCATATATTAATCAATTATTTTTTGCTTTTTTTATCGGCTTCTTTTTCATCAGCTTTACCTATCTTTCCTGTTTTTGTCCCTGATCTATTATCTTCTGATTTTCTCTCTTCTTTAATCAATTCAACATCCAAAGCTAGGCCCTTAAGCTCTCTGACTAAAACATTAAATGATTCTGGTACATTAATTTTGTTTATTGATTCACCCTTAATTACTGCCTCATAAGCTTTGGAACGTCCCGGCACATCATCTGATTTAATAGTCAGAATTTCCTGCAAGGTATAAGCGGCCCCATAGGCTTCTAGAGCCCAGACTTCCATTTCCCCAAAGCGCTGACCGCCAAATTGTGCTTTACCGCCAAGAGGTTGTTGGGTGACTAAAGAATAGGGACCAATTGAACGCTGATGAATTTTATCTTCAACCATATGATTTAGTTTCAACATATAAATATAACCAACCATAATATCCTGATCAAATTTTTTGCCAGTACGTCCATCAATAAGCTTTAATTTACCACTTTCAGAATAACCGGCCTTTTTTAATTCTTTTTTGATATATTTTTCCGGAATTCCGTCTAAAGCCGGGCTGGCTACCTTATAACCCAGTTTTTTGGCTGCTAATCCAATATGAGTTTCCAAAACCTGCCCCAAATTCATACGCGAAGCAATACCTAAGGGATTTAAAATAATATCTACGGGCGTGCCATCTTCAAGAAAAGGTAAATCTTCCTGAGCTACCACGCGGGAAATAACACCTTTATTACCGTGGCGGCCGGCCATTTTATCTCCTACTTGAATTTTACGTTGCTGAGCTACTGAAACTTCTATTTGTTTAATCACACCGGCCGGCAGTTTGTCACCTTTATCCCGAGAAAATATTTTTATATTAACAACCTTGCCCTGCTCACCATGTTCCAAATAAAGTGACGAATCCTTAACGTCTTTAGCTTTTTCACCAAAAATTGCTCTTAATAATTTTTCTTCGGCTGACAATTCAGTTTCACCTTTGGGAGTAATTTTACCGACTAGAATATCACCCGAGGAAACTTTAGCCCCGATGCGAATTACCCCTTCTTCATCTAAATCTTTTAGTTTTTCTTCACTGACATTAGGAATATCACGGGTAACTACTTCCGGCCCAATTTTGGTATCACGTACATCTACTGAATAATTTTCTATATGAATAGAAGTATAATAATCTTCACGCACCAAGCGCTCTGATATCAAAATAGCATCCTCATAATTTCCACCTTCCCAAGACATAAAAGCGACCAGTACATTTTGTCCCAGAGATAATTCACCGTTTTCAGTAGCTGCTCCATCAGCAATGATATCTCCTTTTTTTATTTTATCCTTTCGGTTAACTATTGGTTTTTGATTAATACAAGTGGAAGCATTTGATCGGGAAAATTTTCTTAAAGGGTATTCAACTAAATTATCTTTTTCTTCTTCCAAGATAGTAATTTTATCGCCGGTCACATTTTCTACTTTTCCGCTTACCTCACTAACTACCACCTGGCCAGAGTCTTTAGCCGCTCTCATTTCTACTCCAGTGGCCACTACTGGCGCCTTGGGATTAATCAAAGGAACAGCCTGACGTTGCATATTTGAACCCATTAAAGCCCTAACCGCATCATCATTTTCTAAAAAAGGAATTAAAGAAGTGGAGACTGAAACAATCTGTTTGGGCGAAACATCCATTAAATCAATAACATTAACCGAATCCATAACCGGTTTACCGTATTTTCGGACCTCTGCTCTGTCATTAATAAAATAACCATCTTCATCATAAGGGGTAGTAGCCGCCGTAGTCACATAATGTTCTTCCTCAAAAGCATCCAAGCTGACTATTTCATCAGTTACCCGAGATTTAACCGGTATTTTTTTCAAACTAGTTTTGACTATTTCTTTAGCTTTTTCTTGAGTTATTTTATCACCTGATTTTACTATTATTTCCTTAGCTTCAGGATCTTTAATATCTTCTCGGGCTATTTCCCCTTCTATCTCTGTTACTTTATTAATTGGATCATGTTTAACCTTCCTGAAAGAAGTTTCAATAAAGCCAAAATCATTAATATGAGCATAACTGGCTAGATGACCCACCAGACCGATATTGGGACCTTCCGGCGTAGCAATCGGACAAATACGGCCGTAGTGAGTACGATGTACATCGCGCACATCAAAACCAGCTCTTTCCCGAGAAAGACCTCCCGGCCCCATAGCAGACAGACGACGTTTATGTTCTAGTTCAGCCAAAGGATTAGTCTGGTCCATAAACTGTGAAAGCTGAGAAGACATAAAAAATTCTTTGACTACACCAATAATTGGACGAGCGTTAACTAATTGATTGGGCGTTAAACTGCTAATATCTTTGGTGCTCATTCTATCCTTAACTATTCTTTCCATTCTAGCTAAGCCCACCCGGAATTTATTCTGTACCAATTCGCCAATAGCTCTTACCCGACGGTTACCTAAATGATCAATATCATCAGAGCCTTTTTGAGAATTATTCAAACGAATAATTTCTTTTATAATATTTATTAGATCTTTCTTTTTTAAAACACGGTGTTCTTTAGTTAGGGGATATTTAGTATCAAATCTTTGATTTAATTTATAACGTCCAACCTTGGCAAAGTCGTAACGGTCAAAAGAAAAAAACATTTTAAAAATTAAGTCACGGGCGTTATCAACCGTAGCCAAGTCACCCGGGCGTATTCTTTTATAAACTTCTTTCAATCCTTCACTTTCGTTACGTGAAACATCTTTTTCTATAGTCGCTTCAATATATTTATCTGATGGATGATTATCAACATCCTTAAATAAATCTATAATTTCTTCATTAGAAGAATAGCCAAAAGCCCGAAACAAAGCACTAATCGGCACTTTTCTTTTGCGGTCTATTTTTACATTAATTATATTTTTTTTATCCGTTTCAATTTCCAGCCAAGCTCCGCGATTAGGAATTATCTTAGCCCCATAAAAATTTCTTCCCTTTTCAAAGTTAGAAGTAAAAAAAACGCCAGCCGAACGGATAAGCTGACTAACAATGGCTCTTTCAATACCATTAATAATGAAGGTGCCTCGGTTTGTCATTAATGGAAAATCACCCAGAAAAATTTCTTGTTCTTTAATTTCACCAGTTTTCTTATTATGTAGGCGGGTCTGTACACGCAGAGGTGCTTCATAAGTTACATTTTTATTCTTAGCTTTAACTTCATCAAATTTTGGTTCGTCAATATAATAATCAAAAAAATCGAGCTCAAGATCACGGCCAATAAAATCTTTTATTGGCGAAATTTCCTCAAAAAGCTCTTTTAAACCTTCACGAAAAAACCAGTCATAAGATTTTTTTTGGATTTCAATTAGATGAGGCAGCTCTATGGCTTCGTGAAGTTTGGTAAATACTTTTCTTCCTTGATATTTATCTGACATCAGCCAATGTACTTTCTTCCCTCTTTATTATAAAATTTATTATAAAAGAGGTGCCTGGACTTTACTCAAAGTCCTTAAATTTAAAATACCTACACTAAATAGGTTTTTTACTTAAACTTGTTATTTAATTGTCTAAAATAGTATTTAAAACCAGTTTTTTGACAATATTTTAGGTAAAGCTGTTAGATAATATAACTTAATATTACTTAAATGTCAAATTTATTGAGGAAAAAAACCAAAATAATTAATTTTTACTTTTATTTACCTAATATTAGGTATTTTTAACTGAGATAATAAAAACTCATTTATTAAAATAACTCATCTATCACCAGTTTTTCCACAATTTTACCTCTTTTTGGTTAATATTTCTTTAATTACTTTTCTGTCGTCCCATGGTATTTTTTGGCCTTTATCCACACATATAGCCTGCTCAGCCCCTTTCCCCGTAATAATAACTAAATCACCAGCCTGAGCTTTATTGAGCGCTGTTTCTATGGCTTTTTTACGGTTAACAATTTTAAATAAATCAAGATCCTCCTTTTTTCCTGATTTTTCGGCTCCTTTAGCCACCTGATCAATAATTGATTCAGGTTTCTCATCATAAGGGTCTTCATTAGTCACTATCACCAAGCTAGCTTTTTTCCCCGCTATTTGACCTAAAACAGGCCGGCGTGATTTATCTCGGCCACCACCGCAAGAACCAAGAACATGAATAATTCTTTTTTTATCTATTAAATCAATTACTTCATACATCTTTCTTAAAGAAACCGGCTCAGGAGCATAATCCACTATGACTTTAAAATCCTGACCCTCTCTGATAAATTCCATACGACCTGGCAATGTTTCCACTCGTTCCAGGGCGGTTTTAATTTTTTCTAAAGCTATAGACTGACTTAAGCCTACAGCTACTGCTGCTAAAGCATTATAAATATTAAATTTACCTAGAAGTTTTAAATTAAATTCCTTTCCTTTAACAACAAAACGACTGCCTTCCTTTTCTGCTACATAATTTTCTGGAATAACAGAAATATTCTTAGCTGCTTTATTTTCTAAACCATAAACATATTTTTTATCAGCTTCAAAAGAAAGAAAATAGGAAGAAGCTTTATCATCTAAATTAACAATACTTGTTTTTTCTATTTCTTTACCTTTGATATTTTTTTTATAACTTTTACTTAAACTTTTAAATAATTCCCCTTTAGCTTTTTTATAATTTTCAAAAGAACCATGAGACTCAATATGCTCTGGGGTTAAATTAGTAAACACTACCAGGTCATAATCAAGGCCTAAATGACGAAACTGTTTAATCCCTTCTGATGAGGTTTCAATAACAGCGTATTGGCATTTTTCCTGATACATTTTCTGTAATAATTTCTGCAGCTGAAAACGACCAAGCATAGTCATCTTTTTTTTATTGGGCCATTTTTTTTTACCAATTTTAAAATTATAGCTAGAAGTCAAACCGACTAAATAACCTTCCTCCTCTAAAACCCGAGCTATTAAATTAACTACTGTTGATTTGCCGTTAGTGCCGGTTACTCCAATAACAACCATCTTTCTAGAAGGATAATGGTAAAAAAAAGCAGCCAGTTTAGCTAAACTTAAGTGGTAAAGAGATATTAAAAATTCTGGAACAAATTTTTTAATAAAATTTTTCATCGAAATTCCATTACTGCTTTTTTATCCTCGCTGGTTAAGCGATTCAAAGTATAAGTAATATCCTCATTTCTGATTATTTCATAATCATCACCATCCCACTCAAAAGTCGCCCGACCGTAATTTTTAGCAAAAAAGAAAAGCCCTTCTACCCATTCCGGATCAGAATTCTGTAAATATTCAATAGCCGAGATATCACCTTTTATCTGATGTACTCCAATAAGCATCGGTTTTTCAGTTATTTTTTCACGCTTAAAAAATGCCATAAAAATAATAAATTTAGAGTTTTATTTTAACAAAATATTAAATAATAATCTAGTTCTTGCTCTTTGTTTTAAAAAATAGCCAGGCCTTTTTACCAAAAGAGCTGCCTTTAGGCTTTACCAAGACATATTCACCCTTTAATTTATTTCCTTTTAAAATAAATTTAAATTCATTTTTCTTTTTTTCTTCCATTTTGTATCGGCCCTTATCCCATATTTCTACTTGCCCGGCGCCATAATTGCCTTGGGGAATTTCGCCGGCAAAATTAATATAATCAATTGGATGATCCTCAACCTGCATAGCCAGACGTTTGATCCCGGCCTTTTGGGGCGGTTTTTTGGGAATAGCCCAGGATTTTAAAACACCATCCATTTCCAGGCGAAAATCATAATGAAGATTAGTAGCGGCGTGTTTTTGGATAACAAAACGATTTTCTTTTTTCTTCTCCTTTTTACCTTTCGGCTCCGGACTTTGTCTAAAATCCCTTTTTTGCTTGTATTTTTTTAAAGACATCTAATACTTTTATATTTTATAAACAATATAACCTTCTCTTACCGGTTCATCCACTTTCGTACCAACACTATGGCCCTTTTTAGCTGACTCAATTTCTTCATGCTCAACCTGCATTGATTCAACCTTTTGTTCAAACTCCCGATCACCGCCTTGAATGCGTATTTTTTCTCCTTTTTTTAAGCCCTCTTCAGTTAACTCAATCACGGCTACATTAATTTTATTAAAGTAGTGAGTGACTTTGCCAATTAATTCTCCTTTATTATTTTTCTCTTCAGACATTTATTATCACCTCCCTTCTTTATAAAAATATTAAACAAAAAATATAATCCTAGCCTTCTATAATCTTTAAGATCACTCTCCTCTCTGACCTGGGTCCATCTAACTCCACTAAAAATATATCCTGCCAAGTGCCCCGCACCAGCATAGCTTGGGTAATCGGAAAAAATATTTCCGGCCCTAAAATAGAAGCCATAATATGAGCCCGGGCGTTATTATCAATCTGGTCGTGCTTGTACTTAATGTTATCCGGAGCTAAAGCTAAAATTCTTGTTAAAATATCCTCTTTCACTCCTGACTCATTTTCATTGGCTATTAAGGCCGCTGTGGCATGCGGTACAAAAATATAACAAACTCCTTCTTCTATTCCTGAATTTCTAACAAACTCATCCACTTCACTGGAAATATTAACCAGGCCAAATTGTCCCTTGGTTGAAAGTTTTAATTCTTTATATTTTGCCATACTCTTATTTTAGCTAAAATATATTTAATTTTCAAATAAAAATGCCCCGCTTAATTTATCTGCGGGGCAAAAATAATTTTAGCCTGCTTGGGCCGAATAAAGGTCTTCGTATTAAGAAATTTGTTTCAAAGGCAATTTCATACATTCCGGATCATAATAATCTTCAATATCTTTTCTTTTCAGAATAATTATCGGAATTTCTCGTTCCTCGAGCAAAATTCTTGATTTTCTCCTAGCACCTGACATCTTATTTCTTTTAACTTCAATACCAATAATTACCGAGCCATTACAAGGGCCGCCAATCCATCTTTGAGCACAAGCAAAAACAAAATCAGGACGCCAAATTCTCCTAGGTTTACCCTTTTTATTTATAGAGTAAGAAAAAGTTACGTGATGTAAAAAAGGTATATTCATACAAGTAAGCATTTTTGCTATCATTAATTCTTCTATCGTATCATAATAAGTTCTTTTATAATAAAAATCAGTTGTTTTATTTTCTTCTTTTAATGGATAATATTTTTGTCCATTTATTTCAATATATTCATCTTCTTTAAAATTTACTTTTAGCGGTTGCCGACCATTCAAATAAAACATACTTTCTCCTCTCACTCTATCTTTTTAAAGAACAAGTAAACAAAAAAGGCGCCAGGCACGGCGCACTTCCCCCTTTTTAAATCCCCTTATTTTTGCTTGGGAAAAATAATCTCATGTTTTTATGATAGCATATTAGTATAAATTTAACAATTTCTTATCTTAAGCAATTTATAATTTTTTTACCACATTTATCACATATCTTATCAGGGTCATGATTATATTCAATTTTCTTTGATTGAATTACCATAATTAATTATTAAACATTTTTTTATGTCGACCCGATTCTACCAATCTTAAAGAAAAGCCAGCTAGAACATACCACCATATTATTAAATCAAGTTTATCTTTTGAAAACAACTTACCATTTTTTATATTATGTTTTTTAAAAATATCTTTTAACTTAGTAATACTTTTTTCGGCAAGATTAGCTAATGTATTTTGTAATTTATCTCTCATTTCAGATGGATCAGATGCATAAATGCCTGTAATCCACTCTTTACTTAGTTTTTCCTTGGTCATTGTATTGTCAAATTTGGGCTCTTCTTCCATAAGAAAAGAATAACTTAAATAACCTAATAATAAAATATCTTGAATATAAATGTATATTTTATCAATATCTTCTTGAGATAATTTGTAAAATTGGGATCTATAACATGCTCCTAATCGAGGAACAAATGTTGAAGCCCTGCCAATACCTCTCATGCCTTCTGTTTTAAAATCTAATTCCGAATCTATATATTTGTGGATACAATAATTTATTTTTTTAATATCAATATTATTTTTCAATACATTATATTTTTCTTCCATTACTTGTAAAATATCTTGTTGTATTTCACATATTTTAAAATTATCTAATATTTCTTTTTTTATTTTTTCAATTTGATCTAAGTTTAAATCTATCATAGTTTTTAATTATTTATATTCATTAAATTATAAAAGCTTTTTTTCTTTAAATTTATCAATATCTTTTTTCTGTAATAAAACTGATAAATCAGCGTATTTTTGCATACCCAATGAAGGTGCGTGGGAAAAGCCAATGTATTCAAGTTTTTTCTTTTTGTATTTGACATACTTTACAGCAGGAATAAGATCAGTATCTGAACTAATAAGGATAGCTGTGTCATAATAATTATCAATAGCACCTATTATTAGATCAACAGCGATTTTTACATCCGTACCCTTTTCCCTAATTTTGCCTCCATCATACATAACTTTTCCTCTTTTAACAATAAATCCGTCATTTTGTATCTTTGATAAAAATTTCTGCTGACCTTTAACAATTCTTCTACTTTTATCTGAACCATCAATATTTCTAGCAATGCCAACATAATATCTTTTCGATATTAATTTTCTATTTTCTACAATAAAATTAACAAATTTTTTTAAGTCAAATTTGATTCCTCTCGGTAAGGCAATTTCTTTATCCTTAAGATAGCCAAAAAAATTATTACCATCTATATAAACTGATACTCTTTCTTGATTATTTTTATTAGTCATATATACAAATTATAATACTTTTTCCAATAAAAAACTACCCTTGCCCGAAGGCAGAGGTAGTGATCATAGTAATTACATTATACATAATCTAAATTTGATGTCAAGAGATAAATTGTGGATTATTTTAACAAAAATTTGCTAAAAAAAATAATAAATAACTCTACAATTATAACTAGCTTTGACCAAATATAACAACTAATCTCTAATAATAGATTGCACCCACTACATGAAATTCGCCTCTGGTGCAGAACCTTTATCTTGAGCTTGTCTTAACCAAATTCATGCCCCTTAGAGGATTTTTTCCCTACGGGGGATTCGCCTCTGGCGAAGAACCTCTATCTCAAGCTCCGTTAAATTCATATCCCCACGAGGAATTGAACCTCGATCCTAGGTTCCGGAAACCTATGCTTTATCCATTAAGCTATGGGGACAAGAATTTAGAGAAGTTATATCTTGTTGAAAAAATAAACCAAAAAACTAATCATCAAACCATAGACAAACAACAAATAACAATTTACTTCTCCCTAAGATGCTTAGCCAGTTTTTCAATATCCTCGGGCCGGCCAAAATCAAGCCAAAAATCTTCCAGCTCAATTAATTTTACTTTTCTTTCTTCGGCTAAGTAAGTAATTGCTTCTGTTATTTCATATTCTTCCCGTGGTGACAAACCAATCCGGTCAATGGCCCCAAAAATTTCCGGGGTAAATTTATAAAGTGAACAATTAATAATCCTTTCTCCCGGACTAATATTCTCGGGTTTTTCTTTTATATCTTGAAGAAATCCGCGTCCGTCCACCTCTAAATGTCCGAAACGACCGCCATCATTTACTTTAAGCCCGCCGATATAATTCAGTTTATCCTCTTTTTGAGACTTTTTAAGATCGCGTACTGAATAGAGGTTATCACCGGCCACTGATACAAAATTTTCCTGACCAATTAAATTTTTAACCGCTTTAATCGGTATAGCCGTACCATAATCATCACCACACATTTCATGCTGATCTACTATTTTTAGATTAAAAGGATATTTTTTAATAAAATCATTAAAGGCTTCTTTTTTATAACCGACTACCATTATCATTTCCGAAAAACCAGCTGCTTCCAAGCGATGGAGTAAATAATATAAAAATGGCTGGCCGGCTATCTCTAAAAGATGCTTGGGTTTGTCATCGGTTAATTTGCCCATGCGGGTGCCGCGTCCGGCGGCGGAGATAACTACTTTTTTAATCATATTTTTTTGTGCTAAATAAATAATTAAATAAACTATCTAAATTTTTTCCCTAAAGAATATAACTGATAAAGAAAAGGTTTAAAAACTAAGTCATAACCGCCAACATAATTAACTACGTCCTTAGAAAAGCCTTTTTTAAAACGAGTTAAACCAGCCCACTTGTGTTTAGGATCATCTGAGGGAGCAATACCACGTAGGTCATAAAATTTTAGACCTCTTTTTTTAGCTTTTTTAATAGTTTCCCAATGAGCTAAGTGTGGGGCCATAACATTTCTATATTTGTTAGAAGAAGCCCCATGATTATAAACGGCCGTGTCACCATAAAAAATTATCAAGTTCATCACTATTACCTCACCCTTATAAAGCCCCTTAGCCAATAAAATATTATTATCTTTTAAAAAAACCTCAAACATTTTTTTGTAATATTCCAAAGAAAAACTACTAATACCTTCCCTTTGATTAACTACTTTGACTAATTTATAAAATTTTTCAATATCTTTTTGATTAGTGGAAAATTCAACCCTAACTCCTTTGCGAATAGCCAAACGAATATTATAACGAGTTTTGCTGTGCATTTGTTTTAAGATTTCTTCTTCTGATTTTTCTAAATTTAATATAACTGTGTCCGGCGGCTGGACTGATTCTCCACTCGATAAACCTAATTTATCAAAATTTATATTTTCTTCATTTCTTATCAACGGTGGTTCAATTTTTAAAAAAACTGAATTATCTTTTTGAGCCCACTCTTTTATTTTTTCTATAAACTCATCGATTATTTCAGTCTTTTCATCAGGTAACAAATCTTCGGCTAATACTGGTCCCCGGGGACAATATAAATAATTATTACCAAAAGATAATTCTTTTTTTATAACTAAAGCAGCCATTTTTATTTTATTATCTTCAATAAAAATAAAACGCTTGACTACTCGGCCCAAGTTTTTTTTGAATTCTCCCCAGGAAAATGATTGCAAAAATTGGCTTCCTTTTCTGGAAGCCACAAACTCGTCCCAAATCTCTTTGTTATCAATCTCTTTAATGGGCATATTATTTATTCTGTCCTAATATTTTTAAGGCTTCTTTAATTCTTTTTTCAACATCAACTATTTCCTTATCAACCTCCCTTAAAGCTTCCCGAGCTTCAGTAGCTGAGTAACCCAAACCGACCAGAGCGTCAATAGCTGAGTTGTCGCCAATTTCTGAAGGTTTAACTTTAGATTGATCAATATCAGCCACGTCGATTTTATTTTTTAATTCCATAACTACTCGCTCAGCTGTTTTTTTACCCACTCCGGAAACTTTGGTTAAAATATCAGGATCACCATGTATAATTGCCTTTTTAATCGTATCCAAAGAGGCTACATTAAGAATCCCCAAAGCACCCTTGGGGCCAACCTTAGAAATGCCAATCAATTGTTCAAAAAACTCTTTTTCATCATAATTTAAAAAACCATAAAGATCATGAGCGTCCTCCCGAATATAGGTAAAAGTGTATAATTCAAGTTCATCCTCACTCTTTATTTTTTCTAAAGCCGCATTAGTTACATAAACCTGATAACCGACTCCCGCTACATCCAGTATAAGATAGCGGTCATTTTTATATTTAACTTTTCCCCTTAAATAGGCAATCATCTTAACCTTATTATAACATTTATTTAGTATCCCGTCACCCGAATACCATGACCATACAAAGGGTCATAAGCATAGAAAAATTCTTCTTCAGTAAAGGCATTATTCTCAAAATCAAAAACTTTAACTCCAGGCACTCCTTGAGACCAAGTACCAGTAATTATTTCGTCGGCTCCATCCAAATCATAATCCATAGCGGTAACATCAACCCCGCCACGGAAACGGGTGGAAGCAGCAAAAAAATCATTTTTATAATGCCCCTGATGATCAAAAATTCTAATATGCGGTCCGCCACTAGGTCCGGCTCCGGTAATAATTTCCTTAAGACCGTCGTTATCAATATCACCGGTAGCTAGACTAACACCGCCGCGAAAACCAAAAGCATAGGCAAAAAATTGTTTTTTCATAACGAAATTTCTTTTTATTGGACTGTATTCATAAATTCTAATATGTGGCCCGCCCACTGTTCGTGGCGCTACTATAATTTCGGCTAAACCGTTGTTATTTAAATCAGCCCCGGTAATATTCAAGCCCATTCTGAAGTTCTGTGGATAGGCAAAAAATTGTTTATAAACTTCAAATTTGTCTTCTTCCCGGTTATAACTAATTATACGCACATGCGGTCCACCGCCTTCCTGCGGGGCGACAATAATTTCATTTATACCGTTGCCATTAACATCGGCCGTTGCCACTGACAAACCAACGCGAAAATCAGATGAATAAGCATAAAACTGATATTCTAAATTTCCCCGGTTGTCAAAAATCCTGACATGCGGAGCGCTACCCGGTCCGGTACCGGTAATTACTTCTATTTGACCATCACCGTCAATATCCCCCAGAGCGCTGGTTACTCCTTTTCTAAAACTCGTGGCATAAGTAAAAAATTGCGAATAAAGGTTAAGGTTTTGATCATATAATTTTAAATGGGGTCCGCCATGAGCTGAAGGAGTAACCGCTAAATAATGTTCATTACTGGTTTCTTCCAAACCGCCCCCCATACCGCATTCTACTATTTCATCCGGTTTATCTTTTTCGGTACCGCAATTATTTAGATCAAGACAGGAACGGGTTTGTGTGCCGCCTAAACAAGCTGACCAAGCGGTACAGGACCAGTTTTCAATACACTCAATATCCTCTTCCTCATCAGGCAGACTACAGACAATCCTTTCATCCGGTTTATCTTCATTGGTAGTACAATTATTTTTATCAATACAAGTTCGGCTCTTATATCCATCATTACATTCTGACCAGTCCGTACAAGACCAATCCGGCTGGCAAAGATCAGCACTGGCAGTTTTTTTACTGGCCACATTAGAAATTCCTGACCAATTATTATTTTCATCAGCTGTTTTTATAGCAAAATAATAAAGAGTGTTGGCTGAAAGCCCGCTCACTGTAAAATTCTCCCCAGTGCCGGCTATTGACGGTTGAGGTGAATTATTTATTGGTGTAGCTTGGTCCCAATTTTCTTCAGTAATTGACGAGAGAGCGTAACGGATATCATAAGTAGTGGCCTGGCCAATAGCTCCGTCATCACCCGGTGCTGTCCATTTTAGAGTAACCGAGTTCGAACTCTGGCTGACAATATAATTTTGGGTATCGGCCGGTAAAGCCACAAAACCAGCCACATAAAAAATGACTGACGATATTACTGCTATCACTCCGACTGAATAACAAGTGCCCTGAAATATTTTTTGATAAGTCTTTACCTCTAAACCCAGATTGATTTTTATTTTGGTCAATAGTTTTAATGATTTTTGGTTGTCTTTTTCAAAATAAATTGGTTTCATATTTAGGTGGCGTTTAAGTCATTAATATTATCAGGTGGAGTTTCATCGGCTGGCACTTCAGTATTAATATAAATATTATTCTGATACCGTTCAAAATCAATAGAATTATTTTCATTATCCAAAACTGAAGTTACATATGGACCGTAAATTATGGATTCAGCTAAAGCATCACTAATCGTTACTGTTGAGCCATCACTGGCAACACTAATAGATTCAGCATTGGTTTGTACTAAATCAATATCATTAACCAATAAAGAATTACCCTGATAAAGACCAAATTTAGATAAAGTATTATTATTTTTTCTCACTAAAGTAAATTTTCCATTACTAACTATATTATCATAGGAAATATTATTATTGGTATAAAACAAATAATCATCAATATTATTGTCCCAGGTTAATTTCACGCCGTAACCATTATTTACTGGCAGATTAGTAAAATCGGGTGAATCAGAATTAGCTAGATAAGGATACATAATTGTAAAAAATTGAGGATTAACTGTATTATTAGTCACTACCAGCCGCTGATTATCACCATCCTTATTGCCGGTATCATAAACACCCTGCGATAAACTAAGGTTAGAAAAATCAGGATTGGCAAAATAAATATCCAGTTTATTGCCCTTGTATTTACCAGTAATAGTAATTGGGTTTTGGCTGGTATCAATCGTATTATTTAAAGTGGAATGTAATAACCAATCGTATTTATGACTATTAGCATCTTTTTTAATATCATCGAATACTACAAAATATTCTCCGACTTCTGACTTTTTTACCGCTAAAACATAGCGATTGGCTTTTTCCACTGTATTGGGTTCACAACGCCAACCGCTCCAATCAGAATATCCTAGATTACAGTCAGGGCATTCAGCTGGGAAGGGATAGCCATCAGCATTAAACTCGCTGTGTCCATTATAAGCTGGAGAGAGATCAGCTTGGAGATAATCACTAAAAGGGTTAATTAAATGATTGGCGATATTACCATCTGTTCCAAGCGAACTGCCGGCATTATTTTGCCCAACATCGTCAATAGCTATAGTATTGTGGTCTTGCCAATCGCCGGCCCCATAGCCGGAATCAACCACAAAATCTTCGCCTTTTGACCAAAGAGTAAAATTACCTTGATCTTCTTGAGCATGGCCTCCGTAAAACTTACCCGCATAGAGAGAAAAAACTGAATCGTTTGTCTCGGTTTGATTAACTCTCGGCCAGCCAGTACGGTAATAATAAAGACCGCGATGTGAAAAAAGTTTTGAATTTGGCAATATTTGATTGGGATCCGCTGGTTCGATGTCTTGACTCCACAAAACCGTAGCTACATTATCAATGTACGACAACCATAAATTCCGTCCCTGTGAAGCTTCCTTATCCCAAAGCCATTTGGCAAGACTGCTGTTATATCTATATTGCGGCCAGTCCATAATTCCGTTATACAAAGACAAAGGATAAGTTGTCCATAAGGCATCATTAAGATTATTTATTTGTGACCAAGAATTAGGACGAATATTATAAGCTAACCAATTTGACATTTCACTAAGCTGTGGCAAAGTGCTGTAATCATAGCCATCATATTTTTTTCTAGCCTCTACGTAAGGAGCAAAAAATCTCATAGCAAAGCCGGCATAAAGAACACCTTCATTAAAAGCGCCATCCGTGCCAAAAATACTGTTAAGATTAATATTAATTACTGCCTCTGACCAAGCAAGTGCTTTATCTAAAAGTGTATCATCTATGCCCTCTCCTCGGAAAACAATAGAAGCCAGGCCCACAGCACTACCACTCATCACTCCGCCATTATTAACATAAGGGCGATACTTTTTAGCTTCCCAGTCCCAAATCGGCCAATCACCACGATCACTAATATAAGTCAAAAGGCTTTGCATTTCGTTAACCATAATATTTTTTTCTTCCTGACTAGCTCCATCAAAACACATATCAAAACCTAAAGACATGGCAAAAATTCTTTGTGAACAAGCATGGGGGTCCTGACTATTATCATAATTATTAGCTAGAT
The DNA here is from genome assembly GCA_034520665.1 of Patescibacteria group bacterium. NCBI lineage: Bacteria > Patescibacteria group bacterium. The sequence goes on from JAXHNJ010000002.1 coordinate 355,048, forward strand.
ACAAAACTGCTTGTTTGCATTTATCCCGATATTCATATTTATTAGCATTAGATTGACTAGAAAGTTGATAAGCCGTGCCCAGAAGCGGAATATTAATAAAGCCATATTCTAAACCTATCCAGGAATTAGGCGAAGAATAACCAACTATGGTATCCGCCCGGTTAATCAGACGATTATAAGCTGCGTCATCATCGCCTAAACTATCACTAATCTTTTCTCTTAAAGACAGAATTTCTTCTTCCGTAAAAAGTAAGCGTGGATGAAAAGCACCTTCCTGCGCCTTAACTGAAAAGATCCCAGGCTTAACTATTAATCCAGAAATAGTCAAAAAAGCAAGAAATAAGCTTAATATAATTATTTTTTTGTTTCGTTTATTCATTATTTTTATTATAAACCTAAATCAAAATTACTTTAAGTAGCTTTTAAATCATCAATAGTCCCTGGAACAATAGTATCGACTTCCAATAATATGGCTCCCTCCCAGTTTCTCAAAGAAATTTCGGTTATTTTCGGCCCCAAATTTGCATCGGCATCAAGTGATTTGAAAGTACCGGGTAATAAATGAGTGGTTCGTGAATTTTCACTAAGGTTATAACCAACATGAGGCGGTTTAATTAAAACCATCGCTTTTGTAAAATTTCTTGCAAATATTTTATAATTATAATTATTTCCATCTATTCCTTCAGCAAAAACATAATAGTCACCCTCTGGCTGACCAATATCGTAGCCAATGGCATCATACCAAGCATTATAAGGATCAATGTCGAGACTATTAACTACCGGATAAGAAAAAAAGTAAGTATTTTCATTTTTTGAAAGATAGTAGGTAGCTAAACCAGCAATTCTTGAGATGTCAGCAATTGAAGCATTTCCGTCTTCTAATCTATGCTGCCTTAAAACAATATGTCCTTCGTTTGAAGCATCTAAACAAGCTTTGAGTTCATTTTCAAATGAATTAATATTCATGCCTGAATGAATTGATCCTTCGCGGATATAAATATCAACATTATCCTTAAAAGTAAAGGTTGGTTCTTCATAACTATTATCCAAATGTCTCCAAGTATTAGCAGCTAAATATTTACCCAGATAAGTCTCGTGTAATTTATTTTGAATAATTTCTGTTAAATTAGCTAAATAAGTATTATACTCTTCTCTAGAAGAAAATTCTCTTAAATTTTGAAATTCTTCTTCAGTAGAAAAATGAGCATAACCATCCCAGGACAACACATCTAGAAAATAGCCGTCAACATTTTCTTCATATTTTATTATTAGCTGCTCGGTATAATAATCCTGCCAAAAATCAATATAAACCGGTGATTTAATATTAGTATACCAACTAGAAGCATCCCAAGCTCCGGGTACTCTTGAGCGAGTCGGATCAGCCGGATCATAAGGGGTTATGGTAATTTCCGTGGTGCCATAACGATCTTCCCGGCCACCAAAAGTAAAAGTAATTGGATCAGAAGTCTCTGATAGATGCAACCAACAATCTTCAAAAGCTTCATCAACTGAATTAAAACCCCAGCCGTTATAATTATCAAAATTATTTTCTATCCAATTATATAAATCAGTCCACTGACCTTCCCAATAATAAGTATTAGAAGAGTAATCATAAAAACCAGCCCCTGTATTGGCATCACCGCCAAGAATTAATCGGTTTGCTTCTTGTTCTTTATAATCCTGTGGCGAATAGCCAGTAACAATAAGATCGTGCTTACTTAACCAGAAATCTTTAACATCTTCAGCCGAATAATCCGGAAATTTACCTTCCCCATATTCCCCAAATCGAGTATAGGGCATTAAATAATAGCCATAACTTTTCACTGATGAAAGGGGAACTTGATAGTTAGTTTCTTGTCCAACCGCTTCTTTTGTTTTATCTGCCCAGAAACTTATTTTTGATAAATAAAAAATACCCGATAAAACTAAAATTAGTGTAAAAAATCCGTAAGTTAAGTATTTTAAATATTTATTTATCATCATCTTTATTATACCAAGCTGTAAACAATTTGATAAATCCTGTATAATACATCAGCTTTATGAAATTTAAACTACGAACAAAATTTAAACCAACTGGCGATCAGCCGCAGGCTATAAAAAAAATTACCAGGGGTCTTAATAATAGTTTAAAAAACCAAACCTTGCTTGGCGTCACCGGCTCTGGCAAAACTTTTACTATGGCTAACATTATTGAAAAAGTACAAAGGCCAACTTTAATTATTTCACATAATAAAACTTTGGCCGCTCAACTAGCCAGTGAATTTAAACAGTTTTTTCCTAAAAACGCGGTTAATTATTTTGTCTCTTATTATGATTATTACCAACCAGAGGTTTATATTCCCCGCTCAGATACTTATATTGCTAAAGAAACCCAAATTAATCAAGAAATAGACCGCCTGCGTCATGCTTCCACGGCTGATCTTTTAACTAGAAAAGATGTTATTATTGTGGCTTCAGTTTCCTGTATTTATTCGCTAGGCTCGCCAAGTACTTATCAAAAACAAAAAGTAAATATAAAAAAATCTGAAAAAAAATCAAGAACTAAATTATTTAAAGAATTAACCCGTATTCAGTATAAAAGAAATGATATTGATTTCCATCGGGGAGTTTTTCGAGCTAAAGGTGATACGGTTGACATTTATCCCGCTTCGGCCCGGGAGGAAGGTTTTAAAATAGAATTTTTTGGTGATGAAATTGAAAACATAAGCCGTTTTGATCCTTTGACCGGAGAAAGACTGGAAGACTTAAAAAAAATTGATATTTACCCGGCCAGCCATTATTTAACTACTCAAGAAAATCTCGATCATATTTTCCAACAAATTAGAAAAGATTTGCGCCAAAGATTAAAAAATTTGAAAAAACAAAATAAACTTTTGGAAGCCCAAAGACTAGAACAAAGAACTAATTATGACCTGGAAATGATAAAAACCACCGGCTTTTGTTCGGGTATTGAAAATTATTCCCGTTATTTTGACGGCCGTTCGCCAGGAGATCCTGCTTTTACTCTCTTTGATTATTATCCAAATAACTTTCTGGTTTTTATTGATGAATCACACATGACTATTCCGCAAATTGGCGCTATGTATAAAGGCGACCGTTCCCGTAAAAAAACTCTAATTAAGCATGGTTTTCGCCTGCCTTCAGCTCTGGATAACCGACCGCTTAAGTTTAAGGAATACGAAAAAAGGGTTAATCAAGCCGTTTATGTCTCGGCTACTCCCTCTTCTTATGAAAAAAGGGTTTCAGATCAAGTGGTTGAGCAACTGCTTAGACCAACCGGTTTGCTAGACCCGACTATTAAAGTCAAGCCGACCAAAAACCAGATTGATGATCTTATTCACCAAATTAAAGAAAGAATAAAGAAAAAACAAAGAGTTCTGGTAACTACTTTAACCAAAAGAATGGCTGAAGAACTGGCTGAATATTTAAGTGAAGTTAATATCAAAGTTCATTACCTACATTCAGAAATTGATACCCTGAAACGCCTGGAAATACTCAGGGATTTACGAATAGGCACCTATGAAGTATTAGTAGGCATAAATCTTCTTCGCGAGGGTCTAGATTTACCAGAAGTTTCATTAATCATCATACTAGACGCTGATAAAGAGGGTTACTTAAGAACCTCCACCGCTTTAATCCAAACTATGGGCCGGGCCGCTCGGCACCAGGAAGGCCATATTATTATGTACGCGGACAAAATCACTAAATCTATGAAGCAAGCGATTGATGAAACTAAACGCCGCCGCCAATACCAAAAAAAATACAATAAAAAATATAAAATTACTCCGACTTCTATCAAAAAAGCGATACAAAAAGATCGTTTGGCCGGAGTTAAAATAGCTGAAACTGAAATTGAGCATCCTGATATTAAAAAAATACCCAAAGGTGAAATTAACCATCTAATTAAAGACTTAAAAGACCAGATGGAGCTAGCGGCTCAAAATCTTGAATTTGAAAAAGCGGCCGCTTTGCGCGATGAGATTAAAAGTATCAGAAAACAAAGCCAATAAAAAAAGGCTGCCATTTTTTTAAAAATTAGCAGCCTTAGTTAATAATCAGGATGAATGCCTTCTAGAAAACAAGCTCGACTGGGATGTCTTAATTTTTTTAAAGCTTTTTCTTCAATCTGCCGCACTCTTTCACGGGTAACCCCTAAGATTTTACCTACTTCTTCTAAGGTTCTGTCTTGGCCGTCTCCCAGACCAAATCTTAAACGGATCACTTTTTCCTCACGGCGACTGAGAGTAGCCAAAACTTTTTCGGCCTTGTCACTAAGCAGTGAATGCCTGGCTACCTCGGCCGGTGAGACAGCCTTTTTATCTTCAATAAAATTACCAAAAAAAGAATCTTCCTCATCACTGACCTTTTTATCCAGAGATTGGGGATTTTTAGCAAACTCTAAGGCCTTTTCTATTTTTGCTACTGGTAAATTTAATTTATTGGCTATATCTTCTGGCTTTGGTGACCGTTTTATTTCCTGATATAACTCTTGCCTAGCCCGTACTACTTTATTAATAATCTCAACCATATGTACCGGCACTCTGATGGTTCGAGATTGGTCAGCTAAAGCGTGGGTAATAGCATGGCGAATCCACCAGACCGCATAAGTAGAAAACTTATAGCCTTTACAATAATCAAATTTTTCCACGGCTCGTATTAAGCCGGCATTGCCTTCTTGAATAAGATCTAAAAAATCCATTCCTCGGTAAGTGTAACGCTTGGCCACAGCCACCACTAAACGCACATTGGCTTCAGTCATTTCATGCTTGGCTTTTTCTATAATTATTAAGCCTTTTTCTAATTGTTGTCTGACTTCTCCTAAAAAGCGACTATTTAACTCCTCTTCGTCATCACTTTTTATATTCCTAGCTTTTTCAATCAATTTTTTCAAGTATTTAGGCTGAAATCTAAACTTAAGACAAAGATCACTGTATCTCTTTTTCTTCTGATCATACTCTTTTTGCCAGGAATCTACTTTACTCTGATTTTTTTTCAGATAAAATAATTTTCTTCTAAGCAGCAGGATTTCTTCCAGAAGACGAATACATTTTTTGCTATTGGCGGCCCAAGGATTATTGTGATGAAGTTCTCCACGAATTTCAAAAAACTTAATAGGCTTATATTTCTTTTCTTGCAAAACTCTGATAACTTTATGCATTTCTAATGAAATAGGCTCAAGTCTAAACAAAGCTTGATGTGTTTTTTGATAACCCCTTTCTATCTTCCGAAATATTTCAATCTCTTCTTGCCATGTAAGCAGCTGGCTTTTTGATATTTCATGAAGATAGAAGCCCAATGAATTATGTTTTCTTTTTCTTCTCCCTAATGTCTTTTTCTTAGTTTTGACAGAACTGGGAGAAGAAAGTTGAAGACCAAGATTTTTATAAGCCTTTTTGAGAATAGATTTTTTTAAGCCGTTAACTTTAAGCTGTGCAAATATTTTATCCAGATCTCCCTGGTAATTCTGATGAGCTTGACGCAAAGCCTGATCAATGTCCAAGCCAGTCTTTTTTTCAATCCTTCGGCCCAGTTCTGTCTGTGCTGCCATTTATGAATTCACCTCCTTCTTCTAAACAAGTCTACTTTATAACCCAGACTCTGATTTTGAAATCATTGCTTTTATACTTTTATGTTTTTTATATTGATAAAAATCCGCATCGTTTATTTGAAAGCCCGGCTTTGCAGATTTTTCCAGAGCCTTTTTCATTTTTCTTTTCCAGTCTCCTAAGCCTTCTGCTTGGTTAAATGAACGAACTAGAGCTTCCTTTAAGCTCTCACCTTCTTTGTCAGAAAAAGCACGGCGGTACATTTCCGCGTACTCTTTCATCTTACCGGTCATTTCCTTACCTAGGCTGGCAGACTTCTTTTCAGAACTGCTCTTTACTTTAGAATCTTTTTGATCCTCTTCTTCCGCAGGTTCTTCTTCCTGGGAGCTTTCCTCTTCTCCATCCCATTCAATCTCATTACTATAAATCTTAAGAGCCGCGATTACTGCGTGCCTGGCTTTTGTTATCTTTTCAATATTATCTTCTGGAATATCAAAGTCTAAGAGCTTTTCTAGCTCAAGGGGTTTAAGCTCTTTTTCTTTAAAGTCAGTAGCCAAACACATAAGATCAAATTCAGGCGGCAGATGTTCTATCCAGTTTTCATTGATTTCATCCGGGTGTTTGAGTAAAAATTGCAGCCGTCTGAAAAGTACTTCTGAAAATAAAGTTGAATTCATTATTATCCTCCTTTTTTAAGTTTAAAAACTTTAAAACTCCGGCTAATTTAGATCCTGTCCATAAATAATCTCCTTTACTACATAATCCTGATTTAAATAAAAAATAAATGTCAAAGATCAAATACCCTCCACATTTTGATTTATTGTTATACCTTAGCCATATTTGTATAAATTGTCAATTAACAATTTTGTTGATAATTTTTTATTAAAAAAAATAACCCGTAGATGCTAGTCGCGACTAACGCCTACTAGACAATAAAAACCAGTAAATATGCTATTATAAAAAGAGATAAAACTAGAATTTATGAAAAAAGAAAAAAAAGTCCTGGTTTTCGGCACTTTTGACCATCTTCACCCCGGTCACCAGTATTTTTTAAAAAAAGCCAAAAGTTTAGGAAATAGGTTAATGGTAGTATTGGCTCGAGATAAAAATGTCAAGAAAATCAAAGGGCAAAAGCCGAGCCAAAATGAAAAGCAAAGACTAATAAAAATTAAAAATCTTGATTTTGTTGATCAGGTCTTTTTAGGTCAAGATAATTTAAATCATAAATATGATATTATCAAAAAAATTAAGCCGGATATTATTGCTTTAGGTTATGATCAGAAAAATTTTACTCAGGATTTACCAAAATATATAAACAATAAAACAAAAATAATTAGACTTAAGGCATTTGAGCCTGGTAAATATAAATCATCAATTATTAAACAAAGAAAAAACGGCGACTTATAAAATCGCCGTTTGGTTAAAGTTCAAAATTAATAACTAGACCCGAGGCTCAACCTCAGTGGGATATCTATCTGTAAAACAAGCATTACAGAAATTCCTCTCCTGATTAAAAGGTCTGGCAAAATTATCCAAGGTTTCATTTAAACCTTTAATAGAAAGGTAACGAACACTGGCTGCTCCCAGTATCTGGGCTATTTCTTTTTCACTATGATTGGCCGCAATAAGCTCATCATAAGTCGGAGTGTCAATACCGTAATAGCAGGGAGCCTTGATCATGGGAGAGGGAATACGAGTGTGTATTTCTAGGTCCTTTTTTTGACCGCCCAAATTAGACCATTCTTCTATAACCATACTGACCAGAACTTTTAATGTCGTCAACCGCACGATAGAATCATCAACAATAATGATTTTCACTGGGGTTTTAATCTGTCTTGTCTGGATTTTGCCAATCAAAGAAGAGAGGAGAGAGGGCATCAGGCTGTATTTGAGCCGGGATTTACGTTCGCGGTGACCTTCTTTTTCAATAAAAGTTCGGGTTATATAAGGTGTATGTACGAACAAAACTTTATCATTGAGGTTTCCTCCTCGAGCAAAACCTTTAGCGGCCGGGATGCCTGAGTTTGGCACTCCAACTACAATTCCCTCTTCAAGGGGTTGCTCTTGATAAAGTTTTCTTCCCAACTCATAGCGAAAAGCGAAAAACTCTTTTTCGCCTATACCAAAAAGGCGGCTGTCTGGACGAGAAAAATAAATCCATTCAAAGGGACATCTTTGCCCTGGTCGTTTAGGCTCTACTAATTGATGTTTTTTTATTTTACCGTCCAAGGTAAAAATAATCAGCTCTCCCGGCTTTACTTCACCTTCTACTTTAGCTTCTGATTCATGAAAAGCACAACTCTCGGAAGCAAAAACCCAGCTATTTTTCCAATACCCATAGACTAAGGGGCGAAAACCATAAGGATCGCGAAAAAGATAAAGTTTATCATGAAAGGTTAAGGCTGTTGAATAAGCTCCTTTAGTAGTCAGCATAAAATCTCTTATCGCTTTAGTAAAATTCCTTCCATTTTCTTCTGCTAAAAGACTTATTTTTTTGAGAATAATTTCTGCATCATTAGGCATTACTATTTCACCTTGTCGATTGCGGCTACTTAAAAGAAAAACTTCTTTATCTTCTAAACATTTTCTCTCCTGATCAAGCAAAGGTAAATCTCCGTTTGAACAAACAACTCTTCTTCCTTCTAAAAAATCCATCCATTGAGGCTGAGCACAACGCATACTTTTGCTGCCGGCTGTAGCGTAGCGTGTATGTCCAGTGGCAATTAAAGGCTGAAAATCTCTGAAAGATTTCAAAAATTTATCATTAAAAACAGTGCTTACTAAGCCATATCCTTTAATAATATCTTCAATATAATCTCCATTCGAAAAAGCAGCGCCACAGTTTTCCTGTCCCCGGTGCTGCAGGAAAAAACCCATCAAAGCAAAAAAGGACGCCAGTTCTTCATTCCATTTTTTAGCCACATAGCCAAATACTCCACACATCTTACTTCCTCCTTTTCAAAAAATAAAAAATTCAACTTTCAAAGTTCAAAAGAGCTTTTTATTTTATAATCCCTACCCATCCTTGTCAAATACAAAAAGCCATGTTATAATGCTTTTACTTTATCAATCACTAATAAAAATAATTATGCCGATTAAAAAAGCAGCCATTAAAGCCATTAAACAAGACAAGAAAAGAAAAAAAAGAAACCAGAAAGTAAAAAATAATATAAAAGAATTGCGCACAGCTTTTCGCAAAGCCATAGAATCAAAAAATAAAAAAGAATCTGAAAAGATTTCCAAAAAACTCATTAAAGCTTATGATAAAGCCAGTCAGCATAAAAGTATCAAAAAAAATACAGCTGCTCGGAAAAAATCACGGCTAATGAAGAAGTTGAACAAACTTAAATCTTAAATAATAAATATTTATTTAAATAAAAAGTGGGTTATTTAATTATAAGCCACTTTTTAGTTATTGGGCCAAGCGACGAGTAAGAGCGTGATTTTTTGAGCCTAGAATATAAACTAAAACACTGCCCAATGACCATACCAACCGCTCCGCCCGACATCTTTTTAAGGCTAATAGTGCGGCGATTCAAAAACTTTATTCCATTTCGACCCCCTCGACTCTCTCACTTTATTCGTTCGCTCGGGGCAGGCTGAGTGGAGAAATCTCACTAAAATATTCATAAGGATCTCTCCTTTGTATAGTGGCGTAAAGAAAATAAACCGGACTAAAGTCCGTATGAAAATAATATTTTCTTTTTTCTTAGCCACTTCAGATGTGTACTAATAAAATAGAAAATAAGGTTATGCTGACGCTTTCCTCCTTTTACCACTTCGTCCGATCATTAAAGAGTAGATGTCAGTCGCGACTGACATCTACGGATAGCAGGCCGCATGGAGAAATCCTGTTAAATTAACCATAAGGTTCTCTCCACTGCATCGCGCTCAGCGCGACTGCGGTCGAGATGGTTTGAGTGATTATAATAGCGTAGGCTCGCGTCCCTTGCGCCTTGCAAAACTAGACAGCCAAGTCTGCCCTTTTCTTTTTAAATACAAGAACAAACCCTATTAACCTAAGAATTACACACCTTAAAAATAAACAAGTCAAAAAGCACTCTCGGTTCAGCCTGGCTTGTTTTTATTTTCAGGTCAATATCTAGAAGCTGCTGGTAAATATTTTTTAATTCTTTAAATTTAAAATTTCTGGTTTGAACTAAAGATTTTTTAGCTACGAAAGGGTGTAAATTTAAACGATTGGCAATGGTATAATAATTGCTTTCTTCTTGGGAAACTTCTTTAACCTGAACTAAAATTCTAAAAAGACGGCTAAGCATAGCCAGTAGATAAAGCTCATTTTCACCGCTCATAATCTGATCCCTGATTAGTTTTAAAGCTAATTTTTTCTTTTTTTCAGCCAAGGCATCAGTCAATTTAAAAATATCCGTGTCATACTTAGTTTTTACAAATAAACTAACATCATCTTTATTAATAACTTTTCCTTTTTTATAATTAATTAATTTTTCAATTTCATTATTCATCTGCCATAAATCCTGGCCAACTAAAGCCAGTAATAAATCCAGAGCTACTGGTTCAATTCGTCCGCCCCTTTTTCTAATTTCTTTTTCAGTCCAGTTTTTTAGCCTGTACCCTTTGAGTAAACCAAAATCTTCAACTTTAGCTTCTTTAGCCAGATATTTTTGTAGAGGCGAAACTTTCTTACGGCCTCTTTTTTTCTTACCGCGGCCCTGATTTTCGATATCACCTTCCCAAAAAATTAAAACTTCATCCTGGCTTAATTTATTTTCTTTTAAATATTTAACTACTTCTTTTTGTATTTTCTCTTTTTTATTTTTGCCCATCAAATCTTCTATAACCACTAACTTCTTTTTTGAAAGCAGTCCTTTATTGCCTAATTTATTTCTTAAATCTTCCAACTTTAATTTTTCACCGGCTAAAACTTCAATATTAAAACCTTGAGGGTCGTATTTTTTCTTAAACCCTTCTCTGTAAAATTTTAGTTTTTGCCGGGAGCGAAAAGTATCGGCTCCGTAAAGAAAAATTATCATAGGTACTTATTATCTTGACACAATTAATATAATTTGTTAAGTTTCACAGTCTGTATTAGAATGAAAATTAGTTCTTTTAACTAAAAACAAGGAAAGTGAAAAATGAAAAAAAAGTAGAATATTTTTGTACATTTTTTAAATTTAAATTATCGAAAAGTAAATTCTGTAATTTTGCCCAAGTCCTTAAAGCCAAGGAGTTCTTATAAAAGATCTTACCTTAAACTTCTACTAGATTTTAAAAGACTTTCATTTACCACCTAAAAGAAAGGAAAGAAAAATGAATGATAATCTCTTTGATCTAAGGAAAAATCCTAATAAAACCAGTTCTGATGGTAAAACAAACAAGCCTGGAGATTTGTTCGGTTTATCTGCTATTGATCCAAGCTATGATCCCACCAAAGACATTAATCTTCAAGAATATAATGGTGATTTCCAAGAAGAAGATCCAGACGAACCTCAGGATGGTTTTCCTGATAATAAAATTTTCCACGTTTTCTAATTATCCCTACCCCCAGTCTTTTAAGGCTCGGGGGTTTTTTATATTATAAAAGAACGCCTAAAAAAAGACGCCCTATTATATTAATTTTACTATTTTGATAACTGAGCCGTTATTTTATTAGAATAAAAACCGCACTAACATCATTGCTATAATTAAAGCACTTCTCCTTCTTTTATTTCTACCGTATTACTACAGGTAACCTGATAAGCTGTGTCCACCACACAAATAGAATAATAATGTGTACCCTGGGTTAAGTTTACTTCAGTTTTTCTGGCACTGCCGGCCTTTTTGCCTGTATCAACATAACTGACAGTACTGGCATTGGAGATCGCTTGCAAATAATCATCGGCTGGATAGGTAGGAGTAGCCTCGGTTTGTGACCAAACAAGCTTATAGTATTTAAAATCTGATTCAATCGATTTATTCCAAGAGAGAGTGACTCTATCGGCACTAATAGACCCCGAAAGTGTAACCGCGCTAGGAGCATCATTTTCATTGATAGCCGTGATCTGGACCACATTACTACAAATAGTTTCGTCGCCAACGGCGCAAATTCGATAGTAATAGCTAGTACCATTTACAGCTAATTTATCTCGATAACTAGTATTACTTTTGCCTAGGGCCGTTATATATCCGTCATCGGGGTATCTGAGATCAGCATTTGTTTTTGAGCGAACCACTTTGTAATACTTAAATCCGGCCATAGATGAAAGATCAGTCCACCAGAGGCCCACTCCGGTACTTTCCGCTTTAGCCGACATAGTGAGAGAGATTTCGCTGGTTGAAGATGTTTCTGGTGCGGTTACGATAATATCATTAGAATAAACCCCGCATTCAGAACCTAAATACTGGCAAACCCGAAAATGCCAAGTTTTACCATCTTTTAATTCCCATTGGTAGCTTTTATTTTCTCCCTTATTTAAGTAGACATAATACGAGCCCGGGTAAACTGGATTTTCTTCCAGACTTCTCACAACTTTAAATCCGTGACTAACATCTAGCCCCGTAGCTGTCCAAGAAAGACTGACACCATTATCGCTGGCTGAACCGGTTAAAACAATACTACCTGTTTCTTCGGTAGAAGTATTGGTATTTGAATTTGTGTTAGTATCGTCACCCGTATCATCTTCCTCCGCTTTATTATTTTCTTCTTCTTTTTTAAAATCTAAAAATCCCAGTTCTTTTTTTTCTGACTGGTCTTTTTCCTTGTTCCACATGACAAAAGCGTCATTTTTTACTTCCTCTTGATCAATTTCTTTAACTACTTTAACTTCTTCCGGTTTATCTTTTTTTTCAATATAATATTTCTCACCCTCAGCCACCACCGTTTCATTGCCTTCGCCAATAACTTTAACACTGCTCTCAAAAACCTCAACTCCTTTTTCACCTTCATTATTAACCGTGCTAAAAGCCGTGCCTAATGATTGATAGACTACATCCATAGCTTTAATCTGATAGGTTCTCTCAAGCTTGGCTACCCGAGAGTAAATTTCTCCTTTATCATTAGTAATAATAATATTATTCGGATCCATACTAGTCAGAGTAATACCAGCATTACTGTTTAAACGCACAGCACTGCCGTCATCAAGATTAATAATGGCTTTTCCTTCACCGACAATTTCTACTGAATAACTCTCAAATAAGTTATCATTTAAACTAGCTCGAGCCCACTGGCCATTAGGTTCTTTATATTCCACCACTCCTTCTAAATAGGAAAAGGTAGCCCCAATCTCAGTTTTTTCTTCCACTTCTTCGGCCACAGTATTAGTATTAGTCACTTCTTCTTCAGTAAAATAAAGCTGGTAAGCCATGTATCCGCCAATAATTACCAAAATGAAAACTAAAGTTAGAACATAAGGTAAATAACTCGATTTTTTATTTTCTTCACTCATAATTTTTTATTTAATTGATAAAAGGAGATTAATAAATAAACCTCCTTAATTTAATTTTATAACAAATTTATTGATTAAACAAGCTAATCACACTCTCCCCAGCTTTGACCTGATTCAATATCGACCACTATCGGCACCTTTAATTTATGAATATTCTCCATGGTTTCTTTAACAAACTTTGATACTTTTGAAAGCTCTTTTTCCGGCACCTCAAAGACCAGCTCGTCATGAACTTGCATAATCATTTTTGACTTAGAGCTAATCCGGGGTAACTCTTTGTCTATTTTGATCATGGCTAATTTTATAATATCAGCGGCTGTGCCCTGAACCGGATGATTAATAGCCGCTCTTTCGGCCGCTGCTTTTAAACCCTTATTACCGGACTGAATTTCCGGGTAATAACGGCGCCGGCCAAACAGGGTTTCATTATAACCCTCTTCAAAAGCCTGATCCCGACTGGTTTCCAAAAAGTCAGCTACTCCTTCATACAAAGAAAAATATCTTTCAATAAAATCGCGGGCTTTATCTAAAGAAATACCCGCATTGCTTGAAAGCCCATACACTCCCAGACCGTAAATAATACCAAAGTTAGTCGCTTTAGCGGCGTAACGCATTTTTTTCGTCACTTTGTCTAAAGGCACTTCATTAATAATAGCCGCTGTGCGGGTATGAATATCCTCTCCTTTTTTAAACGAATTAATCATTTTCTCGTCCCCAGACAGAGAAGCCACTACTCTTAGCTCTATTTGAGAATAATCAGCCTTTAAAATCTTATATCCTTTTTCCGGTATAAAAGCATTTCTAATCTTGGCTCCAAGCTTGGTGCGAACGGGAATATTCTGTAAATTAGGTTTAGAAGAGGAAAGCCGTCCAGTGGCTACTATAGTCTGATTATAACTAGTGTGTACCCGTCCAGTTTTTTTATTTACTAATTTAGGCAAAGCCTCTAGATAAGTTGATTTTAACTTGCTTAATTCGCGGTGTTCTGAAATAAGATTAATAATCGGGTGACGATCTTTCATTTTTTCCAGTTCAGAAGCAGCTGTGGAAATACCAGTCTTGGTCCGGCTAATACCCTCGGCTGAAATTTTTAATTCTTCAAACAAAATTTTTCTTAATTGAAGCGGTGAATTTATATTAAACTCACACCCTGCTAGTTTATAAATCTCTTTTCTTATTTTAGATAAACGTGCCCTAACTTCCTGGCTCATTTCAGCTAAATAATCACTGTCAATTTTTACTCCCACTTCTTCCATTTCCGCCAAAACTCTGACTAGGGGCATTTCCATTTCATGAAAAAGTTTATCTAAATTCTTTTTATCCAGTTCTGGGTCCAGCTTTTTAGACAATTTAAAAGTAAAGTCAGCGTCTTCGCAGGAATACCAGCTTAATTTTTCCAGGGGAATTTTCTCTATCAGCAATTGGTTTTTCCCTTTCTTTCCGATTAGGGCCGTCATCGGCTGCATTTCATAACCGAGCTCAGAAAAAACCAAACTATCCAAATTATACTGCCTTACTCCCGGGTTAATTAAATAAGCAGCAATCATTGAGTCAAACCAAAGCGGTTTAACCTCCACCCCGGCTTGCTTCATAACAGAATAATCATATTTAATATTATGGGCGTATTTTAATATTTTTTCGTTTTCTAAGATTGGTTTTAACTTTTCTATAGCTTTCGGCAATTTTACAACAGAGACAAAATAAGCCTCATTCCCTTTAAAACTAAAACTAATACCCAAAAGACGGGCCTTTAAGGGCTCAAAGCTGGTGGTCTCAGTATCAAAACAAACTTCTTTTTGTCTTTTTAAAGCCTCAATTAACTTAATTAAATCCTTTTCTTTATCAATTAACTTATATTCCAGCCCCAAATCCTTGGCTTTTTCTTTTCTTTTTTCTTGATTATTTTCGCTACCTAATGGCATTTTACCCTGAAATCCCTTTCCCTTTTCTACTTCCGGCAATCTGTTTAACATACTTTTAAACTCTAGCTTTTGAAAAAGCTCCACCACTTCTCTCCGGTCATAATCATGGATTTTAGCTTTTTTCAAATTAAATTTAAGTGGTACATTACAATTTATAGTAGCCAGCTTTTTGGAAAGCTCGGCTTCTTTTTTATTTTCTTTTAAAAGCTTTTGCCAACGCTCTTTGATTTTGTCGATATTTTTATAAATTTTTTCCAAGCAGCCGTATTCTTTAATCAGCTTAGTGGCTGTTTTCTGGCCCACTCCTTTTACTCCTGGAATATTATCTGAGGGGTCGCCTCGCAGGGCTTTGTAGTCAACCACTTTTTTAGGCCCAAAACCAAATCTTTGTTTAACCGCTTTTTCATCATAAATTACCTCATCACTCACTCCTTTTTTTAAGGTAAAAACCTTGGTACTTTTATTAACTAATTGCAAAGTATCTAAATCACCAGTAACAACAATACTCTCAATTTGTGATTTGTGATTTGTGATTTGTGATACGATTGTGCCGATTAGGTCATCGGCTTCAAAACCTTTTTTTTCAAAAATGGGAATATTAAAAGCCTTAACCACTTCTTTAACCCGCGGAATCTGATCATAAAGCGACTGGTCCGCTTTAACCCGCGTGGCCTTGTATTCTTTATACATCTTGTCGCGAAAAGTCGGGCCGGCTAAATCAAAAGTAGCCGCTACATAGTCAGGCTTTAAGTCATTCAAAACTTTAAGTAAAACCGAGGTAAAACCATAAACAGCGTTAACTAGTTCACCTTTTTTGGTGGTCAAAGTCGGAGGCAAGGCGTGAAAAGCCCGGTGAATCAAAGCATTGCCGTCTATAATTACTAGTTTTTCTTTTTTTGTCATATTCTTATTTTAACAAAAAATAAGCTTTTCGTCTTGCTAAAATTTATACTACTAATTTAAATCTACTAACCTTAATAAAAATATTGACATAATAAAAAACCTATGTTTAAATACCCTGTTATAGTACTTTAAATTTAAGATTTGTTTTTTTTACAAGAAGGGAGTATCAAATGAGTGGTAAAAAGAGAAACAGTATAGAAGATTTAGGTCTAATTAAATGCAAAAATGTGAAAGGATTTTGTTCTATTTGTAAAACTAAATGGAGAGAAGGAAAAGACTGTCCAAATGGTCACAAAAAAGGTGTTACATATTTTGTACAAGAAAGAAAAAGTAATAATCTAAAAAGAAGAAGATTAATTAAATGTAAACTTTTTGGAAATCGATGTAATATTTGTGGCTCATCTGTTGATGAATGCGGGATATGCAATAATCAACATGTCCTGGGTCAATTTTATCCTGTTTAATTTTCTTTTTTCATTTAGAATATATGGGGGAGTAAAAAAATCTTTATCTATTACTTGGCGAATCAATTATGATTCGCCTTTTTTATATCACTTGATTTTTACTTATCTTTTTATATTTACCTAGGTCAAGATCATCAATTTCTAACTTACCAATTCTTACTCTACTTAATTCATCAGTCTTATAACCAATTTCCTCAAACATACGCCGGATTTGTCTTTTCCAGCCCTGATGGATAATAATTTTGTATTTTTTATCATCAATTTTTTTAATTTTATCAAACCTAGCCAAACCTTCCTCTAATTTAACACCTTTTTTCAATTTTAATAAATTTTCTGAAGATAATTTATCACTTAATTCAACTTGATACTCTTTTTCGTGTTTAAACTTGGGATGAGTCAGCCTGTAAATAAAGTCTCCGTCATTGGATAAAATTAAAAGACCTTCGGAATTTTTATCCAGCCGTCCGGCTATTTTTAAATGATGATATTTTTCGGGCAAAAGTTTATAAACTGATTTTTCTCCTTTAAAATCAGCTCGGGTGCAAACATAAGCCCGGGGCTTATTCAAAGCCAGATAAGCATACTCTTTTACCTGGCAAGGTTTATTATTGACTAAAACCTCATCTTTTTCCGGATTAATTTTTATTCCCAACTCTTTAACCACTTGGCTATTTATTTTAACCCGGCCTTGTTTTATTATTTGGTCAGCTTTTCGCCTGGAAGCCACTCCACATAATGATAAATATTTATTCAGTCTCATATTTTTAGTATAACATACTCAAGAATCTAATTTTCTAGCTTTAAACCATTTAATCAATAAGGTGCCCCCGGTAATAATTACGCCAGCTAAACAAACCCACAAATATTTATAAATATTACTTTTATTATCCTCTCCTTCAATCATAATTTCTTTTTCGCTAGTAGCCCCTAAAACTTCACCTTCTTCATCTTCAGCTGCTTCTGATATTTTTTCTTCCCCTAGAACCCGGGCTTCATCTAACACTCTTATATCACTGTTTACTCTTGGCAATAATCTAAACCCCAAATCATTATCATAAGAAATTAAAATACCTAAAACTTCTACTTGGCTGCCTTCTTTATAATCATGGCCATTTATATTAGTGCCTCTTTTATAATAAATTTCAATTTCTTCTGTTTCTTCACTTAAAAGCATTTTTGTTTTTGAGTTTTCTAAAACACTGCCATTAACTATAACCAAACTGCCGAAATAAGTTTCATCAATTTCTCCTAAACTTAACCTGATCGCTTCCGGAAAAATATCTTGATCGCTCAATATCTTAACATCCTCCTCACTGCCAATATTAATTTTCTTTTCCCCGCTACTCTCTGAAATCTTGCCGGTTATTTTTACATAATCACCAATTTTCAAGTCCGGAAAATCTTTTTTATATGAATATATTTTAATACCGTTTTGCCCATCAAAAAGATAAAAGTACTGAACCCCAAAAACAGCCGGTTCCACCGCTACAAAACCTTTGACTATTACTTCCTGGCCTTTTTCTAATTCTTTAGCCCGATTGATTGATACTTCGGATATTTTTGCTGCTTCTGATACTTCTAACTCCTTTACCTCTGCTTCATCCTTTATCCCTAAGACTTTCTCTGAATTTTCCACCTCCTCTAAATCCTCTGTTTCTCTTTTCTTTTTTACATCTCCTAAAATCTCATTTTCACTGCCCGGGCTGACCAAAGAAGTCCAAGCCCAACTATTAGTGCCGGCTTTTCTGGCAAAAGAAGAGCCTTTTATTGCTTCGGGATATTCTACTCCATTAACCACTTTTTGCTTGGGGTCTAAAAGTTGTAAGGTCATACCTGAATTTTTTAGATATATCTTTGTTTGCTGATAACCAAGAACTAGAAAGCTTTCTGTTTCTATTAAAGTATCTTTTTCAAAAGTAAAGTATTTTTTACCATTATAAATCTGCCAGCCTCTTAGATTAACCGGTTGATTGTCTTTATTGATTAATTCAATAAATTCGTTTTCCAGATCACTGCCTTCAGGATTAGGAAAAACTTCATTAATTAAAATTTTATCAGAAAAATCATACTCGATATTTTTGGCTTTATCTTCAGTATTTTCATCTTCTAAATCTAAATTTTCATTTTCTTCCTCCTGATTATCTTCCTCTTCATTTACTTCATCAAAAACAAACTCTTCCTCCTCTTCTTCTTTTTCTTTAACTACTACACTTAAGCTGGCAGTGACTTTATTATAACCGTCACTAATGGTTAAAGTAACACCATAATCACCAACTGTCTGAAAAACATGATGCGGAGTAATGCCTTCTCCCTGCTGGCCATCTCCAAAATCCCAGGAAAAGCTTAATTCATCCTCTTCCGGGTCAAAAGAGTCAGAAGCGTCGAAATAAACTTTTTCACCGACTAATACTTCCCTATCTTCTCCGGCCTCAATCACCGGCGGCTGGTTTGAATTTTCCTGACCCGGGGTACCAAATTCTTGGTCAGTTTTAAAGCCTGTTTTCTGGCTGGCAATATGCCAGGAACTTTCTAAACTTCCCTCTTCAATTTTTGTGTTTCTTTCCATTGACTGCCAGACCTCACCGGAAGAATATTCGCCTGATAAAGGCTGCCCTGAACCATCATCAGCTGTGTCAATTAAATTTCCCTTATCATCATAAAGTTTTATCTCAAGCTGGCTGTTGGACAAAGAGACTGACGTATCCACCAAATTGCTTTCTACATTTAGAGCTGACTTTTCTGATTCTGATGAATAATTAGAAATAATATAAAAATTATCTAACACTTCACCTTCTGGAATCTCTAGCATTAATTTTTCTTCCCCGGAAGATTTCTTGCTTAAATACCAGTTTGATAAATCAACCCGGGAATCAGATAAATTTTTCAGCTCCAACCATTCATCATAAGAAGAAATACTTGACCCCATCCACATCAATTCGTTAATAACTACCATGGGCCTTTCATAAGACTGGACTTTTTTAGCTTTAATAAAAAGACCATTACTCACTAATAAAATAATGAGTAAACTAATAATAATTTTTTTAGTCATTAGTTTAATCCTCGTTAAGCCACCGTATTTATTTTTTAGTTGTGGTTATTGCAGCTAGTAAGGTTTTAGGTTTTAGTTTTTGTAATTCTTTTATTATTAAAATTATCCCAAGCCTTGGCCAAGGTAAATGTTTGCCGAGCAATTTTATCATATTCTTCGATTAAATTATTACATAAATTTTTATCAAAATTATAAAAATCTTTAAGCTGTGATAAGCCAACAATAGTCTCATTAATTTCAGCTAAGGCATCATCAAGATATTTCTGAAAACCGGCCTTTTGGTGTTTTTTAGCATAACCTTCGGCAATAAGACGTGGTATAGCTTTACAAGATCTTCTTAACTGAGATGACAAATCATTTCTCTCTATCGAAGGAATTAATGGCAATATTTTATCAAATACAATAACACAAGTTTTATAACTTGATCTATAAATTTCTAAATCATTGAAACTTTTTATTTTTCTATAAACCATAACTACAACCTTACTAGCCGCCATAACTAAAACTAAATTCAATAAAAAAATTTGGTGACTCCTTTAGCGGAGCCACCAAAATCTGTCTACAAGTATAGAATATATTTTTCGGCTAAATATGTCAAGTTGTAAATCCACAAATTATCAACTTCTATTATAGTATGACCTTAAGCTCCGTCAAAGGACACAAGTTTTGCCCTTATAAAAAAGGGGCTCGTTTGAGCCCCATGGGAATTACCATTTTAAATTGGCCTTCATGGCCTTCAGGCTATCAAGATAACCTTCAAGCTCAAAAAGCTTAGTAATGCTTTTATCATGGTGGAGGTGCCAGATAGCTAAAGCTAAAAGCCTAGAGATAGAAATAACTTCCAGTTTTTCTCCCAGTATTTCCCTGGCTTCCTCAAAAATTGGCAGAGAATCGGTGGTAATAATCTTTTCTATAGGACTATCAGCTAAGCTTCGGCAGACATCCAGATTAGCTAGCACTGGATGGATAAGAATAGCATTAATGCTCTTAGCATTTTTACTCTTGGCTGCCTCAGCCGCTCTGATTATAGTAGCCCCACTTGAAGTCATATCATCAATAAAATAAATGGGCCGATCCTTAAAATCACCAATTAGACTTATCTTGTCTATTCCTTCATCGCTTGATCCAGTTTTATGACCAATACCAAATCTAATATCATCCATTACTTCATTCAATCTTTTGTAAAAAGATTCTACTAGTTTGGCTCCGCCGGCATCAGTAGAAGAAAGAGTGATTTTATTCAGCTTATTTTCAATTATCCAGTCCAAAATAACTGGGCGGGCGTTAAGGTGGTCTACCTTAATTTTATTATCAGCCATTTCTGTCACAGTAGTAATAACCGGATTGTGAAGATTAAGAAAAACTATACGGTCACAACCTGTACCCACTAAATTTCTAATCTTCACTTTCATAGAAATCGGCACTCTTGATTCTCCACGCCTGTCCTGACGAGCATAGCCGAAATAAGGAATTACGGCCGTTACTCTTTCCGCTGATCTTTCCACCGCGTCAATAAGAAGTTCTACTTCCGTTTGATTCCGATCGGGCTGATTAGTTGGTTGGATAATAAAAACATCCATGCCCCGGGTATTACCCAAATCAACAATTTTGGCTTCGCCATCAAGAAACCTACCAACTTCTCCTGATAATAAGTCCTTATGAAGACAAGCGGCGATTTCATGAGCCAAATCACGATGAGCATTACCGGTTAAAAGAGCTAGATTGTTTGTATTTTTATCCATCTCCTTCTCCTCTCGCCAAAAATTTAAAAGAAATTAAAGGTACGTTCATAATTAGCTTTTTATCTTATCAAGACTAATAAATCTGTCAAATTAATAATAACTATTTTTTTCTTTCTTTGTCTGATTTTTTAATATATTTATCCAAGCCTTTGGAAATTTTAGCTAGATTAAACCCGATAACTTGAAAAAGTTTTCTGTTAGTTGGTTCTTTTTTTGGCTCTGGGTGATTCAATTTTTGCCAAATTTTTTCGTTAAATTCATTAAGACTATTTAATTTAAATTCTGCCAGAGAAAAAACCTTATCATCTCTATCTTCAGAAGCCGGTACGGCTACTACCTTAATCCTGGCCGCCCGAGCTGCGATTAGACCGTTTTCTGAATCTTCAAAACAAAAACAATTAACCGAATCAACTTCTAATTCTTTTAAAGTTTTTAAATAAATTTCCGGATGAGGTTTGCCATAATTATCTTCTTCTGATGAATGAATAACCTGGAAATATTTTTTAAGACCAAACTTTTCTAACACAGCCATGACTACTTTTTTATAGGAAGAAGAAGCCAAAGCTATTTTTAGTTCTTTTTTTTCCAAAAAATCCAATATCTTTCTTGCTCCTTTTTTTAATTCTCCTTTTTGTCTTATTCTTTCTACCACTTTATTAACTATTTCTTCTTCAGCTTTTTTTAGAGAAATATTTTTCAAGGGTATAACCTTATGCCAGGAACTAATTACTTCGTCAACCCGTCCGCCTTTAAGTTCCTGCCATAGTTTTTCTTTAAACTGCGATCCATTTTTTTTAACTACCTCTTTTAAGCCTTCCTTCCAAAAAGGCATTGAATTAATTAAGACCCCGTCCATGTCAAATATCACGGCTTTAATTAAATTTTTTTCTTCAGTCATAATATATTTTAAATTAATTATTTTTGGTGTTTAGAACAATAGTAAGTGCCTCGCCCGTTAACTTTTTTAATTCTCAAGATATGATTTTCCTCATCTAACTTTATTCGAATATTTAATCATCTGTTTGGCATTTTTAGGAGCGTATCCTTTTTCGTCATTATCAAAATAACAATAGATTTCTTTTACCCTTTTTTCTTTTTTAATCTTTTTAAAATAACTTGCCCAAGCCCTTAAACTATTTCCATGATAATTACCCTGATAAGGCTTATCACTGGGACCGTGTAAACGAATGTAAGCAAAATCAGCTGTTATTTTTCGCGGCGTTTTAATACCGGCCAGCTGATAAAGGCAGAAGGCAATATTATTTTTCTTAAGCAAATTATAGACATCATCACGCCACCAGGACTGATCCCGAAATTCTATGGCAATTTGTTTTTTCTTCGGCAGTAAATTAACAAAGTTATTTAATCTTTCAATATTCTTATACCAATTAGGCGGCAGCTGAAAAAGGATTGGCCCGAGATTATTATTCAAAAGATTTACTCGTGAAAAAAAGCGTTTTAGACTTTCTTTGGGATTTTTTAGCTTTTTCATGTGGGTGATATACCGGCTGGCTTTGACTGAAAAGATAAATTCTTTTGGCACTTTTTTTCTCCAGCTTTTTATTACTTTTTTTGAAGGCAGGTTATAAAAGGTATTATTTACTTCTACTGTCTGGAAATGATCAGCATAATAATTCAAAAAATTATTAGTCTTAATTTTTTCTGGATACCAAGCTTTTTGCCAGTGTTTATAATTCCAACCAGAGGTACCAATATGAATTGTGTCTTTGCTATTCTTAGCCATTAAAAAATTTGTGGTTTATTTAATACACTTTCAGTATAACATTTATAATTACTTAAACAATTTGATTATTTATAATTTATTTTATTCCCCTTATTATCCCAGCTGTTTTTAACCACCTTTCCGCCGTCTTAACTTTCTGCTAAAATAAATGAGTAAACTATTATCAATTAGATGATTATTTTATATAGTATTCTTTGTTTTTTAGCTATAACTATTTTTCTTTTAGTTATTCTTTTATTTAAGCCGAGGAAAAATAAATTTATTTATGAAAAACAAATAGATAAAATACTTCTTAATAATAGCTTTAGTTCATTTAAGCCCGATGAAATGCATCTTCTTGAAAAAATAGAAAATAACACCGCTTTTTTCCGAATAACTAAACCGGGGCTCTATTCGGCTTATGAAAATAATGTCTACTCTCAATATTATATAGTTCCAAAATTATATAAAAACAATAAAAAAAATATTGGAATTAATGCTTTTTTTATCCGGAAAAAACCAAAAACCTGGTTCGAACAAAGATTCCCCCAAAGATCAACCTTATTCTTTGAATTTTTATTAAATATTCAAATAAATGAAGAAATTATTATATTTAGAGAGTCTTTTAATACTAAGCTCATGAGAAAATTTTTTCCTGATAGCCTTTTAGTTGAGGATGTAGACATTGAAAGTATGCTTTTTAACCATAAATATCAGGTATTCACCAATAATAAAAAAATTGCTTTTAAACTGCTTGATCCTCTAATTGTTGATTTTCTTAATAAAGAAAAATATGTTTCTTTAATTATAAAAGAGAATTCAATAATTTTTAAAATTTGGCCAAAAATTTCTGAAAAAAAATTAAAGCAGTACTTGAATATTGGCGTAAAATTTGTTAAACATATAAAGAGTATCTATAAAAAATAATAAATTTAGCCCAGGTGGCGGAACTGGTAGACGCGCTAGGTTTAGGACCTAGTGGGAGTAATCCCGTGGAGGTTCAAGTCCTCTCCTGGGCACCAGTGCTAACATTTTTATCAAACTATATGACTAATATGAAATATTTATTTACAAGTACTATTATTTGCCTTTTTTTATTAATCCCTTTGGCAGCTCATAGCACTGACGATTGTGAAAACGGTTATGAATATCAGCGTATGAGTGGAGTTGGTTGTGTTCAAATAAATTGTAACGACATCCCTAATGCTCATTATAGTTACACAAAAGATTGTATTTGTGGTTCCTCTGGCAGTATCCATGAAGACCCTTCCGACCCAAATACTGAGTGTTATAGAAAGCCCACTTATAAAGCTTGTCCAAGTTGCTTATACGCCTGTGTTCATGCTGGTGAAGAGTGCCCCGGAGAAGAAAGAGATAATTATGTTGAAGATAGTCAAACAAATACAAACACTAACATAAACAGCAACACTAGTAATCAAAATTCTAACACCAATCAAAGCGTAAATAATAATACTAATTCCAGCAATACAAATATTTCTGTCGCCGGCACTAATATATCTCTTTCCACTTCAGGAAATATTGATTACAACAGTTGTGAATATATCTGCAGTAAATTTACTCGAGGAAATAAATACGCTGTCGTAAATTTAGCTGAAGGAACTCCTCCAAACTGTAAATGTCAGATAGATATAAACGACAAATTAAATCGTCTTAACCAAACCATAAGTGTCAACGGGGACAATGAGACCACATTAACATTTGACCCTAACACTGGTCGGTTAATTAAAAAAACAAAAATCAATAGAAAAGATGAAGTGGAAAAAATTAGAAAAAGATTAGGCTATAAGTACACGCAAGAACAAATAGATAAATTACTAGCCTCTAATAAAATTGATGAATGGTTTAATCAACAGATAAAAAATATTAAAACTTCTACCAGCTTAAAAGATCCGCAGTTTTGGTGGCAACATATGGTCGCCATTTGGGATCATGGATTTGGTGGTAACAGCGCTGACTTTGTTGACACCTATGAATTCGGGCGTTGTGGTGATTCAATGCTTTGGTTGAACCGTAATCTTACTGCTCATTTGGATATAAATGACAACAAAAATACTGCTGGACAAAAACACGAAGCCATCCTTTCAATTACTGGAGAAAAATACGGCAACCTATTAAATCATACCTCCACTCTTATTCGCCCACAGGGTATATCAAACGTCGCTTGGGAGGATTTAGTAAAAACCCTCCAAGATAAATCAGGAGGTGGAGACAAAAATCCCGGTATTAAAAGAAATGATCTAAAAAATATCGCCCCAGAAATAATGGATGCAAAAGTATTAGATCCATACAAAAAAGAAATAACCACCGTTAGAGAATTTATTAAGGGATGGTCTTATATAAGAATTGGTTAATTATAAATATATGAAAAAAAGAAAAATAATTTTTTTGTCTATAATAGCAATAATTTTTTTGATCTTACTTTTTGGTTATTTTATTTTGCGTTGGATACCAAAAGATATTACAGAAGTAACCGAGATAAATTCCGAAGAACATTGGGGAACAATTACCGGCTCGCTGGGTTATCCAAGCGATATTATTCCTGACATGGGAGTTTGTGCCGAAAGCACTGACCAGAATGACTTATTTTGCACCTATGAAATAATTGAGAATGAAGATTTCACTTATGGATTAGGCTATGAAATAAAAGTGCCACCAGATTCATATTACGTTTTTGCTCATCTTATTGATGAAACTAACAAAAATATTGGGTATACAGATGAAGATAAAGCCTACTATTCAAAATTTGTAACCTGTGGCATGGGCCTAGAGTGTACTTCGCACAAACCAATTAAAGTAACTGTGGAAAGATATGAAACCGTTACCAGAATTGATCCAATAGATTGGTATAATTTTTAAAATTTGGCCAAAAATTTCTGAAAAATAATTAAAACAGTACTTGAATATTGGCGTAAAATTTGTTAAACATATACAGAGTATCTATAAAAAATAATAAATTTAGCCCAGGTAGTGGAACTGTCCCGAAGTTGTCAAAATCTTTAATTTTGTGACAACTTCGAGGATCCTCGTTCTCCTTTTGCCAGACGAAAAATTTACTTGCCCGCCTATGCCTGCGCCAGGGTGGTGAAACTGGTAGACACGCAAGGTTTAGAACCTAGTGAGCGCAAGCTCGTGAGAGTTCAAATCTCTCCTCCGGCATAGGCATTGGCGGGCGGGCCTGCCAGGGCTTGGGAGTTCAATTCTCTCTCTCCTAGCACTAACATCGACCTGTGCCAGACGTAGCCTTTGGCGAAGTCATCTCCTGGGCCCCATAAATCAAGCTTTTAGTCTATTTTTCTGGAATTAAAAATATATTTATTAAATTATAAATTTTTGCTAATATGAAAGCATAAAATAACTATAAAAAATCATGCTTTTATTTTGGATTTTAGTCTTTATTGTTTCCTTAGCAGTATTAGTAAAATGCGCTGACTGGTTTTTAATCAGTGCGGAAAAAATAGGCCTATCCCTGGGCTTATCCCCTTTTATTGTCGGCGTGACTATTGTTGCTTTAGGTACTTCTTTTCCTGAACTTATTACTGCTTTAACCGCCTCGTTCAAAGGAGTAACTGAAATTGTGCCAGCTAATGCTATTGGCTCCAACATCGCCAATATACTTTTAGTGGTTGGTTTTGCCGCCATTTTCGCTAAAAAATTAACTGTTACCAAAAGCTTAATTAATCTTGACCTGCCTCTTTTAGCTATTGGCACCGTCCTTCTTTTGGGTATTCTTTGGGATGGGGAAGTTAATATATTGGAAGCAGTACTTTTGCTTTTAACTTATACCACCTATATTTTTTATACTCTAAAACATGAGGAAGAACCTAACTCTTCTGAAGAAAGAGAAATTCTGCCATCGCGCCCCAGCCGCCGTCACCACATTACCCACAAAAAAAAGAAAGGGGGAATTAAACAACAAAAATTAATAAAAAAGGATTTTGTTTTATTAGTTATCGGAGTTTTAGGCTTAATTTTTGGTTCTCGTTATTTAATAAATTCGGTTACTGAGATTTCCGCTATATTAGAAATTGGCGCCGGAGTTATTGCTATCTCGGCCGTGGCTATTGGTACCTCTTTGCCCGAATTAATGGTTACTATTAAGGCCGCTCTAGCTCATAAATCAGAAGTGGCCTTAGGTAATATATTCGGCTCCAATATCTTTAACATGCTAGTGGTAGTTGGTTTACCCGGTATTTTTTCCAACTTAAAAGCTGATGAAAAAACCATTACCCTTGGTCTGCCCGCTTTGGCTCTAACTACTTTAATATTTGTTATCTCCGGTATCTCCAGAAAGATTCATATCTGGGAAGGTTTTTTCTATCTTTCTTTGTATGTTTTATTTATTGGTAAGTTATTTGATTTGTTTTAAAGAAAATAAAAGTTTAATTTTTTAAATTAAAAATAAAATAGGAATAAAACCCTATTTTTTATTTTCTTTAATTAATTTATATGAAAATATAGGCCCAAGAATAAATAAAAAAATTACTTTAACGGCTCTTCCCAGTAAAGCACTAGCCAGTGATACTGTCGGGGATATACCAAAAGCATTTGCAGAAAAAACAATAATTACTTCTTCTATACCTAGATTAGCTGGTGTAATTGATATGAGTAAAGAAAGATTAGTTAAGGAAGAAAGAATTAAAGCTCCTGCAAAATTAATTTCCACTCCAAAAACTTTAAATTGAAGGATCAGCATCAAAGCAATTAATGTAAGCTGAAAAATAGCAAAAAGAGCTACCAAAAAGATAATTTTTTGATTATTTTTAATTAAATTCCAGCCATGGAAAACTTTTGAAATTTTTCCTAACCACCTCCCTTTTAATTTCGGAATGTATCCCGAGAAAAAAATTAATAATAACATTAATAAAATAATAATAAAAAAAATACCTATTATTAACCAATTATAATTTTCTATTATATTAAAAATATATAAAGAAGAAAATAAACCAATAATTCCTGAAACAATAAATATTATTATATACATCCCAGCCAGAGTAGATAAAAAAGTAGTATAACTTAATTTATATTTTTTTTTCAGATAAGCAGCTCTAATCATCATTCCCCCTCTAAAAGGAGTTATTAAATTATAAAAACCCGTAGCCACAGCTAGCATAAAAGATTCACTAACTTTAATAATTATCCCAAAAGGTTTAAGCAATGAGCGAATATAAACCGCTACACAAATATAAGAAACCCCAAATAATATAATAAGGTAAATAATTAAAGCTGGAGAAACTAGAGAAAGTTTTTGAAAACTCGAAATATTATTGAAAATATAATATAAAGCAAAAATTAAAAGTAATAATAGAATTATTAACTTTATTATATTTTTTTTAATTTTATTCATATTATAAAATTATAATTTTTTGGCTATACATAAATACCCTTCAGATAAATCAAACCTATTAAATAATTTGCTAAATTGTATAAAGGAATAAAGCACATACTTGTTGGAAATTAAACTTATTAGAGGTAATTTAACAAAATTAAGTCCACTTTTCTGGCTAAGTTCATATTTGCTTCTAGTTAATATTTTATTTTTCTCTCGTCTTGCAAATATAATTCTAATTAATTTTAATAAATTTAAAAAAGGAAATCCATAAGAATAAAATTTAATTATCTGAAAATTATTCTTTCCTAAAAAATTAATTAATTCTGCTTTTTCATAACGCCTAAAATGACCGACCAATTTATCATCAATACCCCAATATTTTCTACGAGCAGGAACAGAGAAAACAATATAACCGTTGGAATTTAATAAAAAATTTATTTTATCTAAAAAATCTTGGTCATTTTCTATATGTTCAAGAACTTCAAAAAAAGTGATTAATCCAAATTTTTTATTTGTCTTAAATTTTAAAAAATCAATTTGACTAAATTTTAATTCTTTGGATTTTTCCTCTTTAATCCTATTTTTAATTATTTTTGCCGCTTTTTTAGAAAAATCGATAAGATGCCCCATATAATTACTTTTAATTAAACTAAAGGCAAAATCTCCAGAACCACAACCTATATCAAGAAAATATGTTTTTTTAGGTACATAATTTTTAATTAAATCTAAAGCTAATTTTTTTCTAAATAAATAGCGTGGGTATTTTATAAATTTATTTTCTGACATTTTTTTTAATTATCTCTTCCAATGAATTTTTAATTCTCTCCTGCACTGATAAAAATGTATTAAATCCCTTTTCTGAAATTTTCTCTATTAATATTTTATTATTTTCTAATTGGGTTATTGCTTTAACTAAATCTTTTGGATCAGAATTTTTTACCATTAAACAATTATTTTGACTAATAAAAACTTCCTTATTAGCTTCATTCTGACTAACAATGACTGGCTTCTTCATTGCTAAGAACTGATAAACTTTTCCTGGAATCACTCTTTTAGCTTTAGAAATTTTTGAGAAATGACCGCCTAAACAAACATCAGCTTTAGCAATTTCCTCCGGCAATTTTTCATATTTAATCCAATCAATAAATTCTATATTATTTATATTTTTTTCTGCAACAATCTTATTAATCTTATTTTTTTTCGGCCCTCGTCCAATAATTTTAAAAATGATATTTTTTTTATTCTCTAATAACTTGGCAGATTCAACAATATATTCTAAACCATGCAAGGGGCGAAAAGTTGAATAATATAAAACAATAAATTTATTAATTTTTTTTATTTCTTGACGCGGATAAAAAATATTCTTGTCAGCGCCAACATAGACTGAAGAAATTTTATTTTTAGGTATTTTATAAAGTTCCTTAAAGAATTTAACATGAGTCTTTGTATCCAATAAAATATGATCAACAATACCAAGTAGATATTTTTCAAAGTAAAACATCAACTTACCAATTAATGAATAAGGTGAGATAACTTTTCTCTCAAAACAAAGCGTATCATAAAGTGATATAAAAGCGTCAAAAATTATCGGCTTTTTAGTTAATAAGCGCAAAAAAGGTAAAACCTCGTGACCACGAAAACCGACAATAATTACATCTATATCTTTTTTAGAAATAAATAGATATTTCCAGAAAACCTGTAAATATCTAAATAAAGATTTTTTATTTACAACACATTCTATGACATCAATACTTTTAATTTCTTTTAGGCAATTAATGATTACATTTTGTCTGACATAATTATCTAAATAATAAGTGGCAAAGTAAAGAATTTTCATAATTATGATTGATCTTTCTTTACTGTATTATTTCTTTGATAATGTTTTATTTTTTCAAAATATATTATTTTTTCTTGAGTTCTTCTTACCTTATTAATCATATCAGCTACTAAACCAACAATAATTAGTAATAAACCGAAAATATTTAAGGCTAAGCCCATAAAGCCTAAAGTTTTATAGGGAAAAACTGCTCCTAAAATTAGTAATCTTATAAATATAAAAATATCAAAAATAAGACCAAGAATAAAAAAAATAATTCCGGTCCAGCCAAAATATCTTAAAGGCTTATAATCAATAAGAGTTCTAAAAAAAGTATTTAATATTTGATAGCCATAACGCCAAAGATTATGGGCAATTTTTGATTGACCAAAATCTCTTTCGCCCTTTACTTTAATAGGAACTTCTTTAATTAATAAATTTTTAAAAGCTAAATTAAGAATCGTTTCATGGGTGTAAGTATAACGCCCAAAAAGATTAAGGTTCAGTAAGGCCTCTCTAGAATAAGCCCGAAAACCGCAGGAAACATCATAGAATTTTTTCTTTGTTGATAAACTGATTAATCGGCTAATTATAAAATTACCCCCTTTTTTTAGCCGCGGCATTCTAGGAATAATTTTTTTATTTATAAATCTTGAAGCAGTGACTAAAGCCTTTTTTTCCTCTATTATTGGTTTCACTAAATAAGGAATATCTCCGGCATTAAACTGACCATCAGCGTCAATATTAACCATTATATCTGCTTTTCTTTTTAAAGCTTCCTCTACTCCTCTTTGAAAAACTAAACTTAAGCCCTGATTTTCTAAAAAAGAAATAACTTCGGCTCCGGCTCTTAAAGCTTCCCTTTTTGTGGCGTCATCAGAGCCATCATCAATAACTAAAACTTCTATATTATCAATTCCTTTAATTTCTTGGGGGATATCTTTTATAACCGACTTTATTGTCTTTTCTTCGTTATAGGCCGGCAGTAAAACTAATAACTTCATATCTTTTATTTAATCATATAATTAATAATTATTAAAGAAATTAATTTATTTTTATTTTATAAAAATAAAATCCATTTTTTTCAAATAGTAATTTTAAATCTTTATTTTCTTTTATTTTATATAGATTTTTCAAATTTGGTCTAAGATATGGTATTTTTTCATTGTTAAAAATAAGATATTTTATTTCTCTGTTTCTAGCAAATTCAATTATATCTTCATACTCATTGCTTGGCAAAATATAATTTATTCCTTGAGCCCAATAAGCTATTATTCTTGCATTCGTTAATATTTTATGGCCAGAGCCATACTTTTCCTTAAAAAATTGACTCATTTCTTTTATTTCTGTATCTCTGAACAAGGAAAAAAATCTGAATTGATAACCATCTTCTATAGCAATAACAAACTGAAAAGACAAAAAAACTAATAAAATACTCAATATAACTATCCTCTTCTTTTTAAAGGATAAACTTTGATATAATCTCACTATACCTACGGCCACAATCATTAATATAATTGGAGTTAGCGGAAAGTAATAGCGGTAATAGACTTTTCCTGAATAATATATAAAAAGGAAAAAGGGTATCCAGCTACCTAAAAAATAAAGTTTGTGCAAAATATATTTTTTCTTTTTTGAAAAATAAAAAGCAAAAACTATAAAAATTATCTGAAAAATAAAGTAACAGATAACATAGGCTATATTATGAGGTAAATTTCTGAAAAAATTATTAATATAAATAATTATATACGATTTTTTTGGTTTTTCCATTTCTAGCTGGTTACTATTATAATCTGTATTTTCTTCATTCAACCCAAAGAAAATGATATTTTTTTCAAAATAAGAACTTTTGCTAGAAGAAACCGCGTAATCCTGCTGACCGGTAATTACAAACTGGCCTTTTTCTTTATATAAATAAATCAAATAAGGAGAAACAACCATAACCACACCAATTATTAATAAGGTTAAACTAATAAATAATTTCTTTAATCTAATTCTTTTATAATAAATATAATTAATAAAAAGCCATAAGATTATAACCGGCAAAAAACTTAAACCAACAATTCTTACATAATAAGAAAAACCAATTAAAATACCTAAGATCAGATACCAAAAAGTATTTTTCTCTTTATTTAAAAGAAGCCAACTTAAAAGAACAATACTAATAAAGAGAAAAGTAAATAAAGCTTCGGTCCAGGCCGCACCAGAATACCAAATAACATAAGGGTTTAAAATAAATAAAATAATAGATAGAATAGCTATTTTAAAATTAAAAAGTTTTTTAGCCAGAAAATAAATAATAATAATTGATAAAAAAGTACTAATTAAGGAAACAATCTGGCTGGCCAGTTCAATATTATTTAAATAAAAATTATAAACATAAATCATAAAAGGAAAACCAGGCTGTATCAAACTATTTAACCGGGTAGTAGTATTAATCTTTAAACTTTTATCTAGGTTTTCTGCTAATTTGAAATATAAGGCTGAGTCACTACTAGAAACCACTGAAGAAGAAAAAGTAAAAAATAAAACAAGAGCTAATAACAATATACCTCCCACAAAATATATTTCTTTTTTTCTAGACATTATTAAAGCTTTTTTAATTATTTTAAAATTTACCCCGCCCCATTGTTTTTTCTTCGTTATAGGCCGGCAGTAAAACTAATAACTTCATATCTTTTATTTAATCATATAATTAATAATTATTAAAGAAATTAATTTATTTTTATTTTATAAAAATAAAATCCATTTTTTTCAAATAGTAATTTTAAATCTTTATTTTCTTTTATTTTATATAGATTTTCTAATCTAGGCCTTATCCAAGAAATACGATTTTTATCAAAAATAAGATATTTTATTTCTCTGTTTCTAGCAAATTCAATTATATCTTCATACTCATTGCTTGGCAAAATATAATTTATTCCTTGAGCCCAATAAGCTATTATTCTTGCATTCGTTAATATTTTATGGCCAGAGCCATACTTTTCCTTAAAAAATTGACTCATTTCTTTTATTTCTGTATCTCTGAACAAGGAAAAAAATCTGAATTGATAACCATCTTCTATAGCAATAACAAACTGAAAAGACAAAAAAACTAATAAAATACTCAATATAACTATCCTCTTCTTTTTAAAGGATAAACTTTGATATAATCTCACTATACCTACGGCCACAATCATTAATATAATTGGAGTTAGCGGAAAGTAATAGCGGTAATAGACTTTTCCTGAATAATATATAAAAAGGAAAAAGGGTATCCAGCTACCTAAAAAATAAAGTTTGTGCAAAATATATTTTTTCTTTTTTGAAAAATAAAAAGCAAAAACTATAAAAATTATCTGAAAAATAAAGTAACAGATAACATAGGCTATATTATGAGGTAAATTTCTGAAAAAATTATTAATATAAATAATTATATACGATTTTTTTGGTTTTTCCATTTCTAGCTGGTTACTATTATAATCTGTATTTTCTTCATTCAACCCAAAGAAAATGATATTTTTTTCAAAATAAGAACTTTTGCTAGAAGAAACCGCGTAATCCTGCTGACCGGTAATTACAAACTGGCCTTTTTCTTTATATAAATAAATCAAATAAGGAGAAACAACCATAACCACACCAATTATTAATAAGGTTAAACTAATAAATAATTTCTTTAATCTAATTCTTTTATAATAAATATAATTAATAAAAAGCCATAAGATTATAACCGGCAAAAAACTTAAACCAACAATTCTTACATAATAAGAAAAACCAATTAAAATACCTAAAATTAGATACCAAAAAGTATTTTTTTCTTTATTTAAAAGAAGCCAACTTAAAAAAACAATACTAATAAAGAGAAAAGTAAATAAAGCTTCGGTCCAGGCGGCACCAGAACACCAAATAACATAAGGGTTTAAAATAAATAAAATAATAGATAGAATAGCTATTTTAAAATTAAAAAGTTTTTTAGCCAGAAAATAAATAATTATTATTGATAAAAAAGTGCTAATCAAGGAAACAAGCTGGCTGGCCAGTTCAATATTATTTAAATAAAAATTATAAACATAAATCATAAAGGAATAACCAGGTTGTACCAGGCTATGCAAACTAGTAGTAGTATTAATCTTTAAACTTTTATCTAGGTTTTCTGCTAATTTGAAATATAAGGCTGAGTCACTGGTAGAAACTACTGAGGAAGAAAAAGTAAAAAATAAAACAAGAGCTAATAACAATATACCTCCAAGAAAATATATTTCCTTTTTCTTTCCCATCATTAAAACTTTTTTAATTATTTTTAAAATCTGTTCCTCTCTTTATAATAAATAATAATTGAAAAAAAGCAGTTAAGCAAGCCGTTTATCTCTTAAAATAAAAGATGATGGCTCTTTAAATTTTGGAGGAAATAATGTCAGAAGAAAAGATTAAAAAATTAGCCGCTCATGAAATTGGCTGGTGGAGGGCGCATCATAGAAAAGATAAAAAGGAATTCTTAGATCATATGGTTAAACTATATATAATTCAATTTGGAATTAAAGAACAAAAAGCCTGTGAAGCTGTTAAATGGAAAATTGAAGCAGCTGACTGACATGATAAAGCTGAATATTATGAAGATAAAGGAGAACAAGAAAGAGGCAACGATTTTTGGAAAAAAGCTGAGGAATGCTTGCGAGAGCATTTCAAGATTCTGACGAGTTAATATTTTCAGGGCCTCAAATAAGAAGCTCTTTTTCTTTTCTATATATCTTGATCACTCCCCGCCAAAGGCGGGTCCGCCTCTGGCGGAAATATCTTGTTATCTCTCTTATATTTGACAAATCTCAAAAATAGGTTATAATAACCAATACAAGAGAAATAAGGAGTTATCCACAAAAATATGGAACAAAAAAACCTTAATCTTAAACAAAAAAGCGGCTAATTTGCGCCTAATTATTTTTTAAGCGTAAAAGTCGCTTGAAAGCGGCTTTTTTGTTTCTTACATTAACTTCTTTAATAAGAACTTTGACAATTAAATAATGGTAACAATAAAGAGCATCTACTTAAAATCAACTAAAAAATTAACTTAAATTCATATTTTTAAGCGAGTAAATCAGGATCTAAAAAAGAGCATATGGTGGATGCCTCGACATTAAAAGGCGAAGAAGGACGTAGCAGCCTGCGATAAGCCTCGGTCAGGTGGCAAGCAACCTTTGATCCGGGGATTTCCGAATGGGGAAACCCGTCTGTCTTTTTAAGGACAGTCATCTATGTCTGAATCTATAGGACATAAGAAGTGCACCTGGGGAATTGAAACATCTTAGTACCCAGTGGAAAAGAAAAAAAAGGGTTAGCTCATAGCTAATGACGGTTTTTGCCGTCATCTGCTATTTGCTAATATATTCCCAGAGTAGTGGCGAGCGAAATGGGAAAAGTCCAAACTTGTGAAGTTTTTCCGCTTTTGGCGGGAAAGGGGTCATAAGCCCTTATACTTTACGGGGGTAGTGAGATAATTACTTTTAAATCAGCTTATGACTGATTGGGGATAGCGTATGTAGTAGACTTTCCTAAAGTTTATTAGGAAATACTATTACTATTTCCTAGCTAAATCACCTGGAAAGGTGAACCAAAGAAGGTGATAGTCCTGTAAGCAAAAGGAAATAAACTTCCTCGTGATTATTCTCGAGTACCACGAGACTCGTGAAATCCCGTGGGAATCTGGCATGACTATTTTGCCAAGACTAAATACTTTTAATGATCGATAGCGAACTAGTACCGTGAGGGAAAGGTGAAAAGCACCCCGGTGAGGGGAATGAAATAGTATCTGAAACCATATGCTTACAAGCAGTCGGAGTCCCGCCTTTGGTGTGGATGACGGCGTGCCTATTGAAGAATGAGCCAACGACTTAGTTTTATACAGTTTTCGATTAAGCCCTTCAAGGGCGAAATCAAAGTGAAAGCAAGCGTGAAAACGCGACCATTAGTTAATTAGTGGTTAGTTATTTTATATAATTAATTCACTAATTTTCTAAAAGATTGTATGAACTAGACCCGAAGCCAAGTGAGCTATCCATGGCCAGGATGAACTCTTGAGAAATCAAGGGGGAGGTCCGAACCCACTAGCCGTGCAACGCTAGGGGATGAGCTGTGGATAGAGGTGAAATGCTAATCGAACTTGGCAATAGCTGGTTCTCCTCGAAATAGCTTTAGGGCTAGCCTTATAAATACTTATATGGAGGTAGAGCACTGAATGGGTGCGGATGGCGTAAGCCTACCACATCCAACCAAACTCCGAATTCCATGTATTTAATTATAGGAGTCAGACCATGGGGGCTAAGCTCCATCGGTCAAAAGGGAAACAGCCCAGACCACCATCTAAGGTCCCTAAATTTAGGCTAAGTGTAAAGGCAGTATCGCAACTGAAACAACTAGGAGGTTGGCTTAGAAGCAGCCATCCTTTAAAGAAAGCGTAACAGCTCACTAGTCAAGTTACTTTGCGCCAAAAATTTATAGGGGCTCAAGCCTAATACCGAAGATGTGGTCCCCCACTTATTTATAGGTGGGGGAGGTAGAGGAGCATTCCACGTTTACTGAAGTCAATTTGTTAAAATTGATGGAAAACGTGGAAGTGAGAATGTTGGCATAAGTAGCAAAAATCAGGGTGAGAATCCCTGACACCGCAAGCTTAAGGTTTCCTGGGCAACGTGAATCGACCCAGGGTTAGTCGGTCCTAAGGCGAGGCCGAAAGGCGTAGTCGATGGACAGCTGGTTAATATTCCAGCACCGTCTATTTTGCTTGCAACTAATTGACGCATCCTCAAAGTCTGAGCGCATTTTGGCTATATGCGTTCCTTCACTTAATTTAAGTGGGGGAGAAGAAAAAACCTCCGGGTGGATTCGATTCAGGTGGAGCGGGTGCCAAGAAAAGATTAGCCGTGTCTAACTTAATAGATGACCGTACCAAAACCAACACAGGTGAGCGGGCAGTTAATCTGCTAAGGTGTACGAGAGAACCCTCGTTTAGGAACTCGGCAAAACAGTGGCCGTAACTTCGGGATAAGGCCTTCCCCCACTTGCTTGCAAGTGTGGGGACGCAGTTAATGATCTCAAGCGACTGTTTATCAAAAACACAGGTCCCTGCTAAACCGTAAGGTGATGTATAGGGGCTGATGCCTGGCCAGTGTCAGAACGTTAAGGGGATAGGTGCAAGCCTTGAACTGAAGCGCTGATGAACGCCGGCGATAACTATAAGTGACGATTGTAGTTATAAAATTTGGCTATATGCGGGAAACCCTCCTTCATTTGAAGTACTCGCCTTTTACTAAAAGGCAGTAACAATCTTCAAAGGACATAATTGTCAGGAGGCAATCCGCAGGAAAGACTCTTGGTAAGAAAGGATTAAACTATGGTAAAAAATAAATGGTTAAAAAATGTACCAATAAATATTGGTAATTATATTGCTGGATTTGTAGACGGTGAAGGAAGCTTCAATGTTTCATTAAGAAAAAGAAAAGATCATAAAATGAAATGGCAAGTTGTATTAACCTTTAATGTATCTCAAAAAGAAAGAGCTATATTGTCTTTACTTAAACGTTATTTAAGTTGTGGCAGACTACAAACTAGAAAAGATGGAGTATCTTATTATGTAGTTTCAAATCCATTATCTATTAAAGAAAAAATTATTCCTTTTTTTAGTAGATTTCCCTTCTTATCACAAAGAAAAAGAAGAAACTTCTCAATTTTTAAAAGAATTACTAATTTAGTCATTAAAAAGGAGCACTTAAATAGCTCGGGACTAGAAAAAATAATTCAACTCAGAGAAAAATTAAATCCCGGACGTGGAAGAAAAAGAAAATATTCATTAAAAGACTATAAACAAAACCAAGAGAATCCTCAGAGACTATACGCCAAACCGCGATCTTTTCGTAAAGAAAAAAGCGGATGAGATAGTCCGATCTCATAGGTAACTATGAGCTAACAATAAAGAATCGTCCTAAGGTAGCGAAATTCCTTGTCGGGTAAGTTCCGACCTGCACGAATGGCATAACGACTTGAGAACTCTCTCAACGAGGGACTCGGTGAAATTGCATTACGAGTAAAGATGCTCGTTACCCACGGCCGGACGAAAAGACCCCGTGAAGCTTTACTACAACTTGGCATTGAGTTAAGTTTGTGTTTGCTCAGTATAGGTGGGAGACTTTGAAGTCCCAATTTCGGTTGGGACTGAGTCGCCATGTGAAATACCACCCTAACGTAAATTTAGTTCTAATTTTTGACCATGAAACTGGTCAGGAAAACAGTGTCTGGTGGGTAGTTTGACTGGGGCGGTCGCCTCCCAAATTGTAACGGAGGCGCTTACAAAGGTTGGCTAGGCTGGGATGGAAATCCAGCCGATAGTGTAAAGGCATAAGCCAGCTTTACTGCAAGACCTACAAGTCGCGCAGTTACGAAAGTAGAACTTAGTGATCCGACTCTCGATTATAGGATCGGAGAAGCTCATCGGATAAAAGTTACTCCGGGGATAACAGGCTTATCGGTTCCAAGAGTTCATATCGACGAACCGGTTTGGCACCTCGATGTCGGCTCATCGCATCCTGGGGGTGAAGAAGCTCCCAAGGGTTTGGCTGTTCGCCAATTAAAGCGGTACGCGAGCTGGGTTCAGAACGTCGTGAGACAGTAAAATATAAATAACGTTCTGTCTCTTTTCGTCCATAAAATTAAAATGATCGTGCTGTCTATAAATCTGGCTATATGCTGGAAACTCTGGCATCCTCAAATAAGGAGAATAGAGGATTGAAGAATCTCACACTACGTGTTATAATATACGTGAAAATGTGTTGAGTGCAGACAACCAGCAGGGAAGATTTATAGGGAAAAATATGTTAAATCCAAATTACATTTCTGGCTTTGTAGATGGAGAAGGCAGTTTTCATGTCGCCATTTACAAAGATAATCGTATGAAACATAATATAAAAATAATACCGGAATTTCATATTAGTCAACGAAAAGATAGTAAAATGATTCTGGAAAAAATAAAAGATTATCTTCAATGTGGTTATATCAAGAAAAATCATGCTAAAAATAAAAATGATTTGACATATGTTTATGTAGTTAGAAATCGAAAAGACCTTCTAGAAAAAATAATTCCTTTCTTTGAAAAATACACACTAAAAACAGTGAAGAAAAAAGACTATAACATATTCGCTAAAATAGTAGAACTTATGAATAATAATAGACACAGTAAAAAAAGTGGACTTAGAAAAATTATTAAACTTTCTTACTCTATGAATAGAAAAGGTAAATACAGAAGATCAAAAATCTCCCTATAAAAACCCTCAGAGACTATACGCCGGACTCCAACTATAAAATGGAGAAGATATAGTCCGAACTCTATGGCGACATAGAGAGATAAGTAGAAATAACTTATCCCGTAACCATAAACCCATTTTTGAAATTTGAATTTTGGAATTTGGAGTTTGTTGTTACGTAGTAACAATTCTGTCGGTCTCCTATCCGCCGTGGGCGTTTAGAAACTTGAGAAGATTCTTCCCTAGTACGAGAGGACCGGGAAGAACGAACCTCTAGTCTATGAGCTGTTCCGCCAGGAGCATAGTTCAGTAGCTACGTTCGGAAAGGATAAACGCTGAAAGCATATAAGCGTGAAGCCTCCTTCAAGATTAGGTTTCCTTATTTAGTCTCCTTCAAGATAAGAAGGTTAATAGGTGGCCGGTGTAAGATCCGTAAGGATTTGAGCCAAGCCATACTAACAGACAATTATTCCTGATTTACTCACTTAAAAATTATGAATTCATTAAAAAATAAATGAAAAAATACAAAGCCACTTTGAAATTACTCTTAATCTTTATTGTTTTAACCATTTTTTTAGAAATACTACTTTATTTTTCTCCAGCCACTATAGCGGCTAATTAAAATTAAGAGAGGTAGTATCCTGGTGATACTAGCGACTGTGTTACACCCCTTTCCATTCCGAACAGGGCCGTTAAGACAGTCAGCGCCGATGATACTTGGGGTTTATCCCTGAGGGAAAGTAGGTCATCGCCAGGATATTGCCTCTCTTTTTTTATTGGTAAAAATTTAGAATAACTAATACATCAAATAATTAAATAGAAATAGCCTGTCCTGAGCGAGTCCGAGCTTGCCGAGGACGAGTCGAAGGACCAGGATATTGTCTCTCTTTTTTTATACTGAAAAATGGCTAAATCTTAAATTATTGCAAGAAATAATAAAACTCGGATTTTTATCCAAGTTTAATTTTTATCAGTAATTTTATTTCCTCTTAAACTCTTTTTTTAAATAATCAGTAATAATATAAATGACTACTACCGCTCCAGTTATAGTTGGTAATTCTTTTGGTATTAAATAATCATTGGCCTGGCCAAAAAATAAATAATGGCCAACAATTAAAACTAAAGTTAATATCCAAAGGAATACAAAAATCTCTCCCCGGCGAACACCAGTAAGCCCGCCCTTCCATCTCCTAATTTCTTTATCGGAGGCATAAAAAGTAAGTACTATTATATAAATAGTACTTAAAATTGTCGGCAAACAATATCTTCCGCGGCTAACAAATTCAGTCATCAGCCAAAGCCAAATAAATATAGTAAAAACATCCAATAATACTAAAAATATTTTTTGTTTTTGGTTTTTCATATTAAATTTATTATACTATATTTTTTATTAATAAACTATATAAAAGTATTTAGGCTAATATTAGCCTTTTTTTTATCCACAATTAGCTGTTGACTAAATGTTAATAATTTCATACAATGTATGATAAAGTATGATAATATAAATTATTATGGATCGAAAAAGACTGACCATTACTCTTAAAAAAGATCTCTTGCCTAAAGTTGATAAGGTAATTGACGGCGCCAGAATCAGAAATCGTTCACATGCTATTGAATATCTTTTGTCTCAAACCCTCTCCCCTAAAATAAAAAAAGCGGTTATCTTAGCTGGCGGACGCGGTATTAAAATGCGCCCTTTTACTTATGAAATGCCAAAAACCTTAATTCCAGTTAAAGATAAACCGATTTTGGAATATACCATAGAACTTTTAAAAGAAAATCATATTAGGGAAATACAAATTGTTATTGGTTATCTAGGAGATAAAATCAAATCTCATTTTGGCGATGGCTCCAGGTTCGGGGTAAAGATTAGCTACGCTGAAGAAAAAAAAGAAAACGGGACGGCCGCCGCTCTCTTAAAAGCCAAAGATTTTATCAGCCAAAAACCTTTTGTCCTTATTTACGGTGATACCTTAATTGATATTGACTTAACCGATATAATTGATTTTCATTTGACTCATGACGGATTAGCCACTATGGCTTTGACTTCTTATGATAAACCCTATGAATTCGGCGTGGTCCGGCTTCATGGGAACCGCATTGTAAAATTTACGGAAAAACCAGAAAAAGGTAAAAGAATTTCTCATTTAATTAACGCCGGACTTTTTGTTTGTCAGCCGGAGATATTAAATTACATTCCCAAAAAAGGCAAAAGTATGCTGGAAAAAGATGTTTTTCCCAAATTGGTGGAAGAAAATAAACTTTATGGCTACCCCTTTGAAGGCCAGTGGTTTGATGTCTCTACGCCAGAGGTTTATGAAGAAGTTTTGAAGGAGTGGCAACAATAATAAGGAAAAATATGTTTTCAATTGAATTTATTGAAAATGTATAAGTTCCTTTTACTATTTTGCATCAAAACACAAATTACCAAAAAAAACCGGAGGTCAAAAAATGACTAAGAAAAAGGAAAACAGTTTTTTCGGAGAAATTCGTGAAAACATGGAGCTTAAAATTCTGGGAATCCCCTACATTGTGCAGCGCACTTTTCTTGATTCTCACAACAGCTACGTGCTTCAGGCTAAGCATCCCGACGGTACTTCTGAAGTGCTCAAGATTTATTTCGAGAAAAGAAAGCTGACCAAAAGACAAGCGACTATTTTTGTCGGTCATGTTCTTACTTACTGCGACAAACTTCGGGATCTGAAAGTATGCCTCCCTCCTGACAAAGGTATTGTTCTTCTCCCGATTAACGGTCGCCTGGCTGTTATCCATATCAGCCCATTTATGGGAGAAAGCCTGGAAAGAAACATCCGTTTTGCTAAATCCGAAGAGGATATTATCCGTAATATGGATATTACCTTTACTTGCTTAGGCAATCTCATGAAAAACGGCCGCAGCGACCGGATGTCTGTCGGTATTGACCTCATTCCCAGAAATTTCGTCAGTCATGACGGAGAAAAAGCCATTTACGTTGATCTGGTTCCGCCTAAGATAAAGGTGGGGTCTAAATACTTACTGGAAATTCCAGAACCGAAAGATCCTTTGACTCATAAAATAGGCATTTTCCGCCATTATTCAAAACTGGGCGTTATGATCGTCTTTCTGGTTCAGCTTTGCCGACTTAAACCGCAGTATTACGAAGTCTACGAAGACGAAATTATCAAGTATTTGGAAAAAATGAAACTTTCCAAAACTGCTGATAAATTCAGAAAACGTCTGGTTAAAACTTCAATTACAGGTACTACAGCTGATGTTCCTGTTATCAAAAATCTCGAATTTGCCGATATTTATGACCTCAGGGAAATTGCCTGTTATTACTGCTACAAAGATCTGATGACTAGAGAAGAGCTCAGATATTTCTTCTCTGATTCCCACTTTCAGGACAAACCCCTGACAAAAAAAGTGGTGAATGAATTAAAAAACCGGCTGATCAAAGCCGTTTCCTAGTTCTTTTACTTTATCCCGGCGCTTCGCTTGCGAAGCGCCTTTTTTATTTAAATAAAAATTCTAATATTTAACTACTCTTTGCATCAGTTTATAATAAGACTGGTGTTTTTCTTTAAATCGACCCAGAATTGGCTCCATATAATCAAGATATTTCTTTTTAACCTGGCATTTCTCAAAATCAAAATATGTTTTATCTAAAACTTTTTCCTCATCAACAGCTTTATTCAATGGAATGTCAGATATTTGTATAGCGTCAGGCTTTTTGGTCCTTTCAATCCGGGCCATCCGCCCAAATTTATCCTCTTTTAACATATGAACCGAGTAATGACCTAAAGAACAAGCGGTGGTGGCATCAATTTTAATGGGCGAGCCAGTTTGCATAAAATTACCCGGAAAAAGAGCTTTGCAGCTGATATTTAATTCTTCTTTTACTTTTTGCATTAGTCCTAAGGCGATAAAATTTTTTCTTTTTACTTTAAAAGTGTCACATTGATTTTGATCAAAGGCTTTTAATTTATCAAACTTGGCTTCTTCAGAGAGTACTACTGTGGCAAAATTACCATTCTCTTTATATTTTTTTTCTATTAAAAACAGAACTTTCTTTAGTTTTACCTTTTTTTCCGGCGGGATTATCACGTCAGCAGATCCATAAGCGCCGGAAGCAGCCAACCAGCCTGACTGACAGCCTAAAACTTCAATAATAAAAACCCGGGAAAGAGTATAAGCGGCGTCAATTTTTATTTCTTCGCAAAAATTAGCTGTATGGTAAGCCGCACTAGGAAATCCGGGTGACCAATAAGTGCCTTGTAAATCATTATCTATAGTTTTGGGAATACCAACAATCTTAACCTTGCTTTTTTTAAATAATTGATTAGCCGCACCCAGGGTATCATCTCCTCCGATAGCAATGACATAGTCAGCCTTATATTGTTTTAATTTATCCAAGACTACTTCCAGTCCCCCGCTTTCACACATGGGATTGGTCCGGCTGGAGCGCAAAAAAGTGCCGCCAATATCTTTAAGGGGTTTAGGATTAAAGGCCGTTAAATTTATGGACTTACCCTTCTCGGTTAAACAAGCCCAGCCATAAAGTCCGCCCAGAATTTTCATTTTTTGCCTTTGAGCTTCCCGGATTACTCCATAAAGAGTAGGATTAAGAGCTGGAGCCAACCCCCCGCCTGTGAAAACCAATAGTTTTTTACCTTTTAAATTATTCATAGATAATTGTCATTATTTTATCATTTCTGCCTGACCTTGGCAATATTTATTTCCTACTTTAATAATCATTTTGACATAAATATAATAGTATTATAACCTATTCAATAAATAAAGCTCTTTTCACTTTAAAATAATGGAGGTAAAAATGAAGACGGCACGTGAATTTCTGGGTATTCCAGATAACCAAAGTTACGAAGTTCTATTGGCTCCCTCAGTTTGTATCGAAGAAACCAAGCAAGGTCCGATCAGTGGCAAATTTTCCAAAATCCCGGTCACTCTTAAAAGAAGGGTTTCCGGCACTTCCCTTAACATTGCCCTGGCTTTAACCCGGGTCTTTGAAAAAAGTGTTAAGCTTTTAGGCTGTGTCTCAGACAATGCCTATGAGCCACATAATGCTTATCTGCAAACACATGTTTCAAATCTGGGCCTTGACTTTCATCCTTTACCGGTTTACAACGACACATCTGTGGCT
The DNA here is from genome assembly GCA_034520665.1 of Patescibacteria group bacterium. Taxonomy (NCBI): domain Bacteria; species Patescibacteria group bacterium. The sequence goes on from JAXHNJ010000002.1 coordinate 399,369, forward strand.
ACTCTAATTATTGATACCGGTCCGGAAAAAAGTGAAGATAATCTAATGCTCTCCACTAAAGGGAAATTAATTAAACCAGAAATAGCTGCTAAAGAAATTAGAAAGCAGATTCAACTTTGCCGGCCTGATATTATTATGGCTACCGGAGTCACGGATAATGACTATCCGATGGTCAAGGTTCTTTTTGAAAAAGAAGAATCATTCCGTATTCTCAATCCCCGTCCTGAGCTGCTTAGACAAATCTCTCTTGATAAAATTAAAGGCATTGACCTTTTAATTATCAATCACGAGGAGCTTTCCGGCTGTTTAGGCCAGGAAATAAAAGCCAATGAAATTAAGCCAAAAGATGTCCTACCCTGTCATAACTTAGGCATTCCCTTCATTATTGTTACTTTAAACCACCACGGCATGATTTTTTCCGGTTCTGAATTAAACTTTTTCAGACCAGCTATTAATCTGGGTCAAGCTATCAGCTCTACCGGTACTGGTGACGCTTTTACCAGCGCGTTTATCGCTGCTGTGCTTGAAGGACTGGACCTGGAAACATGTCTTTTATGGGCCCGAGTTTTTGCCGGCCTAAAAGTGATTCGTACTGGCGGCTCTAATATTCCAACCGCTAAAGAATTCCGAGTCGCTCTTGAAAAAATTTAAAGTTGTAAATTTAATCGCCGCACAAATCTTTCTGTGCGGCTTTTTTTATTAATTGACAAAAAAACAAATTTAACCTATATTACCATAAATGAATTTAAATATTTTTTTATAATGAAAACTTTCCAAATTGTTCTTCTAGCCGCTGGAAAAGGTAAAAGAATGAAAAGCAAAAATACACCAAAAGTCCTTTTCCCCTTAAAAGATAAGCCCCTTATAAAATATATACTTAGAGAAATAAAAAAATCAGGAATATGTCAAAAACCGGTTATTATTGTTGGTTATAAAAGTCAAATGGTAAAAAAAGTCCTGGGCAAAAATTACACTTACGTTTTACAAAAAAAACAACTGGGCACTGGGCACGCTGTCAACTGTGCTAGAAATTTTTTAGAAAATAAAGCAAAGAACATTCTTATACTCTACGGCGATAAACCTTGCATAAAAGCTGATAGTATATTAAAAATTATAAATCGCCATATAAAAAATAATAATATTCTGACCATGGCTACGATTAAAATCCCCGATTATAAAAATTGGCGTGTTGATTTTAAAAGTTTTGGGCGTGTAATTCGTAATAATAAGGGAGAAATTGAGAAAATTGTCGAAAAAAAAGAAGCCACTCCGCAAGAACTTAAAATAAAAGAGGTGTCACCTAGTATTTTCTGTTTTAAGGCTAACTGGCTTTGGGATAATATCCCAAAAATTAAGTTAAGCCCTCAAAATGAATATTATCTGACTGATTTAATTCAGATTATTAAAAAACAAAAAAATAAAATAGATTATGTTAATATTGATCCGATAGAAGGTCTGGGTATTAACAGTCAAAAACAACTAAAAATAGTTTCTCAATTTATTTAAATAATTCGATCTTTAAAAAATTATTTTGTTTCTGAGGAGGTAATGATGTTTTCAAAAACAGCAGTAATGTTTACGGCCTTTAACGATGGCGAAACTATTGGTGATTTGATTAAAAAAGTGATAGAAATTACCAAAGAGAAATCTGACATTTGGGTGATTAATGACGGGTCGAAAGATAACACTTCAAAAATAGCTAAAAAACTAGACTGCTGTTTAGTGGATCTTCCTGAAAATCAGGGAGTCGGGTCAGCTTATAAGGCTGGTTTTTCTGAAATTATTAAGAAAGGAGAAAAGTATAAATACGTTATTAAAATTGATGCTGATGGTCAGCATCAACCGAAATTTATACCAAAAATCATTAGAAATCTAGAAAATGGATTTCAGCTGGTGGTTTGCTCCCGCTTTCATGAGCGTTCCTGCCAAAACAGCACTCCTAAAGACAGAAGTTTTTTAAACTGGCTTTACGCCCGTGAATTAAGCCAGATAATAGGAAGCCGTGTAACAGACGCCCGTTCCGGATTTTTCGGTATTACTCTACCGGTTCTTAAAAAAATTACTCCTAAACTGATCACACCCGGATACGGTATTCCTATGGAAGTTTTACTTCGCACCTGGCAGTTTATAAAGGAGGTAAAAAAGTGGCCAAATTCTTGGCGAGAAGAGATAATTCACCCGGCTATCTATGATTATGCTATTCATAAGAATACCCGTCGCCATAAGATGTACCAAAGCGAAGAATGGCATCATAAAATTGAAAGATTTTTAACCGCTTATACCGCCCTGGTAACAGTACTTTATGATATGGGTTTTAACACCCATGAAATTACCCAAAGGATCTCAAAACAACTGGCTGAACACACCGAATACCTTATTGGGTAAATTTAATCGCCGCACAAATCTCTCTGTGCGGCTTTTTTTATAATTTATAAAATGATAAAATATAGAATATGAAAGAATTTATTACTGACCTTCATTTTCACTCTAAATATTCCCGGGCTGTCTCGCCTAAGATGGACCTGGAGCATTTTTATCAGTGGGGTCTAAAAAAGGGCCTTAATCTATTAGGTACCAGTGATTTTACTCATCCACAATGGTTTTCTGAACTTAAGAAAAAATTAGTGAGGCAAAAAAACGGTTTTTATAGATTAAAAAATACTGACCAAGAAATATATTTTGTACCAAGCGCCGAAATCAGCTGTATTTATAAGAAGAACGGGCAGGGTCGGCGCATTCATATTCTTATCATCGCTCCGGATTTAGAAACAGTTAAAAAAATTAATGTTCAGTTGGGCTGGATTGGTAATTTAAAATCAGACGGCCGGCCAATCCTGGGCTGTGAAGCCAAAGAAATGGCTAAAATTGCCCTAAAAGCTTCAAAAAAATGCCTAGTCATCCCAGCCCATATTTGGACCCCCTGGTTCTCTTTATTCGGTTCTAGGTCCGGTTTTGACCGCTTAGAAGAATGCTTTGAAGAATATTCAAATAAAATCTATGCTATTGAAACCGGGCTTTCCTCGGACCCGCCCATGAATTGGCGGCTTAAACAACTGGATAAAAAGGCCATTGTTTCTTTTTCAGATGCTCACTCACCCAATAACTTGGGCCGGGAAGCTACTGTTTTTGCATTAAAAAATCCTTCTTACGAAAAATTATTTAAAGCCATTAAAAATAACCAAATTGCTTACACTATTGAATTTTTTCCTCAAGAAGGAAAATATCACTGGGACGGACACAGAAAATGTCAGGTTAGGCTTTCACCCCAAGAAACTAAAAAAAATAAAGGCCTCTGTCCAAAATGTGGCCGTAAAGTTACTGTCGGGGTTATGAACCGAGTAGATGAACTAGCTGATCGAAAGGAAAATTATCAGGCCTTAAGCCGTCCCCCTTTTAAATCTTTAGTGCCTTTAAAACAGATTATTAGTCAAGTTTTAGGTATTGGTCCAAAAACCAAGGGTGTGGCTGACGAATATGAAAATTTAATTAAGCAAGGAAAAAATGAATTTAATGTTTTATTGAATCTTAAAATTGAAAAAATAGAAAAAATCTCCACAAGTAAAATTGCTCAAGGCATAAAAAGAATAAGAGAAAAAAAATTAAATATTAAACCCGGCTTTGATGGCCAGTACGGCAAGGTTAAAGTTTTTGCCGATAAAAAAGAAGCCTCAATCGGCCAGGAAAGCTTATTTTAAAATGATAATAGTTTTTGAATACATTTTTTTATTTTCTGCTTTATTACTAATAGCCGCCGTTCTGATTTTTGTTTCCAATCTTTTTTACAATACTATCAGAGTTAAAGTACCTTATATTAAAACATCCCGCTGGGCTATAAAAACAACTCTAAAAGAAATTAATCCTAAAAAAGAAGACAAGGTGGTTGAGTTGGGTTGTGGTAACGCCCGGGTGATCAGAGCCATTAAGAAAAAATATCCTGAAATTAAAGCCAGGGGTTATGAAGTAGCCTGGTGGCCCTATCTTAAAGCTAAACAAAAAATAAAAAAGGATAATTTAAATATTGACTTAATAAGAAAAAATTTTTATAATGTAGACCTTTCAGACTCTGACATAATATTTTGTTTTTTGATTAGTTCGGTAATGCCACGCTTGGAAAAAAAGCTAAAAAAAGAATTGAAGCCAGGAGCCATTGTTATTTCTTATATTTTCACTTTCCCTCACTGGCCAGCTAAAAAAGTGATTAAAAATCCCAAAAGATCCGGAGCCAGTAGAATAAATATTTATCAGAAAACATAAGGTGAGTTGTGCCGAATTGGCCCCACTTCACAGTGGTTTCGCAGGATAAATAAGGCACCGCTCTCCCTACATCACTTGCAAGGCCAGGTGACATCGTGTAGTCGAATAACAAGGCGAAAAATTATCATAAATTTATGAGTTATATTGTCTATATTCTACTTTTATCCAATAAACAATTATAGACCGGTTTTACTAAAAATTTGAATCAAAGAATTAAACAACATAAAAATGGTGCGGTTAAATCAACGGCAAAAGACAACCAATAAAATTAATTCATTACGAAGTGTATGCCAAAGAATCAGGGGCCAGACAAAGAGAAAAATATTTAAAGACAACAGAAGGTAAAAGACTTTTAAAAATGCGGATTAGAAATTTATCAAAGGAATTACAATAGTAATCCGCAGTGCGGAGGGGTGCCGGAGTGGTTGAACGGGCCGCTCTCGAAAAGCGGTAAGCCCTTACGGGTTTCGTGAGTTCGAATCTCACCCCCTCCGCACTGCGGAAGATATTTTTTGCCTCTGCCAATAAATAAAAAATATGCCTGAATATAATCTAGAAGTTAATAAAAATGACCAAATTATTGGCAAAAGACCAAGAAAAGATTTTTATACTGGTCAATATATTCACCGAGCTTCACATTTGATTCTTTTTAATTCTAAAAATCAAATTCTTCTGCAAAAAAGAGTCAAAACAAAAAAATGGTTTCCCAATCTTTATACTTTCTCGGTAGCCGCCACTGTTTCTGAGGAAAGCTATAAGGATTGTTTAAAAAGAGAAATTCCTGAAGAAATCGGGATTTCTATACCCATAAAATTTTTATTCAAATATCCTTTTTTTGATAAAACAGACAAGGCTTTTCACGCCGTTTTTATTAGCAAAAGTGATAAAAAAATTAAACCAGATAAAAGAGAAATTAGTGAAATTATTTGGCTTACGCCACAAAAGCTTAAACAAGACTTAAAAGCAAATCCTAAAAAGTACACGCCCCCTTTTAGAAAAGGTATGGAAATATTTTTTACTCAGTATTATAAAAAATAATTCTCCTACTCCAGAAGAAAAAAGTTAAATATTTCAGTGCTGAAAAGCCGGAAAGAATAATAAACTACACAAAGAGTAAAATAATTAAATTAGAAAAAGCCTTACCTCAACTAAGAGTTCTTTATGGAAAAGCTCGAAACAGACCGACGGTTAGATTCTATCAAGGCAAACAAGAAATGAAATTAATCCTCCATGAATTATTAAAAGAAGCCAAAAAACTTATTGCTTTTAGTTCGGCAAATGACCTTTTTTCCACCTTACCTAATTTTCCAAAATTCGTGAAAAATGAATAAAGAAAAAAATTCCAGTTAGTGTTATTTTACGGGAGTCACCCAAAGCCAGAGAAAGACAAAAATTAGGCCCCAAACAACTACGCCAAGTAAAAATAATTCATGAATTTTGATTATCATGGTAGTATTTTTACATGGAGGAGAAAAATAGCTATATTTTCATTTAAAAAAGATATGGTTGCCATTGTTATTAAAAGTAAAGAACTGGCCAAAATGCAACAAACACTATTTGAGACATTTTGGAATTCTATAAATAAACAAATTTATTATATTCTGTTATAATTATAATATGCTCACCTTCGAACAAATTGAAAAAGAAATTAATAAAATCAAAGAAAGAAACGCCAAATTAGAAAAAGACAAGGCCTGGGAAACTAGCTGGACTAGAAGAATAATTATTTTTTTATACTATAAGTATTAAAAATTAGAATAATATTTAAAGTTTTATAATTTTGCTTGTAAATTAATGAAAAAAATACATACATCCAAAATTTATATTAGTAAAAAAAAGTTTATAAATAATTATAAATTTATAAAAAGGGTAGTTGGTAAAAATGTTCGTATTTCTTCAGTGGTTAAAGGCGATGCTTACGGACATGGCATGAAACAAATAGTACCTTTAGCTGAAGAACAAGGCATTAATCATTTTGCTGTTTTTGCTGCTTTTGAAGCTAAAAAATTATTAAAAATATGTCGCCAAAGTAGTCAGATAATGATTATGGGTATGATTAGTAATAAACAGTTGCCCTGGGCTATTAAAAATGGTATTGAATTTTTTATTTTTGAATTCAATCGTTTGCAAGCTGCTTGTAAAATGGCAAAAAAAATGAAAAAACCAGCTAAGATTCATATTGAAGTTGAAACTGGCTTAAATCGTACTGGCTTTGATTTTAAAGATTTAGATAAATTATTAAAATTTTTAAAGAAAAATAAAAAACACTTTAATATCATAGGACTTTGTACGCATTATGCTGGTGCTGAAAGCATTATTAATTATTATCGTATAAAGAAACAAATAGCTAAATATAATGTTATTTATAAAAAATTTATTAAAGCCGATATAGATATAAAGTATAGACATACCGCTTGTTCAGCTGCGGCTATTAATTATAAACAAACTAGAATGGATATGGTTAGAGTGGGTATTATTCAATTTGGTTTATGGCCTAGTGATGAAACTTTAATAAATTATTTAAGTAAGCGAAAAAGAAAAATAAATCCCTTGCAACCTATATTAAGTTGGAAAACTAAAATATTAAATACTAAAGTGGTTAAGGCGGGTGATTTTATTGGTTATGGCGATACTTTTATGGCTAATAAAAATATGAAAATAGCCACTATGCCAGTAGGTTATGCTTGTGGTTATAGTTGTTCTTTAAGTAATCGTGGTAATATATTAATCAATGGAAAACGAGCTAATATTATTGGTAAAGTAAATATGAATTTATCAATTGTTAATATTACTCATATTCCTGAGGTTAAAAAAGGCGATGAAGTGGTGTTAATTGGCCAACAGGACAATGATGAAATCCATTTAACTTCTTTTAGAGATATTTATAATAGTTTAAATTACGAATTATTAACTCGACTTCCTTTTGCTATTCCTAGAATAATTATAGATTAACCATATTATATGAAAAAACTATTAAAAGAACATTTACATGGATTAGAAATACCTGCTTAATTAATAATCCAATTTACTTAAATGAGATATTCCCTTATAGATCTATTTCGAACAATCGCTATTGTCTTAGTTTTTTTCTTTCATATCTCTATAGAAATAAATCCAATCTGGGGTCGAGTATTTATTAATTTTGGTAATATCTATCGCTTTAATACAGGTGATCTAGGCATAGCTATATTTATTATTATCTCGGGTCTTTGCCTGACTTTAAGATATAAAAATAAAAAAATAGAATATGTAAAATTTATTACCCAGCGTTTTTTAAAAATATACCCTCCTTTCTTTATAGCCTTAATTATGGGCGTTATTTTTTATTATATTCTACCAGACACCCTACTTCAAGAAGGCTATTATTATTTTCCTCAAATAAATACAGCTGATATTTTTTGTAGTTTAACTGGTTTTTGTAATTTCTTAGGTAGAATCGGTGGTCCATTTTTGGGACCAAGCTGGTTTATTGGTCTAATTATTGTTTTATATCTCCTCTTCCCTTTACTTTTAAAAAAATTTAAAACTAATCCTTACGCTTCACTTTTTATTTTATTTTTAATTTCTTTAATTTTTCGTTATTTATATAATAACTTTCCCCCATTAATCTACAAACTTCAACCCTTTTTTCCTTTAGATTATTTATTTGAATTTGGTTTGGGTATTTATCTTGGTCTGGTAGTAAAAAATAATTTTTGGACCTATTTAAATAAATACAAAAAGCTATCCAGAATATTAATTAGATTAGGACTTTTGTCTTTTCCTTTATTTTTAGTTCACCATCCACTTTTATTTATTGTAAATTCTTTGGAAAAATTGAATGTCAGCTTATTTGTCTCTATTCCCTTATATTTATTAGTCTCAGGTGTTTTTAGTTTCTTGCTCTTTAAAATGATTAAAAAAATTCCAAGGAAAATTTAAGTTTTACAAATCAGCCTAAATTTATTATAATATTAGAGAAGCTTAACCAAAAAAAACAAATGCCAAAGATAACAAAAGCAGTCATACCAGCCGCTGGTTTAGGCAGTCGCTTTCTACCAGTAACTAAAGCCATACCCAAAGAAATGCTGCCTATTGTTGATAAACCTACTATTCAATACGTAGTTGAAGAATTAGCCTCTTCTGGTATTAAAGATATAATAATCGTCACTGACTCTTCTAAAACAGCTATTGAAGATCATTTTGATCATTTAGATTATTTAGAAGAAAAGTTAGCTAAACAGGGCAAAAAAGATAAGGCTAAACAAATCAAAAAAATTGCTGATTTAGGCAATTTTATTTTTATCCGTCAAAAAGGGCCTTATGGCAACGGTACGCCGGCTTTGTGTGCTGAACCACTGGTCAAAAATGAGCCTTTTATTTATATCTGGGGTGATGAATTTATTCACGCTAACCCACCCCGAGTCAAACAAATGCTTGAAGTTTATAAAAAATATAAATGCTCGGTTATTTCTGCCATTAAGGTGGCTAAAAAAGAGGTTTCCCGCTACGGCGTTGCCAAAGTCAAACATATAGAAAAAAATATTCATCAAATAAATGAAATCGTGGAAAAACCGCCTCTTGATAAAGCTCCCTCAAGATTAGCTACTCACGGAGCCTATTTATTGACTCCAACTATATTTAAATTTTTAAAAAAACAAAAAATAGGTCAAGGAGGAGAACTTTGGCTAGTAGACGCTATTAATAAGCTAGCTCAACAAGAAAAAGTTCTGGCTTGTCTTATCAAAAAAGGCCGGTACTACGACATTGGCAATAAACTCGGTTATATTAAAGCTAATATTGAATTTGGTTTGAAACATCCGGAAATTAAAAAAGATTTAAAAAAATACTTAAAAAATATAAAAAGCAATGATTAGTAGAAAATATATAATTCTTGGTATAATCGTTTTAGCTATCCTTGTTCCTATCTTTATTGGCATTTTCTTGAAAGAAGAAGTAAAAATTCCCAAAAGTGTTACTTTAAAATATTGGATTGTTGAAGGCTCAGAAAAAGACTATCAAGATATTGTTAGCGCTTTTAAAAATTATCATCCCTATGTCAAAGTAAGTTTTAGAAAAGTAAAACTGGAAGAATACGAAGACACTTTGATTCAAGCTTGGGCTCGTGATCAAGGTCCGGATATATTTGAGTTGCCTTCAACTTGGTTAAAAAAATATCAGGAATTCATCACTCCCGCACCGGCTGAAATAACTACCGCTTACTATGAAAATAAAAAAGAATTTTTTCGTAATACTGTAGAAATAAAATACCGCACAAAAAGCTCTCCCACTTTAGATAATATAAAAAATAATTATGTTGATATAATTTATGATGATGTAGTTTTAAGCAACAATCGGGGAAAAAGACAAATATACGCCCTGCCTTATAGTATTGATACGTTGGCTGTCTATTATAATAAAGATTTATTAAATAATGCTTATATAGCTCAACCGGCTAAAACTTGGAATGAACTAGTTCAGCAATCTTCAAAGCTAAGTCTCTACGACAATCAAAATAATATTCTCCAGTCCAGTATAGCTTTAGGTCTTTCTTCAAATATTGAGTATCATTATGGAATTCTTTCACTACTAATGATACAAAACGGAGTCAGTATGATTTCTCCCAGCGGAGAAGAAGTTAGTTTTAATAGAAGCCGTGAAACCACCAATTTAGGAGCTTTGGCTTTAGATTTTTACACCAGTTTTACCAATATAAATAAAGAAACTTATTCCTGGAATTCATCACAACCGGAAAGTTTAGATAACTTTACTAGTGGTAAATCAGCTTACTATATTGGTACCCTAGCTGATAAATCAGTAATTGATAAAACAGCTAATTTAAATTATGGTGTAACTGAAATGTTTCATATAAATCCATCTGGTACAGACCGAGTTTTAAATAAAGCCGGTAATCCCGTACAAGTTAATTTTGGCAAATACTGGGTCCATACTGTTGCTAAAAAAACCAAGTCTCTTCAGGAAGCCTGGGATTTAGTCCAGTTTATAGCTCGGGAAAAAAGAAATCGGCAATACCTAGAAAAAACTGGGAAAATTTCCCCCCTAAGAAGTATTCTTAATATACAAAAAGAAGATCCTGATTTAGGGCTTTGGGCCCGCCAAGCTTTAACCGCCAAAAATTGGTATACTGGTTATGATGCTTCAGCTACAAAAAATTATTTTGCTGAAATGATTGAGACTGTAGCTTTAAAAAATAAAAGCAGCAGCCAAGCATTAAATGAAGCTGCTGAAAAAATTGAAAGGACTTTAGAATGAAAAATAATTACAAAATTTTATTTTTAATAATAGGTTTAACTTTTTTAATAACACCTCTCAAGTCAATAGCCTCTCCTTTACCGGATATAATGCCTGATTGTGACATTACCGTTTATGAGGTTGAAGAACACGGCACTCATAATTTTGATGACGCTGAAGCCTTTAAATATAATAAAGCAGAAGAAGGAGGAGAAAAAGAAAGTGATTACGAAAGAGTCTGTAATGGCGACTGTATTGACGCTCGTAATTATGTTCAAATAGGTGACAAAGGGGAAAGCGCTCATGATAAATACGGGGACGTCACCCATGTTATTGATTATAATCCCTGCGGTTTTGATGATTTTATCACCCTATTAATTAATGCCTTTCAATTCGGCTTAACCATGCTGGCTGTGGTGGTTTTATTCTTCTTTATTTGGGGCGGTTTTGGCTTTATTATTGCCGGCGGTCGGACTGAAAAAATCCAGGAAGCAAAAAAGACTATTAAAGGCGCTTTTGTCGGTATGTTAATAGTATTATGTGCCTGGATTACAGTAAATTTTTATATTTTTGCTTTTACTGATGATCCTCAAAGCAAAATATTCGGTGAATTTTGGTGGGGTGGCAGTGAAGAATGCCACGAAGATTTTCCTTTAGAATGCGACAAAAATAATCTTCATCTTGGCTGTGGCGGACCCAAAGATTCAAGTACTGATACTTATATAAAAGACTTACAAAACGCACTTAATAATTTAGAGGGTTGTGAATGTGGCCCAGTAGATGGTTGTTACGGTGATAAAACAGCTGACTGTGTGATTGAATTTCAGTTAAGTAATCAGGATGAGATTGGTAATTTTGAAGTAGGAGTAGTGGGAGAAAATACCTGGAACGCTATAAAAACAGGCTCTGGCAGTTGTCAGGTTGATTATGACACCGAGAAAACTGAAGAGGCTGAATATTGTTGTGGACAAATATCTTTAAAACCCGGTCCTATATGTCTACCTACTTGGGAAGAAAATGGCTGTGATAAATACGGCGAAAACTATATGTTATTGGAGAAGAAAAAATGTTCAGAACTCGTATTTTGTCAAGAGGGTTGTTGTATACCTGATGATTTAAATAAAGATTGTTATAACTGTACAGGTAACGAATGCCTTCCTTATGGTGATACTTTCAATCATGAGGCAAAATGCAAGGAGGAAAGTAATTCTGAAGATTGTCTTTGGCATATTTGTCGCGAAAATTCTACTTCAGTTAATAACTGTTATATCCAAAGAGGGGGTTGTCTCCCTGATGTATCTACTAATGAAGTAGCTTGGAGTAAAGAAGCGGCTCAAGAAAAAATGTCAACTATGGATGTATGTAATATGGGAACCTGTACTATACCTTTTACTGATGCCAGTGGTAATACTTACTATGATTGCTATTGGGAATCCCGCTCAAGATGTGAAGAAATAGAAGGTGAATTTTATTATAAAATTCCTACACCTAGCTCAACAGACGATACTGATAGTGACGGTTATGCCAATCTAAATGGTGGGTCGCTGCCAGATATTGAGTGCCGAGTAGATTAATATTAATTATATAAATATATGAAAAAAAAGATTATAACCTTATTACTCATTATCAATTTTTTCTTTCCCTTAAGTGCTTTAGCCAATGGCACTTCCAATGTATTACCCAACCCTATGGCCTGTACTAACTTGCTTTGTCTTTTTATTCAGGTAATCAGAATTCTTTTAGGGGCTGTTGGCCTTTTTGCTTTATTTGTTTTTATATGGGGCGGTTTTTTAATGTTGACTTCGGCCGGCAACGCTGAAAAAGTTAAACAAGCTAAAGATACTTTGCTATGGGCTTCTTTAGGTATTGTTGTTATCTTAGGCAGTTGGGTGATTATTAGATTTTTAATGGAAACTGTATTGAGTAGTTCTTTTACCTAAAATAAAATTTGACAAAAATCTTATTTTAGGATATAATAGAACAAACATAAAAATTATTATTATTAAAATTAAGAAAATGAAAAAAATATCTCTAATCTTAGCTCTATTTCTACTAATTTTGCCAACGACTGCTTCAGCTGTTGTGACCAGTTATAGTATTGAAGACTTTGGTAGTTCTGTTGGATTAGGCACAGCTGATCTTGTAGACACCGCCATTAACGTTATCCAATGGGTCCTTGGTATTTTAGCTTTAGTAGCTGTAGTTATGATTATTTATGGTGGCATTCTTTGGATGACGGCTGCTGGTAATGAAGAAAAGATTGGAAAAGCCAAGAAAGTTATTTCGGCCGCTGTTATTGGTTTAATTATTGTCTTGATGGCTTGGGCTATTGTCATCTTTGTGGCCGGTACTACTGCTAATGTAGTTTCTGAATAATATCTGTATAATAATTATTAAAATATTTTTAGAAAGGAGGTGAAATAATGAAAAAATTAGCTCTAATTACTTCTTCTGTTTTGTTACTAGCTCTTCCAGTTACTGCTTTAGCTCAAACCTCATACTCCATTGGAGATATTGGTGGTGAAGTCGGTTTAGGCACAGCTGATCTTAGAGATACAGTAGTTAATATTATTCAATGGGTGCTTGGTATTTTAGCTTTAGTAGCTGTAGTTATGATTATTATCGGTGGCTTTCAATGGATGACCGCTGCTGGTAATGAAGAAAGGATTGAAAAAGCTAAGAAAGTTATCTCAGCCGCTGTTATTGGTTTAATTATTGTCTTGCTGGCCTGGGCTATCGTTATCTTTGTGGCTGGTACTACTTCTAACGTTACTCAATAAATTATTTTTATTTGAAATATACAAACATTCCCGCTTTCAAAAGGCGGGATGTTTGTTATCATTAAAAAATTAGGATAAAATAAAGGAAGAGCTTACTCTTAATAAAAATATTGCTTTATCCAATGAATAAAGAAGAAAAAATTAATAATTATTTAAATTATTTAAACGACTATTTACAAAGAAACAGTAAAAAAATTTTAATAGTTATAATTTTAATATACGTTATTATATTTTCTGTTTTATGTTTATACAAATATCTTACCTATAACTATATTGGTATAGATTTGGCTATTTTTAACCAGGTTTTTTATAATTCTAGCCTCGGTGACTTTTTTGAACTAACTATTCATCCCCATCTTTATCTAGGTGATCACTTCGCTTTAATCATCCCCTTGTTAATACCTTTTTATTTTTTACTTAGAAGTCCAGTCACTTTATTAATTATGCAAACACTTTTTTTGGCTTTAGGAGCTTGGCCACTATATTTAATCGCCCGGCAGAAATTAAGCAAAAATTTATCTCTTTTTATAAGCTTTTTTTACCTAAGCCATTTGTTTGTTCATAATATAAATACTTATGAATTTCATATTCTTTCTTTGGCTATACCCTTATTATTTTTCTTATTTTATTTTTATAAAAAAGGAAACTTTGCTCTTTACACACTTTTTCTGGTTCTCTGTCTGAGTATCAGGGAAGATCTGGCTTTAGTTATCTTTATGTTTGGCTTATTAGCCCTTATCGATAGAAAAAAATGGCACTGGAGTCTCTTACCTATAATTTTAAGTATCGGCTGGTTTATTTTTGCCATGAAAATGACTGGGGAAATATCTGGTTACGGGCAATATAAATTTGTTCGTTATTATGGCTGGTTAGGTGATGACATTAAATCAATTATTTTAGGCGCTATTAATCATCCCTGGGTTGTTATAAAACATATTTTTTCCTTTAGTAATATTTCATTTTTAGTCGGACTATTTCTTCCTTTCCTTTTTTTACCGTTATTAAAGCCAAAATATATTTTGCCCAGCACTTTAATAATTTTACAAATACTCTTTTTAACAGCCGCTGGGCCACTAGCTCTGGAAATTCATTATGTAGCCCTTATTATCCCTTTTTTATTTATTAGCCTAGTTTATTCTATAAAAAAAATATATAAAAAAGACTCAAAATACAAAATAACAAGGATATTGAATAGAAATAAAGAAATAATTATTGTTATTCTAATCTTAGCCAGTCTTTATTCTAGTTTAGTTATGGGACCATTATTTTATCTTAGTCAAGATACTCTTAATTACGCCGAGGCAAAAAAAGATATTAATATTAGAAAATATTTTACCAGTCAAATTCCCGAAAAGTCAGCCGTAGCTACTGGTTTTCATTTCTTACCCCAATTATCTTCCCGTAAAAAAATATATTCTCTTCATTATCAATATTTAGGCAAAAAGCAATACTCTAATATTGATTACTCCATTCCATCCGATGTAGAATATCTTCTTTTTGACATGAATGATTTTTTGTATTATCAATTCCTTTATCAGGAAAATGATGAAAATAATATTCCCGGAGCTAGCCGTATTCGTAAACTTATAAAAGAAAATGATTTTCATCTTACAAATTATATTGACAAATACTTCTTATATACAAAAAAGGGTAAAAGCGTGCCTTTACTTTACGAAAAAGAGGTGGATTTACCAAATCAAATTAATTCTATCAATAAAAAATTTGAAGCTATAGAATTAAAGGGCTATACTACTGAGAAAATAAAAAAATATTCAATAAAAGATTATAACTATGAAATATTGCCCTTAACTTTATACTGGCAATGCCTTAATGAAATAGAATTTGATTATCAAATTAAGATTCACTTTACCGGTGAAAACTCTTCCTTTGAAGAAAGTTATCCTTTATCGGCTCTTTACCCCACCCATGATTGGAAAAAAAATGAAATAATTAAAGTAAATTATCAGATTCTTATGCCTGAAGCATTCAAAAATATTAAATACCAAATAGGTTTATCTGTTTATCATGCTCAAGGCAACATGGGTTTAAATAAAAGTAAGATTTTTCGCCCTCAAATCAGCCAAATAGACAAATTTGGGAGGATTAATCTTTTAGGGGTAAATCAAAATTAGGCTTAAATATCTTTACTTCACCTTTTGTAAAAACTAATTTAAATAATTCACTCTGGTCTGGATTATATTTTCCATGCCTTTTTTCAAATGGGCTAAAAAAGATATAATTTATATTTATCTCTTTAATAAACTCTCGGCGCCAGTCATCACTAGTATTTTCTTGCCAAAACTTTTGCATTTTTTCTCTCTTAGCCCAAAAATTTATTGTTTCCACCCAATGACTTAAATAAGTTTTTTTCAAAGCAAATCCTGATATAAAGTGAGAAGGAACATGATCTCCGAAAATTACATCCTGGTCGGACATTTTTTCTTTTAGCCAATTAAAAGTATTTTTATATTCCTTATCTAAATACATATATTCAGGAGGCTCTTTAAATTGAGGATCAGAATAAAAATAAAAATCTTCTGCCAAGACATATAAATTAGAAAAACCAAAAAACAATATTGATAGCATTAATACTACCGGAGCGTAAAATATTTTTGAGAGATTAAATTTTTTATTTAAATAATGATATAAGCTAACAAGACCCACAAAAGCCATTAGACTCAAGGGTATTTGTAATCCCTGAGTAAGACGTCTTTGAAAACCTAAAGGAGCAAAAATCAGAGCTGACTGCACGATTAACCAGGTTATTAAAAATACAAACTTTTCATTTTTTATTTTTTTGATAACTCCCCACAAAGCAAAAGGGGTTAAAAACCCATAACTAATTATTACTACCCAAAAATATGGCGTTAGACAAACATTGCTACTGGCCCGGTCAATAGCCACAGGATTATAAATCAAAATCATAAAGTGATAAAGAACCGGCGGTATAATTAAAAACAGATAGACCAAATATTTTTTAATATAATCCCATTTAATCTGCCAATCTCTAAATGATTTAACAAAAATATAGATTAATAAAACAGCTAAGATAGTTGGCAAATGAAAAGGATGAAAAAACATCAAAGAATTTGCCAGAAATCCAGCCACCAGTAAATAAATCCATTTATTTTTAATAAAAGAATAATAAGCCAAAAATAAAGTGCTGATAATAAGAATAGTGGCCATAATAAAATGGGGGCTATGGTAAAGGGTTAAAAAATTATAGCCTTCGGACACCCATAAATCCATCGGATAATTTTTTAATGTAATTTGATTATTAAATAAATTTCTAATTAAAGGCATGAAATATCCGCCTAATCCCGAAGCCATTATAGAGAAAATAAAGCCGTATTTTCTTGATTTTACTTTTTTAAAAAAATAACTGATAAAAAAGTACAAAACAAAAACAAATAAAAATATGAGTAAAATTCTAGAAATCTGATAAGCGGCTATACTGGATAAATTAAATACACGAGCCAAAAAGCCAATAATCAGCCAAAAGGGATTAAAAATAAAAGGTGAGTGGCTTTCCGAAGTAAAAAGATCCTGAAAAATTAAGTGACCTTCTTTAGCCTGTCCAATATAAGAGTAGTAAACACTAAAATCCCCGGCCGCCATCGAATGTATGCCCGGAAAAAATTTATCGGCTGGCTTTATTAAATAGCCGTAGATTAAGGAACTACTAGTTATAATCACTAAAATAAAACCAACCATTAAAACAAATTTACATTCTTTTTTTGATATATACTTGAATAAATTTTTCATAAGTTAAGTATAATAAAATTAACAATAAAAAAGCAATTATAGAAATTCCATTAGACTAAAAAAGAATTAAATTATTATTTCTTTTTTAATTTACTGTTTTTTTTAAAAAAATATTTGTCTTCAATTAAATAAGCTGATAAAAATATCATTGATAAATAAGAAATATAATTAGTATTTAAATATCTTGAAAAAAATAAAAAGACAAAAACAAAAACTCCATAATTAAAAACAAGTTGCTTTAAATTATTATTAATTTTTTGTTTTCTTACAAAATAGTAAAAAAGTGGTAAACAAAAAATTACTTGCCATATCCAGAATGGATAATAATCCCATTGATCCTTAATTATGCCTATCATATACAAAAAATATGAAATTCCATAACCCACTACTGGTAAAACATGCGCCGATTTACCAGCGGGATATTCAATAATATCTTCAATAAAAGTTCCGTAATTCCAAAATAAAAAGGGAGTTAAAAAAATAATAAAAATTAAAAAAGTTAACCACATTTTCTTAAAAGTAATTAATGCTCTTCTAAAATAATTTTTTATTAAATTTTGACTATAAAATAAATATATAAAATAAAAAGGAAGAAACAACCAAGCTTGATGCTTGGAAACACAGGCTAGCCCTAAAAATAAACTAGACCAAATATATTTTCTTTTTGTCAATAAATAGATAGATAAAATTAGCCAGAAAAAAATAAAAATATCATTATGACCATTAAAAAACCAGGGGAAAAATAAGGGATTAAAGGCAAACAATAACAAGGCTATTAACTTTTTATTTTTATTTTTGGGTATTTTATATATTAAAATAAGACTAAATATAAATATAAAAATATGGACTATTCTTTGATCAAAAAACCCAAAAAAATAGTGAGACACTTTATAAAAAGGCCAGGAAAATAAAAAATAATAGGGCAAATAGACATAATGGTGCCAAACTGGGTTATCGCGTTCTCTCTGGCCATATTTTTCTATAAAATAGCTGAAAGATTCCTTATAATTTTCAACATAAGGATTTTTGCCTTCATCTAAATATTTAATAGCTTGTTCGCTAACTAAAATACCATCATGAACATAAATTGGATCAGCTCCTTTTTTTCTTAGTAAAATCTGATAAACTCCGGTAATAATTATAAAAACAAATATTAGTAAAATAATTATGCATAATTTTATATAATATCTTAAATTATAGTTAATCTTTTTTGATTTAGAAATAATATAATAAAAAATAAACAAAATAAAAAAAGTATAAAAAAAGATAAAATTACGCGGCAATCCAAAATTAATCGGGATAAACTTAATATAGTGCCAATTAGAAACTGTTAAAATAAAGTTTATACCTAAAACAAACAATAAAATCATATCCAGGGAAATTTTATTTTTTATCTCTTTATGCATATAAAAATTTAAATTTATCTATTTTTTCCACCTAATGGTTTTTTCTCTTCTATCAAATAGCCAACTAAAAATATCATTGATAAATATGAAATATAATTATTATTAAAAAATCTTGAAAAAAACCAAAAAACCAAAAGTAAAATTCCGTAAGAAAATATAAGATTAGACAAATTATTATTCTTTTTCTGTTTCTTTATTAAAAAATAAATTAATGGCAAACCTATTAAAGCTTGTATTAAGCCAAAAGGGAAGTAATCAAAAGTACTTTCAACTAAGCCCATTTTATAGACTAAGCTTGAAACCCCGTAGCCAATCATAGGAAAATTTAAAGTAGCCGCCCCGGCCGGATAAAGAAAAATATCCTCTATAAAATCATTAGGCGACCAAATAAGAAAAGGTATAAAAATTAATAAACTTATTATAATAAAAGGTATAAACTTTTTAAAAACTAACCCTATTTTTTGAGTAAATATCTTTACTTTATTTTCAAGAAAATATAGATAACTAAAATAAAATGGTAAAATCAGCCAGGCTGATTGTTTGGAAGCACAGGCCAAAGCTAACAAAGCAGCCGACCAGTAAAATCTTCTTAATTTTAGCAGATAAAGAGAAGCTAAAAGCCAAAAGAAAACAAATATATCATTATAGCCTTGAATAAGATAAGGAAAAAATAAAGGATTAAAAGCAAATATTATTAAGCCGATGAGCTTCATGTTTCTATTCTCTGGTAATTTGTAAATAATAAAAAGACTTAATAAAAATAACAAACCATAAACTATTCTTTGATCATAAAAAGAAAATAAAGCCGATGAAATCTTGTAAAATGGTACGGAAAAAAGAGAGTAAAAAGGTAAATAAACGTGATAATACCAAGCCGGATTAGCCCTTTCTTCCCCACTATAAAAATCGCCAAATACACCAAAAGAAGTATTTTGATAATTAACAGCGTAATGATTTTTACCAAGGCTTAAAAATTTTACTGCCTCTTCGGTCTGTACAGCCCCGTCATGAATATATTTTGGATTATTTGTTTTTTCCCTTAAAACTATTTGATAGGCCAGCATTGAAAAAATGAAAAACAGAATTATCGAAAATAGCAAAATACTCTTATAAAAAAACTTTTTTTCTTTTTTAAAATCAGCCCAGGAAATAAAAAAATAAACCGCCAATAAAATAAAAATTATAAAAGAAAAAATGTAATTTCGGGGTGGCCCTTGCATCGGTATAAAAGTAATTTCATGCCAGCTTTCAATTGTAAAAAGATAATGAGTAAGAAAAATAAAAAGAATAATAAAATCAAGACCTATTCTTTTTTTTATTTTACTTATCATTTAATTAATTAGGTATAAATAAACCTGGTTATCTTCATAAACTAAAGAAAAACCCTTGGTGGAAGAAACATGGTTATACATGCCCGTATGGTCTTTTTCAATCAATATATAGGAAGCTTTAAATTCATTTTTAACCACTGAATACAAATCAGGCACATTTTTACCGGTGGTTAAATTAACCCATTTCCAGTATAAGTCCTTATCATATTCATACATAAAAGTTGGATCCAATCCAACAATATAATAATTATGACTATTGTGATAAAACAAAGTGGGAAAATCATCCCAGTCAGAATGAATAACAATTGAACCTTTTTTTGAATTAAATTTTAACCACTGCGAAACATAATAAAATTTATCAAAACTAATACCACTGCTTAAATCATTTTTAACTGTTTTAAAATCACGCATAACAACAGTTGGAAAAATTATTAGAATATATAAAATTAGTAAGGTAATTATAATTTTAGAAAAAATATTTTTGAAATATATTTCTTTAAACTGATTAAAAAACTTTTTTATATTTACCCCCTTCAGAGAATCACTAATAGAAACCGCCGCAAAAAGCATACCAAAAGGCACATAGTATTCAACATAACGACGTGATTTCAAAGTAAAGGCAAAGAAAAAAATAAAAATTAAAAAAGTAGTAAAAGACAACTTTGATTGTTTTTTAAAGTATATAAAAAATAAAACTAAAGCCACTACTAATATTACAGAAAGGCTAATAGTATTAGAAATAAGTTCTATAAAGCCGTAATTATACCACTCTCCGCCAACCCCAATAATATTTTTATAATTGATAATACCAATTTTAATAAGTTGATTATAATAAAATTTTAAATTCTGAGGAAAGTAAAAATTTATAATTACTCCGCCAGTTACGCCTAAAAAGCTAGCCAGAAAGATTTTCAGATATATTTTTCTATTTTCCAAAAAACGCCGACCCCGACCAACTACTGCGTATAATCTTTCAATTAATTTATGATAATAAAGACGTTTTAAAATACGATGATAAAAAAAGTGAACCAAGAGAAAGCAAAAACTAACAAATAAAATAAGTATAAAACCACCATAAAACCAGACATACAGAAAAGATAAGAGAAAAAGCGACTTATATTTATGGCTGAAGATAAAATAAAGACCCAAAAGTAAAATTATAATAGAAAGACCGGGCGCTTTAGCCAGGGAAATTCGAAAAACAAAAGGATTAATCGTTAAAAGCAACAAAGGGTAAATAAAAGCCCAGCGTACTCTCATACGCCGCAAAAACCAGTAAAAAACCAGAATTAATAAAGTAGCCAAAAAAACCGTAGCCAGCTTAATACCAATTAAGGGCCGGAAAAATGTTACCCAGGGAATAAGGCTAAAATGATATAAAAAATGCTGATTAGTAAAATTTTCTTTAAGAACCGTGTATTGAAGCCAAGGAAATTCTTCCAAAACCCCCTCATCTCTCAACAAAACTGACATCTTGGCGTGATAATATGAATCCGGGTCAGCAAAAGCGGTCGAATACTGCAAATAGGAAAAAATTAAAAAGCAAATTAGAAATAAAATTATATATGAAAACCAGGACCAGTTTTCTTTAAGCCAGTAATAGAGTTTTGTCATAATGTTTATATTATAACATTATTTTTTATATTTAAAAAAGAGCTTTTGCCCAAGCATGGCCGACAAAAGCTCTTAGATTATAAATAAATTATTACTATTTTGAAAGTTGTTTTTTAAAATAATCAACTAAAGGAATTTTTTGCGGGTCTTTCTGGTTTAAAACAGCTAAATAAAAGCTAACAAAACTACCCAAAGTGAGTAGATAAAAGGATTGACTTAAAAAATCTTTTCCTTTTAAATCAACATTAATTGATTTTAAATTTTTTTTGCCTAGAATATTTTTAGTTATTTTAAATCTTTTTTTCAAACGAGAAGGCAGTAAATTTGAAGGCAAAAAAATGAATAAAAATTTCTTTAATAAATCTGGATGCGATAAACCCTCTATTAAGTGATGATTCATTTCCGGTAAGGCATAATAAGCGGCAAAATTCTTGGCGTTTTCCTGTAATTGATTGGCTAAAACGTGAAGGTTGCCTAAAAAATCATTACTGGACAGCAAGACCGGCACCTTCTTGTGAATTTTAGAAGCTAATTTTTTAGCCGGGTTTTTATTAAAATCTTTTTTGGCCTCAAATTTTAAACTTTCTTTTTCAACTAATGATAAAGCTTTATTAATTTCGCTTTTTTTTAGGTCTAAAAATTGAAGACGCCGTAAAATTTGTATTAATCCTCCAATTGAATAACCCAGGCCTAAACGAGGCTGGTTTGACGGATTAAAAGAAGGCTTAAAAATATAAGCCGGTATTTTATTTTTTTTAGCTAGTTTTCCTAATTTACCTCCACTAGTGATTATTAATATTTTTGCCTGACGTTTTATGGCTTTTTTGGTAGTTATAATTACCTCTTCAGTATGGCCTGAATAAGAGGAGGATAAAAATAATGTTTTTTTATCAACAAACCGGGGCAAACGATAGCCAGAGATAATAGTAATCGGTTTTTTCAACTTGTCAGCTAGAGCCTGACGTAAAAGGTCACAGCCAATTTCTGATCCTCCCATACCACTTAAAACTATTTTATCTACTTTTTTATAATGAGCCGGTAGCTTTATCTTTAATACTTCCGACAAGGATTGTTTGACCTGATCAGTTAAGCTTTCAATCGATTCTAAAATCTGGCCTTGGTTGTATTTTTTTATTTGTTTTTGGCTGTTTAATATTTTTTTCATTGATTTTTATTCAAGCGATTATACTTTATCACAAAACTCTTTATAAAGGCAAATTATACTTAAGTTTCTGGTTTACTAAAGACACAAAAAATGTTATAATTTAACTAATAATTGATATTTTTTTATGTCCGGGCATTCAAAATGGTCAAAAATTAAAAGACAAAAGCAAGCTACTGACAAAAAAAAGGGTAAAATCTTTTCTAAATTATCCAAGACTATCTCCATAGCTGTTCGCGAAAAAGGCAAAGATCCGGCAGATAATTCTGATCTGCGCCTAGCTATTGAAAAAGCCAGGGAAGCTAATATGCCTTCCACAAATATTGAAAAGGCTATAAAAAGAGGAGCTGGAGAAATTGAAGGCCGGGAAATTGAACAAGGAATTTATGAAATATACGGCCCCGGAGGCCTGGCTATTATTGTAAAAGTGCTAACTGACAATAATAATCGCACGGTTTCCGAAATTAAAAATATTGTCTCTGAACACGGCGGCAATCTCGGACAATCCGGCTCAGTACTTTATCTTTTTAATCAAATGGGGATAATTGAAATTGAACCTGAAAATTCAGATAAAGAAAAAATGTTTTTAGAAGTGGCCGAATTAGGCGCCGAGGATATTGAAGAAAGTAATGAAGTGATTAAAATTATTACCAAAAAAGAAAACCTGCAAGAAATTCAAAAAGGATTGGAAAAAAAATATAAAATTACTTCCGCTGGTATAGGCATGATTCCGGAAGTTTTGGTAGAAATCGAGAATGAAAAAGAAAAAAATAAATTAAAAAAATTATTAGAAGCTCTGGAAAATCAGGAAGACGTGGAGAAAATCTTCACTAATTTAAAAAAATAAATATGAAAATACTCGGTCTAGACCCAGGATTGGCTTATACTGGTTACGCTATAATTAAAAAAGAAAAAAATAATATTGAAGTTATTAAATACGGCTGTTTAAATACCCAGGCTGGAGAAAAAATAGAAAATCGGCTCAACAATATTTTTAAAAAATTAAATAAAATAATAAACCAATATAACCCTGATAAAATGGCGGCTGAAAATCTATATTTTTGCAAAAATGTTAGTTCCGCCTTTAAAGTTGGTCAGACTAAGGGCATTATTAATTTAGCCGCGGCTAAAAAAAAGATTCCTATTTTTGAATATACCCCCCTTCAGATTAAGCAAGCTATTACCGGTTATGGCCGGGCTAGTAAGAGTCAGGTTCAAAAAATGCTGAAAAGTATTTTAAAACTAAAAAAAATACCTACGCCTGATCACGCCTCAGACGCCCTGGCCGTGGCTTACTGCTGTGCCAGTACTAAAGAATATTTAAAATGAAAAATAAGAAAAAAATTCAAAAACTTATTAAAAGTTCTAAGGCCGTTATTTCAGACTGTGCCTTGGAAAATGGGGCCATTGTCGCCGCTAATACTGATAAATCTTATTATCCTCGAGAAGCCGGAAATTACCGCTATGTCTGGCCTCGGGACGCTTCTTTTATCTGTCTGGCTGGAAAGTATTTAAATCTTTCTTTAGCAGAAAAATTTTTAGTATGGCTTTATAAAAAACCCGAGGACTTTAAAAAAGAAAAGCTGCTTTATGCTAATTATTCAACTAATGGCCGTATAGCTTCTCTTGGTTCTCAATTTGAACCAGATCAAATGGGTATAGTCCTCTGGTTAATACATTTTTTATATAAAGATAACTTAAACAACGCTTTAAAGCACCAAGCTCTTATAAAAAGATTGGCTGAAGGACTTTGTCAAGCTTGGAATAAAACTTATTTTCTCCCTAATACTTTGGATCTCTGGGAGGACGGTTTTAGGAAAACTTCTTCAGTTATGGAAAATAACTTCACTTATTCTCTGGCTGCCTGCGCCCGCGGGCTCCTGTGTGCTCATGAAATTATACCAAACAAAAATTGGGAGAAAACGGCCAAGCAAATGATTTCAGAAATTGAAGAAGCCTACAGTAAAGAATTTGGCTATTTCTTACGTAATTGCGGCCGTATCTGTGACAAAAATATTGACGCCTCTTTAGTCGGGTTGGTCTGGCCTTTTGAAATTATATCCCCAAAAGATGAAAGAATAATTAAGACAATTAAAAAAATTGAGCAGAATATTGTCGTTAGTGGCGGAGTTCACCGTTTTCAGTTTGATTATTTTGATTCAGAAGGTACAGCTTGGGAAGGCGGTGGGGCCTGGCCTGTTTTAAACTTTTGGCTGGCTATATATTGGCACTTGGCCGGCCATAAGAAAAAGGCTGAATCTTATTATCAGTGGGTTATTGAGAGAGTAGATAAATATATCCCTGAACAAATTTTTCAGGATTTTCGCCAAGGTATCTCCCCTCTAGCCTGGAGTCACGCCATGTTTATTATAGCTAGCCATTATTTAGGATATTTAAAATAATGAATAAAAAATTAAAAATTTTAATAGTCAGTCCGGAAATTTCTCCCTATGCTAAAACCGGGGGGCTGGGCGACGTGGCTAACGCCCTACCAAAAGCTTTAGCTAAAATGGAAGAAGACGTTTCTCTAGTTATGCCTTACTATAGCTTCATTAAAAAACAAAAATTAAAAACTAAAAAATTAGCTGAAGAAGAAATAAAAATTGGTAAAAGTAAATATCCTGTTATTTTTTTTAGAACTTGGTTTCAGTCAAAGTGTCCGCTTTATTTAATCTATAATAAAGAATTTTTTGAGCGCCAAAAAATGTACGGAGAAAAAGATGATAACTTAAGGTTTCTCTTCTTTGATAAAGCTGTTTTAAAAATGGTTAAGAGACTTAATCTAGAGCTTGATCTAATACATTGCCATGACTGGCAGAGTGGCCTTATTCCTAATTTTATAAAAAAATCTAAAAATAAAAAACTCTCTAGTATAGCCACTCTCTACACTATTCATAATCTCCCTTTTCAATTCCAACAAGACTGGTGGAGAGTCTCAAAAAAAAATAAAGATCATGGTCGAGGCCGACCTAAAATTCAAGATAAAAGAAAAATAAAATACATTAATTTTGCTCATCGAGCCATTAAAAACTCTGATATTATAAACACTGTCTCCCAGCGCTACGCCAAAGAAATATTAACTCATAAATTTGCTCAGGGACTAGACAAAATTTTAAAAGAGAGAAAAAAAGATATATATGGTATTATTAACGGTATTGATTACACAGTTTTTAACCCAGCCTTTGATAAGAATATAAACTATAATTATGATTGGAATTCCCTGGATAAAAAAAAGAAAAATAAAATAGTATTACAAAAAGAAGTCGGTCTGGAAAAAAAAGCAGAAACTCCTATTATCGGCTTAGTTCACCGCCTGACAGAGCAAAAAGGTTTTGACTTAATCTTACAAATAATTGAATATCTTTTAAAACTTAATTTACAGATCATAGTTGTCGGCTCGGGTAATAAATCTTATATAAAATCCTTTAAAAAATTATCCCGTAAAAAACCGAAAAAAATTGCTATTTACGCTCCTTTCACCGAGAAAATGGCCTCGCGAGTTTATGCTGGCTCTGATATGTTTCTTATGCCTTCACGCTATGAACCCTGCGGTATTTCTCAGCTTATTAGTATGCGTTATGGTTCTATACCCATAGTCCATGAAACCGGTGGGCTTTCTGATACTATTACCAATTATAATCCCCGCACAGCCAAAGGCAATGGTTTTAAATTCTCCCGCTACAGCAAAGAAGATCTTTTAATGGCTATCGTCAGAGCTTTGGAAAATTTTAAACACCGTAAATCATGGGAACATTTAACCTGGCAGGCTATGAGGCTTTCTTTTTCCTGGGAATTACCCGCTAAAAAATATTTAGCTCTTTACCGCAAAGCTGTAGATAAACATAAAAAAATAAAAAAATGATTTGGTCTAACCTGCTTCACATCTATCAGCCACCCAACTGGGATAAAAAAATTATTAAAAAAGTAGCTAAAGAAAGTTATCAGCCAATTTTAAATATATTAGAAAAAAATCCAGCTATTAAAATTACCCTCAATATTAACGCCTCATTAACTGAACAATTAGTTGCCTGCGGTTATAAAAATATTATTAATCAGATCAAAAATTTAGCCCAAAAAGAACAAATTGAATTCACACACAGTGCCAAATTTCATTTAATACTGCCGCTTTATTCCTTAAAAACAATTGAAAGGCAAATTCGTCTTAACCAAAAAACAAATTTAAAATATTTCGGTAAAGTTTATCAGCCTAAAGGTTTTTTCCCGCCGGAAATGGCCTGGCATAATAAGTTAATCCCTATTCTGAAAAAATTTGCTATCGAGTGGGTAGCTCTAGATGAAATTTGCGCTCGGGGAGATCTAGGGAAAATTAGCTTTGACCAGGGTTATCAATCAAAAAAGGAAAATATTAAATTTATCTTCCGCAACCGCAAGATTAGCGACTACTTTATTTTTGAACCAGAGACAAAAAATATAAATAAATTTTTCAGCAATATTAAAAAAGAAAAAAGAGGCCAAAAAATACTAATTTCAGCCATGGACGGTGAAAATCTGGGGCATCATCGGCCTGGAGCTGATAAAATCTGGCAAAAATTAATGACAAATAAAAAAGTTAAATCAATGAATTATACTTCATTACTAAAAGAATACAATCAATTTAAAAAAATAAAATCAGTTCCAGGCAGCTGGTCTTCAGAAGTAAAAGAAATTAAAAATAATATTCCTTATGCTTTATGGAAAAATCATAATAACCCGATACACAAAATACAGTGGCAGTTAAATAATAAGGTAATCTCCTTGTTTAAGTTAGCCAAAAAAAGAAAAGATAAAAATATTCACAAAACTCAAAAAATGCTTGATCGAGCCCTGGCCTCTGATAAATTTTGGTGGGCTTCTATGCGGCCTTGGTGGGACTATGAAATAATTATCAGAGAGTCAAAAGAATTATATAATGTTATTTTAGCTTTAGAAAGTTTGAAGACCGAAGAAAAAAAATCAGCTAAGAAAATATTTAAAGAATTAAAAGAAAACACAACCAAATATGAAAAACAAGGCTTAGCAAAAGAAAATATTAAAAAATATTTAAATAAAATCGGATTTATCCCTAAAATGGGAGGAGAAAAAATAATTTAAAAAACATATGTATTGGGCCAATTTTTTACACATTTATCAACCACCCACTCAAAAACCTTATTGGGTAAAAAAAATCGCTAACGAAGCTTATCGCAAGATTATAGCTGGTTTAAAAGAAAACCCTGAAGCTAAATTAACTCTTAATGTTAGTGCTGTTCTTTTAGAACTTTTTGAAGAAAACAACCTCATGGATATAATCAATGATCTTAGGAAATTAATAAAAAAAGGACAAGTAGAGCTTACCGGCAGTGCTAAATACCATCCTCTTTTACCAAAATTGCCTGAAGATGAAATAATAAGGCAAATAGAAATTAACAAAGAAACTCATAAAAAATATTTTGGAGATTTATTTGAAGCCAAGGGTTTTTTCCCGCCGGAAATGGGTTACTCTGACAAGGTAGCTAAAGTAGCGGAGAAAATGGGTTTTGATTGGGTTATTGTTGATGAACTTTCTTTCCCGGAAAATAAAGGAGAAATTGATTATTCTAAAATATACCAGGTAAAAAATACTAAAGATTTTAAAATATTTTTTCGCGAGAGAAAAATGAGCTGGAAAATTCTTTCTGGACAATATGGCACTGGAAATTTACTAATTAATAGCCTGGGGGAAAGGCTTAAAAAAAATGAATACTTATTAACAGCTATGGACGGCGAAACTTTTGGTCATCACCGGCCCGGTATGGAACACCTTCTTTTTGAAATCTATGAGTCTAAAAAATTAAAAACTGTCTTAATTTCTGAACTACCCCAAATATTTAAAAAACGGGAGAAAATTAAACCCCAGCCTTCCACTTGGGCTTTGATGGAAAAAGATTTGGAAAGAAACGCGCCTTTTTCTCGTTGGGAAGACCCAGGCAATAAAATACACCAAAAACAGTGGCAGCTACAAAACCTAGCCATAGATTCTTTTAAAAAATACTCGGGAGACGACCCGGCCGTAAAAAAAATACGACATCTGCTTGACCGGGCTTTACATTCCGATCAATTCTGGTGGGCTTCAGCCAAGCCTTGGTGGAGCCTGGAAATGATTGAAGCCGGAGCTAAAGAACTTAATGGTGTTGTCCAAAATTTAAATAAAGCCCCTGACAAGATTAAAGAAAAAGCCAAAGAACTCTATCACGAAATAGTTTTTACTGGTTTTGAATGGCAGCGAAACGGAACCGTTGAAAATCTAAGCAAACAAGAAGATGAAGAAATACGTCAGCATACTGATGATGCCCTGCCAAAAATGCCCAAAAAAGAAATTGATAAAATTATCAACAATCTTAAAAAAGAAATAAAAGCGGTAGTAGAAAAAGAAGAATACGAAAGAGCAGCCCAGCTGCGTGATCGTATAAAAGAATTAAAAAATTATGAAAAGAAAAAATAATGAAATATTTTAAACAAACCAAAAATAAAAAAGTAATGCGCCACTTTTTCAATTTAATAACCAAACAATACTATCCACCTGGCTCTAAACTTAAAAAAATAGAAATTCATGATCAAAGTGGCACCTCTTTTAAAAAGGCTTTGAAATATATCCTTAAAATAAAACTGCCTTCTGGAAAAGAGGTAAGGAAAATCATCCGCGGCAATGTACCCTCCCGTGACACCCGGGAAGAAAGTTATATTGCCGACCGCACAAAAAAGATGTTATTTCAAAAAGATTTTGTCTCAGAAACCTGTCAAATTCCTTTTCCTCTAGGCTACTACAAAAAATTAAATTTAGTTCTTTATGAAGAATTTCCCGGAAAACCTTTTGCCTGTTTTATAAATAAAAGAAAAAGAATTAAAGAAATAACCCGAAAATCAGCTTATTGTTTGGCCCGTCTGCATAATATGAGAATAAAAAATAGTAAAAAGAAAAAATTATCAGAAATTAAAGATGAAATTAGTTATTTTAAAGAAGATTATAAAAATAATTACCCGGATGTTTACGCTTTTGGCGCTTCCTTGCTAGACAATCTCTTCCCATTAATCAAAAATGAGATTTTTAAAAACAAAAAGAAATTTATTTTAACTCACGGGGATTTCAACCCTAACAACATTATAGTCTGCGGGAAAAAAACGGCTCTGATTGACTGGGGAAGAAGTAATCTTTTTGACCCCTTGAGTGACATGGGTAATTTTTTTGCCCAGCTCAATATTTTTAACTGGTGTGAGAATATTAGCCAAGAAAAAATAAAAAAAATTAAATTAACTTTCCGACATAAATATTTACAAGAAAGAAATATTACTTATCAAGCAATAAAAAGAAAACTAATAATTCATGAACTTTGGTGGATGATGCAAATTATGGCCTACACCGTTTCTACTCGCGATCCTCATGTTTCTCAGTTATTAGTTAATAAAACCCTAGAAAAAGCCCGCAAATACGCTAATTGGCTAGGCTTGGAAATTAATGAAGACATATTAAAAACAAAAAAATACCACGATTTAAAAAAGATTTTTAAAGACAAAGAGATAATGATGAAACTCTATTGTAAGGGGCGAAGAAAAATATTTCCCCAGGCTAAAAACATTATTGACCTGGAAATTGAACACCCTAAAGCGCTTTCACAAACTAGTTTTTTAACCCGTACTAAAATTACCTATACTAATAAAAAAAATAAGCCCGAAGAAATCACTATTAGAGGTAATACCATTAACAAAAACACTTTTCAAATAATGGAGTACGTTTACAAAAAAAATAAGAAAAATTTAATTTCTCCCCGCCCCCTATATTATTTTCCTGTGGTGCCTTATCTGCTTTACGAAGAGGTTCCGGGAAAACCTTTGAGAAAAATCTCTTTTAATTCAGCTAAATTTGCCAGACTAGTAAAAAAATCCGCTTTGGCCTTAGCTAACCTGCACAAACTTAAACCCCAAGGCATAAAAAAAAGAAATTTAAAAGAAAAAGAATATTTCAAAGAACTAAGAAAAAAAATAAAAAAATACGACCCAAAAAACAAAAAAATTATTTTTAAATACGTCCGCCTCTATCATAAAAAAATCCACCCCTCATTCAGAAAATCAAAAAGAGTCCTCACCCATAATGACTTTCAGGCTTCCAATATTATTGTCACTCCAGAAAATAAAATAGCTATTATTGATTTTACTTTATCTTCAATGTTTTACCCCTCTTTTGATTTGGCCTGCTTCATTACCCATTTGAGAATTATGTTAGCCGATAAAGTTAGCCATAAAAAAATTGAAAAATTGCAAAAAAGTTTTCTTAATACCTATTTAAAAAAAATGTCTAAAGCCCGAGTTAAACAAATTAAAAAAAATCTCGGCTTGGCTCAAGTTCGGGCCGCTTTAGATATTTGGGCTATAACTGCTACTTTGATGGGGAAAAATGACAAAAATCGCCAAAAATATGTTAATATATTAAATAGAATAATAAAAACTAATTTAAAATAATGAAAAAAAGCAAAATTTTACTCACCGCTGCTGAATTAACGCCTATGGCCAAGGTTGGCGGCCTGGCTGATGTTATCGGAGCCTTACCCAAAAATCTCATTCGAAACCATGTAGATACCCGTATTATTATCCCCAAATATGGTATTATCGATGAAAAAGAATACAATCTTAAAAAAATCGCCTCTGATATTAAAGTCCCTTTTGGGAATAAAGAAGAGCTAATCAATATTTGGCAGAGTCATTTGCCGGGCAGCGCTGTTTTGGTTTATTTTATCGATAACCAAAAATACCTGGGACGAAATGGAGTATATTTTGAAAAAGACGCTTCGCCGGGCGGATCATCACCGGAATGCCAGCGTTTTACCTTTTTCTCGCGCAGTATTTTTGAAACCTTTAAACCGCTTAATTTCCACCCGGAGGTTATTCATCTTCATGACTGGCATGTTGGTATTATTCCTTTTTTAAAAAATTACCTCGGACAAAAAAATCCATCTATTAGAAAAATAAAAACTCTCCTGACTATTCATAATCTGGCCTACCAGGGTAATTATAACTATAGAGAGGTTTTAGATTATCTCAACATAAAAAAAGAAGAGGCAAAAAATATGAAATTCATGCCCCTTGATAAAAATAACATTAAATATCTGCGCCAGGCTATTTTACACGCTGATTCCCTTAATACTGTTAGCCCCACTTACGCCCAGGAAATAATGAACGCCGAATATGGCGCCGGATTGGAAAAAGAGCTGCAAAAAAGAAAAGAAGATTTACACGGCATTCTTAACGGAATTGATGTAGAAAGATTTAATCCGGCACTTGATCAAGAAATAATCAAGCAATATTCAATAGACAGATTAGAAAACAAAAAAATCAATAAAAAAAATCTTCAAAAAATTTCCGGGCTAAAGCAGTCTGAAGATACTCCAGTTTTAGGTCTAGTCGGACGCCTGGCAGAACAAAAAGGCATTGATCTTATCTTGCAAATTTTACCCAAGCTAGCTAAAAATAACTGTCAATTAGTTTTATTAGGTACCGGCAATAAGGAGCTGGAAGAAAATTTAAAAAAAGCAGCTAAAAAATATAAAAACTGGCTCTCAGCTACTATAGATTTTGACGCTTCTTTGGCTCAGAAAATATACGCTGGCTCTGATATGTTTCTTATGCCTTCACGCTACGAGCCTTGCGGCCTGGGTCAGATGATCGCTATGCGCTACGGTAATATCCCTATTGTCCGGGCCACCGGGGGACTGGCTGATACTGTACATGAATTTAATCCAGAAAATGAGGTAGGCACTGGTTTTTGCTTTGAAAAATTTGAGGCGAGTGAGTTCTATAAAGCAACAAAAAGAGCCTTAGAAGTCTATAAAAATAAAGAAAAATGGCTGAAATTAATGAAAAATGGTATGAAAAAAGATTTTTCCTGGAATAAATCAGCTAAAAAATATATTGAGCTATATCATCAACTAATATAATCTATATGTCCAGAAAAAAAACGAAAAAAACAAAAAGAAAAAAATCTAAATCTCCTAAAAATACCAAAAAGATTAATAAAAAAAGAGCTGAAATAAGGCAGGATTATATCCATGACCGCGCGATAGTGGTTGCCCCTAGTCGCGGTAAAAGACCGCATCATTTTGAAGAAGAGGGAAAACCTGAAGAACTACCTAAAAAAACTTGTCCTTTTTGTCCCGATAAACAAAAGGGGGTCACGGCGTTGGCTAAAAAAGGGCGAGGCAATAAATGGAAAATCAAAGTAGTCAAAAACATTTTTGCTGCTGTCACTTTGGATAATGCCAAAGCTTATGGTCAGCAAGAAGTAGTTATTGAAACACCAAAACATGATCAGGAAATGGCCGAATTACCGATTAATCATATCCAGGATATTTTAAAAATCTACCAAAAAAGAACCGTTGATATTGCCAAAAATGAAAAAATGCGCTATATCTTAATTTTTAAAAACAACGGTGGCCGAGCCGGTGCTTCGATCACCCACGCCCATTCGCAAATTTTTGCTACCTCTTTTTTACCGCCTCATATTCTTAGTAAATTAACTCGGGCCCAGGAATACAAAATACAAATGGGTCATTGTTATTACTGTGATTTAACTAAAAAAGCGCCAAAAACTCCGCGCTTTGTTTGGGAAGATGAAAATGTTTCCTGCTTTACTCCTTATGCCTCCACCTATAATTATGAAGCCTGGATTTTGCCAAAAAGACACGTGGATAATATTGCCCATCTCAACAAAAAAGAGATTAATTCCATAGCCAAAATACTAAAAAAATTACTTGACAAACTTCATAAACATAAACTACCCTATAATTATTATCTCCATCAGGCTATCCATTATGATGACGAACATTTTTATTTACGAATTTCTCCTCGTAGAAATGTATGGGCCGGGTTGGAGTTGGGTTCGCGTTTAATAGTTAATTCTATGCCGCCGGAAGAAGCAGCCAAGTTTTATCGGAAAAAATAATTTTACTAATATAAAAAGACAGACTCGAAAAGAATCTGTCTTTTATTATTATTTGATTTTTAAAAACTTTCTTTTGCCGACTTTGATAATATCGTTTTTCTTGAAATTTATTTCTTTTTTAGGGTCTTTTATTTTTTTATCATTCATCGAAACCCCACCTTGCTCTATAAGTCGCCTGGCTTCGCTTTTACTCGTGGCTAAATCTGACTCCACTAGTAAGTCAATAATCGGTAATTTATTCTTTGTCGGGGAAAATATCGGAATATCGGAAGGACATTCTTTATTTTTAAAAACTTTTTCAAACTCTTTCTCGGCTGCCTTGGCTTTTTCTTCTGAATGATAAAGACTAACAATTTCACGGGCTAATCTGGCCTTATAATTTCGCGGATTATCGCCGGCTTCAAGGGCTTTTTTTATTTCTTCAACTTCTGATAAAGAAATTCGGGTAGCTAAAGTAAAATAATCAATTATCAATTTATCCGGAATAGACATAACTTTGCCAAACATATCGCCTGGTTCATCCCGTAAAGCAATATAATTATTAAAGGTTTTACTCATTTTCCGTCCGTCAGTGCCCATTAAATAATTAAGGGTCAATATATCCTGCACCGGCTGGTCCAGAGACCCTTGAATAGTCCGGCCCATCAGTAAATTAAATTTTTGTTCAATGGCCCCCAGCTCCAGATCAGCCTTAACCGCCACTGAATCATACCCCTGTAAAAAAGGATAAAGTATTTCATGAGTGGATAAAGGCTGGCCCTTTTCCAAGCGTTTTTTAAAAGTTTCGTGAGATAGTATTTGAGCCAAGGTAGCTTTTGAAGTCAGGTCAATCACCGTCTGTAAATCAAATTCTTCAAACCATTCACTTTGCCATCTGATCTCAGTCTTTTTTTTATCTAATATAATACTAGCTTGTTTAACATAATCCTTGGCATTTTTTTCTACTTGCTTATCAGAAAGCGGCTGTCGGGTTTTATCAAGACCCGAGGGATCACCGATACGAGCGGTGTAATCACCGATAATTAAAACCACCTGGTGCCCTAATTCCTGAAAAGCCTTAAGCTTTAAAAGAGGAGCCGCATGACCAATATGCAAATCATAACCTGTGGGATCAATACCCAGCTTAACTCTCAATTTTTTACCGGCATTAAGCTTTTTCTTTAAAACTTTTTCTTCAATTATCTCAGCTACGCCACGTTTGAGAATGTTTTTAATTATGTCTTTTTTATCCATAAGTATATTGAAAGTATACAATATTTTTGCTATAATGAAAACACTAAAAAAGTATTTATGTCTTATTCTATTGGCCTAGACATTGGCGGCACTAAGATAAATACCGGTATTGTTAAAAATAACCGGGTTTTTAAAAATCACCAAATTAAAAGTCCGAGTAAAAAAGGACCAAAAAAATTACTTCGCGAGATTAAAAAGGCTATTAATTATTACCAGCCTGAAAAGGCCAAAAATATTGCTATTTCCTTTGCCGGACCAGTAGATAAAAAAGGTAAAATTCTACACGCCACTAATTTTTCTTCCACCCTGGAAAACTATAACTTAAAAAAAGCTTTAAGAAAAATCTTTAAAAAAGAAATTTTTATTGAACACGACGGCTTTTGCTTTGTTCTGGCCGAAAGTATATTAGGCGCCGCCAAAAATTATAAATATATTATTGGTTTAACTTTGGGCAGCGGTATTGGCGGCGGTCTAGCAGTAGATAATAAAATTTATACCGGTTATAAAAATTTAGCTGAAATCGGACATTTTAAAATTTTAGAAAAAGGCTTCCAGTGCAGCTGCGGCCGTTTCGGTCATTTTGAAGCCCAGGCTTGCGGCTTTTCTTTAGAAAAATATTATAAAAAAATTACCGGCCAAAATAGATCTGGCAAGGAAATTTACAAATTGTCTAAAAAGGGCGACAAAAAGGCTTTGAAAGCCGCGGAAATAACCGCCAAATACTTGGGCCTTGGCCTAGCCAGCTTAACTAATGTTCTAAGTCCGGAAATAATAGTGCTCGGCGGCGGTCTGTCCAACTTTACAAAAATAATTACTCTCTCTAAAAAAAGCTTTAAACAAGAATTAGTCGACCCTAGACATAAAAAAACAAAAATAGTAAAATCTAAACTCGGACAAAAGGCTCTACTTTTAGGCGCTTACCTGACTACTAAAAAAAGAAATTATAAACTTTAAATTATGCCTATACCCCAGTTAAAACCAAAAAAGAAATTTACCCGCACTTGGCGGCAAAATACCAAACTTAAGAAAAAAAAGAAAAGAAAAAAATGGTTTGATCAGTTTTTAAATAACTGGCTACCAATTTTGGCTATTTTAATAATACTGGGCGGTCTGGCTATGCTGGGGGTATTTGCCTGGTTTTCCCGTGATTTACCCAGTCCAGATAAATTAATTGAGCGGTCCATTGCCCAAAGCACAAAAATCTACGCTCGAGACGCTAAAACTGTTTTGTATGAAATTCATGGTGACGAAAGAAGAACTATGATTAATCTGGAAGAGATTTCAGAAAAGGCCAAATGGGCTCATATAGCTATTGAAGACAAAGATTTCTATGAGCATAAGGGTTTTTCCCTGCCCCGTATTTTTAAAGCTCTCTGGATAGATATTCTTAAAAGAAAAAAAGCACAAGGGGCCTCTACTATTACCCAACAATTTGTTAAAAATGCTATTTTAACCAATGAAAAAAGCTGGACCCGCAAAATAAAAGAAATAGTCTTGGCTTATCAAATAGAGAGAAAATTTTCCAAAGAAGAAATATTAAAAATGTACTTTAATGAAATTCCCTATGGTTCAAATATCTACGGTATTGAAGCAGCGGCCGAAAGTTTTTTCGGGAAAAATGCTAAGGATTTAACTATAGCTGAAGGAGCACTTTTAGCTTCTATTCCCAAGGCTACCACTTATTATTCACCTTACGGCTCACATACCGACACTTTGCTTGATCGTCAAAAACTAGTAATTGATTTGATGGCTAAGCAGGAACAGATTACGGAAAAAGAAGCTCAAGAAGCCAAAAAAGTTGACATATTAAGTCAAGTTAAGCCACGCCAAGAAAATATTTTAGCTCCTCATTTTGTTATGTATGTTCGGGAAATTTTGGCTGAAAAATACGGGGTCCAAGAAATTGAACAGGGAGGGTTAAAGGTTGTTACCACCCTTGATTACGACCTACAAAAAATTGCTGAAGAAGAAATCGATAAAGGCATTAGTAAAATAGAACGTTATGGTGGCTCCAACGCAGCCTTAGTTTCCTTAGAGGTTAAAACCGGCGAAATACTGGCTATGGTTGGTTCTCACGATTATTTTAATACAGATATTGATGGCAATGTTAACGTAACTTTAAGAGAAAGACAGCCCGGTTCTTCTTTTAAACCAATCGTCTACACTCAAGCTCTTGAAGACGGCTATACTCCGGAAACTATGCTTTTTGATCTTGTTACTACCTTTAAAACTAGTACTAAAGATTACATACCTAAAAATTATTCTTTAAACGAACACGGACCAGTTACTATGCGCCAGGCTTTGCAGGCTTCTTTAAATATCCCGGCGGTCAAAACTCTTTATTTGACCGGCGTAGATGATGTTTTAGATTTAGCCGAAGAATTAGGATATACTACTTTATCAGATCGCAGCCGTTTTGGTCTTTCTTTAGTTTTAGGCGGAGGTGAAGTTAAATTAATCGAACATTTAAATGCTTACGCTACTCTAGCCCGGGAAGGCAAGAAAATACCTTATTACCCTATTCTTCGGATTGAAGACAATCAAGGGAAAATTCTTGAAAAACGCACCTCACCTAAAGAAGTTGAGGTTATTGACCAACAAGTAGCCAGGCAGATGAATAAAATTTTGTCTGATAATACCACTCGGGCCAGCTTCTGGGGCTATACCCAGCTGGCTTTAAGCGGTCATCCCGTCTGCGCTAAAACTGGCACTACCAATGATTACCGCGATGCCTGGACTTTGGGCTATACCCCTTCCTTAGCTACCGGAGTCTGGGCTGGTAATAATGATAACTCTGAGATGAAGCGAGGAGCGGCTGGTTTAGTCCTAGCTACCCCCATCTGGAACGGTTTTATGAAAAGAGCTCTGGAAGGCCAAAAAGTAGAATATTTTCCTGACTTTAAGGCTATTGATACTGGCAAAGCCGTTTTAAAGGGTAAGTTGGAAGCTGACCAAACAGTCAAAATAGACAAAATCACCGGTAAAAAAATTCCTAATTCATGTTTAGAAGACTGGCCCGAAGAATTCATAGCCGAAGAAACCGTTAAAAGCGTCCATAACATTCTTCATTATGTTAAAAAAAACGATCCTCGAGGAGATTTTCCTGAGAACCCAAAATCCGATCCTCAATACGAAACTTGGGAAGCTCCGGTACAAACTTGGGCTCAAGAAAACGACTACTTAAACCAAATGCCCCAGGAAGAAAGTTGTTCTTTAAGAGCTGAGAAAAGCCAGCCGGAAATTAATTTCTCTAACCCTGAGGACGATGAGAGTATTACTAATTCTGAGACTACCTTTAAGGTTGAGACTGACGGAAAATATAATATTGTTAAAGTTGAATACTATATAGATGAGAATAAAATCGGCCAATCTAAAAAATCCCCTTTTTCTTATTCTCACAATCTTTCTGGTCTAAGCCAGGGCTATCATGACATTACCGCTAAAGTCTTTGATAAATACGAAAACTCAACTCAAAAAACTATTACTGTAAATATTAATCTCAGTCAAACTTCCAGTTCTCTTTATTTTATTTCCCCGAGCCAAAACTCAACTCATTATACTAAGGATTTACCTCTTTCTATAAATGTTTTTGCTTATGATCCCGAAGATGTTTCTTCAGTTACAATCTATTACCGGGCCAATAGTCAAAATAATCAAATAGAGAAAATAAACACACCAAAAAATAATAATCTTACTTTTTCCTGGGAAGAGCCAGAACCTGGCACTTATAAATTATTTGTTGTAATGACTAATAAAGAAGAAGAGATCACCCAGTCAGATTATTTGACAATAAATATCAAGGAATAATATTTTCTAAAATAAAAACCTTAGTTTCTCTACTAAAGTTTTTTTATATTGGCTATTAATTTCTTCTATAATTTCTTCCTGATGTAGACGTATTTCACTGGCCACTACTGAACTTAAAATCGCTACCACTAAAGTTTTATTTTTTAATGATTTGGCTTGTAATTGTTCTAGTACTTTCTGGCCAAACTTTCTTTCAATAATTTTATGAAAAGTTTTTATTACCTGGCTAGCTTTAACTTGACTTTCAATGCCTTGCCTTTTTAAAGATTTATTTAATAAACTACCAATTGACCAAATCATAAATTATTGCCGAATCGGCATTATTATATAAGTATAATTCTTAGCTTCTTTTGGCTTAATTAATCCGGGATTATTATTATTACTTAATTCTAAT
Organism: Patescibacteria group bacterium; assembly: GCA_034520665.1. Lineage (NCBI taxonomy): Bacteria > Patescibacteria group bacterium. Next base: position 438,294 of record JAXHNJ010000002.1, read on the forward strand.
ATTATTTCTTCACTATCAATACTAGATAAACCATCTAAAAGATAACGGTAGTTAAAAACTATTTTATTATCCTCCCCCTCAATCTTAGCGGCTAGACTGGAAGTATTTTCACCGAGTTGGGAATTAGAGGCTGATACAATTAATTTTTTGTCCTTTATTTCTAAATTAATATCATTAATCCCTAGCTGGCAAAAAAGACTGGTAGTCTTAATAATTTTTACAAATTCCTGATTTGATAAAACTATTTTTGTTTTATAGTCAGAGGGTATAATTTGTTTATAATCCGGGTATTGCCCTTCAATAAGTCGGGAAACTAGCTCAATACCATCAAAAGTAAAAAGAATCTGGTTTTCATTAATATAAAAATTCACACTCTCAATATCTTCGGTTAAAATTCGGTTTAGCTCTTGCAAAGTGCGGGTGGGGATAATTATAGCTGGACCTTCAGGACCTTCCGATTTTTTTATCTTTTTTTCAGCTAGACGGTAGCTATCAGTAGCAGCCAGTATTATTTCTTCTTTCTCTGGTTTTAAATAAACCCCGCTTATTTCCGGTCTTGATTCGTCAGTAGCGGTGGCAAATATCACTTGAGTTATGGCTTTTTTTATTTCAGAGGTTTTAATTTCGTACCCTTTTTTTCTTTCTACTTTTGGAATTAAGGGAAATTCCTCAGTGGAGGAAGCTTTAATTACAGTATGAGCCTTACCACACTCAATATTTAGTTTATTGTCCTTTGCTGTTAGATCCACTCTTTCGTTGGGTAAGGAATTTACATAGTCATTTAAAAGTTTAGCTTGGACAGTAATTTCACCTTCTTTTTCCACCTTACCCCTAATTTGACAATTAATCCCAATTTCCAAATTAGTGGTGGTTAATTTTATGGTGCCTTTTTCAGCTTTTAATAAAACATTATTTAAAATAGGCAAACTAACATTTTTACTAGCAATGTGACTAACATTGTTTAAGCCTTGATTTAAATTTTCTTGAGTACATGAAATTTTCATATTATTAGATCCTTTATATATTTATTTAATTAATAGACGTATTAATAGGGTTATGTGGAAATGTGGATTAATATTTTTAAATAGGGTTTTTTCTCTTTTAAGGAGTAGTAAAGCTATTTAAGAAATTAGTCTTTTGTGAAAAAGTATGTTAGTTTATTGTGAGGTAAGTGTTGATTAAATGAGGATAAATCCACTAGCCATTTTAAGAGGGAAAGTTATTAACAAATTACCATTAGTTTTTTGACAGGTTTATCCCAAGTTTATACCCTAAGAAATTTAAGAATATAATCTCTGTTTAATTAATGTAATATCTTGTTTTGTTTTTTCATCTTCTTCTATCAACTTAGCTATTTTATGGCAGGCATGCATAGCTGTAGTATGATCACGGCCGCCTAAATCTTCGCCAATACTAGGGTAAGAACTTTTCAACTCTTCGCGCAAAAGATACATAGCAATTTGACGGGGATAAACTAATTCTTTTTTACGGCTGCTACCCATTAAGTTATCACTGGAAATATCATAGAATTTCATTACAATATTAATGATATTTTTACTGGTTAGGCCTCCTTTTTTAGGGTTAGCTTTTACTGAAGAAAGTAATTTTTTAGTTGATTCCAAAGTAGGTTCGTGGTTGTTTAGATGATGATAAGCAATAATACGATTTAGGGCTCCTTCTAGTTCTCTAATATTTTTTTCTATATTACTGGCAATGTAATTTATAATTTCAGGTTTTAATTTATAATTTTTTTCCTTACATTTTTTTTCTAAAATGGCGATTCTAGTTTCCAGATCAGGCTGTCCAATATCTGCAATCATACCCCATTCAAATCGCGAAACAAGTCGGTGTTCTAAGGCGGGTATAGATTTAGGTGGCCGATCTGAAGAAACCACAATTTGCTTATTTGTTTGATGTAGAGTGTTAAAAGTATGAAAAAATTCTTCCTGAGTCCTTTCCTTATTAGCTAGAAATTGTATGTCATCAATAAGTAATATATCTACTGAACGATAGGTATTTTTAAAGTCACCGGCGTTTCCCTTAGAAACAGTTTGTATGAATTCATTGGTAAATTTTTCACAAGTAACATAAATAACCTTTTTTTTGGGGTGATTTTTAACAATATCATTGCCTATAGCCTGCATCAGATGAGTTTTACCCAAACCAACCCCGCCATAAAGAAAAAGGGGGTTATAAACAATACCGGGTTTTTCAGCCACGGCACTACAAGCAGCTTGAGCTAATTCATTACCCTTACCCACAATAAAATTACTAAAAGTATATTTAGGGTTTAAGTTGAATTTATTAATGTGATCTTGTTTTTCTTTGGCCTCTTTGTCAGATTTATCTTCATCATTTTCTTGAGTAACTTTTTCTTTTATTTTTGTTTTAGGTTTTCTTGTTTCTACTTTATAGCTTATCTTTTCTATTTTATGGCTGGTGATATTGTGAATAGCCTTGATAATAAAATCATGGTATTTATTTTCCAGCCAGGTTTTAGTAAAAGCATTAGGGACACCAATAACAATTTTATCTTCTGAATATTCAGAGATAAAAGTATTTTTAAACCAAGTGGTAAAATTGGCCTTACTAATAAGTAATTCAAGCTCACCCAGAGTGGCTTGCCATAATTCCTCCTTATTCATAAAAGGATGTCTTTATAATTTTTATTGAGTCTACTACTGAATATAACACAAAATCCACAGATAAAAAATAGCTTAAATTAGCCCTAGTGTTAATAAGCTGTGGAATAAATGGGGAAGACTTTTCTTTTTATTATTTGTTTAATAAAAGGTTTGACTAAAGACTTAAATTCCGGTAAACTTACCAAGTATAAAAAATAAATAAATGCCTAAAAGAACTTATCAACCCAAGAAAAAAAAGAGAAAAAAAACCCACGGTTATCTAGCTCGTAAAAAAACCGCTGGTGGCCGTAAAACAATAAAAAAAAGAAGACGCAAAGGTCGAAAAAAGTTAGGTCAGTAAGGGTTAAACTTTTATGTTGGCTAAAAAATTTCGTCTGTCAAAAGAAAAAGCCTTCAAAAAAGTCTATCAAAAAGGCAAATTTTTTTTCACATCAAATATAAATCTTAGATTTGCCAATAATCAAGCAAAGAATACCAGATTTGGCTTTGTCATTTCCAAGAAAATTAGCAAAAAAGCTACTGTTCGTAATAAAATCAAAAGGCAACTAAGTGAAATAATTAGAAAACATTTAAATTCTATAGTTAAAGAAAAAGATATAATAATAAAGGTAAAAAAACCTTATATTAAAAAAAGTTTTAAAGAAAAAGAACAAATTCTAGTAAAAATTTTCAAAAAAAGTAAATTATGGATAAAATAAGATTAAATATAAAAAGAATATTATTAAAAGTCATACGTTTTTATCAAAATAATTTTTCGCCTGATCATAGTATTTATTCAAAAAAACATTCTCATGGCTATTGCCGCTTTTATCCCACCTGTTCTGAGTATAGTTACCGGGCTATTAATAAATACGGTCCGGGAAAAGGCCTATTAAAGGCTTTGTGGCGTATTTTGCGCTGCCATCCTTTTAGTAAGGGCGGCTATGACCCTGTTTAATAAATAAAAAGCTAAATTATGGAATTTTTTAACACAATATTAGTCCAACCTCTACTTAACGCCCTAATGTTTATATATAAAACAATCCCTGGGCAGGATTTAGGTCTGGCTATTATTATTTTGACTATTATCATTAGGGGCATTTTATACATTCCCTCGCTTTCTTCTATAAAATCCCAGAGAAAAATGCAGGAAATCCAGCCCAAACTAAATGCGTTAAAAAAGAAATATAAAGATGATCGGGAAGAATTAGGGCGCCAGTTGATGCAGTTTTACAAAAAAAATAAAGTTAACCCGCTTTCCTCCTGCCTACCCTTGTTAATACAGTTGCCTATACTTTTTGCTTTGTTTAGAGTATTTTACGCTGGTTTAGCTATTGACCCTGACACCGGTCTTTTGGCTCAGGAAACAGTTAATAATTTATATGAGCCCTTAAAAAATTATTATACGGCTAATGCTGTGAGCACTACTTTTTTAGGTTTTATTGATTTAACCCAAACCGGCAACTGGTTTATGTCTATTTTAGCTGGTGGTTTACAATTTTTACAGTCAAAAATGCTTTTATCTAAAAAACCCAAGAAAAAAATTCCCGGCTCAGAGGACGAAAATATGGCCGCTCAGACTTCTCGCTCTATGACTTATTTTTTCCCTTTAATTATTGTATTTATTGGACTGCGATTGCCGACTGGTCTATTGCTTTATTGGATAGCCGCCACTCTCTTTGCTATTACCCAGCAATTACTTTATTTTAAACGTCATCCTATAAAAAAGGAAAAACCTGAAGTAATAAATCAAGAAAGTCAATGATAATAAAACATAATGATTTAATTGGTCTACCTGTAGAAACAAAAAAAGGACAAAAAGTTGGTTCTGTCTCAGGTTTTGAATTGGAAGCTAATAGCCATGAAATTATTCGTTATCAAATTAAAAAACCCGGACTTTTGCCCGGGATAATGAATAAACATCTTTTAGTGCATAAAAATCAAGTTTTGCAAATAACTCCGGAAAAAATGATTGTTGAAGAAGCCTTGGTTAAAGAGAAAGAAAGAGCTGAAAGCACGGCGGCAGTTTCTGGTTAATTAATTATTATAAAAAGGAATTAACCGGGCTTAAATTATAAGCCTTTTATTTTTTTATCAAAATTTATCGCTCTTTTATTTTTGTCAAGATGATTAAATTTAATAAATTTTGTTTTTTTAGGCAGGTACTTTATAATTTTGTCAGCCCATTCAATCACACAGATAGAATTAGGGTCATAAAAATATTCTTCAAATTCATTATTACTAAAATCTTTACTTGAATCTAAGCGATAAAAGTCAAAATGACATAAATAATTCTTGTTTTTTTTTAGAGGGTAAGTTTTCAACCAAACAAAAGTAGGACTGGTAATTTTGTTTTTTAAGCCAAGGCCTTTGGCTAAGCCTTTAATGAAAGTAGTTTTACCAGAACCTAAATGGCCAATAAAAGCTAAAATATCCCCTTTTTTTAATTTTTTGGCTAATTTGAGGCCTAATTTATGTGTTTCTTGGCTGTTTTTTGTAATTATCTTATTCATTTTCTTATTACTAAATATAGCAAAAAAACAAGCAAAGGTTAATTCTCTTGACAGTTTTTAAAAGCTCTTGTATACTTGAATATTCTGTTTTTAAAAATACTATGAAAGAATTACCCTACAAACAAGCTCAAGATTTAGTCAATAAATCCAGTCAAATTCTGGTAGTTTTGCCGAGCAAACCCTCAACTGACGCTATTGCTTCGGGGCTGGCTTTGTTTTTGGCTTTAGAGAAAATGAAAAAAAAGGTTAAAGTGGTTTGTCATGAGTTTCATCTTTCTCCCTCACATAATTTTTTGCCCAAGAGCCAAGAAATATTTTCCGGTTTAGACAGCTTAAAAAAGTTTATTATATCTTTGAATGTTAGAAAAACTAAAGTAGAAGAGCTTAGCTATGATATTAATGATGATAATTTAAATATTTATATAAAACCAAAGAGCGGTTTTTTTAATGAAAAAGATGTTTCTACTTCTGTTGGCGGGTTTGATTATGATTTGATTTTTGTGCTTGATTCAACGGACTTAGATTCATTGGGTAAACTTTACGATAATAACGCTGAATTTTTCTTCAAAACCCCGATAATCAATATTGACCATGATCCAGCTAACGATTATTACGGCCAAATTAATTTGGTAGACATTACTGCTACTTCTACTTCAGAAATAATTTTTGAGTTTATAAAACAGATGGGAGTAGATATAATGAATGAACAAGTAGCCACTAATTTATTAACTGGTATAATTTCTAAGACTAAAAGTTTTCGCACTAGTTCAGTGACCCCTCGATCTTTGGCCATATCTTCACACTTGGTAGCTTCCGGAGCCAGAAGGGATGAAATTATTAAAAACTTATTTCAAACTAAATCAATCGCCACCTTAAAACTTTGGGGTCGGGTTTTGGCTCGTTTGAAGACTGATCATGACCAGCGCTTTATTTGGTCTTTAATTTCTGGCCAGGATTTTGAGAAAGTTCAAGCCGCTGAAGAGGATCTTTTAGGGGTGATAGATGAATTGATAATTAATACTCCCCAAGCTGAAATAGTGGTTTTAATTTATGAAAGCAAGAATAAAGAAATTGAAGCTATTGTCTATACCGTACATCAGATTGATGGAGTAAGACTTTTCCGTGAGTTTAGACCAGAGGGCACTAAAGATTTTACTAAAATAGTAATTCCAGCTTCTGATATTGATGAAGCGGAAAATAAAATAAAAAATAAAGTTTCTGATTATTACTGTCAGAAAAAAGCCTAAGAAAAAGAAAGCTTGTTTTCTAATCAAGCTTTTTTTGCTATAATGAAAAGTAATTATGGACCAAGCTACTCAAAAACAAAAAAGCAGCGGCTACCAAGTCAGCTCCGACGAGACAAAAGAAAAGTTTGAGGAAAAAATGGATGAAATTAAACTCAAAGAAAAAGAGGAGGCGGTTAAAGCTAAAGCTGAAGAATTAAGCTTAAATTATATCAATTTAGTGGGTTTTCCGATTGGACCAGAAACTCTTTCTATTATTTCTAAAGAAGAGGCTTTAAAATGTAAGACGGTCTGTTTTCTTAAATCAGGCAAAGAGATACGTTTAGGCTGCTTAAAGCCCAATACACCCGAAACCAAAGAATTAATCAAAAAGATAAGAGAAAAATACCAGTCTCATATTGGACTTTATTTGATTTCTGAGCATAGTTTTAAGGAAGCCATCAAGCTTTATGATCGTTTGCCCAAAATTAAAAAAGAGGTAAAAGGAGTAGAAATAGCCCAGGAAGCAATTGAAAAATTTAAAAGAGAAAAGGTTGACTTTAACGAAATAGCCAAAAAAATTCATGAGGTATCCTTAACTGAAACTTTAAACCTACTTATTGCCGGAGCTATTAACTCCAAGGCTTCCGATCTTCATATTGAAGCGGAAGAGGGTGGTATCAAGGTACGCTATCGCATAGACGGTGTACTTCATACAGTAGCCGAATTGCCTAAAGACATCTGGAAACGCATTATTAGTCGTATAAAGCTACTCTCTGGTATGAAAATAAATATCACTAACGCTCCCCAGGACGGCCGCATAAATTTGATACTAGAGGATGGTAAAATTGATGTTCGTGTTTCTACTATTCCCACTTCCTTTGGTGAAAGTGTGGTGATGCGTCTTTTAATGCAGGGAGCCGAAAATTTAACTTTTGATCAGCTGGGACTGCGTGGTAAAGCCTTTGAACAGCTGGAAAAAGAAATTACCCGGCCTAATGGTATGGTGATTACTTCCGGTCCGACTGGCAGTGGCAAAACCACAGCTTTATACGCTATATTGAATAAACTTAATAGCTCTGAGACTAAAACTATTACCTTAGAAGATCCGGTTGAGTATCAATTGCCAGGTATTAGTCAGAGCCAGGTTGAACACGAAGAAGATGAACAACAAGAGCAGGTAGTTACTAAAGGCGGGCAGACTACCGTAAAAAGGGGCCGTAAACGCTATACTTATGCTAATGGTTTGAAATCCATTCTGCGCCAGGATCCGGATATAGTTATGGTGGGGGAGATTAGAGATTTAGAAACCGCTGAAATTTCTATTCAAGCGGCTTTGACTGGTCACTTGCTTTTAACCACCATTCACTCTAATGACGCCGCCGGTGTAATCCCCCGCTTTTTAGCTATGGGCACCAAACCCTTTCTTTTGGCGCCGGCCTTAAACGCTATTATGGCCCAGCGCTTAGTGAGAAAAATTTGCCCCAAATGCAAAACAGAAGATCATCTTGACGATGAAACGCGTGAAAAAGTAAAGAAAGTATTATCTGAAATTCCAGAAAGTTTCGGCAAAAAGCCAAATTTAGATAATATAAAATTTTACCGCGGTGAAGGCTGTGAAGAATGTGGTCAAAGTGGCTTTCAAGGCCGGATTGGTATTTTTGAAATATTTATTATGAACGCTGAAATTGAAAAAATTATATTATCCGGTAAAGTTTCTGAATATGAAATGAAAGACGTGGCTGTAAAAAACGGCATGGTCACTATGGTCCAGGACGGGCTTTTAAAGGCTTTAGACGGTATAACTTCAGTTTCCGAAGTCTTTAGAGTGGCCGAATAATTTTTTATTATAATCAATGACCACTTATAAATTTATTATCCTATTTTAGGTGGTTTTTTTAGTAAAATGTTAAAAAGCAAAGAAAATTTTCAGGAGATATACCAAGAGTATTATAAGAAAGTATATAATTATTTTTATTATCGTACTGGATTAAACGGTCAGATCTCAGAAGACTTAATGCAAGAAACTTTTCTTAAAGCTTATAATAAATGGTCAGAATATCAAGATCGCGGGTACTCTTATTTGACTTATTTATTGAAAATAGCCCATAATCTTTTAGTCAATTACTACCGTGATTTAAGACCGACTGGTCAGCTTCAGGAAATCCCCTTTAATTTTATAGAAAAGCTACAAAATGATTATGATATTAAAATACTCTGGCAGGAAATTAAAAAGTTGTCTTTGATTGAAAAGGAAGTTATGCTTTTGAGATACAGGTCAGAACTTCCGATAAAAAAAATTGCCCAAATATGCCATAAGTCAGAAAATGCCGTCAAATTGATCATCTCAAGAGCGAAAAAGAAATTAAAGCAAAAAAATCTAGAAAAATTTTCAAAATTACCCCAAGTAGATAAAATTAAAACCAAGATAAATTTTAAATGACACCTTTTCTTGTTTTTGGTGTTTTATTATTTGAGGGATGAAAAAGCGCCAATAAGGTTTTTTTATTCTCTGCTTTATTTAGCCTTCTAATCCCTCTTTTAGGGAGTAGACGTCGGCTCCCAATTTAATAAAAAGTATTCTAGAAAAGAAAAAAAATGGCAAAGAAAAAAGGTGGAAAGAAATAGACTCTTTTCATAAGTAAAAAGGCGCCTCTCTTAAGAGAGGCGCCTTTGCTATATTGATTTATTTGATTTTCAGTTTAGAGCGGCTAAGCCATTCAATTACTTTCTTGTTTTTAGATAGTAAGATATTTTTTTTCTTTTTAACTACAAACTCATCAGAGGGCTTTAAGTCTTTTTCTTTTTTCTTATTTCTAATATTATTAACTAGATTTTGTATTTTTTGAAAATCCTGAACCGATTTTTTATTAATTAATTTAGTCTCGACTTTGGGCCACTTGGTAATCATGAGCATTTTCTTTGGATTTAACTTTTGCCAAACCTCTTCAGTAATAAAGGGAATAAACGGATGCCAGAGTTTCAAAATTTCTTCAAGTACATAATAAGTAATGGCATGATTTTTTTCTAGCTTGGAAATTTCCAAATACCAATCAGCAAATTTATGCCAGGTAAATTCATAAAGTTTTTCGGTGGCTTGAGAAAAATGAAATTTTTCAAAATCCTCATCTACTTCCTTAATTAAAGTATTTAGCTCGGAAAGAATCCATTGATCAGTTAAGCTTTTAGCCTTTATTTTTGTTTTTGGCCGTTTATTCATAAAGGTAAAACGGGCGATATTCCAGAGTTTATTGCAAAAATTTCTAGCCCCGGCAATTTTTTGCTCATACATTTTCATATCTTGCCCAGGGGTCGTGCCTAAAATAAGGCTAAGGCGGATAGCGTCGGTGCCGTATTTTTCTGTCATGAGCAGAGGGTCAACCCCAGTGCCTTTAGATTTAGACATTTTCTTACCCTGTTTATCCAAGATTAAGCCATGCAGATAAACCGTTTTAAAGGGGATTTCTTTGAGATGATAAAGGCTCATCATAATCATGCGGGCTACCCAAAAGAAAAGAATATCCCAGCCGGTTTCCATGACGTCGGTCGGATGAAACTTAGCTAAATCGTTTTTTTTTGTTGGCTGGTCGGCCGTAGTTTTAGCAAAGGCGGGCCAACCGAGAGTGGAAAAGGTCCAGAGCGAGGAAGAAAACCAGGTATCCAGAGTATCTGGATCCTGTTTTAAATCAGTAGAACCGCAATAAGGACATTTCTTTGGCTTTTTAATAGAGGCCATAACCTGAGCGCAACCCTTTTCTTCTAAAGGATAGAATTTATAAGTGTAAATATAAGTTTTAGTGCCGGGGCTAACTTTTTTCTTAGAGTAATGTTTTTTAAAAGCTTTAATAAGTTGCTTTACACTCTCGTAGGTAGTGTGATGCTCTTTATCTTTAAGGTCTATGTCAGAAATTTTCTTTTCTTCAATATTAATAATCACGCCCTGGCCAAATATTTTTTTGGTCTGAGAATTTTCAAAGACAAATTTTTCTCCGATTTTCAAGTCATGTTTTCTCAGGCGGTAGGTTTTAGTTTTACCTTTTTTGACTGGGGATACAACCTTAGAAGCAAAGCCCATTCTTTTTTCGTGAGCTAAGTTTTTATCCCCGCAATACCAAACCGGAATTTGATGGCCCCACCAAAGCTGGCGAGAAATGCACCAATCTCTAATGTTTTTTAGAAAGTGAAAATAAACTTTTTTAAAACGCGCCGGAATAATTTTTACCTTTTCTTTTTTAACTACCTCAAGGGCTTCTTTAGCCAGATTATCCATTTTAATAAACCATTGCTTAGTGGCTATCGGCTCAATTACGGCTTGACAGCGCTGGCAATAGGCCATGGATTTTTGGTAATCTTCAGTTTTATAGAGAAAGCCGTGCTGTTTTAATTTAGCTAAAACTTTATGGCGAGCTTCCTTTACTTTAAGCCCAAAAAAACCTTCAGTAGCTTGTTTAGTCATGCGTCCGTCCAGGCCAATGACTCTAATTATGGACAAATCACTTCGTTTAGCAATCTGAAAATCCAAATCATCATGAGCCGGAGTAACCTTAACGGCGCCGGTGCCAAATTCCTGATCCACATTTTTATCAGCCACGATAGGCACTTGTCGGTTTATTAGAGGAATTAATACTTTTTTACCGACTAATTTTTTATAACGCTTATCATGGGGGTTAACCGCCACAGCTGTATCGCCGAGCATAGTCTCGGGCCGGGTGGTGGCTACTTTTATAAACTGGCAAGAGGTGCCGACAATCGGATATTTTATATACCAGAGCTGGCTTTCCTTTTCTTTATAATTTACTTCTAGATTGGAAAGAGCGGTCTGGCAACGGGGACACCAGTTAGTAATGCGTAAATCGCGGTAAATAAGTCTGTCATTAAACATCTCTATAAAAGCGGTTTGTACGGCCTGAGTTAAGTCTTTATCCATAGTAAAGTGCTGCCTAGACCAGTCGCAGGAAGCGCCCATGCTTTTGTATTGCTCTAAAATTTTTCCGCCATATTTTTCTTTCCAGCTCCAGACATGCTCTAAAAATTTTTTCCGGCCAATCTGATGGCGGTTAATGCCCTCTTTTTTTAATAATCTCTCGACCATCACTTGAGTAGAGATACCAGCGTGATCAGTACCCGGCAACCAAAGAGTTTTTTCCTGTTTCAGGCGGTGATAGCGGGTTATAATATCCTGCAGGGTTAAATACCGAGCATGACCAATATGAAGATCACCAGTGACATTAGCCGGCGGCATAGCCATAGAAAATCTTTTTTTGGTTTTAAAAGGCAGTTTATCCGGATTAAAAAAACCGCTCTTTTGCCATAGCTTGTAGATATTTTTTTCTGTTAATTTGGCGTCGTAGACCTTAGGGAGTTCTTTTGACATATTTATTTTATCGTTTTAGGTGATACGGTGTCGATACCCCCGCCATAGGCGGGCAGGCGTATTATTTTGCGTCTGACGTGGTATGGTCCGTATAACGAAAACTGTATGAGGTTACGGGCGTTGAAACCGTAAAACGTATTACTATTAGTTAAAGTTTACCTTTTTTCAGGCATATTTTCAACCTTTAGTTATTCGTATTTAGATAAAATTGACTTATTAGTCTTAAAAGACTAAAATTAATTAGAGACAATTAATAAAAAATTATATGATGGAAAATCAAGAAAAAAACTTACCAGGAGGGGAATTTGATGAAGACGGAAATCTTATTGAAAGAGAGAATATTAAAAAAGAAGCCTTTGAGGAGGAAGACCAGGGCGGATTTTTAATTGAGGGTGAAAGAAAAATTGATCAGGAAACTGGCCACATAATTCATGAACATAAGGTAGCCTATGAAAGCGAAGAAGATAAAAAAGAAGGTAAAATTAAATGGGGTAATGAAAACGATTATAGCTTTGATGAAAAAGGCCGAGTGGTATTTAGCCGTAAGCAAGGCTTTAGTGATCAGGAAAAGTTTAAAGAAGAAGGAGAAATTGACTGGGGCCAGGAAAGAGAATATGAGTATGATGATGATAGCCACAAAATTATTGAGCAGGGTAATAACTTGGAAAATGATACCGCCTGGAAGATTGAAACCCAGCTTGATAATCAGGGTCGTAAAAAATTAACTATTCACGAAACCACCAGTGGTCCGGAAAAGGGCCGAAAACTAGAAACCAAATATTCTTATGAAAAAGGTAAAATTGAACATGACGGTCAAGAATACGAGGGAATGATCAGAACTGAAGACGGTCGGGTTTTAGAACAAGGTGATGATGACACAAAAAAAGCCAAGGGTGAAACCTGGCAGAAAATTGTAGTTTTTGATGAAGAAGATAATTACTTAGCGCACTGGCGGACTAAAGAATAAATAGCAGTTAAAAAATTAATTTACTTAAGCTCCCAGTTGGGATCAGCTTTGATTTTTTCTATTTTGGTAAAGTTTTTTTTCTGAGCCTGAAACCAACCAGCCAGGGCGATCATAGCCGCGTTATCAGTACAAAATTTTAAAGGAGGTATATAGAGCTTAATATTTTTAGTTCTCTTTTTAAACTGTTTAGCCAAGGTTTGATTAGCGGCCACTCCCCCGCTTACCATAATCGTGTTTACTTTATATTCTTTAGCCGCCTTTAAGGTTTTTCCGATTAGAACATCAAAACAGGCTTTTTGAAATGAAGCAGCTAAGTCTTTTTTAAATTTTAAATTAATGTTTTTTTGGTCTTTGACCAAATATAAAACAGCTGTTTTCAAACCCGAGAAACTAAAATCATAGTTTTTTTTATCCATCATTGGGCGGGGTAAATTATATTTATCAGAATTCCCCTCTTTGGCCATTTTTTCAATAATCGGACCGCCCGGATAACCTAAGCCCAATAATTTAGCCACTTTATCAAAAGCCTCGCCAGCCGCGTCATCCAGAGTCTGGCCGATTTTTTTGTAATGATATTCATTTTTCATCAGAATAATTTCAGTATGGCCGCCGGAAATAATTAAACAAATAGCCGGGAATTTAATTTTAGGGAGTTTGAAATTTAAAACGTGTGATTTGTGATTTGCGATTTGCGAATGGCGATCTGAAGGCAGCCAGTTGGCGTAAAGGTGCCCCGCCATATGATTAACAGCCACTAAAGGCTTATTAAGAGCAAAGGCTAGTGTTTTAGCCGTTTCTACGCCAATGATTAAGGAGGTTACAAGACCAGGCCCGGCTGTGACGGCCAGTATATCTATTTTCTTTAAATCTTTAACGGCTTCTTTAATAACGGGAATTATTTTAGTGGTATGCTCTCTGGCCGCCACTTCCGGGACTATACCGCCGGTTTTAGCGTGAAGATCAATTTGTGAAGCCACTATGTTTGAGTGTAATTTAAAATTATTGCCTTTGGCTTCTAATAAAGCGGCCGCGGTTTCATCACATGATGTTTCTATGGCTAAAATTTTCATAGGTTTATTTTAACATATTTTAAAAAATTTTATTTATTAATTTAGTAGATGTCAGCCGCGACTGATGGCTACCGGTTAATTAAAAATTATTCTTGACATTATTTAAATATTTAGCTATTATGCTATTACTTTTTGGAAAATTTAAAAAATAAATTATAAAGAGGTTAAATGATCAAGGCGTGAGTCGTCTAGTTTGGTCTAGCTTTCCGGCGGTCATCCCTACGGGAGATGTCCCGAAGGAACAAAGATCACCCGTAGGGTGAGACACCAGCCTGAATTAAATTTCAATACCTCTTTGATAAAAAGGTTAAATGATTATGGCCCTGTCGTCTAGTTTGGTCTAGCCTCCCTTCGGGAGATCACCCGTCGGGTGAGACACCAGCCTGAATTAAATTTCAATACCTCTTTGATAAAAAGGTTAAATGATTATGGCCCTGTCGTCTAGTTTGGTCTAGGACACCAGGTTTTCATCCTGGCAACAGGGGTTCAAATCCCCTCGGGGTCATTTAACCTTTTTTGATATTAAAGGTTAATATATGGAAAAAGCGGGATTTCCTTTGATAAGTAACCCCGCTTTAAATCCCCTCTTGGCTAGAACCTGATAAGTTCATTGCTTATCACTCCTTCTGATTTAAGATCCGTTAACTTATTGCTTGTTCTTCTGAGTTTTATTTTTTTCCAGCGGCGAAATTTTTTGATTAACCACGGGCCCAGAAAAAGAGTCAAAGTGTAACCTTTAAGAAACTTCTTATTTTTCTTTTTCCAGCGGATGATAATTTTAGCCAAGTTACGACTGGAAAAAACAGTTAAGATATAGATCAGGTTTTCCCAAGCCTTGAAAGGAATTTTATACCTTCCCTGACTAACATAACTGGTTAGCATTAAGATGAGCATAAAAATTATCCAAACAAGAACAAAGAGATGACCTTTTTTGCGTTTTATAATTTTGCCCTTTAATCGGCCAAAGAGATTCTTAATCCAGTAAAAGAGTAAGAGCAGGCCGAATATAAGAGCCCGACTTATAAAACGCTGACCATTTATCTCAACCTTAAAAAACTGAGTAAGAACAAGAGCGAACTGGAAGAAAAACCAAGCCGCACAAACCAGATAAAGAATATCAAGTTCTCTCTTGGCTTTCTTTTTGTCGGGTGAAGCTCGTGAACGTTTCATAACAATCCTCCTTTTAGGGATTTAAAAAGTGAAAAGAACTACATACTTAAAAAAACCAATACATTTTTCTAAACCACCCTCATTAAGCTATATTATCTTGTCAAAGGACAAGTTTTTGCTTTTTGGTTTTGTATTGATTAAAAACTAATTATATTCTTTTTTTAGCTCCTAAGTATATATTTTATGCCCAAGACAGTCAAGGGTATGATTAGTGCATAAAATGTGTATAAATCAATTATTTTCTTAAAATTGCCATAATAAGCAATATAGTCTATAATTAGAGCATTAAACAAAAATATATGGCTAAAAAGAAAAATAATGAAAAAGCAAATAATTCTCAAAACAAGGCTGAAAAGATAGAAATTGAAGAGGAGAAAAATACTGACTGGCTGGGTGAAAATTTTGAAGGACAACTCTCAGTTGATGTTTATCAAACTGAGCAGGAAATTATTGTTAAATCGACCATTGCCGGCGTAAACACAGAAGAATTGGATATCTCGCTGCATAACGATATGTTGACTATAAAGGGCATGCGGCATAAAGACTTTGAAGCGGATGATGATGACTATTTTTACCAGGAGTGTTACTGGGGTGGTTTTTCTCGTTCTATTATTTTGCCGGTTGAGGTTAAAGAAGACGAAATCTCAGCTACTTTAAAAAATGGTATATTAACCATTACTCTACCCAAGGCGGAAAAATCAAAGCTGAAAATTGTCAAAGTAAAAGAAGAAGAATAATGGAAAATAGAGAAAATTCTGTTTTAGCTCGCCTGGCGTCTTTTCAGGAGAAAGAGGCTATTTTTAAGACTAAAGAGGGCCGTAAGTATTTCTGGCCAATTAAAGATTTACCCGAAGACTTGAAAATTGGCGATGAAATAAGACTTTCACTTTCAACAGCTAAGACGGCTGAAGAAGAAAGAGAAAAAATAGCCAAGGAAGTTTTAAACCAGCTGTTAAAATGAAAAAGAAAAAAAAGAAAAAGGCACAAAAACATTTTTATAACAAAAGATGGTGGAAATATTTGATAGCCATCTTTTTTGGGCTAGTGCTTTTATTTTTTGCCTATACTTATATTTATTATATTTATTACGCTGATAAATTTTATCCTGGCTTTGAAATAGGTAATTATAGTCTTGAAGGTCAGAGTTATAACCAAGTCTTATCAAGGCTTAATCAATTTGAAGAAGTAATTAATGAACAAGGCTTAAAATATAAGTACAATGAAAAAGAGATAGCGGTCAGGCCCAATATTTCTTCCACGGAAGATCCTGATTTTGTTTATAAAATAATTGATTTTGAGAATAAAAAAACAGTAAATGAGGTCTACGAATTCGCCCGTGGAGAAAATTATCTTGATAATTTTCTAAAGCATTTAGCGGCCTTTTTTAACGGCCTTGAGATAAAAATAGCTTATGAATTAAATGAAGAGGAGTTAATTAGTATTTTAGAAAATAATTTCTCTGAATTTGAAACACCGGCCCAAAAGGCACAGCTTAAATTAAATGAAGAGGATAGTTTTGAAAAAATACCGGAAAAGGAAGGAGATATTTTTTCTTACTCTTTATTAGTAAAGCAAACCAAAAAATCTATAGAAAATCTTAAAAATGAAATTCACTATCTTTATTTAAAAAAAGATACCCCGGATATAAAGCTTAACCAGACTGACCAGGCTTTTAATGATATAGAAGATGTTTTGAATTTATTCCCGGCTAGTTTAACTTATCAAGATAAAAAATGGGAAATAAAAAAAGAGGATGTAAAAAAGTATCTTGATTTTGATATTAGAGAAGATCAAGTGAAATTAGGTTTAAAAAAAGAGTTTAAAAACTATCTAAAAGATAATATCACTGATGAGGTTAATCAGGCCGTCAAAGAAGGGAAATTTAACATGGAAAACGGTAAGGTGTCAGAATTTCAGGCCAGTCAAAAGGGTTTATCTTTAAATAATGAAAAAACTATTGAAAAAATTGAAAAGGAAATAATTGACAGTCAAAAAAGGCAGACGGCTCTAGTGGTTGATATTACCCGGCCGAAAGTAACTACACAATCTATTAATGATTTAGGTATTACTGAATTAGTGGGAAGAGGCCAGTCAAACTTTGCTGGCAGTCCCCGTAATCGCCGCCATAATATTGCTGTCGGGGCTGATACTCTCCATGGTCTTTTAATTAAGCCCGATGAAGAATTTTCTTTAGTTGGGGCTTTGGGTGAAATTGACGCGGCTCATGGTTATTTACCCGAGCTGGTCATTAAAGGCAATAAAACCGTGCCCGAATACGGCGGCGGTTTATGTCAAATTGGCACCACGGCTTTTAGAGTGGCCTTAAATACCGGTCTGCCCATTACTGAACGCCGGCCTCATTCTTACCGAGTTTCTTATTATGAACCAGCCGGCACTGACGCTACTATTTATAATCCTAGTCCGGATTTAAAATTTATAAACGATACCGGTCATTATCTGCTTTGGCAAACTCATATTGAGGGCAATGATTTAATTTTTGAATTCTACGGCACAGATGACGGCCGGCAAGTAAAAACGACAGAACCGACTTTATCAAATTATATATCACCGCCCCCGACTAAGATTATTGAAACCGAAGACTTAAATCCCGGGACCAGAAAGTGTACGGAAAGAGCTCACACCGGAGCCACCGCTGTTTTTTATCGGACCATTACTAAGCCAGGAGAGGAACCGGAAAAAGAAACCTGGACTTCGGTTTATCAGCCCTGGCAGGAGGTTTGTTTAATCGGAGTAGAATCAGAAGAATAGACTATTTGTCATGAATTATTTATAAAATATATTGTTTATAAAAGTAGCTGTCAGTCGAGACTGACAGCTACGCCTTTAATTTAAATATTTTTTTAAAAAAACAGATGTTATATTTATTTTTAAAAATAAAAACTCCCTCGAAATTTCGAGGGAGTGGCGAGAAGCAAGAAATTAAAAAATTTTATACACCTCGTTTAAATCAAGCCATAGCTCATAAAGAGCTTTTTTTATTGACTTAAAAGGTGTTCTTAAGGCCGGATACTGATGCAGAAGATACCAAGGGCAAACCTTTCTTTGAGCCAGCCTTATCTGATAAATCCCAGAGACCAAGAGTAAAATAGCCAATAAGCCACCGGGAAAGGTGATTGTTAGGCCATCAAACCCGTTACTGGCTATATAATTTATAGCCAAGTAGACTCCGAAGAAAAGAAAAATAATTCCTCGAATAATACGTCTCTGATTTACTTGGTGCACCCTCTCTTTAGTATAAGCCATAGGCAGTCTCATAATTGACTCCTTTCTGCGATTTTATCTTAAAAGAACTTAATTGATTATACCTAATAAAAAAGTGATAATCAATATACTGTGGACAAGAAGACTGATTTAAGGAAAAAGTAAGCTAAAAGCCCACTTAGCCATAAAACAGCCCCCATGCTTGTCGTGTCCACAGAATACTGTTTACCACTCGTTTTCTCCCCTCCTGAATTATTTGTTAAAAAACTTTAAATTTATAACTTTTCAGCCGAACAGGACATATTATCATAGATTTAAAACCTTGTCAAGAGGGGCTTAAAATGATAGAATTTTAATACTTAAAGAATTTAAAAATTATTAATCCAAATATAAAAATGACTATTAATCAGATTTATAAATTAGCGGTAGACCTAGGTATTAAAAATGATCCGCGTGGCCAAAAAACAGTTAAAAAAAGATTAAAAAAAGTTAGACAAGAATACAATAAACTCTCAGAAGAAAAAAAGAAGTGCTTTGATCAGGAGAAATTAAAGAATCCTTATTCTGATACCCGCATTTATTACGGAGATCCCAGAAAAAAAGTAAAAAGAGTTTTAAC
Source organism: Patescibacteria group bacterium (assembly GCA_034520665.1). NCBI lineage: Bacteria > Patescibacteria group bacterium. The sequence continues at coordinate 457,076 of JAXHNJ010000002.1, forward strand.
CGGCATTGATATGGAGACGTCGGAATTATTATTAGCTGAGAAAATTTCCCAAGAAAAACCAATTGATTTAATAATCAGTCATCACCCTCTGGGCATTGGCTTAGCCGCTTTGCACGAGGTAATGAAAATGCAGGCCGAAATACTTTCTTTATACGGCGTGCCCATATCTTCGGCTCAAGGCCTGCTTCATATTAGAATTGATGAAGTTTCGCGCAGTGTGAACTCGGCCAATCATAACCGCACTATTGATGCCGCTCGTATACTTGATTTACCTATTATGTCTACTCACACAGCGGCTGATAATATGGTCGCTAATTTTCTTTCCAAATATATTAAAAGAAACAAAAAAAATATAGAAACTGTTGAGGATTTACTAAAGTCTTTGGAAAAATTACCGGAATATAAAGAGGCTATGAAAAATAAATGCGGCCCCAGACTTTTTGCCGGTAAAAAAAGTAACTTTGCCGGTAAGATTGCCTTGACTGAATTAACCGGCGGCACTGAAGGCTCCAAAGACATCTATGAAAAAATGGCTCAGGCTGGCATTGATACCGTGGTTGGCATGCACATGTCTGAAGAGCATAAAAAAGCGGCCGAAAAAAGCCATCTTAACGTAGTTATTGCCGGTCATATTTCTTCGGACTCGATTGGTATGAATTTATTTTTAGACGAGCTGGAGAAAAAGGGCGTGGAAGTAATACCCTGCTCCGGATTAATTCGAGTAAAGCGTTTTAAAAAGAAAAAATCCCATAAAAGAAAAACTAATAAGAAAAAAAGTAGCCAAAAAAGAGGAAAAAAGAAGTAATTAATTTTTTGATTTTTAAAATATTATGCCCAAAGAAAGAATAATTAATGCTGATGAAAAAGGTGAAGACCGCACTCTTGATTTAACTTTGCGTCCGCATGATATTAAGGAATTTGTCGGTCAAGAAAAGGTTAAAGAAAACCTTAATATTTTTGTTAGTGCAGCCAAGCAAAGAAAAGAACCGATTGAACACGTCTTGTTGCATGGAGCTCCGGGTTTAGGTAAAACCACCTTAGCTCATATTATCGCTCGTGAAATGGGCACTAATTTAAAAGTGACTTCTGGTCCGGCTATTGAAAAAGCGGGGGACTTGGCGGCTATCTTAACTAATTTGGGTGACGGAGACGTGCTTTTTATTGATGAGATTCACCGGCTTAACCGCGTTATTGAAGAAGTTTTATACCCGGCCATGGAGGATTATTTTATTGATATTGTGGTGGGCAAGGGGCCTTCAGCGCGCACGCTTAAACTTGATTTGCCCAAGTTTACTTTAGTCGGAGCCACTACCCGATTAAGTTTATTATCTTCACCTTTACGGGACCGTTTTGGTATGACTTATCGCCTGGGTTTTTATTCAGACGAAGAGATTGGTCAAATAATCAAGCGTTCAGCCAAGATTTTAGGCGTTACTTTAGATAAAGAATCTTCCGAACTGCTAGCTAAAAGAGCTCGCAAAACCCCGCGCGTGGCTAATCGTCTTTTAAAACGGGTCCGAGATTATGCTCAGGTAAAATCTGACGGGAAAATTACCCAGTCATTATGTGAATCGGCTTTAGGTATGCTGGATATTGATGAAATGGGACTGGATGAAACTGATCGTAAAATTTTAGAAATAATTATTGAAAAATTTAAAGGTGGGCCGGTTGGTTTAAACGCCATTGCGGCCGCTATACAGGAAGAAATGGAAACCCTGGAGGATGTTTATGAGCCCTATTTAATGCAAATTGGCTATTTAGTACGCACACCGCGAGGTCGATCAGTGACCGAAGAAGCTTATAAGCATTTAAGTAAAAGACCGCCGAAAGATATTCAGAAGAAGTTGGTATGATGTTTTTAGATATTGAGTGAGCAAGATATTGAGATATTTATGATTGAAATTTGACTAAAAAATAATTTATAAATAAAACATAGTCTAGACAAAAAGGTGGCCGGAAAGGAAAAATATGACTGGCGCTTTTTTTGATTTACGAATTTGGCAAAAAGCACAAAAATTAGCCAAAGAAATTTATAAAATAACAAAGCTATTTTCCAAAGATGAACTTTTTGGATTAACTAATCAACTTAGAAGGTCGGCCGTTTCAGTGGCGGCTAATATTGCGGAAAGCCAGGGAAGATATTATTATAGGGATAAAATCAGAGTTCTTTATATTAGTCGTGGTGAAATATATGAAATACAAAGTCATTTAAGAATTACTTCAAGCCAAAATTATTTACCAAATAAAAAATTAGAAAATCCTTTTATTGCCTAGTTTACCGGACCCCTGCTTAGGCGGGGGTTTTTTCTTTGAGTAAAATAATTTATAATAAAATCTATGAAACTCTCAAAATTTGACTATCATTTACCCAAAGAATTAATCGCTCAAAAGCCAGTGCGCCCGCGGCATAATTCCCGGCTAATGGTTTTGGATAAAAAAAAGAAGACAATTAAGCATGATTATTTTTATAACTTACCAAAATATTTAAAGACTGGTGATGTTTTAGTCTTTAATGACTCAAAGGTTTTTCCGGCTCGTTTGCCGGCTCGCAAGATCACCGGCGGTAAGCTGGAAGTTTTTCTGCTACGCCAAGAAAAGAATCTTTGGCAGTGTTTAATTGGCGGTAAGGTGAGAAGGGAAGGCATGGAGTTTGTTGTGGGAGGTAGGGATATAGGGACAATAGACAAGGGACATAGGGACAAGAAGAAAGAAAAAATATTAAGCGGTAAAATCGTTAAAAAATTAGGAAACGGAATTTGGCTGGTTAAGTTTAATAAAAAAGAAAATGAATTTTGGCATTTAGTCAATCAATACGGCCAAGCACCAACCCCGCCTTATATTAAAAAGAAATCAAACTTAAAAGAATACCAAACCGCTTTTGCCAAAAACAAAGGCTCGGTAGCCGCTCCGACGGCCGGTTTTCATTTTAGCCAAAAATTATTAAACCATTTAAAAAAGAAAGGAATTAAAACAGAATTCATAACTTTACATGTGGGTTATGGTACTTTTCAGCCGGTTAAAGAAGAAAACATTGAAAAACACAAAATGCATTTTGAATACTTAGAAGTTAAAAAATCAGTAATAAAACGTTTGTTGAAATATAAAAAAGAAAATAGAAGAATTATTCCTGTGGGCACTACTTCTGGCCGGGTTCTTGAAGGAGTAGTTTCCCATTATAAAAAAACGCCAAAAAAAGATTTTTTTGGCAAAACAAACTTATTTATTTACCCGGGCTATAAATTTAAGTTTATTAACGGATTAATTACTAATTTTCACTTACCTAAGAGTACTCTTTTAATGCTAGTCAGTGCTTGGGCCGGGTTGCCTTTTATTAAAAAAGCTTATCAAAAAGCGATTAAAAAGAAATACCGCTTTTATTCTTTTGGGGATGGCATGCTGATTGATTAAATAAAAAAGACCCGTGGTAATGAATTTATCACGGGTCAGATTAAAGTAAAAAAAGTGTTTAACTGCAATCACACCATTTTCTAGCATTTTGGAACATCTGGAGCCAGGGAGATGCCTTAAGTTTATATCTCCAGTCTTTGGGCATCCAGGGCCATTGCCACTTAAGAAAAACGCGTTCTGGATGCGGCATCATGGCCAGGTGCCGACCGTCTGGTGAACAGAGAGCCGTGATTCCCTTGGGAGAGCCATTAGGATTTAAGGGATAACTTTCTGTCGCTCTTCCTGTTTCATCGGTATATACTAATGGTGTCAAGTTTTGGAAAACTATATCTTTTAGGATTTCTGAATCAGGACAATGAAGTTGTCCCTCACCATGAGCGACCCAAATTCCTAAAACAGAATTAGCCATGTCGCCCAACATAATGGAAGGACTTGGCATAATTTTAGTAGTTACCCAACGGGATTCAAAGAGCCCCGAAGTGTTTTGGATGAAACGAGGTTGTTTATCTTCATCAATGCCTTTCCAAGGTACCCAACCAAGTAGAGCCATCAACTGACAGCCATTACAGACACCAAGCGAGAAAGTGTCTTCACGCCGGTAAAAACGTTCAAACATTTTTCGCAGTTTGGGATTGAAAAGGATGATTCCGGCCCAACCCTTTGCGCTATCCAGTACGTCAGCGTAGGAGAAGCCACCGACAAATACTATGCCACGACATGAATCAAGATCATATTCACCGTTCAGGAGATCAGTCATGGTCACATCAACCGGAGTGAATCCAGCTGCGAAAAATGCTGAAATCATTTCTCGATCACCATTACTACCTTCTTCGCGGATGATAGCCACTTTGGGCTTGCTAGTTCGGTTCAGAACCTCCGGAGGAGTTGCTTGCGGATTAAAGGATAGCGAGTAAACTGGACTAATACGCGTTCGGTGCCTTTTAGCCTGTTGCCAGGCCAGATCGGGATCAATTTGGTGGAGCTCTAGCTGATCACTAGTAGATTCCCACCATTCAAGCAGTTTGCTCGTTGATTCACCAAAGACTAACTCTTCTTGGTGATAAATGAAAACCATATGTTCCTGGCAGGAATTTCCCAAAGTTAGACACGGTGAAACACCATACTCTTTAAGAATACTGGCAACTTCAAATTCGTTTTTAGGCAGAACCTCAAGTACTAGACCCAGTTCTTCCGAGAACAGGTATTCAAGGGTAGTGACGTTGTCAGGCACCTTCACTTTTATCCCACAGTTGCCGGACATGGACATCTCCACCAGTGTGGTAATAAGCCCGCCATCACTGATGTCGTGGCCAGCCAAGACGAGATCGTGGTCGATCATTGCCTGAATAGCTAAAAAGACATTTTTCAGAAGTTCGGGATTATCGACATCCGGAGATTCGTTACCAATCTGCTTGTTGATCTGAGCTAGAGCCGAGCCACCCAGACGGTGCTTACCCGGCGCCATAGGAATATAAAGCAGAGAGCTATTCCCTGGTTGTTTGATATCCGGAGTTAAGATTTGAGTGATGTCAGGCATAGTAGCGTAGGCCGAAATAACCAACTGCCCTGGTGCTTTGACAGTTTCGTCGCCTACCTTAGCAGCCATGGACAAACTATCCTTACCGCCATCCACGGCGATACCTAATGCAATCATCAGATCTCGCATAGCTAGGGCAGCATCATGCAGTTTAGCCCCTTCACCGGGAAGCTTGGCCGCCCACATCCAGTTAGCTGAACACTTGATGTGTTTCAAGTCACTGATGCGAGCGAAGACCATATTGGTCAAGGCTTCAGCTACGGCCATCCTAGCGCCAGCAGATGAATTGACTAACATCTTGATCGGTTGTTCACCGATAGATATGGCACTGCCTGTCAGTCCGAAATGACTCTGAGCCACTGCGGATACATCAGATACTGGTAGTTGCAGCGGACCACAGCATTGTTGTCTGGCGATTAAACCAGTGACACTTCGGTCTACCTTTCGAACTAGATAACCTTTAGAGCATACTGATGGTAACCGGAAGACTTGACGTAAAGCCTCTTTAACGCTTATGTCAGGTAAATCTAGCGGAGCCAGTTCTTCTGGCACCTCATCAATCTTAAAACTCTTCTGCGGCATATCACAGAGAATCTTACCGAGATCAAGGTCTACAGGATAGGAGTCGTCCTGGTTATCATAAACTACGATACGACCATTACCAGTGATATTTCCCAACACCTCACAGTTGATCTTTTCGCGTCTGCAGATGGCCTTAAATTTTTCTAATTGATTTGGATAAATCAGGAAAGCGTCGCGCTCCTGGTATTCAGCGCCCCAAATCTCGAGAACAGACATAGTGGCATCTCCAACTTGGATTTGCCGTATGTCTATTCTACCGCCAGCCGGTTCCACTAATTCCGTCAGAACATTACACGGTCCGCCAGCTCCTTGGTCATGGATGCTCAAAATAGGATTATTACTCCCCATCTCAATACAGGCACGAATGACACGATTAACTTTCTGTTCCATTTCAGCGTCTCCGCGTTGAACAGCATTGAAGTCCAGCTCAGCCGTGTTAGCCCCTTGAATCATACTGGAGGCAGAACCACCTCCCATACCAATGCGATAGGCAGGACCTCCAACCTGGATAATTACCATGCCGGGTTCAGGAGTTTTCTTTTTGGTGTGTTGATTATCAATCTGACCGACACCACCAGTGAACATGATCGGCTTAATCCATTCGCGTCGCTCACCATTGGGAAGCCTCAGACCGAATGTTCGAACAAAACCCTGTATAATAGGTTCGCCGAACTTGTTGCCGTAGTCGGAAGCACCATTGCTTTCCTCAATCATGATTTTGAGGGGAGTAGCCAGGTTGCCCGGATAAGCAAAATCTGGGTTTTCACCTTTAATGTGCAGAGCACTAGGCATACCGTTGTCAGCAATCAGGAGATTACCAGTGCAATAACCAGCTGTACCAGCAACCACCAGTCCGCCTTGGCCCACTCCTTGTCCGTCACGGATACGCCCACCAGTTCCGGTTTCAGCACCAGGAAAAGGAGCTACTCCGCTGGGGAAGTTGTGTGTTTCGGCATTGAAGGTGATATGATACTCACGTTGCTGGAGAGCAAAAGGTGAACAGATACCAGAATTTTTTGGGATCAAGGTTTGGATCTTGTATCCTGTGATAGCACTGGCATTATCACTGAAAGCAATCAGGCTGTTGGCCGAGTTGATCTGAAGCGGAGTCTGCACGATCTGGAGTAGCGTCTCGGGAAGTACCTGTCCGTTCCGGACAAGTTTTCCCTTGAAGAACCAGTGACGGGAATGCTCACTGTTAGCTTGACCAAGCTGGAAACATTCCACATCTGTGGGATCGCGACCGATCTCGCTGACGAAGAGGTTGTGATAGAAGTTGAGGTCCCAGTCGTCCATTCCTAAGCCCATTTTCTGGTTGATACGCCGAAGCGCTTTTACCCCCTCGTTCATTAGAGGAATAATACGTACGGCTTTCGGTTGGATGCCGGTAGCGAAAGTTTTCAGGGGGCGAGGATAGTGACATTCAGTCATGCGATCATGATGATTAGCTAAAAAAGTATCTATATTATCTTCCTGTGGTAAGACATGTCGTCTGGAAATTTCCAAGCGAGTTATTTTATTTAGTCCACAAGCATGACAAATTGCTACGGCATTAGTTGAAAATGCAGTGGCGAAATTCATGCGTGGTCCAACTTCAATAACAGATTTTTTTTTGGACTGAAACAAGGAATCTTTACTAAAACAATTAGGATCAAAAGTTTCAGCCAGGAGCCAAGTTAATATATTTAACTCCTGAGTAGTTAATGGTTCGGATGTTTCTACATTAAAACAGTATTCAAATGTAGAACTAGCTTCACGGTAAAAATGTAAAACTTTATTAGTATTCATCTCCAAAACCTCCTTTTAGCTTCATTACAAGCTATTTTACAATTAAACTAATATTGATTTAGTTAAACACTATTGTCAAAGGACACAATTTAATTAATAAAAAATAATCCCTCCTATGGATTAGTTTTTTGTATAGAAAGCTTACTATAATACTATATAATTATCAAGAAAGTTTGATTTTTAAAATACCGCTTTTATTCTTTTGAGGATGGCATGTTGATTGATTAAATCTTGACAAAAATTAATGGATATTATAAGCTGTCTAAGCTCATTAAAGACAATATTTGATTTCCTTCCCACCCAATCCCTATCTCTTTCTAGAGATGAACCTTTTATCTATTCTAGGAAATCAGTGTCCCTTCGGGGACATAAGCCTTTTGGCTTGATGTTGTCTTTGGCCGGGAGAATTTTGAAACCCTCCCGGCTTTTTATTTAAAGTTTTTTAATAAAAAAGACATAGGCTAAAAAAGTCTGGGCCTACTTAGAATTTATAAAATTAATTATTAATTAAAACCAGCTACATTAATTCCACCAGAAAAACCGGGAAAAAGATAAAAATTACTGATAAATGATCCGTCCATTTCAAATATTTTTACTTCCGGCTTTAAACCAGATTTTACAGCGGTAATAATTTCATAAGTACCGTCATTATCATAATCACCTGTGGATAGATTAAGGCCACCGCGAAAATCTGAAGAATAAACAAAGAATTGATCCTCTAAATCACCCTGCTCATTAAATATTCTGACATGAGGCCCGCCATTAGATAAGGGAGCCGTAATTATTTCTTCAGAGCCGTCTGAGTCTAAATCGCCGGTGGTCAAATTTACGCCACCGCGAAAATTTTCAGCGTAAGCCATAAACCATTCTTTAACATTTCCCTGATAATCAAATACTTTGACATGGGGCCCGCCGCTTGAACCAGCTCCGGTAATTATTTCAGAGATACCATCTCCGTCTGTATCCCCGCAGGCAATTTGAACCCCACCACGAAAATTTTCCGCGTAAGCAAAGAACTGTGATTTTAAATGGCCTTGATAATCAAAAACTCTTATATGCGGTCCGCCTCCGGGACCAGCGGCCGTAATAATTTCTGTTTGCCCGTCACCATCAACATCGCCGGCGGCCAGATTAACCCCGCCGCGAAATGAATTAAGATAAGCCATAAACCAGGAGATTTCCTGAGCCCGACTGTTTAAAACTCTGACATGAGGACCACCACCTGACCCAGGAGCGGTAATGATTTCTTCAGAGCCGTCATTGTTAATATCAGCCGCTATAATATTAACCCCGCCTTGCAAGGCTGAAGTATAAGGTAAAAAAGCGCCGGTTAATTGATTATCAGAGTCGTAGCCTTGTACTAAAGGCAAATCCCCTTTCTCTTTACCAATAAGAATATTATTTTTTTTATAGGAAAATACAGATCGTTGAATAGTGGTGTTATGTCCGGCACGATCTTTCAGAATAAAAGTTAGGTTATTTTTACCTTTACTTAAAGAAATATTTTCCGAATAATTAGCTGAATCAGTAGAAAAAGACTGATTATTAACACTAAAGTTTAAAACACCGGAAGTTTGGTCAGTAATTTGACCGGAAGAGATTAAAAAACTGCCATTAACTTTCTGATTATTAAAGGGGCGACTTAGACTTAATGAGGGAGCCGTAAGATCAACATAAATATTAGTACTTTTTGTAATTTCTGAATTATTAATATTATCTTTAGCGTAGTATTCAATTAAATGTTTGCCTTCACTTAAAGAAAAAGATGAGGTATAAGTTTGCCAAGAGCCGGAATTAAGACGGTAATATATATTTTTAATGCCGTTTTCGTCACTGGCAGTTAAAGAAATTCTTGGCTGGCTGACATAATAACCGTTTTCGCCGTCTGGCTCAGAAGGCGAAACATTTAAACTGGTAGTTGGTTTACCCGAGTCACTTTGAGCTAAAGCCAAAGCTGCTTCAATATCTAAAAGGCCATAGCCGTAGCTAGTATCATAGCCAGAAGCGCCTAAATCCTGAGTTGAAGAAGTCAGTAGGGCTTTAATTTGATTTGAGCTTGAGCCATAGGAGAATAAAAGCCCGGCTGCGGCGCTAATATGAGGCACGGCCTGCGAAGTGCCCGAAGCAGAGACCAGATTGTGATCTGAACAATTATTGTTACAGTATTCCGCTAAAATATTTGTGCCCGGGGCTACTAAATCTATACCCTGTCCATAGTTGGAAAAAGAAGCCAAGGTATTACTGCTATTACTGGCTCCGATCGCGATAACTTCGGGATAGGCCGCTGGATAATAAATACGGTTAACACCGTCATTGCCGGTTGAGCTAAGCAAAATAACTTCATTATTCTGGGCGTATTTAACGGCATCATAGAGTGTTTCTGAATAAAATTCTTCTTCACCAGTGCCAATACTCATATTAATAATATCAGCTCCGTGATTTACGGCCCATTCAATACCAGAAGCGACATGAATAATACTGCCTTCACCATTACCATCCATCACCTTTACTGGCATAATGGAAACATTAAAAGCAATGCCAGCAATGCCTTTAGCGTTATTAGTGGAAGCGGCAATTATTTCCGTGATATTAGTACCATGACCATTATCATCATTAGCATGATTATCGTTATTAACAAAGTCATAGCCGGAAACAAAATTGGTATTAGCTAAGTCCGGAGCCTGAACATAAGTCTCATAATTTTCATAAGAAACCCCGGTATCTAAAACAGCGATTTTAACCGAAGAATCGCCGCCGTAGGGGTTAGAATCAGAATCATAATCCCAAGCCTCAGGTGTATTGATTTTTGATAAATTCCATTGCTCACTGTAATAAGTGTCGTTAGGAGAAAAAAGATGAGTAGAAAGATGATACTTAGGCTCAGCGTATTCAATATATAAATTATTTTGATATTGTCTGGCCAGGGCTTTAATATCTTTATTATTGGAAAAATTAATTTCATAAGCTCCATAAAGAAGGGAGTTTTTATTATGACTCAAAGCACTAATAGTAGTAACTTGGTTATTTTTGTTAAGCTTGTCCAGGGAATAAAGTTTATTTAGATTAAGATACTGAAATTCTTTTTTTACTTTTATTATTATTGAATCGGCTTTAATTTCTTGGGCCCGAGCTCCATTAACCAAAAAAGCTGTTATTAGACAGCTCATTATAAAAATGTAAGTCAGATATTTTTTCATGCGATAAAATATAATAATCTACCCAATTATTATATCAAAGATTAGTAAATTTTAGTAATCTCAACGTTAGTATAGTAATATTTTAAGATTTGGTTCCACGTGGAACCGTTTTTAGCCATACCGCGAGCACCAGTGCCGGACAGGCCCACGCCATGACCCCAAAGCTCCATACCTTCACAGTGAGGATCATCTTTTGAAACTAGCCACTCTTTTTCGCCACGCCAAACCTCTGACCAGCTGCGAGTACGACCGTCTGAGCGGGAAAAATAAGGAGTGACCACAATTTCATTATTATAAGTGACGGCCTGGCCGGCCGTAGCTTGAGTGGCCTCGGTAATGCCGGGTGAGCGAATTTCCATATTGTACCCGCGATAAACCTGATCATTGGCGGAATCATCCAAAGTAAAATTATCGTCCCGATGTTTGGTATTGACTTCAAGGTTATACAAAGCATAAGTGCGAGCGGCTGTGACTAAGGCCTTTAAATATTCACTATGCTCAGTGCCGGAAGCTTCACCTAGTCCCCTTAAATAACTTTCTAAAGGCAATTCATTAATCACCCAAAGTTTTCGGGAAGCCGTAGAATAACGCACCTCAATATCACCTCGGAATTTATTGTCATTAATAGAAGAGTCCCAAGCTGGGCGGTTTTCAAAAGAGGTAATTTCCATGATAATCTCATTATTTTTAGGCACAAATATGGGATAAAGAGCCGTTGATTGATTTAAATGAGGAGTTTTTATAATGTATTGGCCCTTAACAAATTCAACTGAAGAACTAGTCCCATTTATTTCATCCAATACCTGTCCTTGACTGTTTTTTAAGTAATAAGCGCCGTTGGCCTTAATAGTTACTTTTTCTGAAGTATTATAAAGTCCAATGCGGATATTTGGCTCTTCTGATAGTGTTTCTACGGCTTGAATTTGATTAGGATCAAAAACCGTAATTGGGATGGTTATCTCTCCGCCGGTTATCCATTCCAAGTTTTCGGCTACTAAACCAAAATGTTCGGTAAATTGTCCGGTTTCATTTGGAGCTTGTAAAGCAAATTTAAAACGACCGACTTGCCCGGGTTTAACCTCATTATTCATTAAGCGGCTGGGCCGGTAATAATATTCAGACCAAAACTCATGCTGAAAAGCACTTTCTCTTCCGGCTGGCTTGGCTACATTCAAGGCAATAAAATTTTCACCCGTATTGTACCAAGTTTTAGTGCCCCGGTTTTTAAAATCAACCCAGAAAGTCAGAGATTCACCTTTTTCAATTTCTATTTTTGAAGCCTTGGCCCCAACTAACTCAGCCTGGTATTCCGGTACCACTTCAATGGTTATATCAAATTTCCCGCCAGTAATCCACTCCAAATTTTCGGCTACCAAACCAAAACTTTCTGAATAATTACCCGGTTTTTCCGGAGCTTTTAAAGCAAAAGTAAAACGACCGACTTCTCCGGGCTTAACTTCACTGTTAGAAAGCCGTCCGGGCCGATAATAATATTCAGACCAAAATTCATGCTGAAAAAGGCTCTGCCGGCCGGCTGGATCCGATACATTCAAAGCAATAAAATTTTCTCCTGAATTGTGCCAAGTTTTAGAGCCAGTGTTTTTGAAATCAACCCAGAAAGTTAAAGACTTGCCCGGATAAATTCTAATAGAATCATAAGCTTTATTAATTAATTCGGCTTGATAGTCTTTGCTAGTAGTTTTTAAACCTAAAACCTGGCCATTAGTTAAATAACCTTTTCTAAAATTATAACTAGCCGATTGTAAGGAGTTAGGTTTTTCTTCCTGGGCTTGGACTTCATTTTTATTAATAATTTTTTCTTCAATTAGACGCAAGCCAAAAGCGCTTAAACTAATAATGACAATCATAAAAACCGCCGGAAATAATATTTCCCTGAACTTTATACGGCCGTATTTAATTTTTGTTTTGCTTTTCATAACCAATAAAAAAAATGGCCAAAGCTTTTTGGCACACTTTATATTTATTCACCTAAGTGTTGGCTCTTTATTTCTAATCTAATTGTAGCATAGATTTTACAAAAAGTCAACCCCTCGTCTCCCTAAGGGAGACTTCGGCTTACCAGCAAGCTGATGTTAAAAAAGCAACTGTTAAATAATTTAAAATATTTTTTGTTACTTTTGAAACAATATAATTACATTGACCAGGGACCTTTAAAATGATAATATCAAGAAGTAAAATTAATTTTTTTATACTGGAAAATATGTCATTAACTGGCCGAGTGGCCCGCAATACAATTATACAAGTGATCGGCAAAATACTGGGTACAGTTTTGGGTTTGATCGTAGTTGGCTTGTTAACTCGCTATTTAGGCACCGCTGGATATGGTCACTACACTACCATTATTGCTTATCTTGGTTTTTTCTCAGTCATTGCTGATCTAGGGCTGTATTTAATTGTGGTGCGGGAGATTTCTAAAAAAGAGGCCGACCCTCAAAAAGTTCTGGGCAATGTTTTTAGTATCCGTATAATTTTTGCCGGAGTTATTTTGGCTCTGGCTGCTTTTATAGCTTTCTTTTTGAATTATCCTCTGATTGTTAAACAGGGTATATTACTAGGGACACTTTCCTTTCTCTTTGTCGCCTTAAATCAGGTTATGGTTGGTATTTTCCAAAAAAAATTGGCCATGTATAAAGTGGCTCTAGGTGAATTAATTGGTCGGATAGTGCTACTGGCATTAGTGGCCTGGTTTATTTCTCTTAATTACAGTCTATTATTTATTATATTGGCGGTAGTTTGCGGCAGCTTAGCCAATTTTATAGTAGTTTATATTTTGGCTCAAAAATATGTTAAGATTAAGTTTCGTTTTAATTTTGAATACTGGAAATATATTTTAAAGGAAACCTGGCCTTTAGCTATTTCTGTAGTTTTAAATTTATTATATTTTCGCCTGGATACGGTTTTTTTATCTTTGATAAAACCAGCTTCAGATGTTGGTCTTTATGGCGCTTGTTATAAAATTTTAGAAGTTTTGGTAACTTTACCTAATTTGTTTGTTGGCTTGGTTTTGCCGATATTAAGTTATTGGGCTTTTTTAAATCGTGATAAGTTTATCGAAATATTTCGCCGTTCCTTTGATTTTATTATTTTAATCACCATTCCTTTGGTGACTGGTGGTTTTATTTTAGCCCGGCCATTAATTATTCTTATTGGTGGCCAAGAATTCGCCGCCGCGGCTCCGATATTTCAAATATTAATTTTTGGTGTTGGTTTTCTCTTTTTGGGCAGTCTTTCCGGGCATACTATTGTGGCTATAAATAAACAAAGAAAAATGGTTTGGGGGTATTTATCAGTGGCTGTTTTGGGCATAATATTATATTTAACTTTAATCCCCTTTCTTTCTTATTATGGCGCCGCCATTGGCACGGTCGTGACTGAGTTTAGTATTATGATTATCGGTTATTATATTATTATAAAAACTATGCGCTTTAAACTACCCTGGCGAGTTTTTGTAAAATCTCTGGCGGCCAGTTTTGCTATGGCTGGCTTTCTTTACGCGGCCCGGGATTTTAATTTATTTATTCAGCTAACTGTTGGTTTAGTCATTTACTTGGCTGTTTCTTATTTATTAAAAAGTTTTACCAGAAAAGAGGTTTTGGAGGTAATAAAAATTGGAAAGGAAAAGAAAAATGGCTAAAGATATTTTAGTTTCAGTGATAATACCGACTCTGGAAAGACCGCAAGTGGTCTATAATTTAATTGAAGATTTATTAAAACAATCTTATGAAGATTTTGAGGTTTTAATTATTGACCAGAGCCATGAAGAAAATAAAAAAGTTAAAGATTTAGCCATCGGCTCATCTGACCAAGTAAGGTATTATCGCATTGATACAGAAGGTACTTGTCCGGCTAAAAATTTTGGCATTAATAAAGCCCAGGGCGGAATATTGCTTTTTTTGGATGATGATGTGGAAATAAAAGAAAGAGATTTTCTTAAATACCACGTGGCTAATTATCTGGATCCCAAAATTGGCGGCGTCGGTGGCCGGGTCATTGACCGTAATTTAAAACTTAATAAAGAACAATCCGGACCGGTTTGCCGGGTATCTAAAACTGGCCGAGTCTATCCTAACGCTGATTCAAAGAAAAAGCAGGAAATTAACGCTCCTAGAGGCGGTAATGTCTCCTATAAAAAAGAAATTGTCATGGAAATTGGCGGTTTTGACGAGAGATTCATTGGTAATGCTATGCGTGAAGAAACTGACTTTTCTTTAAGGATTTTTGAAAAAGGCTATAAAATTATATTTGAGCCACGAGCTAAATTAGTGCATCTGGCCTTAGAAAGAGGAGGAACGCGTAGAAAGGGCCGTATTGACTGGTATTTTGATTTTTTCTATAATGAAACACTTTTCTTTTTAAAACATTTTCCCAAGATTTACTTGCCGATTTTATTTTTTAGGAAAACACGGCCAATAATAGCTTGTATGGCTTGGTATGGCCGTTTTAAACCAAAAGCTCTAGCCACACCCTGGCAGGCCTTTCGGGCCGGTTGGCACGCCCATAAAAAAGATATTGATAATTGGCTTTAAAAATGCTGATAAAAAATAAAACTTTATTAATAATAGCTTTAGCTTTTCTTACCTTAGCTAGCGGTTTATTAATTTCATATTTTAATATATTAGCTTTAGGCATAATTTTTGCTTTATGTTTTTTTATTTTTGGAGTTTTGTTAATTTTTAAAAATCCTTTTTACGGAGTTTTATTAATTACCTTTTTTCTGCCCTTTGAGCACCTAGGCACCTTGGAAGTCGGCCGCTTTACTTTGAAAATAAATCATATTTTTGGTCTGATTACTATTTTAGCCTGGACACTGACTATGTTAATTAGGAAAAAAGTAAAATTTGAGAAATTACCCATAGCGGTGCCTTTACTGATTTTTATAGTCATTAATATTTTATCTTTTACTCAAGCGGTTAACTTTTTCCGAGCCGTGACGGTTTTTATTTTTACGCTTTTTAGCCTCTTAATTTCTTTAGCCGTAGTTAATTTAGTCAGAAATCAAAAACATCTGGATAAATTAATCAAGGTTTTGTTTATTAGCGCTTTTATTGTTAGCCTCTTTGGTCTTTTTCAGTTTGTCGGTGATTTAATCGGTCTGCCCGAGTCAATTACTGGTTTAAGAGATTTATATACTAAAGAAGTTTTTGGTTTTCCGCGGGTACATTCCACCGCCTTGGAGCCGCTTTATTTTGCCAATTACTTAATTATTCCGATTATGCTATGTTTGGCTTTCCTATTAAGTAAGAAAAGAAAAATAAAATGGTACTGGCTTTTGATTCTTTTAGTCTTAATGCTGACAAATTTTGTTTTGGCTTTGTCTCGGGCCGCTTATATTGCCTTGGCTTTTGCTTTTATTTTTATTTTAATAATTTATTTTAAAAGATTTTTTTCTTTAAAAAGACTAATTATTATTTTACTAGTTTTGTTGGCGGTTTATGGTATTTTTACCCGAGTTTTTGGTTTGACCGAAGATTTTCCGCTTTATGTCGATCGTTTTGCCACTCAAGCTACTAATTTATTTAGTGGCGCCTCTTTTTCTGATCGCGCCCAAACATTTGAAAAAGCCTGGCAAATGTTTAAAGAGCGTCCCTGGCTGGGAGTAGGTACTGGTAATTTTGGCCCTAATGTGGCTTGGTATCCTTTAGTCACTCCACCTAGAGGTTGGTTGATTGTCAATAATATATTTTTAGAAATAATGGCGGAAACCGGCATATTTGGTTTTCTTAGTTTTATCTCTATTTTAGTTATCTTATTTTTACGCTCAATCAAGGCTTTAGTAAAAACAAAAAACAGCTATTTAAAAGCAATCATGGCCGGTCTTTTAGCCGCTTTTGTCGGGGTGATAGTTCAATACCAGACTTTTTCTATACTTTATATTATTCACATCTGGTTTTTATTTGGCTTAATGATAGCGGTGCAGAATATAATTTTAAAAAATTCACAAAAAAATAAAGAAAGTTTATAATTAAACTATGGATTTAACAATATTAACAGTTATAGCTTTAGTTTTTTTTCTGATGATTAGTTTTAAAAGACTGAATTTTTGTTTGGGCTTTATTTTAATATTTTTACCGACTTATTTAATTAGATTTAAAATTGGCTTTGTTCCTTTTACTTTTTTGGAAATGATGATACTAATTGTCACCGCAGTTTGGTTAATAAAAATTTTAGTAAAAAAAGAGAAAGTTGATTTGGGCGGTTTTTTTCTAGTGAGTGCTTTTTTTATTTTATCGGCTTTAGTGGCTGCTTTAGTTTCCCCGGATATAGAGTCGGCTTTAGGTATATTCAAAGCTTATTTTTTGGAAGCAATTCTGTTTTTTATAGTTATGGTAAATGTGGTGAAAACGCGTAAGCAAATGAAATTTATAATTTTTTCTATGGGTGTTTCTGCTCTTTTTGTGGCTATTTTTGCTGTTTGGCAGTATTTTGGTATATTTCCTGGCCTGGAGCCCTATATTTCTGAGAATCCCCGCCGGGCTACCTCACTTTTTGAATTTCCAACGGCTGTCGGTAAATTTCTTGGGCCGATTTTAAGTTTTTTTCTGGCTTTAATTTTTGTTAAACTACCGCGTGATTACCAAAGGCCTTTGAGTCATAAAATATATCTTTGGGGGGTAGCTTTATTTTCTGTTTTGGGTATATTATTTTCAGTCACTCGCGGGGCTATACTGGGCCTTTTTATCGCTTTGTTATTTATCAGCTTTTTTAGTCGGCACCGCAAAAAAATATGGACTGGGCTTATAGTTTTACTTTTATTTTTTCTAGTTTTACCCCAGGGGCGGCAAGAAATAACCAGTATTGTTTCCGGCCAGGACACTTCCACTGATGTACATATGATTATGTGGCAGGGTACCTGGCGTTTGCTTAAAGATAATCCCATAACCGGAGCTGGCTTAGCTGGCTTTCCGCAAGTTTATAATATTTACCGAGACGCGGCCCATACCGAACTTTTTCCCTATCCAGATAATTTCTTTTTAGCTGTTTGGGTTGAACTGGGTTTAGCCGGTTTGTTTGTTTTCGGCTGGCTTTTTTATAAATATATTAGAAGGTCGGTTATATTATTAAAAAGTAAAATTAGTAATTTTGATCGGCAAGTAGTAGTGGGTTTATTGTCAGTGTTTATTTATATGATGTTTCACGGACTGGTAGATACGCCATATTTTAAAAATGATTTGTCAGTGATGTTCTGGGCCTTTGTTGGTTTGTTGGTTATAACCAGTCGATTAAATTTTAATTTAACTGGACAAAAAGAGAAAAATAGTGTATAATAATAGATAGCTAAACAGTGTTTTTGGGAATTCCAAAGTCAAACGGAATTCCTTTTAAATCACTTTAAAGAATAAAAAGTGAAAACAAAAACAAAAAAAATTAAAATAATTATTAGTTTAGCCATTACTTTTTTGCTAACGGCTTTTTTGTTTATGGATATTGGCCAGGCTGAGGAGCCAATAGAAACAAAAGCGGCTACTTTAAGCTTAAATAATATTAACAGTCAATCAGAATATATTTCTTCGGTTTATCAGCCCTCTTTTGATTTTAATATGCTGGGCTTTAAATGGACTGGCCAAGCTCAAATTCAGGTTAGAGCCTATCAGGACGAATGGTCAGATTGGTATTGGCTGGAAGAAATGGAACCAGGCCGGCCAGAGACAACCAAATGGCATTTTTCTGACCCAATCTTTTTCGACCAGTCAGACTATTTTCAATTTAAAATTACGAAAGCTCAAAATATTGATTTAGAAGTAACCGCTTTAAATACTTTAAAAGAGAAGAAATTAAATTTTTTATCATTATTCTTTAAAAGTGAAAAAGCCAAAGCTGATGATATTAATTTAGACATTATTTCTAGAAGCCAGTGGGAGGAGGCTGACGAGAAATATCGTTTTGAGGGGGATACCGAGGTCTGGCCGGCAGAATATGAAAAGGTAACCAAGTTTATTATCCATCATACCGCTGGTTCAACTGGTGAGGATGACCCCAAGGCGGTAATTCGGGGAATTTATTATTGGCATGCCATTGGCCGCGACTGGGGAGATATTGGCTATAATTATTTAATTGATACTCAGGGTAATATCTACGAAGGCCGCTTTGGCGGCGATGGAGTGATTGCTGGTCATGCTTTGGGGTATAATGATGGCACGGTCGGAATTTCTATTTTAGGGGATTATCAGCATGGGGATGAATTAACTAATGCTTCAAAAGAAGCACTCACAAATTTAATGGCTAAAAAAGCTCAGTTTTTCGGGTTTAATCCTTCTGGCAGCAGCGAATACAAAGGAGAAAAATTAGATAATATTCTCGGCCACCGGGATGTCGGAGCGACTAGCTGTCCGGGTGATAATATTTATAACCAATTTGATGAAATAATTAGCCAAACACAAACTAAATATGATAATCTGCCCAGCTTACCGACTCCTCAAAAGGCCGCTTCCTATCATAATCAAAGTGATGAAAGTATTGAGATTGATGTTGGAGAAGAAAAAGAAGTTTGGGTAGACTTTAAAAACCAAGGCAATACCACCTGGAAAAGCTATGTTGAAGACCAACCAAAATTAATTGTTAAAAATAATCAAGGTTTGCAGGCTTCTGACTGGCTGTCAGACGAAATAGTTACGGCTATGGATACGGCTAATGTGGCTCCGGGCCGTGTCGGGCGCTTTAAATTTAAAATTAAAGGGCCAACAGATACCATTCGGCTGGACCAGACTTTTTATTTAAAGTGGGGTGATAATGAATTAGCTTCGGCTTCAATACATCTGGAAGTCAGAGGTTTTGACTACGCCGCTAATAGTTTTAGCCATAATATTTTACCGGCTACTTTTCCGGGTACTGTGCGCGAAGTAACTTTATTCTATAAAAATATCGGGCTGAAAACTTGGGAGAAAGATGATATTTATTTAAAAATAACTGATGAGAACGGTAATCAAAATCAGTATAATTATAACTGGCCGGATAAAATCAGATTTAATCAGGACACTGTGACTAGTCAGGCTACCGCTAGTTTTACTTTTCAAATGAAAAGCCCTTCGGTCAGCCAGTATCGGCATGTTTTTAAATTATATCGTGAAAACGGAGATTTATTGGCCGGCAGCCGTCATTCAGTCAAAACCCGGGTAGACTCTACTTATCAGGCTGAGATAGTTGATCATAATGTATCGGTAGCCATGCTTAACAGCTGGCACGTGCCAGTCACTTTAAAGTTTAAAAATATTGGTCTTCAAACTTGGGATAAAAATGTGGTTTTAAAGGTCTATGATGGTGACTGGCGCAACAGCGCTTTTTCTCATCAGTCTTGGCCTTCTGACTGGGGAAATTTTAGTTTTCAGGAAAATAGAGTTAGATCCGGGGAAGTAGCCACTTTTAATTTAACTCTCTTCCCGCCGCCTTTAAACGGCACTTATTACACCATTTTTAAACTGGAAAAGAAAAATGACCCGAGTATAGCTATTCAGGGCGAGTTCCGGCCTTTGATCAGAGTTGATGAAAGCGGCTTAAATCTAGATAGTGGCTACAGGGCTGAGTTTCAGTCAGTTTCTGCTCCGCCGGCTTTGCTACAATTACAGAGATTGACCACCGAAGTTAAAATAAAAAATACGGGCACGGTTACCTGGGGCTCAAACGTAGTTTTAAATATTTATGATGCGGATTATCGGGAAACTTATTTCCGCGACCAGACCTGGAATGCTTTTGAAGGGGCCATTCACGCCCAAGAGTCTTATGTTCGTCCCGGAGAAACGGCTACTTTTCGCTTTGTTTACCGAGCGCCCTGGAAAACCGGACTTTACCGCAACCGTTTTAAATTAAGTATTGAAGGCAAGGAGTATTTAGTTATTCCCGGCTCAGAAGATTCAGCTTTGACAAGGGTTGATGTGAGGTAAGTTGACCGAGTTAATTAAAAGAATTAAGTTAATTGAGTTATTAGGTTTTTTTTGTTAATAAGTTATTGAAGTATCAGGTATTGAGCGATCAAGTTATTTAGATATCAGATATCTAGTGATCAAGATATTAAATTCTTTAATATAAAAAGCTAGCCAAATGAAAGGCTAGTTTTTTGGTAGTGTTTGTTGGACGAAATCCGAACATACTTTGAGCAAAACCCGACTAATTAAGCAGAAAATAAAAATTTGACAAATAATTGTATATTATATAACATTGTTATATATGAAGAAAAAAATTATTTTAAAATCAAAGTGTGGTTATCCCGAAAGAAGATGGGTACAATTTTTGCTTTTAAGAGTTATTTATGAAAAACCGTCTTACGGCTACGAGATTATTAAAAAGACTGAAAAAATTACCGATAATTATCATAAAATTAAAACTGGCACAGCGTATACACTTTTACGAAGAATGGAAAAGGAAGGATTGCTAAAATCTGACTGGAAAAAAAATAAACAAGGGCCAAATAAGCGAATTTATACGGTTACCCCTAAAGGAAAAGGACATTTAAAAGCTTGGCTTAAAATGATTATTCAAAGAAAAAAAATGATTAATAAAATGGTTAGCTTTTATAAAAAACATTTTAGAGATAAAAATTAATTAACATTAACCAACAAAACTATGAAAAACTACAATCTAAACGAAAAAATTATTTTCTCCGATGAAAAACCGATTAAAAGGGATTTTCTTAATGCTAAAGGATTTCACGCCGCTTTGATTTGCTTAAAATCAAGCGTGGAAATACCGCCTCATCCGGAAGATTACGGCGTGCTCTTAACCGTTCTTGAAGGTCAGGGAATTTTTACCGACATTAACGGAAAAAAGACCTTAACCAAAAATCAAAGCATTTATATGAAAAAGGACGAAATCAGAGGCATAAAGGCAATGGAAGATTTGGTCGTTTTAGGAATTCAAGACAGGCCAAAAAATTAAAAATTATATTAGGTATTTAATATGAGTGCTAAAAGTAAAAACCAGAAAGCAATCGAAGTTTCTAATCTTACTAAACGATTTGAGAAACTAATAGCTGTTGATCATATCTCTTTTACAGTTGAAAAGGGAGAGATTTTTGGTTTTTTGGGTCCTAACGGGGCCGGTAAAACCACTACAATAAGGATGTTGACCGGTTTGACAAAACCGACTGGCGGCCAAGCAAAAATTTTCGGTTTTGATATTCAAACAGAGACAATTAAGGCAAAAAGAAAAATGGGTATTGTGCCGGAAACCTCCAATGTTTACGATGACTTGTCAGCTTGGGATAATTTGATTTTTACTGCGCAACTTTACGGAATGAGAAGAAACGCGACCAACAAAAAAGCCGAGGAACTCTTAAAAATATTCGGGCTTTTTAATCGCAGAAATTACAAAGTCAAAGATTTTTCCAAGGGAATGAAAAGAAAGTTAACAATTGCCATGGGATTGGTCAATGATCCTCAATTATTGTTTTTAGACGAACCAACTTCAGGATTGGATGTTGAAAGCGCTTTAATAATAAAAAAAACCATTAATGATTTAAGTGAGCAAGGAATTACAATTTTTTTAACCACTCATGATATTGAAGAAGCCAATAAAAATTGTGACCGGGTGGCAATCATCAATCACGGCAGGATTGCGGCTATTGATACACCGGAAAAATTGAAAAACACCATCAAAAGTGTTCAGTCGGTAGAAGCGGCTTTTGACAAAACTATCTCTTTTAGGGATATATCTTCTTTAAAAGAGCTTCCTTTCATTGGTAAAATTGAAAAACTGGGCGATAAATACAAGATTTTCACCGACAAACCCGAAAAGACCTTATCTATTTTATGTGATTGGAGTCGAAAAAATAAATTAGAGATCATTAGCTTAAATACTTTCGGACCTAACTTGGAAGAAGTTTTTATTAAATTGACCAAAAATAAATGAGGAAAAAAAACATTAAAGACAACCTTCTGGTCGCTTGGGCGATAAGTAAAAAGGACATCAAGATATATTATTTTAAGCCCGGGACGTTGATGTTCGGGATAATGTTCCCGCTGTTTATGTTTTTTGCTTTTGCTGTGGGTAGAAGCATGACGCCAGCCATCTTGATCCCAGGGTTACTTTCGTTAACGGTTTTGTTTTCCGCTTCATCAGTTGGACCAGTAGCTATTCCTACCGAGAGACGAGTTAAAACTTTTGAACGGCTTGTTTCAGCTCCAATTTCTTTATATGCCATAATTTTAGGCAAGGCTTTGGGCGGAGTTTTGTTCAGTTTGTTTGTTAGTCTGGTTACCTTATTGGGCGCTTGGGCGTTTTTGGGTGTAGTGATTGCCAATCCTCTAATTTTAGCTTTAGGCTTGGCTTTAGCTTCTTTGTGTTTTTCTTTATTGGGGATTATGTTTGCCATGTTTCCGACAGAAAATCCAGGTAATGTTATGATGGTGCTGAACTTTATTCGTCTCCCCTTGATGTTTATCAGTGGTATTTTTATTCCGATAGAAACCTTGCCTTCTTGGGGTAAGCTGGTCTCTTTTTTATCGCCTTTAACCTACGCAAACGACTTGTTTAGATTTGGAATAGAAGGAAAAGCCCAATTGGATTTAGTCGTTAATTTTATAATTTTGCTTATTTTTGCCGGGATATTTCTTTTTATCGGTATCCGGCTGGACAAAAAATTTCGCCAATAAATTTTTAGTATAAACAATGAAATATCCAAGCCAATAAAAATTTTGTGTATTATAAGTTTTGTCGTGCTTGCCCTTACTTCTATTCCTTTATTAATTGTGTATCTGAAAGGAGGCACTTCAAAATATTCTTTTATCGTGGATTTGCATGTCTGGGTAGGAGTGGTTTTTATTGTTTGCGCTTTAATCAGAATAATACTGAATATGAAAATTCGTTTAAAAAATAAAATATGAAAAAATTTCATTATTTAAATTGAATAATGCGTGCATTTTTTATTATTTTACCGTATCAACATATTTATATAAATCCTTAGTCAGAGCCCACCAGAGAGAGGTTTTAGTTACCGAGGGTTCCAAGCCAGGAGTATCAGCAGGAATGGTTAAGACGCCATTATCAACTTTAGTATAAATATATTTTCCCGAAGAGAATAAAGCCACATAATAGGGAAGATCTGGTTTGAGATTAGACAAAAATTTTATTTGTCCATCCTCTTTGTAAACTTCATTTTGTATTAAAACAGGAGTATAATCACCTTCAGAAATTTCAAAAGGATTACCTTCAGGGGCTAGAGTAGAATAAGTATAGAACTTAAATCCGCTGGCAAAGGCCGGATTAAGATGATAATAAACGCCCAGCAAAATCACGGCAAAACCAATAAAAGCAAAAAAACCAGCCATAATCATAGTTACTTTTTTTACTAATGAGCCTTTTATTTTAGTGAGATACCAAATAATTACTCCGGCGACTATTAATAAAACCGGAAAAATAACCAGCCAGGTGATTAAATTTGTGCCAAGATGTGATTCCATACGTTTTTTATTTAATTTTTAGTATTATCTATTATAGTATATCAAAAAATCTTTAAAAAAAGTAGAGATACTTTTTAAATTATTTTTTCTATAAAATTTTATTTTTTTTGAAAAACATAAAATATTTTTCCAGCGAACATGATTTTTCTATGGGAGACGACCTCCGCAGTGTCCCGATAAAATCAGGTGGACCCAACAGGAGTCGAACCTGCGACCTCCGCAGTGCAAATGCGGCGCTCTAGCCAACTGAGCTATGGGCCCACCTGATTTTATCGCGGATCCACGATGCGCAATTTATTTTTTAATTAATTTTTCAATAGCTTTTCGCTTTTTCCAAGATTTTATTTGTTTTTCTCGTTTTCTTGCCTTTGATAAATATTTAAATGTTTCAGTATAAACTATTTTCCATGGAATATATCTTTTTGTAGATTTTACCTTACCTTTGTTATGCTGGTTTAATCTTTTTGTTAAGTCTTCACAACTGCCAATATAATAAGAATTATTAATAGTTGATTTTAATATATATAAATAATACATTACATAATATTTATTTGTGCGCATCGGGACAAATGCGGCGCTCTAGCCAACTGAGCTATGGGCCCACCTGATTTTATCGCGGATCTTTTAAATTATTGGATTATTGAAGAACAAATGCGGTGCTTTACCAAAATGAGTCCCGACCTTTTAGGTCGTGGATCCTCGACTCGCGCCTAAGGCGGAGTCGGGACTAAGGAGCCCATATTATTTTATCCTAAGGCACTAATATTGAATATTTTTCCTAAAAGTCCTTGTAAAATACCAGTTAGAATTAAGAAAGTTCCAATAATAACAATTAAACCAAGTATTTTAATTAACATTCTAGTACCACCTTCAGCTGATAAATGCTCTTCAGCCCAGGGAATACGACCGGTCCAGTTGAGAAACCACTCGGTTTTAATTAACATAAGAGAGCCGATGATTAAGGCAATAATGCCGACAAAATATTTCATATTTTAAAGTTAATTTATTAGTCGTTATTTACCAAAGTTAAGAATGATACTCTGGCGGATGAAATGGTGGGCGACTGAGGACTCGAACCTCAGACCTTCTCGGTGTAAACGAGACGCTCTAGCCAACTGAGCTAGTCGCCCTTTATGCGGACGGTGGGACTTGAACCCACACGGCCCAAAGGACCCTAGGCCCTCAACCTAGTGCGTATACCAATTCCGCCACGTCCGCTCAATTAAAAGTATTTTTAAGCATAGCCCTTAAGGAAGATTTGCCTTTACTAGTTTTAAAATATCTTTCTCTTTTTTTAGCGTCTATTTTATTATTAAAAACTTCGTAAAAAATAAGTTTTAGGGGTAAATAACTTTTTGTAAATGGGCTTTTTCCTTGTTTATGCTCTTTAATCCTTCTACTAATATTAGTTGTAAAGCCGGTGTATAATTTCTTATTTGAGAGTAATAGGATATAAACATAATACATAAATTGTTCGTTATATACCATTCTGTACCACTAAAGGGTACAGGATTAGCCGCGAACCCTTTAGTGGTTCACGGCAGTTCCACCACGTTTGCTTATTTTAAAATGATATATTACTAAGCTGGTTTTTTAGGTTGAAGATTTTCTTTAATTTTAATTTTTTCTTTAAGCTTTTTGGCTCTTCTATTCCGAAGATAATAACCTTTTGATTTTCTGATGTTAAATTTTTTGACTATTTCAATTTTTTCAATAGTCGGCGAATAAATAGGAAATATTTTTTCGACCCCCACGCCTTCTGATATTTTTCTAACCGTAATAGTTTTAGTTTGTCCGCGTCCTTTAATTTTTAACACGATACCTTCAAAAATTTGAATTCTTTCTTTATCTCCTTCTTTAATTTTTTGGTGAATACGCACCTTATAGCCAGCTTTTAAATTTTTGGCTTTATTTTTTTTTGATTCTTTTTTTTCTTTTGCTTCGGTCATATTTTTAATTTTATTAATAAAAAGGTGTATGAATTATAAGTGGAAAAAGTCTAAAAGTCAAGACTTTAAATTGTTGAGTGGGTTTTGAAAATTTTGAGGGGGTTTAACCTCATACTCTTGCCATTTGTTATTTAAATTATAAAAGCCGATTTTTTGAGCATGTAACATAAGTCTTGGCCAAGATTGATTATCAAATTTTTTTATATTATATTTTTTATCACCAATAACTGGATGGCCCAAAGCTTTAAAGTGAACTCTGATTTGATTAGTTCTTCCAGTGAGTGTATTTATTTTTATTAAGGAATATTTTTTTATTTTCTCTATTAATTTATATCTAGTGATAGCTTTCCTCCCTTTTTTATTTTTTGGTTTAGAAACTATTATTCCTTTTTTTGAACGAGCGATGGGAAAATTTATCTCTCCTTCATATTTTTCTAAAAGTCCGTGAACCAGCGCCAAATATTCTTTTTTTATCTGGTGGTCTTTAAATTGATTTTTTAAATTTTCAAACATGGCTTGATTTTTAGCCACGATCATAATTCCGGAAACATTTTTATCTAGACGATGAACAATACCTGGTCTTAGATTATCTTCTCCTACTTTTTTAATGGTTGAATTATAATTAATTAGTCGGCCAGCCAAAGTATCTTTTTCACTTTTTAAAGTGGGGTGAACCAACAAACCAACCGGTTTATTTATAATTAAGTAATTTTTTTCTTCTTTGAAAAGTGGCAGCTTTTTTTCTGATAATTTTAATTCTGGCTCGGGTGGTCTTTTGTAATCAATTTTAATAATATCATCTTTTTTTAAAAAATAATGAACAGAAATTAGCTTCTTATTAACTTTTACTCGGCCCTGTTTAATCAATTTTTGAATATAAGAGCGCGAGCAATTTGGGAATTCTTGAGCTAAAAATTTATCCAGTCTTTCTTTTTCTGCTTTCTGATTTACTTTTATTTTTTTTAGCATAAAGATAATTTTTTAAAAATTCGAGAGCTTGCTTCTTATTTTTAATTTGTGAATTAAGTTGCTGTTCTCTGGCTATGGATAAAAGTTCGCCAATTAAAGGACCTCTTTTTATATTAAGATTTTTTATAATATCATGCCCGTTTATCAAAGGTTTGGGTAGTGCTTTTCTTTTTTTGTCCATATTCTTCATTTCCTTAATCCGTTTAAGCATTTTTTCTAAACTTTTTGTATTTGCTTTACCCTTAGCTGGTAAGCTGCCCAATGTATCAGCCAGTATAATTTTCAATAATTTTTCTCCCGGTACTCTAGGGTTAAAAAATATTTTTTCTACTGTGCTAGCTCTTAAATTATAAGGGTCATCAACAATAAGAAGCATATGTCTTTTTACCAACCAGATAATATTTTCTTTTTTCACTTTACCCGTACTTTCCAGCTTCAATCTATCAATAATATCACTGGTCATTTCTGCTCCAATAGTATCATGAGCGTCAAAACGAATTCGATTAGTGCCATCTTTTTTGGGAGTCCTGATAGTTTTAGCTTTACCGATATCATGAAAAATAATAGCTAATATTACTTCCGGGTCTTTAGTTCTTCCGGGCATTATTTTTTTATAAAGAGGTGAATTTAATTTTTCTAGAGCTAAGCGGGTATGCACAAAAACATCTCCTTCAGAATGGTATCTAACAGGTTGCGGTACACCTTTTAGATTTTCAATTTCCGGAATTAAGTGCTTAAAAATATTCATCTCATCAAAAATATCAAAAGCTCTTAAAGGATTAGCTTCAAAAGTATTAAGCAGTTCTTTAGCCATAACTTCCCGAGCCAAGCTTTTACTTTTTAATTTCAGTGAGAAATTTTTGATGGCCTTGGCTGTTTTTTCTTCCAGTTCAAAGCTAAGCTGGCAGCAAAAGCGCAAAGCCCTTAAGATTCTAGTATAATCTTCTTTAAATCTTTTTTCAGCCTGGCCGACAGCCCGGATTTGTTTACTAGCCAAATCAGATAAGCCATTAAATTTATCAATTAATTTTTTATTTTTTATATCATAAGCCAAGGCATTGATAGTAAAATCTCTTCTTTTTAAGTCTTTTTCAATGGGTAGCCGAGCCTTTGACTGAACTTTAAAATCCCGATAACCTCCGGTCATTTTTAAGGAATGTTCTGTTCTTGGCAAAGCTATATCAATAGCTTCAATTTTTGAATTTTTAGGGACAAACTTAAAAACACCAAAAGATTTACCAACCAGGTTTACTTTACCCGATTTTTTTAAAAAGTTTTCTAATTTTTTAGCTGATAAATTACGAACCACAAAATCAAAATCTTTAGTTTTTCTTTTCAATATTATATCACGGACAGCACCACCGACTAGGTAGATTTCAGCCTGGGAGAATTTTTTTAATACTTTGTTAATAAATGATAAAGCCGGCTCTGTTTTAAGAGCCTTTTGGAATATTTTGATATTTATATCTTTCTTCTTCATTAGTTATAATTTTACCATAAATAAAAAAATCTTGAAAAAGATTAATGGTGGGCGGTAGAAGAGTTGAACTTCTGACCTCTTGCGTGTCGAGCAAGCGCTCTAACCAACTGAGCTAACCGCCCATAGACATAAAAAGTTTAACGAAAATATTAATATTAGTCAACTTTAATAAAAAAAAGAGCCCGCTCTATTTAAGAGCGGGCAATGCTTTAGCAAAATACGCTTCCTTTATGAAAACACATGTGGGCTGGAGAGCTGAATTTAGCCGGACTAATTTTTTCTTCATATCCACAATTACAAGTAGCTAGGTAATAAAAACCTAGCATTTCTTTATCTGAAGGCTGGTATTTTATTTCCATTTGACATTTACATTCTGGACATTTCATATTTAACCTCCTTTTTACTATTAAAGAGCAAAAAATTTAAAAACTGACTATTTAGCTAGCCAGTTTTTATTTATCATTCTTAAAAGAATAAACAAAAATCAGCTAGCTAAAGCTAGATTTTTGCCACCAATTATTTTTTAAGATTATTTGATGCATAAGTTTAAAATTTAGGGAGATCAAAAAGATCTCCCCTTTTTAATTTAATCTTTTTGCCCACAAAGAGGACAAACAAGTTCATAAGGAGGTTCGCCACAACTTGGGATTAATCCCTCTTTTTTCAGCCTGATTTCTAAAGGAATACCATGTTTAGGGCAAACTTCTTTTTTTCTTTTCACTGCTTGGCTAGTCATCTCAAACCTCCTTGTTTAAGGTACAAAAAAAAGCTGATCCTTTTTGGAATCAGTCTCTTATTTTAAGCTAATTTATACTAATTTTTAAGCTATTATATCAAAAAAAGACTGATCCGAATCAGTAAAATACCAAAAATAAGCAAAAAATTGGTGGCTATTATCGGCTGAATTGTGGTCGCGCTGAGCGCGATGATCAATCTTTTTCATAAACTTATTAACAGTTTATATTATAGATAAATACTTGTCAAATTTTATAATGTAGACAGAATATATTATTAGTTTTTAAATATTTATTATTTCTTGGCGTTCACACGCCCCCCGCCTTCTTCTTCAATGTAACTCAATAATTAAGAGGGTAAACTTCGCCCCTACCTCCTAATAGCTTATCTGCCGTAGTCCACTAGGATGCAGGCAGGAAGGCGTAGTGCGCCCGACCCCTCCACATTTTATCTCTCCGCTAAACTAAGCGTTTAGTTATTATTTTTAAATGATTGTTTTTCAATGCGCCTGGTCTCCCTGCGGGAGACGACCCCCATTTTACCGGTCCGCTAAACTAAAGGTTTAGTCATTATTTTTAAGTGATTGTTTTTCAATGCGCCTGGATGGACTTGAACCATCGACCCCCACTTTATAAGAGTGGTGCTCTAACCACTGAGCTACAGGCGCGAGATATTATTTACTTATTAATTTATTAATATAATTTCTCTTCTTTCTTGATTTGAAGTATTTTTCTCTTTTTATGGATTTTATAAAAAATATAAACAAAAAAACTAAACCAAGTCAAAAATTAGTTTAGCAGAGATTTTTCCTAAAATCAAATTAGTTTACTCTGATATTTCTTTAGGTTTTTTTCTTTGGAAGATTCTCAGTATTTTTGATAAACCCTCGCCTTTAGAAATCGATTCAAAAAGATAAGTCCAAACGCTGAAGCGGAAAGTAGCAATTAAAGAGCCAACAAAAATTATAATAGCCATGAAAATAGCGTAGCCCCAAGCAGTAAAAGGCAGGCTTAAAAAGGTGAGAACAGAAACTATAACAAAAGTAATAACAAAATTTATCACATAAAGCAGTATGGCATTTTCTAAAGTAATGAGCCAGTTTTTACGAAAGAGATGAAAACTTGTTTTAATAGAAGCTTTAATTTTTTCTCCGTTTAAAATCACATTAATAGTGGCGTATCTGACCAAAAATGAGATAAAAATATTTAAGGGTATAAGAATAATAAAAGCAAATACACTTAAGGTGGTGAGAGTACCTGTGCTTCCGGAATTAACGTAAGAAATAGCCAAAGGAATGCCAATAACTAAGAGTAATCCGTAGATTATAGCTTTGGCAATAAGATTTATAATTAATATAGGCCAGAATTTTTTTGTGCCGATAAAAAATCCGTCTAAAAAAGCGACACTCTTTTTCTTTTTAAAACGATGAGCCGCACTGATTATAGCTACTTGTGAAATAGTTATTAAATAAACCGCAGCCGCAGCAATAATTATACCAACTAGTACAACCAAAATAGAAGAAAAAACATTTTTAGTAAAAAAAGTGTTTAAATTTTCCGAAACTATCGAAAAAACACCCTCATTTAAAGTGTTACGCAGATTTTTGATAACTCTTTCTAAATTAGTTACTGTATCAATATTTCTGATAATAATATCATACTCTTCTCCATTAGCGGTTAAAGAGGCAAAAATACCAAAAAACCAAAGAAACTTCAGCTTTTTAGTTGTTGTCCAGGCTTTTTTTATTATTTCACGGTAAAAAATTTTCATCTAATTTTCCCTCCGATTATTATGCTGTTATTATACAATAGTTATTTTTTTGAAGCAAGTTCCTTTTTTCTTTTTTTATCTTTGAAAAAAAATTCAAATTTTTTCTTTTCGATAGTTTCTTTTTCTAATAATTCCTTTACAATTTTATTAAGAGTCTTTTTTTCTTTACTTATAATTTTCCTGGCCTTTTTATAAGCCTCAGCAATAATTTTTGAAACTTCATTATCTATTTTTTCAGCAATTTTTTCTGAATAATCCTTTTGGTCGTGAATTTCTTTGCCTAAAAAAACCAATTCGTCTTTTTTACCAAAAGTGCGGGGCCCTAAGGCTTCACTCATACCAAATTGAGTGACTAATTTTTTGGCTAATTCAGTAGCTTTTTTTAAGTCATTACTGGCCCCGGTAGTAATTTCGTTAAAAGTTTCTTTTTCGCAGGTAAAACCAGCTAAAAGGACAGTAATATCTTCAATAAATTCAGAACGACTGTGTAAATTTTTATCCTCTAGAGGTAGTTTTAAAGTATAGCCAGCAGCTCGGCCTCTGGAAATGATCGAAATTTTGTGAACGGGATCTGTATTTGGCAATAAATGGGCCACTAAAGCATGGCCAGCTTCGTGATAAGCAGTAATTTTTTTCTCTTTTTTAGACAAAATACGGCTTTTTCTTTCTGGCCCAAGCATTACCTTTTCAATGGATTCAAGACAATCTTCCATACTTATCTTTTTCTTATTTTTTTTAGCCGCTAAAATAGCAGATTCGTTTAAGAGATTAGCTAAATCAGCTCCGGAAAAACCAGGGGTCCTTTGGGCAATTTTTTTAAAGTCAACACTATCATCAAAGGGTTTTTTCTTAATGTGTACTTTAAGAATAGCTTCACGACCTTTAATATCCGGCATATCAATAATTACCCGTCGATCAAAGCGACCCGGACGCAAAAGAGCTGGATCCAAAACATCAGGTCTATTGGTAGCCGCAATAACAATAACATTATCACCGGTTTCAAAACCGTCCATTTCTACTAAAATTTGATTTAAGGTTTGTTCTCTTTCATCATGTGATCCACCTAAGCCAGCTCCTCTTTGGCGGCCAACAGCGTCCATTTCGTCAATAAATATTATACAAGGAGAGTTTTTTTTGGCTTTTTTAAAAAGGTCTCGCACTCTTGAGGCTCCGACGCCAACAAACATTTCTACAAATTCAGAACCTGATATATTAAAGAAAGGCACATTAGCTTCACCGGCTACCGCTTTAGCTAAAAGAGTTTTACCCGTGCCGGGTGGCCCGACAATAAGCATACCCTTGGGAATACTAGCTCCAATAGTTAAAAACTTTTTGGGATGTTTCAAAAAATCAACGATTTCTTCCAATTCATCCTTAGCTTCTTTGACGCCAGCTACATCCTTGAAAGTAGTTTTCTTTTTTTTATTTTTTAAATTTGCTTCGCGAGCAGTGCTTTTGCCAAAAGAAAGGGCTCTGTTATTGCCACCCTGTACTTTACGCATAGTAAACCAAATAAAGCCAACAATAAGCAAAAAAGGCAGTAAAAAAGGCAATAAAGTAGCCAGCCAAAAAGAGAGACCAGATTCATCTTTAATAGTCAATTTTATTTTTTCAAGCTTAGATTGTTCAACACCGAAATTTTGCATTAGTTCTGAAAATGATTCAGTAGTTTCTTTTTGACTAGTATATTTTTTATCTTCCATAGTAGTAATTTCCAATTTGTTGCCACCGCTAACTACTATTTCTTTAACTCTCTCATTTTTTATTATTTCAACTAACTTTGAAATATCTATTTTTTCAGACTGGTCAAGACCTGGATTAAAAAGACTTAAGACAGCAGCAAAGGCCAGGAAAATAAAGATAAATATTATTATTTTTTTACCAATGTCTTTCATTTATTTTATTTATTACTTAATTTATTATAAATTTTTAAACTAGCTTAAGCAAGTCTTTTATTTATTTTATTTTTTTACTTTTTTCTTTCTTTGTCCTAGAGGATGATTTGCTTTTAGTGGATTTTTTTTCATCCTTTTTTCTTTTACTTTCTGTTTTTTCTTCTTTTTTCTCTTCCTCTTTTTTAGAAACCTTCTTTTTCTTCTGGTTTTTTTTCTTTGGTTTATCGCCAGCTGCTTTAAGAGAAAGACCGAGCCGGTGATTTTCCGGTTCAATAGAAAGTATTTTTAATTTATATTCTTCATTTTCTTTAACTACTTCAGAAGGATGGTTGATTTTCTTTTCTGATAATTCAGAAATATGAACTAATCCATGAATATCCTTATCTAGCTCGATAAAAGCGCCAAAAGGATTTATTTTTAATACTTTACCTTTAACAATATCACCAACTTTGTATTTTTCGACCACTTCTTTCCAGGGGTCTTCTTCTAATTTTTTTATAGAAAGAGATATTTTTGTATCTTCAATACTAATAATTTTTGCTTTAATTTTATCGCTCACCTCAAATTTATTTCTTGGATTTTCTATTCTTTGCCAGGCTAGTTCTGATATATGAATTAAGCCTTCTAAACCATCGCCGAATTCTATAAATATACCAAAGTCAACTACGCCAGTTATTTTACCCTCTATTATATCGCCGACATTGTATTTTGATATTACTTTTTTTCTCTCTTTTTTCCAGGCTGCTTTTTCTGATAAAATGAGTTTGCTTTCTGATTCGTCAACATCAATAATTTTAGCTTTGATTTTTTGGCCGACAAACTCTTTTAGCTTATTTAATATTTTATTTTTATCACCGCCTTCAACTCTTGGGTAGTGTTCAGGTATAAGTTGTGAAACAGGCATAAATCCCTCTATTTTTCCTACTTTAACCATTAAGCCGCCACGATTAGCGTCGGTAATGCTGGTATCAATTATTTCTTCTTTTTCCATCATTTTTTGAAGATTATTCCAAGCTTTTTGATGCCCAGCTGCCCGGAATGATAGCTCTATTTCCCCGTTTTCATTTTCTAATTCAAGTACAGTGGCTTGTACTTTATCTCCGGACTTAACATCAGAAAATTCTCCTGATTCATCAATAATTTCTTTACCTCGAACCACTCCAGTAGCAATACCGTCAATATCTAAATAAACAGCGCCCCGGGAAATATATATTACCTTGGCTTTTATTAAATCACCAACCTTAGGTAGGATGGGTTGGTCTTCTTTTTGTAAAAGCTTCTCCATTTTAGAAGCTTTTTGGCTAGTGTCAGTCATATTTGTTTTTTTTAACCAATCTCTGAAAGAGAGTTTAGTCCCTGTTTGTCCTTTATTAAAAAACAGGGTTATTTATTACTTAAGAGGACAAGTATAAGCATTATAAGGGAATATGCTATTTTTGACAAGGCTTATTAAGCTTATGTAAAAAAAATGATATAATAAAGGCAGGCAATAATATAATAAACTTAAATTTATGGCTCAACGAATTAACATATCAAGAGCTAAAAAACATCTCTCGGGTCTGGTTACCCGTGGGGGGCGAGGTATTGGTGATAAAAGATTTGGACAAATATTAAAATCAAATAAAAATATTAAGTCTAATCCAACTTTAAGAAAAGCAGCTGATGAAATCGCCCGAAATAAAAGTAAAAAATCTACGGTTAGCCGAAATACTTTTAAACGTTTAAGTAAGGCTATTGTTAAACACGGAAGAGAGGGATTTGAGGGCTCAGGAGTGAAAAGAGCGAGCTTATCAAAAAAAGGCCGTGAAGTAACTAAAGCACATAAATCATTTATTAAAAAAGTGGTTAATGAACAAAAAGAAGCAGAAAAACCACAAGGGCCGACTCCGCAAGAACTGGAAAAACAGAAAAAAAGAGAACAAGCTTTAAAAAACCTTAATATTTATCGCCAGCGTAAGGAAATTGAAAAAGAACAGGGGAGATTTAATCCCCGAAAAAGCGGACAAAGTTCAAATGAAGAAAAACAAGAAGAAAATAAAGAAAATACTATAGACCAGCCCTCTAGCGTTCCTCTTTCTTCTGGCGGCATACCACAGCCAAATGAAATTTCTACTGAAAATAGAGAATATTTTTCACCCGACACAAACGATGAAAATTTAGGAAATACAGATAAAAAATCCGATAAAATAAGTTCTTTAGAAGAAAAAAGGAAGAGCTTTTCGGATAGTGATGATGATTCAGATGAGAATCTGGAAGAACCACCAGATGAAGGGCTTTTTGCTGCTTAATATTAAGCTAATATTAGTTTAATAATCAACTATGAAAATAGGGAATAAAAAGCTTTACTTTTCCCCTATATTTTGCTAAAATCAAGGGAGAAATCCTTATTTTTTTATATTATGAAAATAAAATGGTATGGTCTTTCTTGCTTTAATGTGAAGACCAAAAAAGCAAATATTTTAATTGATCCCTTTAATTCAAAGGTGGGACTTAAACCGCCTCGTCTTAAAGTAGATTTAC
The DNA here is from genome assembly GCA_034520665.1 of Patescibacteria group bacterium. Taxonomy (NCBI): domain Bacteria; species Patescibacteria group bacterium. Next base: position 492,315 of record JAXHNJ010000002.1, read on the forward strand.
TTTTAATTAGCCGGGATGACAAGGAGCATAATAATAAAAAGTCAGCTACAGGTAAGCCTTATGTTATTGATTCTCCAGGAGAATATGAATTACACAATGTTTTCGTTTTTGGTATTAGAGGCTTTACAGATGAAAAGAAAAAAAGTAAGCAACCTTTGACTATGTTTTTAATTCAAAGTGAAGGAATAACTATTGGACATTTATCCAATATAAATTGTGTACCTTCAGAAAAATATCTTGAACGTCTGGAAAATGTGGATATTTTATTTGTACCGGTAGGAGGAAAAAATACTTTAGAAGCGGAGCAGGCTACTAAAATTATTTCAGAAATAGAGCCCAGAATTGTAGTGCCAATGTATTACAAAACACCAAAATTAAAAGTTGATCTAGAAAGTGCTGATAAATTTGTTCGTGAAATGGGATTAAAAGAAAGAGAAGTTATTGACAGCTTAAATATTAAGAAAAAAGATTTACCTCAGGAAGAAACAAAAGTATTTTTACTAAAACCTTAATATTTAAATGAAATGCCTGAGAAAAAATCAGAAAAATTGAAAGTTAGAGTAACTAAAGACAAAAAAAAGAAAAAACCTAAAAAAAGTTTTATACCGCAAAAGAAAAAGAAAAAATCTAGAGAAAGTAATAATCAGAAGAACGAAAAAAAGAAGTTGATGATTATTGTTGGTGTGATAATGTTAGTAATATTTATTGTTTGGCTTTCTTTTTTAGGGACTAGCTTAGAAAGAGTAGAAAATCGAGGAAGATCTTTTTTTAGTAATGTCTTGAGTGGCTTAAAAAATGACTTTTCAGATATAAAAAAAGAATTCAATAATGCTAAGGATGATATTTCCGGGGCTTTGGATAAAACAAAAGAAGAGCAATTAGAAAATAATATTTTTCCAGAAACTAAATAAAATTATGCCAAGAAAAAAAAGCAAGAAAAAGTCCGCAAAAAATAAACCAGGCGGCCAAAAGAAAAAAACTAGTAAAAAAAATACTCAAAATAAGAAAAAGAAAAAAAGCCTCCCAGAAGAAAAGATTAATCAAATCGGTAAATTAAAAGAACAGTCAATTGTTGAAGAGATGCAGACTTGTTATTTAGATTATGCTATGTCGGTTATTGTAGCCAGGGCCTTGCCAGATGTACGCGACGGTTTAAAACCGGTTCACCGCCGTATTTTATACGCTATGTGGAAAATCGGTTTACACGCTGGAGCAAAGTTTAGAAAATCAGCCACTGTGGTCGGTGAAGTTTTAGGTAAATATCATCCTCATGGTGATGTGGCTGTTTATGATACTTTAGTGCGTCTGGCCCAGCCTTTTTCTATGAGATATCCTTTGGTAAACGGCCAGGGTAATTTTGGTTCAATTGACGGAGATAATGCGGCTGCTATGCGTTATACAGAGTCAAAACTGCAGAAGATAGCGGGAAAAATGTTGGTTGACATTGAAAAAGAAACAGTGGATTTTGTCCCTAATTATGACGGTACTCATAAAGAACCGGTAGTTTTACCGGCTAAGCTGCCTAATTTTTTATTAAATGGCACTATTGGTATCGCCGTGGGTATGGCTACTAATGTACCACCGCATAATTTAACAGAAATAATTAATGCTACTATTCATCTTATTGAAAAGCCAAAAGCAGATGTAGAAGACTTAATGGAATTTGTTAAAGGACCGGATTTTCCCACTGGCGGTATTATTTATAACTTTGAAGATATTAAACAGACCTATGCGACTGGTAAGGGCGGAATTGTAGTCAGAGCCAAGGCTGAAATTGTTGAGGATAAAATAAATAAATTTAAAATAATAGTAACAGAAATCCCCTACCAAGTTAATAAATCTACTTTGTTGGAAAAAATAGCTGATTTAGTTAAGGACAAAAAGCTAGGGGGTATTAGCGATTTGCGTGATGAATCTGATAAAGACGGCATCCGTATTGTAATAGAGTTGAAAAAAGATGCTTATCCCAAAAAGGTTTTGAACCAACTTTTTAAACAAACTCAGCTTCAAACTAAGTTCCATGTTAATATGTTAGCCTTAGTTGATCGGATACAACCGAGAGTGCTGAGCCTGAAAATGGTTTTAGAAGAGTATATTAAACATCGCCGAGAAATAGTAAAAAGACGAACTGAATATGAATTAAAGCAGGCCAAGGCACGAGCTCATATTTTAGAAGGTTTAAAAATTTGTCTGGCTAAAATTGACGCTGTTATTAAATTAATTAAAAAATCAAAAGACAAAGAAAAAGCGGCCAAAGCTCTGATTAAAAAGTATAAACTAACTGAAATTCAAGCTAATGCTATTTTAGAAATGAAACTGCAGCAATTATCCGGACTGGAAAGAAAAAAGATTCTGGACGAATTAAAAGAAAAGAAAAAATTAATTAAAGACTTAAAAGGTATTCTAACTTCCAAAAATAAAAAAATGAATATCATTAAGAAAGAATTGGAAGAAGTTAAGGAAAAATATGGTGATGAGAGAAAAACTAAGGTTGTCTCCAGTGCTATTGATAAATTTAGCCAGGAAGATCTTATTCCTAAAGAAGCTATCATGGTTATGGCTACTCGTGACGGGTATATTAAAAGAATTGCTCCCACTTCTTTTAAAAAACAGAGCCGGGGCGGCAAAGGAGTAATTGGTTTGACTACCAAAGAAAAGGATACAGTTTCAACATTTTTTTCCACTAATACTCACGCTGACCTCCTCTTCTTTACCAGTAAAGGAAAGGTTTTTCAGCTCAAAGCTTATGACTTACCAGTAGCCTCTCGCCAAGCTAAAGGTCAATCTATAGTTAATTTTTTACAACTAGATTCAACTGAAAAAGTATCATCTATTTTACCCTTGGATGAATTACAAGGTTATAAATATTTAATGATGGCTACAAGAAAAGGAGTAATTAAAAAAGTTAATATTGAATCCTTTGCTAAAATACGACGTTCTGGTCTTATTGCTATTCGATTGAAAGAAAAAGACCAACTAGAGTGGGTCAAGCCTTCAACTGGCAAAGATGAAATAATTTTGGCCAGTGAAAAAGGCCAAGCTATAAGATTTAAAGAAAAAGATGTGCGTGCCATGGGCCGTTCAGCGGCTGGTGTTAGAGCTATTAAATTAAAAGAAGAAGATGAAGTTTCCGGCATGGATATGATTAATCAAAAAAGTAAAGTTACTGATTTGCAGTTGATTACAGTTATGGGTAAGGGTTATGGCAAGCGTACTAATTTAAGCAGTTATAAAGTGCAAAGACGAGGTGGAGTGGGTATAAAAACATCTAAGGTAAGTGATAAAACCGGTAAAATTATTGCTGCTTTTATAGTTGATAAAAATTTGGAAAAAGAAGATTTGATTATAGTCTCTGAAAAAGGGCAGGTTATTCGCCTGGCTTTAAAAGAAGTGCCAGCACTTAACCGAGCCACCCAAGGGGTTAAGTTAATGCGTTTTTCAGACCAAAGCGACCGGGTGGCTTCAGTTACTTTTATTTAATAAATAATTATAATAATATGTCTGTTCCGAAAAAAAGAAAATCAAAAAGTTCAGTTAGAAAAAAAAGAAGCCACCAGGCTTTAAAAAGCAAACAATTAATAGTTTGCTCACACTGTAATAAAAAGATTATGCCTCACCAAATTTGTCCTTACTGTGGCTATTATAAAGGCAAAGAGGTCATCAATATAAAGCTAAAAAAAGAAAGAAAAGAAAAAAGGAAGAAAAAAAGAGAATCTAAATAATTAATTATTTAGTTTTTTGAAAAATTTATTGAAAGTTAATCAAAAAATACTCTATTTTTTACTTTTTTTTCTGACTTTGGCATTTTTACTGATAAATTTAGATAATTTTGCTGGTATTGATTATAGTTACTGGTCCAAGCAGATATTTGGTTATTATAAGCAAATAAAGACCGGTCAGATTTTTCCTGCTTTTTTTCTTTCTCATCCGGCGGCTACAGTTTTACATATTGGTAGTTTCTCAATTTTTATCCAGTCATGGTTCAAAAATGTAAAATTAGATCAAATATATCTGGCTATTAAAATTCCCTTTGTATTAATAGTCAGTTTTTTTATCCCCTTAATTTACTATTTATTAAAAAAAATAAATTTTTCTAAAAAAGTTAGTTTCTTAACTGCTTTATTAATTTCTCTGAATACTTTGATTTGGCGTAGTAATCCGGCTGATATTCTTTTTGGTATTTTTTCAACTACCTCTATTTTAATTTTTATAATTTATCTTAAAGAAAAGAAGAATTCTTTTTTATATTTATCGGCTTTTTTATGTGGTCTAAGTATTCTCAGTAGATTTAGTGGAGTTTTGATTTTACCGGTAATACTTTTTTTAATTATAGTTTTTAAGCATAGATATGACGTCAATTATAGAAATATTTTTAAAAAATTATTAATTTATATTCTAATAATTTTAATTATATTTTTAATTTTTTGGCCTAATTTATGGTTTTCGGGTATTGATCCCTTAATTAATAAGTGGCAGGGCAATCAAAATGCTCTGATAATCCAAACAAACCATACTAACAGCAAAGCTATCAATATTATAAATAATTTCTGCGACACAATTGAAGCTTTGCCAGGCCTGGAACTTATTTTTTCTTCTTTATTTTTATTATTTTCTATAAACTTTTTTCTAAAAAAGAAAAGAACTGTCCAGGAATTTTTAAGCATAATTTTATTTATAATAGTTATATTTTTCTTTACGGCTGCTTTATTTATAAAACCAAAAATTTGGTCTATTCGTTATTCAATACCGGCTTTAATAATTCTTGATATTATTGTTAGTTATACAATATTTAGGGGCTATAAATGGTTAAAACAAAAAATGTCAAAAAAGATAGTAATTATTCCTTATATTTTAATAATTATTATTTTATATATTTTTTCTAACCTGGAAACTTTTATTCAATTCAAAGTATTTAGGTTTTTGTTGAAAATCTTTTAAAAATATTGTATTCTTTAAGTACTAAATAATATTTATTTATGTCCAATCGACACTTATCCAGAACTATTGCCTTACAGACTTTATATGAATGGGATTTTAATGAAAAAGATGAGAAAAATTTACTGAAAAATTTAAAAACAAATGCCCATGAATTTGCGCCTGATTTTAATGATAAAGGTTTTTCTCAGTCAATAGTTAGGGAAGTAATCAAAAAATCAGAGGAGATTGATAAGATTATTGAAAAATACGCTCCGGACTGGCCTATAGACCAAATAACCATAGTTGACCGGAATGTCTTGCGTATGGGTATTTATGAACTTAAATACAATCCTGAAATTCCGCCTAAAGTGGCTATAAATGAAGCTATTGAACTGGCCAAGGGTTTTGGTGGCCAATCCTCAGGCAAGTTTGTTAATGGGGTTTTAGGGGCTGTTTTTAGAGATATGAATAAAAGCCAAGACAGTAAAAATAAAAAATAGATGAGAAATTTTGCCAAGCTTGAAAAAAAAATAGATTATAGATTTAAAAATAAAGAGCTTCTTAAACAGGCTCTTGTTCACCGCTCTTATCTTAATGAAAATCCAGACTTTCCTCTACCTCATAATGAACGTCTGGAATTTTTAGGTGATGCGGTTATTGAATTAGTGGTCACTGTTTTTTTATTTAAAAATTATCCCAATCCTGAGGGAGATTTAACCAACTTTAGAGCTAGTTTAGTTAATACCAAAATGCTGGCCCAGAGAGCTCGGGAGCTTGATCTGGAAAAATATCTTTATTTAAGTAAGGGTGAAGCCAAAGACAAAAATCAAAAAGCCCGTCAGAGTATTTTAGCCAATACTTTTGAATCAATGGTCGGAGCTATTTATCTCGATCAGGGGTTTAAAAAGGCTAATAAATTTATTACCGAAAATTTATTACAAGAATTTCCTAATATCTTAAAGGAAAGATTATATATTGATGCTAAGAGCCGATTACAAGAAATTGTTCAGGATAAGGTGGGAGTGACCCCGGAATATAAAGTTTTAAAGGAATGGGGTCCGGATCATAGCCGAAAATTTAATATTGGCGTGTTTTTTGGTAAGGAATTAGTAGCTGAAGGAGTGGGCAGCTCGAAACAGGAGGGCCAGATGAAAGCCGCTGAAAAAGCTTTAATTAAAAAAGGATGGCAATAAGGATATGGACTATGGCCTGATCATAGTAACTATTATTTGTTTGGCTATTATGCTGGCCGGTCTGATCAGTATAATTTTTCCCTTTTTACCGAGTATTCCTTTTATCTGGCTCGGTATTTTTTTATACGCTGTTGCTACTCATTTTGCTAAAGTAGACGAAAAATTTATTCTTATTATCACTATTATGCTTTTGGCAGTGATATTAATGGATTATATGACCGAGTTTTGGGGCCTGAAAAAATGGCGCTTTAGTTTTTGGGCTGTTTTCGGCGCGATTTTAGGGGGTATTATTGGTTCCTTTTTTAATCTAGTTTTAGGCTTGCTTCTAGGAGCCTTAGTCGGGGCTTTAATCGCTGAAGTACTTTCTGGCCAAGATATAACCTTTGCTATTAAAACCAAAAAATATACTATTATTTGTTATGTGGCTGGCACTATTATTAAATTAGCCGTCGGGGTTTCTATGATTGGCATGTTTATTTATAAACTTATTCAATAGTTTATAATTTTTACCAAAAAGAAACCCCCATTTTAATAAAAAAGGGGGTGTTTAGGTTATTAATATTTTATTAATTTTTTCTTTGAGGAGCTTCTCTATTCTCTGGCCAAAATTATTAAAAAGAATTAAACAGCCAGCCAAAATTTCCTTATCGGAATACCCCCTTTTTCTTAGTATTTGCTCACATTCAACCATAGGAATATCAGGTCGGTTTTCAGCCAGGCAACGAAGTTGATGGTAAACTTCTTCAGCACGGTTAATATTCATTAATTACCTCCATTTTAAAAAAAGAACAACAAGGTATATTAGTTTTTTAAATATTATTTGTCAAGTTTGTTATTTCCTGATAAGATTACACACTTTGTACATTACATAAAAAAGAGGTGAAAATCATGAAATCTAAATTCAAAGAAAGGGTTAGTATTTGGAAAATTCTAATCTGGGCTCGTTGGTTAGTTTTTAAAGAGACAGTTAAATACTGGTTTCGCTGGCTTAAAAGGAGGTTGTCTAGAAAGATTTGGACTTGGCAGTTAAAAGGTAAATTCAAAAAATCGGATAAAGATGACTACACTCATTATATTATTCGGTAGAAAGGAAAAATGAAAATGAATGAAGGAAGAATTATTTTGGCTTTAGATAACAAGAACAGGGATGAAATAATGGATCTCGTTGAGAAATTAAAAAGCGTTGTCTATGGCTTTAAGTTTAACGATGCTCTGGATAAGGAGGCAAAAAAAGTAATAGGCTTTGTTCGGGAAAATGCTCCTGATTGTATTATTATGGCTGATCCTAAACTTCACGATATTCCGAATACAGTGGGTAACAGAGCGGCTAATTTTGAAGAAATGGGAGTAAACTGGCTGACAGTTCATGCTTCAGGTGGGATAAAGATGATGGAAAAAGCAGTTGAACGGGCGCCCACCGTTCGCATTTTAGGCGTTACCATTCTTACCTCGCTTTCCAATCAGGACTGTAATTTAACTTATGGTCTGCCAGCCATGGAAAAAGTTATTCAGTTTGCTCGCTGGTCTAAATCAGCCGGCTGTAGTGGAATAGTCTGTTCGGCAAAAGAATTGCTTTTTCTCGGAAAATATGATGATGAGTTTGATGACTTGATGAAAGTAGTTCCTGGTATCCGGCCAAAAGGGTATGGCCAGTCAGATGATCAAAAAAGAAAAATGACGCCTGGTGAAGCTATTAAAACCGGAGCTGACTATCTAGTTATTGGCCGGCCAATAACTACCGCCGATGATCCGGTTGAAGCGGCTGAAAGAATTAACCGAGAAATTAAAGAAGCCCTGTAAGTTATGCTGAAAGCTAAAAAGAGGTGAAAAGATATGTCAGATTTATCTTCAAAAGAAGTCTTGAAAATTTTTCAGGAATGCCAAGCACTGATAAATAATACTCATGTAGTATTAACCCGTAAACCCCATCCAGAAAAACCTGATAAATTAGCCTGGTTTCATTCTTCAGAGTATGTCAATAAAGACGCTTTATTTACCAATCCCCATGCTTTGATGAAATTATGCAAAGCCATTGCTGATTATTGGTGGGGGGAAGATGTAGAAGTTATAGCTTCTCCGGCCATAGGCGCTGTTTCTTTGGCTCTTCTTACAGCTTATTGGTATCGGCCTAATGAAACTATAGCGAAAGTAGGGCCGGTAATTCCAGTTTATGCGGAAAAAGAAGGGGATGTCTTTGTTTTCAAACGTGGCTTTGATAAATTTATTCCGGATAAAAGAGTGTTAGTGGTTGAAGATATTGCTTCTTCTGGTGGTTCAGCCAAGAGAGTAGTGGAAGCGGTTAGAAAACTAGGAGGAGAAGTTTTAGGTGTTAGTCTGCTTTGGAACCGCGGTAATATTACCGCTGAAGATCTTGGAGTGCCTCAACTTCATTCTCTTATTCAATCCAAAATACATATGTATTTAGCGGAGAAAGATAATCAGTGCTCTCTTTGTCAGAAAAGAATTCCTATTAATAAGGAGGTCGGCAAGTGGCGGGAATTCTTAGAAGAGAAAGCCGAGGGGAATACCGATTTTGCTACTTGGTGTATCTCCCAACTGGATCAAGCTCTTTTTTGATTCTTATAACCCCTCAATCACGAGGGGTTTTTTTATTGTGAAAAAAGTCAATAAATTGTAAACTAATATAAAAGAAGTCTTTATGAGCCAAGATTATAATAGTTACACTTATAATGATCCCAATCCCATAAAAAGGCATTTACATCGCCAGCGTTTTGATTATGCTTTAAAATTATTGAATTTAAATAAAAGAAAAAATATTCTGGATTATGGCTGTGGTGATGGTCATTTTTTGTATTTATCATATAAAAACTATCCTGATAATTACTATTTTGGCTATGAACCTTATCCAGGCATGTATCAGCAAGCAGAAAAAAAATTAGTTAGCACGCCAGTTAAAATTTATTCAGATTTAAATGATTTAAAAGAAAAAAAATATGATAAAATAACTTGTTTAGAAACGGCTGAACATCTGGATAAAAAAGATTTAGACATACTTTTTAATAATATTATTTTATTACTAAAAGAAAAGGGTCAGGTAATTATTTCAGTTCCCATAGAAACCGGTCTGCCGGCTCTTTTTAAAAATTTATATCGTTTTTTAAAAAATAAAAAATATGAAGGGTTAAATTTTATAAATTTTATTAAATCAATATTGGGTTTGATTATTAAAAGAAAAAAAATCGAAATATCGCCGGGAATTGAATATTATTTTTCCCATATTGGCTTTAATCATCGAAAATTCGAGAATTTATTAAAAAAATATTTTAAAATAACTAAGAAAAAATATTTACCCTGTAATTTTTTTAAAGGATTATTAAATAATACCGTCTATTTTCTTGTTCAGAAAAAATAATTTAATTTATTATTTACATCAGGTCTAAAAATATGTATAATAAAGGTGGATTTAAGCCATTTTTTTATATTAAATGAATAAAAAAGGATTTACTTTAATAGAACTTTTAGTAGTTATTGCCATTATTGGTGTTCTTTCTTCAATTGGACTGGTAGCTTTAAACGGAGCTCGGGAAAAGGCTCGGGATGCTAAAAGAAAGAATGATTTAACCCAATACAGAAATGCTTTAATGATGTATATAAATAATGAAACTATGAAGTACCCTCCTTTGCCTTCAGGTACTGATGACAGTACTAATGTTTGTATTAATGATAAAGGGAATAAATTTAATTTTGATGGCAGTAACTTTGATTCTGACACAAATGATAGTATTTTTGTAGAAAACGGTGAAATAATTTCTGAATATTTAGCTATTCCTCTTTTGCCACCAGAGTCAAGTGATAATAGTACGGGAGCCGCTTATTACTGTTATGACACTAATGGTGATTCTGATAGTGAAGATTGTAATAATTTTATATTATATACTCAACTGGAAAGCGGCGAGGGTCAATGGTATTGGATAGACGGAGAAGCTAATGTCGGCACTTCAAGTGCCCCACATACTTTATCTAATTGCACTCATGGGTCAGACTGCGAGTGGTAAGATTTTAAGTTAATATGTATTTAAAAAAAATAGAAATTCAGGGCTTTAAGTCATTTGCCCGCAAATCAACCTTAGAATTCAACCCTGGTATTACCTGTGTGGTTGGACCCAATGGTTCTGGCAAATCAAACGTGGCTGACGCGGTGCGCTGGGTGATGGGTGAGCAGAGTATGAAAGCTTTGCGCAGTAAAAAGTCAGAAGATATTATTTTTGCCGGTTCAGATAAGAAAACTCAGCTAGGCAGTGCTGAAGTTTCTTTGTATATCGATAATCAGGACGGAGCCATGCCCATTGATTATTCCGAAGTAGTTATTACTCGTCGGGTTTATCGCAATGGCGAGGGGGTATATTTTATTAATAAAAATTCAGTCCGCCTGCAGGATATACAAATGCTCTTGGCCCGTTCAAATTTTGGCCAGCGCACTTATTCAGTGATTGCCCAGGGCATGATTGACTCTTTTATTATGGCTTCGCCTAAAGAACGCAAGGAACTTTTTGATGAAGCCGCCGGGGTCAGGCAATACCAAATGAAAAGGGACCAGTCTGTTTTAAAACTGGAGAGAACCAAGGAAAATTTAGGGCAAGTTGAAGTTCTTTTGCAGGAAATTGCTCCTCGTTTGCGCTCACTTACTCGCCAGGTTAAGCGCTGGGAAAGACGGGAAGAAGTGGAAAAAAAATTGAGAGAAAAGCAAACTCACTATTATTCTTACATTTATCAGGATATTTATCAAAAACATCAAGATTCATTTCAGGAGTTTAAGAAATTCGAAGAAAAAAGAAATATGATTCAAAAAGAAATTGATAATCTTCAAAAAAACCTGGAAGATATGGAAAAAGAAAGTTCTCGTGGCGAAATATTTAGTCAGTTACAAAAGAAACATCAGGAATTTTTAGACATAAAAAACAGTCTTTTGCAGGAGAAGGTAGTATTAGAGGGTCGAATGCAAGCAGACCAGGTAGCTAATGGCCAGAGTGATTTAACTTATATTAATAACAAAAAAAAGAGCTTAGAACACAAACTTCAAGAAATTAATAAAAGCACAGAAAATTTAAAAAATGAAATAAATAATAAAGAAAAAGAATTATCAGACAAAACTGAAAAACAAAAAGATATATTAGATGAATACGAAAAAATTGAAAACCAGCTGGAAATAACCCGGCAAAAATTAGAAACAAAAGAACCTTTAGAATTCGAGGAAATAAAAAAAGAAGTAGGCCAGCTTTATACCCTTCAAGATGAGTTTATCGAAAAAATATCACAGGTAAAAGAAGTGAATGAAATAAAACTTATAAAAAAAGAAGCTAATAAGATTAAAGATAGGTTAGCTGTTTTCTTAGATAAGGTAAAATCTTCAGCTTCAACTTCACCCAAAGAAATTTTTTCTCTGCAGAAAAATTTAAAAGAAATTATTGAAAAACGAGACTACTCAGTTAACACCATAAATGAAGTAAAAACGGATCTTAGCTTAAAAACAGAAAGACTTGAGTATTTTTTGGAAAATAAAAATAATATTGAACAAGAATTAGAACAGATAAAACGGCAAATAGAAAGAGCGTCTACTGGTTCAAAACAGGAAGTTGAAAGTAAGCTAAAAAAACAAAAAGAGGAACTAGAAAACAAGATAGAAAAGACAGAAAAGGAATTAGAAGAAACACAAAATAGAATAGAAAGCTTTAATGAAGAAGAACAAGTCAAAAAAGAGAGTCTTTTTTCTATTCAAAAACAATTTCGTCAGACCCAAGATAAACTTAATCTGATTAATAATAAAATTAATAATATAAAAGTTAAACTGGCTAAACTGGAAACAAAAAAAGAAGATTTAGAGCATGAGGTTAAAGAGGAAATGCCAGAAAAATTTTGGTCAGAAATATTTAAAGAAAAAGAAGAGAGGCCTGAGCCTTTAAATAAAGAAGAGGTTTCAAATGAAATACTAAAATTAAAACACAAGATTGACTTAATCGGTGGTATTGATGAAAATACTAGAAAAGAGTATGAAGAAACCAAAGAAAGGCATGATTTTCTTTCGGAACAATCAGAGGACTTAAATAAAAGTATTAGAGATTTGGAAAAAGTTATTGAGAATCTAGATAAAACAATTGAGACTAAATTTAATAAATCATTTAAGAAAATAGACAAGCAATTTTCTAAATATTTTAAAATGTTATTTAATGGTGGCCAGGCCAGACTAAAATTAGTTCGCGAAGAAGAAAAAACAGAAAAAAATGACGAGGAGAATGAAGAAGAAAAAGAAGAGGCAGAAGAAAATAAAACTACTAAAAAATTTATTGCCGGTGTTGAAATAAAAGCTACTCCGCCCGGGAAAAAATTAAAAAATATAAATATGCTTTCCGGAGGGGAAAGAGCTCTTTCCTCTATAGCTTTGGTCTGTGCTATTTTAGCTAATAATCCCTCTCCTTTTGTAGTTTTAGACGAAGTAGACGCTGCTTTAGATGAAGCTAATTCCCTAAAATTTTCCAGTATATTAGAAGAATTAAGTCAAAAAAGTCAGTTTATTGTTATAACCCATAACCGCACTACTATGGAAAAAGCACAAATCTTATATGGAGTAACTATGGGTGAGGATAGTATTTCTAAAGTTATTTCAGTTAAAATGGATGAAGCAGAAGAAGTAATAAAACAACACGGCAATCGTCAGTAGACTTGACAAGATTAAATATTTCAGTTAATATCTATTTAAATAATTAATTAATTTTATAGAATGTTAGTTATTCGTTTATCACGTCGAGGCAAGAAAAAACAGCCGATTTTTCGGTTTATTATTTCAGAAAAAACTAAAGATACTCAAGCCGATTATCTGGAAGCTTTAGGTTTTTATAATCCTCATTCTAAAGAAATAAAGCTTAAGGAAGAAAGAATCAAATATTGGATAGATAAAGGAGCCACTCTTTCAGACAGTGTCAATAATCTTTTGATTAAAGAAGGAGTTATTAAAGGAAAAAAAAGAGTCAAGGGAACTCGAAAGAAAAAAGAAATAAAATCTGAATCTGATTCTGCTAAAGCAACACCTGATAAAGATGATAAAGCGAAATCCTCTAGTCCTGATAATAAAGAAAAAACTGAGCAAGAAGATAAAGAAAAAGAAAAATCAAAGGAAGCAAAAGAGGAAGAAAAAAAGAAAGAAAAAAAACCAGAAGAAAAAGAAGGCAACAAAGAAAAGAATAAAGAAGATAAATCAGGCCAAGAAGAAAAAAAAGATAGATAAAATTTTCAGGCTTGACAGAAAAAATAGTATTATTTACATTAAAGATATAGTTTAACAGGTCCAGGACTGGATTTATTCAAAAATGAAGAAAGGTCGACAGTACTGGCATAACCAAAAAGGAATGAAAAAGAATCATGGCACAAGAAAAAGATCAAGAATTTGTTGAATACGTCGTCAAGGCTCTCGTTGATAACCCTAAAGATGTTAAAACCGAGAGAACTGTCGACGAAATGGGTGTTTTAATCACCCTGCACGTTAATCAGGAAGATTTAGGTCAGGTTATTGGTCGTCAGGGCCAAACTGCCAAATCTATCCGAACACTTTTGCGTGTAGTGGGAGCTAAAAATCAAGCTCGGGTCAATCTAAAAATTCATGAACCCGAAGGCAATCGTAAAAGCTCTCGCCGATCTTCAGCTGACACTTCAGCTGTTGATGACTTAAAACTGTAAAGTTACAAATAAAAAGACAAAAACCGTGATTCATGTTAAAATATGATTGCGGTTTTTGTTTTTTATACTTATTTTTTTTCTGTATTAAATAAATATGCGTTTTGATATTCTAACAATTTTTCCGGGTCTTTTTAAATCATTTTTAAAAGAAAGTCTTATAGCTAAGGCTATTAAAAATGATAAAATATCTCTGAATATACATAATATCAGAGATTTTTCTCGGGATAAACATAATACTGTAGATGATAAGCCTTACGGTGGAGGCCCGGGTATGGTTTTAATGGTTGAGCCGATTTATAAATGTTTAAAATCTATTAAAAGATTAAAAGAGAGTAAGACAATAATACTAACTCCTAAAGGCAGAAATTATAAGCAAAAAACAGCTTTTAAATACAGTCAATTAGACCAATTAATACTAATTTGTGGCCGTTATGAAGGCTTTGATGAGAGAATAAAAGAATTTGTTGATGGAGAACTTTCTATTGGAAATTATATAACCATGGGTGGAGAAATTCCTTCCATGGTTATTGTTGAATCAGTAGCCAGATTAATTCCCGGTGTTTTGGGGGATAAAGAGTCAGTAATTGAAGAAAGTTTTGCCCAGAAAAAAGATTACTTAGAATATCCCCAATACACTCGACCGGCTGAATACAAAGGCTTAAAAGTACCGAAAATTCTACTTAGTGGGGATCATAAAAAAATTAGAATATGGCGCCAGAATAACTCAAGAACAAAAAAATGAAAATACCAACTAGTTTTTCTAATATATTAAAAAACAGAAATTTTTTGAAACTTTGGGTTTCTCAAATTTTTTCTATGTCAGCTACTAATATGCTGACTTTTTTGTTAGCTATAAGAATATACCAATTAACCGGCAATAATTTTATAGTTAGTGTCTATGTAGCTTTAATGAGTATTCCGCCGGTTTTATTCTCTATTATTGCTGGTGCTTTTGCTGATAATAACAATAGAAAAAAAATACTAACTACTTCGAATATTTTAAGGATGAGTATTTTAGTAATTTTTCTTTTTGTTAATGAAAATCCATATATTCTTATGGTTTTAGCTTTTTTTGTCAGTACTATATCGCAATTCTTTGGACCAGCCCAAAGCGCTAGCATTCCTAATCTGGTTAGCCGCAAACAGCTTTTTCTGGCTAATTCCATGTTTATGTTTACCACCTATACAGCCTTTTTAATCGGATATTCCCTGGCTGGCCCCCTACTTTTTTATTTAAATGATCGGCCTGTATTTATAATTTTATTAATAATGTATTCGATAGCTATGATCGCTAATATTTTTCTGCCAAATTTAAAACATCACTTAAAAATAGGAGAAAAAACTATTGAATACAGTAATGCTCTTAAAAAATTATTTCATGACATATTAGTGGGTTGGAAAGCTATTAAAAATAATAAACCAGTACTTTATTCTATTCTACAAATGACTATTGTTCTAGCGGCTGAAAGAGGAGTGATCGCTTTATTGCCAGCTTTAGCTGATCGATTTTTTAAATATAGCACTGATGAAATGAGCTATTACTTATTAATCCCGGTTGGTTTAGGGGCCTTTATTGGGGCTATTTTGATTAATAAAGTAAAAAAATATCTTCCCAAACGTAAAATAATTTACTGGTCATTAATTGTTGATGGTTTTGTTTTACTAGCCATTCCTTTTTATTATGTAGTTTTGCCTTGGGGAAAAGTTTGGCTAAAAATGGCTACCTCTTTAATGGCATTTGCTTCAGGTATGGCCGATGTTTTTATTGTCATAACTGCTCAAACATTAATTCATGAAACTTCAGCTGATGAAAACCGTGGGCGTATTTTTGGCAACTTAATGGCCTTTGTTAATATTGTCAGTTTACCTTTGATTCTAATTGTCGGATATTTAGCTAATATTTTTGTACCGACTGAAATTATCGGTGTTATGGGGGTGGTAGTCACTGTTTTTGGCCTTATCAGCCGCTTTTTTTATAAAAGAAGCCTAGTAAAAGTCTAAGGTCTATAAAAAGCACTTGACAAGATATCCTGACTAGTTTATTATATATACACTAGTTTAAATAGGTCGAAATTAGACTAAAATTAAATAAAAAGGAACAAAAAATTCATCAAATTTAACCAAGTACATTTAAACAAATAGGAGAAAAAACAGTGATCTCTAAGTTGTATTTGGAGCTCTCTGTTTTTTCTTCAAATTTTAAAAGGAAAAAAAGAACTTTGACAACTAAAATGTGACAGAAAAATGGGTTTTTTGAAATTCCTTTTTAGGAAAAGTAAGTGGTGGAAATTAAGAGGATAAGATTAGGATCAAATATAATCTTAAATATAGATTTTTTTTGATGCATCTTGTTTTAGCCTTTCAATTTCCACCACTTGCCAACAAAAAAATATTTTTTTCGAGGATTTATTTTAAAATCCTCAATCCAATTATGAGAGTTCGATCCTGGCTCAGGATGAACGCTGGCGGCGTGTCTAAGGCATGCAAGTCGAACGCCCCCCACCTTTGATGCAATTTAAGAAATAATTTATTTATTTCTCGTCAAAGGTGGGGGGAGTGGCAAACGGGAGAGTAACACATTGGTAACCTGCCCCCTTCTCAAACATAACTTGTCGAAAGACGAGCTAATATTTGATGGTCTTGCTTTTCTAAAGAAAAGCAAGTAAAAAATATCTTTTAGATATTTGGAAGGAGAGGGGCCTATGGCTCATCAGCTTGTTGGTAAGGTAATGGCTTACCAAGGCTATGACGAGTAGCGGGTGTGAGAGCATGACCCGTCTCACTGGGACTGAGACACTGCCCAGACTCCTACGGGAGGCTGCAGTCAAGAATCTTCCTCAATGGGCGAAAGCCTGAAGGAGCGACGTCGCGTGATTGAAGAAGCCCTTCGGGGTGTAAAGATCTTTTCTTAGGGAAAAACTACGGTGATGGTACCTAAGGAATAAGAGGCTGCTAACTTCGTGCCAGCAGCAGCGGTAATACGAAGGCCTCAAGCGTTATCCGGATTTATTGGGTGTAAAGAGCTCACAGGCGGCTTTAAAAGTCTTTAGTTAAATCTTAATGCTTAACATTAAGCCTGCTAAAGAAACTTTAAAGCTAGAGGCTAGAAAAGGCAAGCGGAATGGCCGGTGTAGTAGTAAAATGCGTTAATATCGGCTAGAACACCAAAGGCGAAGGCAGCTTGCTAGTATACGCCTGACGCTATATGAGCGAAAGCGTGGGTAGCGAATGGGATTAGATACCCCAGTAGTCCACGCTGTTAATGATGAATGCTAAGCATTGGGAGTATCGACCCTCCCAGTGTTGTTCAAGTTAACACGTTAAGCATTCCACCTGGGGAGTACGGCCGCAAGGCTAAAACTCAAAGGAATTGACGGGAACCCGCACAAGCGGTGGAGCATGTGGTTCAATTCGACAATAAGCGAGGAACCTTACCAGGGCTTGAAATCTAGCTGCACGTCTCCTGAAAGGGAGAAAGCCTTCGAGGGTGCTAGACAGGTACTGCATGGTTGTCGTCAGCTCGTGTCGTGAGATGTCGGGTTAAGTCCTTTAACGAGCGCAACCCCCATCAGATGTTAAAATGTTCATCTGAAACCGCTGTCTTCAAGGCAGAGGAAGAAGGGGACGACGTCAAATCAGCATGGTCCTCTGACGCCCTGGGCCACACACATGCTACAATGGCCAGTAACAATGGGCTTGCCAAGCCGAAAGGCGGAGCTAATCCCATTCAAACCTGGTCTCAGTTCGGATTGAGGGCTGCAACTCGCCCTCATGAAGTTGGAATCGCTAGTAACCGCGAATCAGCCTCGTCGCGGTGAATACGTTCTCGGGTTTTGTACACACCGCCCGTCACGCCAAGAGAGCCGGTAATACCCAAAGCTCCCCCACCTAAGATTTTAATAGTTTTTAAAATTTTAGGTGGGGGAACGAAGGTAGGATCGGTGATAGGGGCGAAGTCGTAACAAGGCACGCGTAGCGGAAGCTGTGCGTAGATCACCTCCTTTCTAGGGAGTAAAATTATTGGGCTTAAAAACCCAAAATTAAGTCGGACCCATTATATTCTGTCACTTTTTAGTTGTTAAAGGTATAAAATCACGGCCGGACTTGAAAAATCCGGTCTTTTTTGGTAAATTATATTATATTATTAGCTAAAAATAGACGGCTATTTCCGATGTTTTGACAAAGTCAAATATCGTAACTCAACACTTATTAACAATCAAAAATTTTTTAAAAGTAAATAATAATATAATAAAATTTTGGGCGGCTAGTCCCGTTCCGTCGCTTGGCGACAGAACGCGGATCCTCGACCCATAGGGTCGGGACTCAGCTCTTGTAAAACCAAATATCTTTTTAAAAGTAAATAATAATATAATAAAATTTTGGGCGGCTAGCTAAGCTGGTTAGAGCGTCTCACTGACCCGCCTGCCAAAGTACGAAACCTTATAAATTCTTGTTCTTATTTATATAATTACATAGCATTATTTTCCTTTGATGGTGGGCGGCTAGCTCAGCTGGTTAGAGCGTCTCACTGATAATGAGGAGGTCGAAGGTTCGAGTCCTTCGCCGCCCACCATCAGTTGATAATTAAAAAATACTTAGTACGGCGGGTAGATAATGAGGAGGTCGTCTCCAGAAGGGAGACCGTGCCACCAAGTCGTTTCCGAGTAACCTGGCTCACCAATATTTTAAAAATATCGCAAAGGACATTACATATTTATTTTCCCAGTTGCCGAGACCTAAAAAAGCCGAGATAGCTCCCCGTCATTCCACGGGGTAAGCAGTGGTAGACCTGCCCGCAATGCCGAGCAAATATAAAGTATATTAAAATATAAAGATAGAGTCTGTCTCTGGGGCCTGGGTAGCTCAGTGGTAGAGCGAAGGACTGAAAATCCTTGCGTCACCAGTTCGATTCTGGTCCCAGGCACCAGAGGCAGATTATATTGTTAATTGTTTAAGCGTTGCTTGGCGGGTGGAGCGAAGGACTGAAAATTTTACCCCGCCCTTGAGTGAAAACGAATAGTGCGAGGCCTTGCGTCACCAGTTCTGCGACTTTGGCTGAGGTTAGTTTAGTCCCGGATGTAGCTCAGTCGGCTAGAGCGCTTGCTTTGGCCCGCCTGCCTTGACTGACGGGGTATAGCGAAGTTGGCTATCGCGCCTGCTTTGGGAGCAGGAGATCGTCGGTTCAAGTCCGACTACCCCGATAGCTAAGGCAGTCGGGCGGGGAGCAGGAAATCGCGAGTTTGAGTCTCACATTCCCGACTTAGAGAGAAAAGGTTGTCTCCCAAAGGGAGACGGCCACGACCAAGCGGGTATAGTATAGTGGATTATTATACTACTAAATATTTCTTAACGAGTAAGCGGGCGTCGTATAGTGGCTATTATGCTACCCTTCCAAGGTAGAAACGCCGGTTCGATTCCGGTCGCCCGCTTATTCGTTAAGAAGCCAATAAATAAATTTGTAGATATTAAGAAAAGGTTCTGCGCCCAAGGTGCATTTGTCTCTGACGGAGACTCCGGTCGCCCGCTCCAAATTTTATTTAGAAGTAGGCTATTAAATACTAACTTTAATAAAGTATATTAAAAATTAAAGCCGGGATGGCGGAATTGGTATACGCGCTGGACTTAAAATCCAGTGGTGCTCATACACCTTGTGGGTTCGAGTCCCACTCCCGGCACCATTTCTTCGCTCCTCTAGAACTTCGGAGGGTAAACGGCTAACTTGTTCTACGTAGTCTTGGCCCAGTAAGATTACCGGCATCAAATAATTTTAAAAAATAAAATATAAAAATGAAAAAAATAATAAAAGGTATTTTATTTTCTAGCCTTTTTTTTCTTATTCTACCCAAAGTTAGTTTAGCTTATTTAGACGCTGGCTCTGGTAGTTATGTAATTCAGATAGTAATTGCTATTTTGGCCGGTGGCGCTTTTGCTATAAAAATATTTTTTCGTCAGATAAAAAGATTTTTTACTAAAGTTTTTTCTCGGAAGGATAAAAATGATAAATAAGGAAAATAAAATAAAAATAGCCACTAGTTCATTTCGTGACCCTAGTGGTTTTGTTTTTTTTGAGGATAAAAAAGTTTATCGTCAAGTAAATCAGTCATATAAAAATATTTATGACTCTATCAAAGAATCGGGGTTATATGAAGAGTTAATAAAAGAAAATTTATTAATAAATTTTCAAGAAGTTGATGGACCAGTAGCTGAAAAATCACCAGTTTATAAAATTCTTAAAGTAAACAAAGTTCCCTTTATTTCCTATCCTTATGAATGGTGCTTTAGCCAATTAAAAGAAGCCGCTTTATTAACCTTAAAAATACAAAAAAAAGCTTTAAAGCAGGGTTTTTCTTTAAAGGATGCTAGCGCTTACAATATCCAGTTTTATCAAGGGAGGCCCATTTTTATTGATATTCTGTCTTTTGAAAAATATGAAGAAAAACCCTGGATAGCCTACAGACAATTTTGTCAGCACTTTCTAGCTCCTCTTTCTTTAATGTCTTTAAAAGATCATCGGCTAAATTTTTTAACCAAGGAATTTATTGATGGTATTCCTTTAGATTTGGCTAGTTCAATTTTACCCAAAAAAAGTTACTTTAAATTTTTACTATTAAGTCATATTCACTTTCATGCTCGTGGCCAAAAATATTATGCTGACAAAGAAATTAAAAATCAGCAGAGGAAAATGAGTAAAAAATCATTAATGAACCTATTAAAGAGTTTAGAATCAGCGGTTACTTCGTTAAATTGGAAGAATCAAGATACGGAATGGGCTGCTTATTATAAGAATACTAATTATACAAAAAAAGCCTTTGACCATAAGAAAGAAATTGTAAAAGAATTTATTAAAAAAATAAACCCAAAAAATATCTGGGATTTAGGCGCTAATAACGGTATTTTTAGTTTATTGGCTTCGAAAAATAATGTCTATACAATAGCTATTGATAATGACGCAGCCGCCATTGAAAGTGCTTATAATTATATAAAAAAGAAAAATATTAACAATATTTTGCCCTTAGTTATTGATTTAACTAATCCTAGCAGCAGTATCGGCTGGCAAAACAAAGAAAGACAAACTTTGATCGAAAGGGGGCCATCTGATTTAATTATGGCTTTAGCTTTAGTTCATCACTTAGCTATATCTAACAATACTCCTTTTATTATGATAGCCCAATTTTTTAGTTCTATGGGGAAAAATTTAATTGTGGAATTTGTGCCGAAAAAAGACACAAAAGTCAAAAAATTATTAAGTACTAGAAAAGATATTTTTTCTGAATATAATCAAGATAAATTTGAAGAATCTTTTAAAAAATATTTTTCTATTATACAAAAAGATAAAGTGAAAGAATCGGAAAGAATACTTTATTTAATGAAAAGAATATGAATTTAAAGAAAATAATCCCCTGGCATACAATTCTGTTTTCTTTTTACCCAGTTATTTACTTATATGAAAGAAATATACAGGAGACTTTTTTAAGAGAAATTATTTTTTTACCATTAGTAGTTATGATATTAGCTTTAATATTCTTTTTTATTATAAACTTTATAATTGAAAATATATATAAAAGTGGTTTAATTGTTACGGTTTTATTATTTTTTACTTTTTCTTATGGTCCTTTATATTATACTGGTTTTAAAAATATATTTAATAAAAGCATCTTTTTAATTATATGGCTATTTTTTATGTTATTGGTAATAGGCTTGATTTTTTGTATAAAAAAAGATTTTATTAAAATAAATAAAATAATAAATTTTTCCGTAATAATTTTGCTTTTGATTAGTCTGAGTAATATATTTATTTATAATATAAAGAATCAAAATATAGGGCATGCATTGGTATCAAATAAAGATTTTGAAAAGTTTGAAATAGATAATAGGGAATTGCCAGATATTTATTATTTAATTTTTGATCGCTATGGGCGAGATGATGTTTTAGAAGATTATTTTAATTTTGATAATAATTATTTTACTACTACTCTTGAAAAAAGAGGCTTTTATATAGCCGATAAAAGTCATTCAAATTATTTAAAAACAGCCCATTCTCTTAACTCTTCTCTAAATATGAAATATCTTAATGAAATGGCTAAGAAAGTTAGCAAAGAAAAAAGTGATTGGATGCCTCTTTATTTAAGCTTACGGGGTGAATCAGAAGTTTCAAAAAGATTGAAAAATAATAATTATTATTATATACATTCTGGATCCTGGTGGGGGGCTACTGCCATTAATGAAACAGCTGATAAAAATATAAATAACCTAAAAAAAGGCCCAATTTTTTTTGCCAGACAGCTTTATGATATGACTATTTTTTCTACCTTAAATAAAAAATTAAGCATCAAATTTCCTTTTTTAAACCGTTTTGATTTTTATTATAAAAACACTTTAGAACAGTTTAATAACCTTAACAAAATCCCTAATATCAAACAACCGACTTATTCATTTTTTCATTTTCTTCTTCCTCATGACCCTTATGTTTTTGATGAAAAAGGAAATTATGTTTCAAAAGATGAATCATCAAAAAATTCTGAAAGAGAAAATTATATTAAACAATTAAAATTTACTAATAGTCAGATATTGAAATTTATAGAAAAGGCTCTTTCAAAAGAAGGTCAAAAGCCAATAATAATTTTACAAGCTGATGAAGGCCCTTATCCTGAAAGATGGTGGCCTGAAGATTCATATAAAAAAATGAGTTGGGAAACAGCTAGTAATAAAGAATTTAAAGTAAAAAATAGTATATTAAATGCTTATTATTTACCCAATGTTGACACTAGCGATTTATATCCGGAAATTACTCCGGTTAATACCTTTCGTTATATTTTTAATAAATATTTTAATACGGATTATGAATATTTACCTGATAAATTATACTCCCATACTGATTGGTATCATCCTTATGATTTTTTTGAAATAACAGAAAGAATAAAGTAAAATAGCGGATATATTAGAGACAAAATTAGATTGTATTATTCATCTAAATGTTAATAATTAATAAATTTTTACCAGCCAAGAGAAATTAAAATTGCAGCTAAGGGAAATAAAATCCAGTAAAAGGTAGGTAAGCCCAAAAACCAGCTTTGATGCCACCAAAGCTTTTTATTTTTTTTATTAAAGTTTTTTAAACCAAAATGAGGATTAAAAATAAACCAGAGAAAATCCTCCAAACTCCAAACAAAAATCCAGGAGCCAATAATCAATAATTCTTTTTCTAAACTCCAGCTTGTAAAAAATAAAGGAAAATGAATTAATAAAAAGGTAAAACTAAGAAAATAAATATGGTAGCCAGTAATCGGTTTTAAACCGATTTTTTGCTTTAATTTAAAAGTTGGTAGTTTTTTAGCCCAGCCGTACTGGCCCTCAATTTGAATTTCCAGCAGAGCCAAAATAAAAGCACAAATGATAAGATAGAATAAATATAATGGTAGTTTCATAATTTATATTTTAATTTTTTTATAAGTTATTATCCACTAACTTAGCTTTAACGGCTTTTAACAGACTAAAATGAGATTCTACGGTTTTAATAATTTCGAAACCTTTATTTTGTAATATTTCTTCCAAGTTTGTCATTTTAATTTGGTTGACATGAGTATTATTCCAAACTTTACCTCTTCCCAATTTTGTCCAAAAAAACCAAATTATTTCAAAAAGAAGATTTTCGTTCGGTACTAATATAATTAATTCTCCTTCCTTTTTTAAACATCTTTGCATTTCGCCAATTACTTTTTTTGGATTAATAACGTGTTCAATAACCTCAAAACAAGTAATAAAATCAAAAAAATTATTTTTATAAGGGAGATTATGGCAGTCAGCCACTTGGGTTTTAAAATGAGGATATTTCTTTTTAGCATATTCTATACTTGGCTTTGATATATCAACGCCGTAAGCTTCTACATTTCCCATTTTTTTCGCCACTTTTTCCATAAAGAGACAGCCATTACAGCCGACATCTAAGTAACGTTTTCCCTTAAAATTTTTCGGTATCATGTCTAATATTAATTTAAATCTTTTATTGTGCCACCAGCGTTGATACCGATTCTTTTTTATACTTTTTTCATAGTAGTGAGGCGGAACTTCTGAATGTATTTTATCAATTTTATTTCTACTAATCATTTTTTATTATTTTATTTGGTAATAAATTAAAATTTAGTTATATATTTTTTTGTTGTAACTTTATTTTCTCCAAAAGTCCAAGCTAACACTAAAAGTAAACTAAATAATCCGATAAAACTATCATTAAAAAAACGAGAAAAAACAAAGAAAGTAAAGGTAAATAAAGTATAAAACAAAGTAATATTTTTTACAGTATTATTACATTTTAATTTTTTTATAAGCCATAAAAATAAAGGCAAGCTAATAAGTATTTGTAAAATATAAGTTATAGAAAAACCGTGCATTGATTTAATTATACCCGACTTAACTAAAATTCCTCCCCAACCAACACCAGAAGCAGGAAAGCTAGTTTTTAATCCACCAATACCAAATAAGAAAACATCTTTGATAAAATTAGAGGCAGACCAAAATAAAAATGGACTAATAAAAATAATAAAAACAATTAATCCAGGTAGTAGTTTTTTAAAGGAATATTTTATTCTGGGCCAATTTTTTTTATTTTTAGGTATGTAATAAAAATGGAAAAAATAGAATAAGGTTAAAAACCAGGCATATTGTTTAGAAGCACAAGCTAAACCAAGGAAAATAATAGACCAAAAATCTTTATTTTTATTAAGAAAAAATAATGAAATTAAAATTAGAAAAAAAGTAAATATATCATTTTGCCCGTGAATAAGACTAATTAAAAAATAAGGATTTAAGGCGGCAATTAATATAATACTAAGCTTTTTTTCCTTATTTTTGGGAATTAAATATAATAAAATTAAACTTAAAAAATAAAAAATAATCAATATTATTAAAGAATCAGCAAAACCGAAGTAATGATAAGTAATTATTTGAACAAAAGTATTGGATAATAAAAAGAATGGCAGATAAACATAATGCATAAATTCACCTTCATATCTTTTACTATATTTATTAGAATATATATGACCAAAAGGAGTAGAGGAAAAATTAACGGCATAGGGATTTTTGCCTCTGATAAGAAGATTGGAGGCATTTAAAGTTTTGGCGCCACTGTCATTCAAATTATATTCTGGATAGGTTTCTTGTCTAAGTTGAATTCTTGGTAGAGTTGCTGTTAGTAAAATGGTTAATATAGTTATAGAAATTATTATTAATTTTGTATAATGATATGATTTATTTTTGGATTTTTTAATATCAAAGATAATCAAAAAAATAAGGCCGATAAAAGTCATAAGATAAAAAACAGAATTATCAAAAAGTACTTTTCCCCCACTAATATAAGTATTGACATATCTTACAACAAAAGGCGCTAGTATAGCGTAGAGAACAGTGCTTAGTGAAATTTTTTTCATATACTAATTTTACCACAAAAAAAGAAAGCCTTAAATATCAGCCTTCTTTTTTAATATAATTTTGATTTAATTACAATATTTCCATTTTCAAAATTTTTACGCCCCAGTTTTTAGCTTCCTGCTTGGAGGGCATCCAGATGTCAGCAATGTATTTACCTTTGTAAGAAGCCATGCGATCGGTAACTGTAAAAATTTTATCACCATAAGCCTCCGGGAATCTGACCTTAGTGCCAAAAGGGAGATAATTGTAAGCTAGAGTCCCGTCTTCGACTCTCTGACCGGAAGCAGTGATAAAAGGATCGCCAGAACATTCATCCGGACTGGAAGAATAAGCGGTGATGGTTAGGTGAATCTGACTTCTGGCCGGTCTGTTTTTAACTTTTGGCAAACCTGGCATTTTTTGAATTTGCTCAAAAGTAGCGTAATTTTGGTATTGATCTTTGGTTAAAAAGTTATTTTCAATTACTTGTTTAGCTGAAGTTTGGGGAATACCTAAATTTATCAAACTTAAAATGGAGATAAAAGTAATAATATTTTGTTTAGAAAAGACCTTTCTGGTCTTCATAAGTTTTATAAATTAATGATAATCTATTAAAAAACTGCTAATATTAGCTAAATAAAGCAGTTTTCACTTGATAGATTACCTTAGCATAATGACAATCTTTGTCAAGGGGATATTTTGTGTAAAAAAACCCTGTTTCAAAAAATGAAACAGGGAATAAGAACTCTACTTAAGAGTAATATACATTTTGTCAGAGTATCCGTCCCACTTAATTAACACAAGAATATTTACCCCCTCATCATAATAGCGAGTGAAAGAGTCTTCACCGTGATGACCAAGATTTAAGGTGTTGCCCCTTCTTTTATTTACTTGTATTTACTTGTGAATCATTTATAATGAAACGAAAAGAGCCTCCGCTAGAATTGGAATTTTTTGCTGTCATAGTATGAGTATTCCAGTCCCAAGTAAATTTTACACCCTCATATTCAAAATGAATTTTGCCTTCAGAATCAGGCTCAAAAACATTCTTTGAGCAAGAAATGAAAATAAAAAGAATTAATATAGTTACGATGACTGGATAAAACCTCTTCATTTTCAATCACCTCTTTTGTAAAAAAGATTAAAAAGAACAATAAATTACTTATTTGGGAAGCACTTAAATTTATCAGATAATTATTTTTTTGTCAAGGGAAAAAATAAAAAACCTCTCTTTGAAAGTAAAGAAAGGCTAATTAAAGGGTAAATAATGGATTACTCTTTTTAATTATTTCATTTTTAAGACGTCACTATCTATTAGCCTTAAAGCTTATTAAAAAAGTTAAATTCTGTCAATTTTAAAAATAACCCAAATAAAACCAGGTTATTTTGTTTGAAGCGGCAGATATTTATTGGGAAGACGACCCTTTTTTCCGCCGGCCGGAGCCGCTATGATATGTATTTATTGCGCTAATATTATATTTTGGAGCGAGAGAGGGGACTCGAACCCCCGACCTTCTCCTTGGCAAGGAGATGTTCTAGCCAACTGAACTACTCTCGCATATTTATTAATACTGTAATATTTATTATAAACGGCGGCGGGCCGGTTGGCAAGGAATATATTTTTAACAACTGTCAGCCAGAGGCCGATCCGCTTTGTCTGCCACAGGCAGGCTTTGGTGGAGACTACTGCCGTAAAAATCTAAGTCTACGGGTGGGACCTCCCGCTCCTTGATTTATTATTTCGCAAGGAATGGCGGGATCTCGCCATTAAGACAGGAGAACCGGCGAATAGAGGTTTTGTCCCGATTTCTCCAAAATTTTGAAGTTAAGTGGAGGCCACGGCCGGAATTGAACCGGCGAATAGAGGTTTTGCAGACCCCTGCCTTACCACTTGGCTACGTGGCCATGGCTTCAAAATTTTGTTGAGAAATCGAGGATCCTCGCAAAAGTACTAGTATATAAAATATTTATTTCATCATTGCGGGACAGACCCCCGCCTAGACTTTACTCCGTCAAATGACGGAGATTTGCTTGCCCCACGAAGCTTAAAAGCGAAGTGGGGGCTTATGTGGCCGTGAAAATTATAACTGGCGGAGCCGACTCTGTTGCCTAACGGAATGGCCGCGAAAAAATTGGTGGAGACTATTTTATATAGAAGACATAAATAACTTTTTAAATATTAACAAATTTTGATTATTTTTTCAAGAGTTTATTTATCGATTTGCCAAAGCCAGGTATTATTGTATTTTTTAATAATTTTGTAATTATTTTCTATATATTGGTCAATAATATTTTTTTGGTAATTAAATCTCTCCCCAATTTTATAATTAGTAATAATATAACTTGGTTTTTCATTTATTAATATATTATAATTTTTATCTAAAAAAAACTGATTACCCTGAATTGTTTCTATAACATTTGTATAATAGGGATTATATTTTTTTAATTCAAAATATAAACCTGGCAAAAAAGGATGAGCAAATATTGATTCCTTTTTAACTGTATTTTTTATATCCTTAATCATATTTTTGGTATAATTACTTGTCTCAAGACGTTCAGTAAATTTAAGAAAAAGAGAGGCATAGATTATAAAAATAATTAATATAACAAAAACACTCAGTAGTTTTTTTGAAAAATATTTACGAAAAACATTATACTTTTCTCTTATTAGAAGTGCCGACAAAATTATCAGAGGGAAAGAATTAAGGAGTAGATGATAAATATCTGGAAGATTTAAAATTGATATAAATAGAGCAAGCTGGAGCCCGAAAAGCCAGCAATATTTGTCTTTTAGTCTATCATTTTTTTTATATAGTATAAGAAGCCCCAACCAAATAATTATAAACAGAAGAATAAAAGTATAGCTTATTTTATTCACATCATGATAAATACGAACTATCCGTAGAAGTGCTGTAAAAACAAAAATTCCCCACGTCATCAAACCAATAGCAAAAATTAGCAGTATTCCGCTTAATGAATAAATAATATGTTTTAAAGAAATTTTATTTTTTTTATATAAATATACTAAAAATATTCCAAGCCAGATAATAAGAGCTATACCTTTATTTTGAAGAAAGTAAAATGTTAAAGCGCTCAAAATACCAGAGAGAAAAATATATAATACCTTTTTTTCCGAAAGGTATTTAAAAAGAAAGTAGGTGAGAATAATAGTAAGAAAAAGACTGTAAGTATTATGATTAATTAGAGGATAGGAAAGGCTAGTTATAATAAAAAAAACAAAAGTAGCAATCAAGCCGGCTGTTTTATAAGGACTTAAAATAAGAAAAATTTTGTATATTAACCAGGTACTAAGAACAAGACATAAAAATGAAAATATTTTGACTATTAAATAAGAAGCTCCGAATAAACTAAAAATTCCATAAATTAGATAAAAAGATCCCGGGCTTATATATTCAAAAAAATCATGATAAAGCATCCGGCCATTATAAATATTCCAAGCTCCATTTAAGGCAATTCCCTCGTCGGAACTTAAACCATACCAAAAATGTAACAAAAAAGCAGATATTAAAAATAAAGATAAGACTAAACTTACCCGGCTTATTTTTTTATTATTTATAATTTTATTTATCAAGATAATTAAGTAAAATTTCTTTATTTTTTTTAATATCTTTTTTAACTTGTTGATAAAGTTTTCTTTTAGAATAAAATTTTATTAAAGGCCTTATTTTTTTAATAATTTTCACTTTTATTTTTTGTCCATAGATATCAGGGCAATTTTTTAGAAAAAAAACTTCTAGTTTTGAACAATTATTTTTGTCTAGAGCACCAAAAATTAGTATGGCCGGGTATTTTTCTTTTTTCAAAAAAGCAAAGCAAGCATAAACTCCCGGCTCAATATTTTTAGCTAAATTAGGGTTAAGATTAGCCGTGGGAAAGCCTTGTTTTTTACCTTGTCCGTCGCCTTTAATAACCGGCCCCTGAATAATCATTTTATGAATTTCATAAATTTCTGGTGAATAACTCCGTTAGAACAAATCATATCTTTTGATTTTAAGTTCCAGTCTTTGCCATTAAAATCTGTAGCTTGGCCGCCGGCTTCTCTGACTAGCAAAATTCCGGGCGCAATATCCCAAGCCTTACCTCCAGGAATGACAAAGCCTTCGGCTCGGCCAGAAGCCACCCAAGCGGTTTCAATACCCCCGGCTCCTAGTTGCCTGATATCTAAAGCTTTCATTTTTAGTTTAGAATAAATTTTTAAGGCTTTTTTAACCTGTTTTTTCTGATAACCATGACAAAAATAAAAGATTGATTTGTTAACGGCTCTTTTCTGACTGACCTGAATTTTTTTATTGTTTAAATAAGCACCTTGACCTTTTTCAGCCCAGTATAATTCTTTCATATAGGGAGCATAAATAACTCCTAAAATAACTTCATTTTTATAAGTTAAAGCAATAGCCGTGCAAAATAAGGGATTACCCATTAAATAATTATGAGTGCCATCCAAGGGATCAATAACCCAGGTGTAATCGGATTTTTTATGAGTTTGGCCTGATTCCTCGCCTAAAATATTATGATCCGGAAATTTTTCAGTAATAATTTTCTTAATAATTTTTTCCGCTTTTTCATCCACTTTAGTAGCCAGGCCACTAAAACCGCCTTTGTTTTTTATATCCTTACTTTTTACCTGGTGAAAATTTTTTAAAATGTATTGACCGGCCTTTTTAGCGGCCTTTAGGGCTGTTTTTTTCATAAAGTAATATCTTTAAATTTATTAGTCATATTTTCCAGGTCAAAAATAGCGAAAGAGGGATATTGGAACATACCGCCGGCGGTGCCAGGGTTCAAAAGATAAGTATCACCATTTTTTTCAAAAGATTTAGCGTGATTATGACCAAAGCAAACTAAATCATATTTGTGACTACTAGCTAATTCCTTAGCTTTGTCCGAGAAATGGATCATAGCTATTTTTTTACCATTTAGTTCAAATTCAGCCAAATCCCCGTAATGATTAACTTTATCAGATTTATCAGCCAATTCTTTTTCAGTTTCTTGGTCAGCTACGTTGCCATAAACCATATAAATTTTTCCTTCAAATTCCTCTATCATTTTTTTTAACATAGAAGGGGCGGCTAGGTCACCACAGAAAAAAATAGTTTTAATCTCTCCTTCTTTTAAATTTTTATTAATAATTTGCCAGCTTTTATAATTATCATGTAAATCTGACAAAATAGCGATTTTCATAATATTAAATTTCCTTTTTATACCAGATTTTATCTAGTTTCTGGTATTTTAATCGGTTATATAATTTAATCGCTTTAGGGCGGTAGTCTTCAGTGTATAAAACTAATGTTTTTACTTTTTTCTTTTTGGCAATTTTTTTAATTTCCTTCATCATTTTGTCAGCCAGGCCCTGTCCTCGGTAGTCTTTGTCAATAACTACATCATCAATCAGGCCCATTTTGTCTTTAAGCCAAAATTCGGGGATAATACGCAGAGTTACATGGCCGATAAGTTTATTATTTTTTTCTAGAACTAATTCATAGTCATAATTAGCCTTAATAATTTTATGCCAGGCTTTTTTTAGTTTTTTCATATTTTTTGGCACTATTTTTCCGGGACTCCAAAGCTGCTCATACAAACGCATGATTTCAGAGAAGTCCGATTTTTTGGCCGGTCGGAATTTCATAGGTTTATTATAGAATATTTAATTATATTGGGCTAATTTGTTTTAAATATTTATCTTATCAATCTGAAATTAATCTATCATTATCCTAGTAATAATTTCGGTAACTGGAATATTTATAATTTTCTGGGTTTTTAACTAAATTAGCTCGGACAGGATTATGATGAATCTAATCTAATTTTTGTTTTAAAAAATTTATAGAAAAAATATTTTTTATCCAGCCTTGACTCGGCCAGAGTTTATGAGTTTATTTTTTGGTATTAACCGTAAACGTTTTTAATAACTTTTGAGAAATTCGAAACTATCTTTTTTTGGTTTTGAGGAAGTTGGATTTCTTAATTATATTTTTAAATTTTATTTCGAGAAGATCCAACCGGATAGAGCCACGCGGATCAGGAGATCCGCGCTTTTCGGGTAATTTTAAGGGTTTCCTTGGCAGTTTGTTTTATACTAGGTAGATGAGGGCCATGACCCTCATCTAGGCCTGGTTTACTAATTAATAATTCTATGTAAATAATCAGGCATAATTTAGATAGCAGAGATAAATCTTTTGCTTTCGCGAAAACAAATATTCCTATCCGCGTAGCTGGAGATTTATCTCCAGGAGTTAGAATAATTCGGGTAGAGGCGAGCCCTTGCTCGCCTCTAAAATAAGGCCAAAGCGAGGGCTTTGGCCGACCCTTTTTATTATAAATACTAAAATAATTTTCAAAAAGCTAAATTCTCTAAAATTATTAATCTATCTTCATTACAGAATTATTTAAATAATAATTACGATAACCTGAATATTTATAATCTTTGAGGTTTTCAAAAACATTTTATATCTCAATCTGCATCAAATCTTTGGCTAAAACAATTGGGCCTTTATAGGTTTTCTGGGCTTGTTTTTTAAGATCGTATTTTTCACATTCCGGATAAAAATGTGTTAAAACTAATTTTTTTACTTTTGCTTTGGAAGCAATTTTGCCAGCTTGGGAAGGAGTTAAATGGCTTTTAACTTTATTTTGATTGGGCATGCTACTTTCAATTAATAGTAAGTCCGTATTTTTTGAAATTTCCAATAGGCTTTTCGGATAGTCAAAACATATATCTCCGGCGTAAACCATTGATTTTCCTTTATATTCAATACGATAAGCGACGGCGTAAGGAGAAAAAGTATGGCCTTGTTTCCAGGTATAGACTGATTTTACTTGGAAATTCTTCGCTTTGTAGGTTAAATTATGCATTTCTTTAATCTTTAACTTAAAACAAAAGTACTCCGTATATTTAGGAAAAAATGCCTCCCCATTTTTTTGATAAATCCTTTTATTTTTTTAGGACCGAGTAAAACAATTTCACGATTGGTTTGTCTGACCCACCAATTCCAAAAAAGAGCCGGTAGATCGGCCACATGATCGACATGTGTGTGGGTAATTAAAATATAATTTATTTTTGTGTCATCATAGCCGGCATCTATAATATGCTCTTTGGTCCCGGAGCCAGCGTCCATTAAGATTAAATCTCGGCCAATCTCCAGGAGATAACCGGGTTCATTTCTTTTGGTTGAAGGATCAGTTGTGCCCGATCCTAGAATGGTTAGTTTCATTTAATAATATTCTTTAAATAATTTGATAAATTCTTGGTTATATTTTTTTAGTTTTTTTCTTATTTTTTGGCCGGTTTTTGTAAAAAATTTAGGCTTAAAATTTTTCAAATAATCAAGAAGTTTGTTGATAGCTTTTTCATGAGGGTATCCCTTTATTAATAAATCGCCATATTCTCGTATTATACCCACCGGACCATAACACTGCAGTTTACCAGCATCAAAAATAATTTTACCCTCTAAAGTTTTAATTTTATGGCTGTTTCTAGTATCGTGATATCTAATGGCTTCTCCGATTTTATAAATTACCTCTTTGTCTAGTCCAATTTTATTTAATAATTTATTGGCTATTTTCCGGCTATTTTCTCCGTGAGGCTGACTTCTTTTTTTTGGCGCTAAGTCATGAACCAGCCCAGCCACATAGCAGATATTCTTATCAGCTCCTTCTTTTTGAGCTATTTTTTTGGCTAATTCAGCGGTTTTCAAGGCATGATTATAATGATGAAAGGGGTCATTATTTTTGTTATATATTTTAATAACTTCTTTTCTTATTTTTTCGATTTCTTTTTGTGAAAGCCTAGCCATAGATTTATTAGATTTTTAATTTTTAACATATTTTATCACTATTTTTGTGATACCTAAAGCGCTAAAATATCCGAAAACAGCACCGATTAAAATTACTAACCATTCATATAAGCCTAAAGCAGTGACATGAAAAAAACTATTCAAAGGTGAATAAATGATTATTATTTGCAGTAAAAATGAGAATACCAGAGCTAGTAAGAGCCATTTATTAGATAACCAATTTAATTTTTCCCTATATCTAATGCTGGCAATTCTAATAAATTCGTAAATAATAAAGCCAGTGAATAGAGCCGTTCTGGCTACCTCAAGTCCTCGGGGTAGAAGTATAAAAAAGGTAGCGAATAATATTATCATTTTTTTTAGGCCGATAGAGCCGATTAACCAAGCTAGAGTTTTATTAATAATTGATTCGTGGGCTTTTCGGGGCTTCTCTTTCATAATATCTGGTCGGGCCGGATCGACAGCCAAAGCCAAAGCGGGCAAACCGTCTGTTAAAAGATTAATCCAAAGAATTTGCACTGGCAAAAGAACCGGCTCCTTGGTAGTAATAAATAAAGTAGCTAGAAGAATAACCCCAACTTCAGCTAAATTACAAACAAGAAGATAATTAATAGCTTTTCTAATATTATCAAATATTTTCCGACCTTCTTTTATAGCCGTGACAATAGTTTTAAAATTATCATCGAGCAAAATCATGTCACTGGTTTCTTTAGCAATTTCCGTGCCATTAATGCCCATAGCAATGCCAACATGAGCTTGCTTTAGAGCCAGAGAGTCATTAACTCCGTCTCCTGTCATGGCCACCCGATTATCTTTTTCCAGTATTTTTAAAATACGCATTTTGTGAAAAGGGTTTATCCGGGCAAAAATATTAATTCCTTGATCTAATTTTTTTTGCAAAATATTCTTATCCATTTTTTCCAGTTCATGACCCTCAATTAAGCCTTGGCTAGTCAAACCAATCTTATCGGCAATAGCTACGGCTGTATTTGGATTATCACCAGTTACCATGATTACTCTAATGCCGGCTGTTTTACATTTTTTCAAAACGGATTTTATTTCCGGATGGGGCGGATCTTCCATAGCCTGAAGACCCAGCCAAATTAATTCTGATTCCAGCTTATTTTTTGGGTCTTTGGTTTTTTTATAAGCAAAGCCTAAAACCCTCAAGGCCTGATTAGCAAATTCTTTATTACGGGCTAAAATTTCTTGCTTAATCTCTTTTTTTAGAGGAATTATTTTGCCATTTTTATAATATTTTTTACATTTTTTAATTAAAATTTCTGGCGCTCCTTTAGTATAGACTGTATAGTCTGGATTATTTAAATTTTTAACCACCACACTCATCATTTTTCTATCAGCAGTAAAGGGAATTTCGTTTATTCTTTTATTTTTTTCTAGTATCTTGGCCGTATCAACTATTTTATCAGCGGCTCGATAAAGAGCTACTTCAGTTTCATCGCCAATATATTTTTTTTCTTTTGACTTATTTTTTTGTTTTTTTGTATCATTGCATAAAACCCCGCAGACCAACATTGGTTTTAATGGTTTAATATCGTTTACATTTAATTTATCGGCTTTGTAAATTTTACTAGCCATAAAAAGATCAGTAACCGTCATTTCATTTTTAGTAATAGTACCGGTTTTGTCAGTACAGATAATATTAACTGAACCAATTGATTCGGCTACCCCCAGTTTTCTTATTAAAGCCTTCTTTTTAACCATTAGTTTAGCGCCAAAAGCCAGAGTCAAAACAACAATAGCTGGCAAACCTTCAGGGATAGAAGCTACGGCTAAAGAAATGGCGGTTAAAACTGAGATATATAAGGAGTATTTAAAAAGGCTGATTAAAAAAATTATAACCGTAATAACGCCAACTAGCCAGAATATTTTTTTACTGAATTTTGAAATTTCTTTTTCAAAAAGAGTTTTGTTCTTTTTTATATCTTGCAGTTTATCGGCAATTTTACCAATTTTTGTGCTCATACCAGTATTTATAATACGAGCCTTAGCTCGACCGATATAAACAAAAGTATTCATATATATTTTTTCTTCCCCTTTTTTACTTACGGCCCTGGATTCCCCGGTTAAACTGGACTCGTCAACTTTTAAATTATGAGATTCAATAATTTTGGCATCAGCCGGAATAATATCTCCCGATTCTAGAAAAATAATATCATTTTGTGCTAACTTGGTACTTGGTATTTCCTTTATTTTACCGTCTCTTAATACTTTAGCCTTGGGAGTAGCCATTTTTTGCAAGGCTTCAATTGATTTTTCAGCCTTATACTCCTGAAAAAAACCAGAGATACCGGAAATAAGTACAATAATTAAAATAAGAACGGCATCAATAATATTGGGGTCAGTATTAGGTAAAAAACCGATAACTAGAGAAATAACAGCGGCGATAATTAAAATTATTATCAAAGGTGAAGTAAATTGAGATAATAAAATTTTGAACGGGCTCTCTTGCTTTTTCTTTTTAATTTGATTAAGCCCGTCTTTTTTAAGAATTTTTGCTGCTTGTTTGGTTGATAAACCTTTATACGGCATTTTTTTTAACTTTCCATTTTACTAATAAATTAGAAAATAAAATTGGTACAAGAAATTTAAAAACTATACTTGAGGCAATAATTATGGAAAATAAATCACTTTTTATTAACCCATTATCAAATAAGATTTTTATTATAATAATACTGGTACTAAATCTTACAGAAAGACCAATACCAAGTAGAATAGATTTTTTTGTACCTAATGTATTTTTAGCAATAAGATAACTAGCTAAAAGTTTTCCTGTTTTTGCCACACTGACGACCAAAAGAATTAATAAAGGATATTTTATAAGATATCCCATATCCATCTCTACTCCTACTGACAAGAAAAATATTGGAGCAAAAAAACCATAACATAATGATTTAATTTCGCTTTCTATTTTAAGTAATTTTTCTTTTGGAAGGAAATTTTTAAGAATAACTCCTGCTAATAAAGCAGTAATTATTTCAATTTGAATATATTTTCCAATTCCAATAAAAAGAAAAAAAATAGATAAAGTTAGGAGAAAAAGATTTTCTATAGATAGGTGAGTAAATTTTTGTATTTTTATTTTTAATCTTTTTATAATGAAAATTATAATAAATAAAAAGGAAAAGGAAATAGTAATTGAAAATATATTTATTTGATGATTGCCAGTTGAGCCAGTTAAAAAAATTACAATAATAAGAAGAATAAATTCTATTATATCGTCTAGTGTGCCAATGCCAATAATACTTTGTCCTAATTTAGTATTTATTATTTTAAATTCATCTAAAATAGGAATTAATATTGCTTCGCCAACTGTAGCAAAAGATAAAGCCACTAAAAATGCTATAAACCAACTATAACCAAAAACAAAATGAATAAGTAAAGAACCCATAACCCCTTCTAAAAAAATAATAAAAAAAGTAGCTCTAAAGATAAAACTACCTATTTTTTTCAATTTTTTTAAATTTATTTCAAAACCGATAATAAAAAGTAAAAAATACATTCCGAGTTGAGACATAAATTCAAATGTCTCAGAAGAAGTAATAGATTTAAAAGGATTATATATAGCTAGTAATGTTCCAAGTAATAAAGAAGCAAAAATCCAAGGAACTCTAATTTTTTCAATTTGCTTGCCAATTACAAAAGTGAGAAGAAATAAGGCACCTAAAAATATAAAAATATTAATCATAAATATAATAGTTTATTTAAGTTTACAAAAAAATAAAAGAAATATTATAAATACATCTTTATTATAGCAAAAATAGTACAATTATTAAATTATTTTTTGTATTTTTTTTTGAATTAATTTCTCTAATTGATTTATTTGAGGCTTAAGAGGCCTAGCTGTGTTAATGGTGTATAAAAATATTATTTTTTTGAGATTTTTTAAGTATAAATGTTTTCCTTGATGATAGATATATTTATTAGAAATATATTCTTTGTTTATAGTTTTAAAATCAGTATTTTTATTTTTAAATCTTTTTAATATTATTTTTTCCGGACAAAAAATATTCAGCCAAATTAAATGAGCTCTAAATTTACGAGCTATTTGTTTATGTTTCTTAATATCAGATAAAGTCTGATTGCCGGCATCTATAAGAAGGCTATATTTTTCTTTAAGTAATCTTTCTGAAGATTTGTATAGAATTTTTTTTATGGCTTTATTAAAATTCTTTTTTTATAAAGATTGATAAAAATTTGACGAATAGCGTCTGAACGAAGAATAACCAAAGGAAGTTTTTCAGCTATTCTTTTAGCGGTTGTGCTTTTACCAGCACCTACTTTGCCAAATAAACAAATATAAATTGGACTTTTTAATTTTTTTTTCGGAATTTTTAAAGAATCAAAAAACTGCTGATAAATTTTTTTCTCATCAGCAGTAAAATCCGTATTAAAGATTTTTTTTGTCATAATTTATTTAACTAAACTTTTCAAAAACTTCATAGTTTTTTTGGAAGTGAGGAAATTCTTGAGGTACATTTTGTATTGAGGACTATCAAGCTGTTTAATAATTTCCTGATTGTCTTGGTATTGTTTTTTAGCTTTTTTAACTTCTTCTTCCACTTCTTTATCACTAGCTTCAATATTTTCTTTTTGCGCAATGTGTTGCATAACCAGAGCAGTTTTTATTCTCTGCTTGGCTTGTGGTCTTAATTCTTTTTTCAAGTCTTCTTGACTTTTTTTAATACTTTTTAAGTAATCATCAAATTTAAGTCCTTGCCGGGCGATATTTTGTTCCATTTCTTTAAGCATTTTATCCAGCTCTGAGTTGATTAATAATTCAGGTATCTCGGCAAATTTTGAATTTTTAATAATATCTTTGAAAATTTTAGACTCAAACTTTCTTTCTTCTCGTAATTTTTTTTCTTTTTTTAGATTTTCTTCAATATTTTTTTGCAGTTGGGCAAAATTTTTAAATTTGCCTAAGGTCTTAGCAAATTCGTCATTTAATTCCGGTAATTCAATTTTATAAACTGCCAGCATTTTAACTTTAAACTCGGCTTCTTTGCCGGCTAGATCTTTTTTATGATAATCTTTGGGGAATTTTAGTTTAAACTCTTTGACTTTATTTTTAGTTAAGCCAATTAAGTTCTCTTCAAAACCAGGAATAAAACTGCCTTGGCCGATAACTAAAGGATGTTTTTTGGAAGAGCCGCCTTCAATCGGTACTTTATCGACAAAAACATCAAAGTTAACTTCGACTTTATCTCCTTTCTTAGCTGACCGGTCTACGGAGATTTCTTGGCCTCGCATTTGTTGGAGTTTTTTTAGAGCTTCATCAATTTCCTTTTTTTCTAGTTTTACTTCTTCTTTTTTTGCTTTTACGTTTTTGTAATCACCTAGAGTTATATCGGGCAAAAGAGCTACTTTAGCTTTATAAACCAAAGGGTTGCCCGGAGCTAGTTTTTCAATTTCAATTTTTGGCTGACCTAAAGTTTTTAAATTATGATCAAGCACGGCTTTAGGAAAAGTTTTTTTAACAATATCTTCCACGGCTTCCTGATATATTTGGGCTTCACCGACTTGTTTTTTAACCAGGTCATAAGGAGCCTTGCCTGGCCTGAAACCGGATATTTTCATACCCTTAGACATACGGGCGGCCGCATTAGTTAAAAATGGTTTAAGTTCGTAATTTGAGACTTCAATGGTTAATTCAGCCTCTGATTGAGGTAATTTTTTAACATCAACTTTCATAAAAATAATTTACTTTAATTTTTAATAACGTTTTCTTATTTTAACTTATTTTTTGTTATTTGACAAGAATTAATGATATGTTAAGGTTTTAAAAGGCGCTCATTAATTAAAAGTTTTATTTATAAGCTAAAATAAAACAAAAGGAGGTTCATCATGTCCTTAGTGACGCTGAATATTCGTGTTCCCAGCGAACAGGCTGATAATGTTAAAGAGCTGATTGAAGAACTAGAAAAAATCTGGTATCGTTCAGGTACTTTTGATGGACAAAAGGTAGCGGTTTTAATAAGAAGAATCAGAGAAGATAGCCAAAAAGACAAAATTTACATTATGTCTGATGAGTAAATGTCTGAGTAATTTTTTACAAAACAAAGGGAGCTTGCCCGGTCAAACTCCCTTTTTTATTTTTAAAATTGGATCAGGAGATTATCTTTTTTATATCTTAAGAAAGAGTATTATTTAATCAATCTAATTTTTCAAAAATAAAGTAAGCGCAGACCCTTAGATCTGCGCTTCTCGCGGTTGAAATAAACTAAATTATCTAATCCTTAGTTTTTACAAATTTTAATCTTTTGGCCGATTATCAATAATTCTTTTTTCTTTGAGTTCTGATTCCATGCCAGTACGGTGAAGGATTTTTTTCATATCTTCTTTGATAATTTTCGGCGTTACCCCGACTTCATAACTGAATTTCTTTTTAAGTTGTTTTTCAAAAACTTCCCAATTATCTATTTTTTTCTTAGGACAAATATAAATAATCATTTCGTCAACTTCAAAAGGGTCATTATCTTTTTTCTTGATTTCCACCTGCCATTCGTCAATCCCTTGATAACCGGATAAAAGCGGATAAATATTATTAAGGTTAATTAATTCTCCTTTAACTTTGGTTAGCTTAAACTCTTTCATCTGACTGGAACGCTGAATATCCGGAAAAATTTGCGGTACAGTCAAACCACAGTGTGGGCAAGGGTCATAGCTAATTCCCTTAACCATATCTCCAGTGCGATAGCGGGCTACTATTGAACCGCGCCAGCCCAGTAAGGTTAAAACCAGTTCACCAGGTTGGCCTTCTTTGACTCTTTGACCGTCTTTGTCCACTACTTCAAAAAATTCCAAATCCGGATAGGTATGATAGCCAGTGGTTTCAGAGCACTGAATCCAGGCTGTTTTGCCCTCAGTCATAGCGTAAGTAGCGTATATCTGCGGCATTTTAGCCCCCATTTTTTCTAAGAGTTCGCGAGTTTTGTCCCTTAAACCTTGACCAATTCTTTCACCGCCGGTAATGACATATTTAACCGAAGAAAAATCCCGATTTTGCTTAGTCGCTTCACGTAATATATGATAGCCATAACCCGGAATGTAAAGAATTAAGGAAGCTTTCATTTTTTCAATGGCATCAATAATTTTTTGAGTGCCTAGTATTTTACCGCCACCAGTATGCAAGGACGTCATACCGAGTTTAGCTAAAGCGTAATGAGCGATCCAAAAAGCCAGATGTGGAGAAAAGGGGAAGGCGTTAATAGCAATTTGATCTCGCGGCACTTTAATGACATTT
Source organism: Patescibacteria group bacterium (assembly GCA_034520665.1). Lineage (NCBI taxonomy): Bacteria > Patescibacteria group bacterium. The sequence continues at coordinate 532,595 of JAXHNJ010000002.1, forward strand.
AACATTCTTTCACCTGATTCTTTCATAATCTCCAAATCATAAGCTGAGTAAAGAAAAGGAGTGGCTAAAGCACTGCGACCAGTAGTAAAATGTATGTGAATCGGTTTATATTGCCACTCTAATTCTCTTTTTACGTCTTCACGTCTTATTTTTTTATAAATCATTTTCAGTATTTCAGACTTAGGAGCGTATTTTTTGATTAATTTTTCATCTGGTTGTAAAATAAAGTTTTTATAGCGGGCTGGATCGTTTTTTGACGGAGCCAAATCTTCCTTTGAAGAAAGAGGAATCTTTTGCAGATCTTCTGTATTTTTAATATCTGAAAATTTCAGATTATTTTTTTTAAAAAGATTACGGTAATAGGGGGAATAAGGCAGCTGGTGGCGCATAAAATATTCTACTTTTTTATCCTGCATTTTTTTTATTTCTTTTTTTGGCATGTGGGAAATTTTTTCCCAGTTTTCATAGATTTTCATAGATTTTAAATTAATAGATTATTAAAAAGAATAAGTTTTCTGACAGAGAGGAGAAATTTTTTGCATTACCTCATCAGTTAATTTATGAAAAGTTTTTTTATTAAGGTCTTGGCCGTAGTATTTTTTAAAGGTTATGGCTTCTCCGATATTTATAGTCACCTGATTATTGCTGGTCAGCATTTTTTTTACTGAACGCATAAATGTTTTTTCCATGGGTCCCTTAATACCAATGGGTATAATAGGAATTTGGGCTTTTATAGCCATTCGCACACTACCGGTTTTTCCCCGAAGCAGATATTTTTTATAATTTCTTTTGCCTTCAATAAAATTACAGATAGTTTTACCTCTTTTTAAATATTTAACGGCAGTCTCAATACTTTGTAATTTATTTTTTGGGTCAATTGGTAGAGTAGCTTTAGTCCACCAGTAATTCTTAGTTTTAGAAAGAAAGTAAATTAAATGTTTATTTATCATATAAAAACCAAAACAAACATAAAAACCATCTAAAAAATCAATATGATTGGAAGCAATTATATAAGGTCCCTTTTGAGGAATATTTTCTATACCATTAATAGAGTTAAATTTATTCCTAAAAATTGGTAAAAGCATTTTTCTAATTATCACATAAATCATACATTAATAAGGATAGCTTTTTCGGCAAAGTTTGCCAATAGCAAGCATTATTTTTTTAGTTAAATTATTAAGAGTATTTTTATCAATTTTTTTATCATAATACTTTGAAAAGTAGATTGCTTGGCCGATATGTATCTCTAGTTTTCTGCCGGGAAAAAGAAAATTTTTAATTAATTGAAAAACTTTTTTACCTTTGGGCATAATCAGACCAATAGGAATAACGGGTACCTTAGTTTTTAAAGCTAGTCTAACAGCCCCAGTTTTACCTTTTAAAAGTTTGTTAGGATTATAATTGCGTTTGGCTTCGGGAAAAATAACTAAAATTTTATTGTTACGCAAACACTTGATACAAGTATTAATTATCTTTTTTTTATTATTTTTATCTATATAAAGCATCCCCAGATATTTATGACCAAACTGGCCGTAAGTTTTTTTCAATTCTTGTTTACTGATAGAATAGATAAATCTTTTTGTATAGGAAACAATAACAGCATGCATAAAAATAGCGTCAAGAAAACTTTGATGATTGGAGACAATAATAAAAGCACCGCCTGAAGGTAAATTTTTTAAACCAGTAACTGTTTTTATTTTACCTTTTATTAAGTAAACAGCTATTTTAATAAACCAGGGAATTTTTTGAGACATATTTTTATTATATAGCAGCCAGAGCCTTAAGGCTCTGGCTGCATAAATATCTAATTTATTTATTATCTAATTCTAGCATTTTTTACATGAACAAGGGGGCTAAGACTAAGGAAACCACAGCCATCAGCTTAATAAGAATATTCATAGAAGGACCAGAAGTATCTTTGAAGGGGTCACCAACTGTATCACCGACTACAGCTGCTTTGTGAGCCCTTGAACCTTTACCGCCAAGGTGCCCTTCTTCAATGTATTTTTTAGCGTTATCCCAGGCACCGCCGCCATTAGACATCATCAGAGCCAGAAAAACACCGACCAGAGTAGCTCCGGCCAAAAGACCGCCTAAAGCCTCTTTACCCAGTAATAATCCAATGACAATCGGACTGCTAATGGCAATTAAGCCAGGTACAATCATTTCTTTTATAGAGCCTTTAACGGCAATAGCTACACATTTATCTGAATCAGCTTTAGCTTTGCCTTCCATCAAGCCGACAATTTCTTTAAACTGTCTTCGAACTTCCTTAACCATTTTAAAAGCCGTACGTCCAACAGCCGTCATAGTTAAAGAAGCAATTAGAAAGGGCAATATGCCACCAATAAATAAACCAGCCACTACTTCGGCTTTGGTTAAATCAATAGAATCTAGATTAACAGCTGTAGTATAAGCTGAGAATAAAGCCAGAGCCGTTAAAGCAGCTGAGCCAATAGCAAAACCTTTACCCATAGCAGCCGTGGTGTTACCGAGGGAATCAAGTTCATCAGTAATTTTTCTTGTCTCTTTGCCTAAGCCAGCCATTTCACTAATACCACCGGCGTTATCAGCAATTGGGCCGTAAGCATCAACCGACATAGTCACGCCAATAGTAGCCAGCATACTCACAGCTGACATAGCAATGCCATAGAGACCAGAGAGTTTAAAAGCGGCAAAAATAGCAATAGCGATGATTAAAACGGGCAGAGCCGTACTTTCCATAGCCACAGCTAAACCAGTAATAATATTAGTAGCCGCGCCAGTTTCTGATGATTTAGCAATTTTTCTAATTGGACTTGATGAAGTATAAAACTCGGTTAAAAGGCCGATAATAATACCGACACCAGTGCCCAAAACAACCGTCCAAAATACGCCCATAGGTAAGCCTAATTTACTAACTATAAAATAAGTAGAACCGAGTAGTAATATAGCGGCTACATAAAAAACATATCTAAGTACGGCCTGAGGATTAAGCTTACTAAAAAATTTAACTGAAAAGACACCGAGAATGGAGGCAATTAATCCGGCAAAAACAATCCATAAAGGCAGAGCCATATAGGCCGCTCGACTAACTGCGTAAGCGGCTCCGGTAGCACCGATGGCCACAGCGGCAATAACTGAGCCAACATAAGATTCAAATAAATCAGCTCCCATTCCAGCGACATCACCGACATTATCACCGACATTATCGGCAATGACGGCTGGATTACGGGGATCATCTTCAGGAATACCGGCTTCTAATTTACCGACTAAATCAGCGCCGACATCAGCTGACTTGGTATAAATACCACCGCCGACACGGGCAAACAAAGCAATTGAAGAAGCACCCATAGCAAAGCCAGACAAAACCGTATGGTCAACATCATGAAAAAAGTAATAAAAAACACCCAGACCAATTAAGCCCAAAGAAGCAATCGAAAGCCCCATAACTGAACCGCCGATAAATGCTATATTCAAAGCTTGAGCTCGGCCCTGTTTATTGGCCGCATTAGCGGTTCTGACATTAGCGTGGGTAGCGGCTGACATACCAAAATAGCCGGCTAACATAGAAGAAAGCCCGCCAACCAGGTAAGCCATAGCTGAATTAAAACTAATTTGCCAGGCTAACAAGGCAAAAACAACTACGATAAAGATAATAATTACCTTGTATTCTTTTTTTAGAAAGACCATAGCGCCGTTGTGGATTCTTTTTTCCAGATCTTGCATCTGATCAGAGCCTGGATCTTTTTTCTTGACGCTAAAGTAAAGACCAATAGCCGTGATAAAACCGACTAAGCCTAAGATGAGAGAATAAATACCTACATTCATAGTTTTTAGTTAATTATTTATTAATTGATTAATTTTATTTTTCTTCTTTTTTCTTACTTTCTTCAGATTTATTTTCTTCCTTATCTTTATCTTCTTTATCATTTTCTTTTTTTTCTGAATCCTTTTTTTCATCAGTATTATTTTCTTGAGATTCTACTTTTTTATCTTCAGACTCTTTTTCTTCCTTGTCTTGGTCTTTCTTTTTAGCCTCTCCAGTTTTATCTGATTTTTTCTCTGTATTTTCTTTATTTTCTTCCTTATCTTTATCTTCTTTATCATTTTCTTTTTTTTCTGAATCCTTTTTTTCATCAGTATTATTTTCTTGAGATTCTTCTTTTCCGCCTTTGGCAAATTTTTCTTCCTTATCCTTATCTTCAACTTTTTCTTTGCTTTCGGAAACAATATCTATTTTCCATCCCGTCAGACGAGCAGCTAGACGAACATTCTGGCCGGCTTTGCCAATAGCTAAAGAAAGCTGATCTTCTTTAACTTCCGCCACGGTTGTTTTTTCTTCTTTATTTAAAGTTATTTTTAATATTTTAGCCGGCGAAAGAGCGTTGGCAATGTATTCTATTGGGTCATCTGAATATTCCACAATATCAATCTTTTCACCACCAAGCTCAGAAATAATAGTTTGCACCCGGGAACCTCTTTGTCCGACACAAGAACCAACTGGATCAATATTTTCCTGATTAGATTTAACAGAAATTTTACTTCTAGAGCCAGCTTCACGGCTGACTGACATTATTTCTACAGTACCACTGCTGATTTCCGGTACTTCCATAGTAAATAAACGTTTGACCATACCGGGGTGGGCCCGTGAAATGACTATTTCTGGTCCCTTGGTAGTTTGATTAACAGAAACTACAAAGACTTTGATACGCATACCCGGGCGGTAATTTTCTCCGGGAATTTGCTCACTTGGGGGAATGATACCGGTAGTTTGGCCTAAGTCAACCAAGATAAGTCTTCTTTCTTGTCGTTGGACAATCCCGCTAATTATTTCGCCTTCCTTACCCTTAAATTCTTTGTAAAGGTTTTCTCTTTCAGCCTCTCTTAGGCGTTGAATAATAACTTGTTTAGCCGTTTGAGCGGCCATGCGGCCGTAAGAAGCTGGCGGAAACAATTCAGTTTTTATTTCGTCACCTTCCTTGATCTCTTTTTTATCTTTTTTAGCTTCTGATAAAGTGATATGTTTTTTAGGATCAAATTTTTCGAAGTCGTCTTTTTCAGCTTCTTTATCCGACGGTGTTTTTTTACCCGCGGTAGATTTATCGGAAGCGGATTCTCCCTCCTCTTTTTTATTAGAAGTGGACTTTTCTTTATTCTTTTTATCAGTTTTTTCTTGATCAGTTTCGTTATTTTCAGCTTCTTTTTCTTTTTTCTCTTTCCAGGCCATAGTTTTTTCATACATTTCATCAGAGACTACTGTTTTAACGTCAAAAACCCGGGCTGAAGTTGTTTTTGGGTCAAAATCTACTTTTATATTTTGGTTTTTTTCACCAAAATCTTTGCGGTAAGCCACTGCTAAAGCAGCCTCGATGGTTTCTAAGACTGACTCATAAGATATATTTTTTTCCTCGCAAATTTGTTTTATTGCTTGTTCTATCGGGTTTTTTGCCATTTTTATAAAAATTTAATTTTTTAAAAAAAATAGACTAGTTATAACACTAGTCTTATGTCAAGAGTATAATAAAAATAAAAATAATGCAAGTTAAATTTCTTTAAGATGATTTATTTTAGCTTTATTTTTTTTATTATTAAGCGTAATAGCCAGGACTTCCACTCGCCATTTTTTATCGTTTAAGTTATTTTCTATGATGTATTTTTCAATAGTATTTTTAAAATTTTCCAACTTTTTATCATTAATTGATTCTTCAGGCCGACCAAAAGAATAATTAGTTCTGGTTTTTACTTCGACAAAGACATACCATTCATCTTTTTGGCAGATAATATCAATTTCTCCATGGCGGCTGTGATAATTTGTTTCTATTATTTGATAATTATTTTTTTCCAAATAATTTTTTGCCAACTTCTCTCCTTTTTCTCCAATTTCTTTTTGATAATTTTTTTTCATAAAAAAAGACTTAAATTATAAAAAAATTAAGCCACCATTTTTTTTAAGCTGTTTTAGTCATAATCAAACCCCAGTGATAAGGCCCAGCCTTAAAATCTTCCATCGGCGCTAAATTAACTTCTGAAGCCAGCTGAATAACTTGGGGTTTTTCAATTATTTCTTTTTTCTGAGGTCCAAACATAAGCTTGCTTGAGGAAGACCACTCAACAATTAAAATGCGCCCTTCTTTTTTTATCATACGGGTGCATTCTTTTAGTATTTCTTTTTGTTTTTCTGACTGATGAAGCACATTAACTAAAATACCTCGATCCAATGATTCGTCTTTAATTTTTTTGGTAGCTCCGTAGATTTCTAGATCAGACCAAATACAGCGGACAAAACTGCTATAGCCACGCATTTTTACGTTTCTCCAGACAGCTGATAAATTAGGCTTAAAAATATCAACAGCAAAGACCTGTCCTTGATCCCCAACCATTTCAGCGGTCTGAATAGTAAAATAACCCGAACCACCGCACCCAAAATCCCCCACTTTCATACCAGGTTTAACTTCTAGTTTCTCAAGCAGGGAAACGGGGTCTAAATAGCTTTTTCCTGAAGGCATTTTATCCATATTTGTATTATATCACTTATAGAAAATATTGAAAGGTTTAAATGATTTTCTGTGGATACTTGAAGGGCCATACTTTTTTAAAGCTTGTAGATGTTTTTTTGTGCCATAACCCATATTGTTTATAAAATCGTAATTATTATATTTTTGGTGATACCCGGTCATAATTCTGTCTCTTTCTACTTTTGCTAAAATTGAAGCAGCCGCAATAGAAAAAATCTTTTCGTCCCCTTTAATTATTGATTTATTTGGTATTTTAATATTTATTTTAAAATAATCAATTAAAAGAAAATCTGGTTTCTTTTTTAAAGATCTAACGGCTTTTATAATAACTTTTTCATTAGCTTTTTGAAGACCTAATTTATCTATTTGCCTAGCTGAAATTTTTTCTATGGAAAAAGCATAAGCTTTTTCGGTTATTTTTTTATAGAGCAATTCTCTTTGTTTTGCCGATAATTTTTTTGAATCGTTAATACCTTTAATTCTTACGCCTTTTTTAAAAATAACCGCGGCTGCCACTATTGGTCCGGCTAAGGGGCCTCGGCCGGCTTCATCTACTCCGGCGATATATTTAAAACCTTTTTTAAAAAGTCTATTTTCTTGTTTTTGGTTTGGTTTGTTCATTAATTTTATTATAACTTATATTTTAGGTAAATAAAAAACGGGGCTCACTCTGACGGATCAGAGGTATTGCCCCACGAAAGGTACTCCCTAGTTTTACTAGGGCGGATGAGCGAATCGGAAGATCATGGGTCCTCCATTTGGCTCGGGCGAGCGTCGCCAGAAAGTGCTTATCCGGCGACAAAGTACCCTAAAATATTAGCAAGGGGGTTATTATTTGTCAAGAGATTTTTTAATCTTTTTTAGAGCTAAAATATAACTGGCTGTTTTCAAATCAGTCTGATATTTTTTTGATAAAGTCAAAACTTCTTGAGCCGCTTTAGTTATTTTATCTTTTAATTTTTTATTGATTTTTTCTTTTGGCCAGTATTTATCAGAGAGGTTTTGTTGCCATTCAAAATAAGAAACGATTACGCCGCCGGCGTTAGCTAGGATATCCGGAATAACTATGATATTTTTTTTCTTTAATATTTCTAAAGCTTCAGTGGTAATGGCACCGTTAGCCATTTCCAGAATTATTTTTGCTTTTATTTTGTGAGCGTTATCTTTGGTAATGGCTTTTTCCAAAGCGGCCGGGATGAGAATATTACAGGGTTGTTCTAAAATTTTATTATTTTCAAAGTGTTCGTGTTTTTCTTCGTCATGGTCACAGACACTGCCTTTTTGATAAATACCATCAACCAAGCCTTCTTTCTTTTTAAACTCCCAGATATGTTGAGGGGTAAAACCTTCTTGAGAAAAAATCTCAGCCTTAGAATCAGAAAGACCAGTAATTTTAAAACCCTGGTTATAAAGTATTTCGGAAATAATATGACCAACATTGCCAAAGCCCTGAACAATAGTTTTTAAGCCTTTTTTGTTTATATTTAAATTATTTAATATTTCCTCCAGTACAAAAACTCCGCCCAAGGCCGTCGCTTCCTCGCGCCCTTGGCTGCCGCCCATAGCCAAGGGTTTGCCGGTAGTAACGGCTAAAGCTTTTTTATCATCTTTAATAATTTTAGCGTATTCACTAACAATCCAAGACATGACCGTAGCGTTAGTGTAAACATCAGGAGCCAGAATATCTTTTTGTGGGCCGATATATTTGGCTATAGCCTGGGTGTATTTTCGGGTTAGTTTTTCTAATTCTTCAAGGCTTAATTTCCGTGGATCAACTTTTATACCTCCCTTACCGCCGCCATAAGGTAAGTCAGTAACAGCGCATTTTAAGCTCATCCAAAAAGATAAACTAACTACTTCGTCTTGGGTAACACCTGGATGATATCTTAAGCCGCCTTTGTAAGGGCCTCGTATATTATTATATTGAGAGCGAAAAGCTAAAAAAGTCTTTTCTCCTTTTGATGTTTTTAATTTTAAGTCAGCTTCAATAACTCGATCAGGTTTTTTTAAAATTTTATATACTTTTTCTAAACTAGCCATCTTAGCCGCTTTTTTGAGCTCTTCTAAGCTATCAGAGAGAATAGTATTATTTTTCATTTTTATATTTTTTTAAAGCAATTTTCAATATTTGCATCGCTTCTTTTAAAATTTTGGCTTGGTAGACAAAAGCCAAACGCACCTCATTTTTTCCTTGATCAGGCGAAGCATAAAACCCGCAGGCCGGAGCCAGAAGCAGAGTTTTATTTTTATATTCAAAGTTTGTTAAAAGCCACTGGCAGAATTTTTCTGAATTATCAACTGGTAAACCAATGATAATATAAAAAGATCCTTCAGGAAAACGATAAGTTAAATTAGGTATTTTTTTAAGTTCTTCTTTAACTGTTTCTCTTCTTTTTTTATATTCAAGTATTAAATTATTAATGTATTCTTTTGAGTTTTTTAAGAGAGGAATAAAAATCTCCTGTTCTATAGTCGGTGAGGAAAGTCGGGCTTGGGCGAACTTAGTTACGTTTTCAATTATTTTTTTATTATAGCTAGCTAAACAGCCAAGTCGGGCCCCGCAGGCGTTAAATCTCTTGGAAACACTATCAGCTAAAATAATATTTTTTTTAATATTTTTAAAATTAAAAAGACTGTAAAATTTAGAATCACCAAAAACAAATTCTCGATAAACTTCGTCATTAATAATAAAAAGATCATACTTTTCTGCCAGTAAAGCTAAAATATTTAATTCTTCTTTAGTGTAAACAGTACCGGTGGGATTATTAGGATTAGTAATGATGATACCTTTAGTTTTTTTATTTATTCTTTTTTCTATTTCTTCTCTTGGAGGCAGATGAAAACCCTTCTCAATTTTTAAAGTTATAGGATTTAATTTAACATCAATCAAAGAAGCAAAACCGTTGTAATTAGTATAAAAAGGTTCAAAAACAATTATCTCCTCGCCAGCATCGGCAATAGCAGCCATGGCAAAAATAATAGCTTCGGAACCGCCGGTAGTAACAACAATCTCATCATTTTTAAAATCAAGTCCTGAATCTATTAAATATTTCTGCCAGGCCTTAATCACCTGAGGTAGGCCTTGAGAAGGAGCATAACAAATTACCTCTCTTTTATAATTTTTTATTTCTTGGCGCACTATTTTTGGTAATTCAATATCAGGCTGGCCAATATTTAGTTTTATTACCTCTCGCCCTTTTTTTTCGGTCTGGTTAGCCAGAGGATAGAGTTTACGAATAGGCGAGGCTTGAATATTTAAACCTCTTTTTGAAAGTTTCATGAATTCCCCTTTCTTTTTCCCCAGTCAATAAAACCGCCTTTAGCTAAACCTTTTTGTTGGAGATATTTATGAGCTGACAGAGCGGCTTTAGCTCCCTGGCCGGCTGAAATAACTATTTGTTTATAAGAGGTATTAGTGACATCACCAGCCGCAAAAATTCCTTCTTCACTGGTGCGACAGTCTTGGTCAATAACAATTTGATTTTTTTTATCTAGTTTGACTATATCTTTAATAAAATCAGCCTTAACCTCAAAACCAATTTCTATAAAAACCCCTTCTACTTCTATTTCTTTTTCCTTATTTTCTTGATTAATAATTAGTTTATTAACGCTGTCATTGCCTTTAATTTCTTTAGCTTGGGCCTTATAAATTACTTCAATTTTTTTATTATCCAAAACTTGTTTGGCTAGTACGTTTTCACCCCGAAATTTATCACGCCGGTGTATTAAGTATACTTTTGGAGAATTTTTAGCTAAAAGTAAGGCAGCTTCTAAAGCTGAATTACCGCCGCCAATAACTGACACAATTTTTTCTTTATAAAGCGGAGCGTCACAGGTAGCACAGTAAACTACGCCTTTACCCATATATTTATCTTCACCGGGTACATTTAAATGGCGATGTGAAAGCCCAAAAGCTAAAATAACAGCATGTCCCTGATAGGATTCATGGCTGCTGGTTTTAAGATTAAATTTTTCTTTATCCTTTTTAATTTTTTTTACTTCAGCTATTTTTATCTCGGCTCCAAACTTTTTAGCTTGATTCATAAAGTTAAGCATCAGATTCGGTCCTTCAATTTTATTGATACCAGGATAATTTTCGACAATATGAGTAGTGGCTGTTTGGCCGCCAATATCTTGGGAAAGAACCAGTGGGTTAAGACTGCGCCGGGAAGCATAAAGAGCGGCGGTTAAACCAGCTGAACCAGCGCCAACAATAATTACGTCATAGATCATAATCTTTATATGAGTTTAGATATATTTATTTAGCTGTTCAATTAAATTTTCTTTTTGCTGAAGACCAACTCCTTGCCAGACTGCTTCACCTTCTTTGAAAATAATTAAAGTAGGAATACTTTTAATTTGGAATTTTTCTGCTATTTTTGGATTTTTATCAATTTCTATTTTGGTAATTTTGGCTTTGTCTTTTATTTCTTCAGCCATTTCTTCTAAAATCGGACCCTGCATTTTACAGGGACCACACCACTGGGCCCAAAAATCAACTAGGACTGGCTTATCTTTTTCTTTTAAAACCTCCTCTTCAAAATTTTGATCGTTTAATTCGATTTCTGACATAATAAAATCTCCTTTATTATTATTTTATCTTAAATAAATGACTAGTGATTTTTTCAAGATTATTCAGCTTTTTATGGCAATTGCTTTTTTTACCAGTAAAACAACTAGAAGTTTCATCCTGCAAAATAGTTAAACAAATTTTTTCAATAGAAGAACGGGCGGCTAAAAGCTGTTGAAGTATTTCCTGGCAGTCTCTTTTATTTTTAACCATTTTTTCTATGCCTTGAATTTGCCCTGAAGTCCGGTGCAATCTTGAAATAATTGGTTGCTGTTTCATAATTTTAACTTATTTTTATTAATAAATAAAGAATTAATTATTAATATACTAGGGGGGAGTATATTAAAATAATAATAAAATTTAAATAATTAGTCAAGTAATAGAAATAATTGTGAATAAAGGTTGTAAGTAGGACTGGTTTTGAAAAAATATAATTAGCATTTTTATAATTTTAGTTTAATAAAAAAGACTCCACTATTTTGGTGAAGTCTTTTTTGGTGGACCCAACAGGAATCGAACCTGCGACCTCCTCCATGCCATGGAGGCGCTCTAGCCAACTGAGCTATGGGCCCAAATATTAATTATTTACCGTGAGCCTATTCTAGCCTCAGCCAAAGGCTCATCCGTTCTTTAGTGGAGATCCGCCTCGGGCGGAAACTGAGCTATTGACTCAAAGATAGAAACGGGCCGTCTAGCTCTCGTTTTGCCAAGAAAGAAACGGATTCTCAAAGTTTAAGTTGAACTTTATTTCGCCCCTCCTCTGAGAGGCGTAACAGAACTATTATTTATGGGCCCGTCTTTATAAAATTATAGATTATTAAATAAAATAAATCAATATCAAACATACTTGGTCTGATATTGATTTATATAAATATTATCTTTTAAACCTCTCCAGTATATCTCTGGCAAATTCCTTTCCTCCAAGACCAAAAGCCAGACCACCAGCTAGAGCGATCATTACTATAAAACCCTGGAAAAGGATAGTGATTAGATTTTGAGCCACATTAAGCTGATTTAGAGCGGCTAAAATAGCAAAAATTAAAATCGCCCATTTAGCTATTCGGCCTAAAAATTCAGAAGAAGCCACTTTTACGGCTCGGGTAGTCTTTCGAATCAGATTTTCGACAAAGTTACTAATTAATATTCCGATGACTAAGATGGCAACAGCGACAATCACATTTGGCAAGTAGAAAACTATATTTCTTAAAAAATCAGAAATTTGAGTTAAGCCAAGCATCTCCACAGAAACCGTAATAAAGACAATTATAATAACCCAGTAGATTACAGAGGCTAACAAAGAAACAATACTAAAACTATGCCCCGCCTTTTCAAACATTGAAGTAATTCTAAATTTATCAAACAATTCCTTAAGTTTGAAAAACTTTAAAATCTTTTCGGTAATTTTATGAAATAATGCGGCTACTAAAAAACCAAGAGCTAGAATAAGCAAAGCACCGATAAGATTTGGCAGAAAAGCAATTAACCCTTCCCACATTTCGTTAAAAGTGTTGTTTAAAGCTTCCCCGGTTGTATTTATAAAATCCATTTATATCACCTCCTTTCTCTAATCTATTCTTATTATACAGTATTTTTTAATAAATATCTAATTTATAATCAAAGAAAATGTGTGATGAAAAGTAAATACTATAATGGCTGTGTATTACTGAAGAGATTAGAACTTCTGGGCTGCATTTATCTTTGGAAGATATCGGAGTTGTCATCCGATCACTCACTATGTGGCCCCTTTGGGCCGGTTGAATACCTAAAAGGTAAAACCTGAGAATTTATAAGAAAATAATAAGATATGGTGGAGATGCGGGGAATTGAACCCCGAACTGGTCAATGCGAATGACCTATTATACCGTTTAACTACATCCCCAACAAGCCGAGGCGGGCCGGTCTACCAATTGAGTTAATGGGCCTACTCCGGCAGGCGGCTGCGAATAACCTATTACACCGTTTAACTACATCTCCAGCAAGGTAAGGCGATCAGTATTACCTACCAGTCTGTTGTAGTTAGCTAAAGCAAAAAAATTCTGCTGCTATTTGTAAATATAGGTCCAACCAGGCTGCCATTGCCAAGGAGCAGTAATAGCTTTATTTAAGGGAATTTTATTGATTATATGCTCAAGAGCGTATTGCGTAGCCCGGTGTCCGATTATCATGATTGTTTGGTTATGATAATTCTTTTCAATTTCTGTTAAGAATTTTACCATATTTTTAGAAGTTTCTTGGTATGATTGTCCCTTAGGAAAAGGGTTATCAATGTATTTTGGCTTCTCTTTAATTATTTCAGATGTCTGCCTATGAGTTAATTCTCCATAGTCTATTTCTCTTAATCTTTTATCTTTAATAATATCTATCTTATTCGCAAAGGCAATTTTAGCCGTATAATAAGCTCTTTTTAGATCAGAAGTAAAAACAGCCTTAGGGCAATTATTCTTATATCTTACTCCTAATTCCTTAGCTTGTTTTAGACCTAATTTAGATAATTCTACATCATTCCAGCCTGAAGCCAATTCTTTTTCATTATCCTTTGTTGTTGAATGGGCTTCAAAAATTATTTTCATCATAATGCTTTATGTTCTTATTATTAATATTGGCCCTTGAGAGGAATCTCCGCCAGAGATTTAGGCGCCAGCCAGAGGCTGGTCTCCACCAGAGGACGGATGAGCCTCTGGCTCAAGCCTTTGGCTGAGATGCGCCTTAGGCGCAGAACCTACATCTAGGGCTTAGAAGTTTCCTGCCATCGCCTATGCCCTCGAGAGGAATTGAACCTCTATCTAAGGCTTAGGAGTCCTTTGTTCTATCCGTTGAACTACGAGGGCTTGGGCGATGGCGGAATAATCTATTGCTTATTCACCGGAATTTTAAGAGAAGGCGTGTTGGAAAACTACTTTATTATTTGAATCCCGATTTTGCCAAGGGCAAACATCGGGACTACGAGGGCTTGGGCGATAGCAAGCCGGTATCAATTTTATAATTAGTAAAATTAGAGTTAATTTCTACTATTTTATTTCATATTTATAGCTAAAATTAGCCTTAAAATAGAGAAATGTTCCACGTGGAACATTTTTTGTTCAAAATATATGATTTTTCTATATTTAAATAATTTTAGGCTAATTTTATTATAAAAATAGTGTCGTAAAATATTTTAAGTTAACTGGAAACAAATAAGTTATATATATTTGATGATAATTCAGTAATATGATTTGTCTTCAAATTATAAAAGTACAAGCCAAGATAGATAGCAATAAATATTAAAGCTAAGATGATTACTTTGGTAATTTCTTTTTTGTTATTCATAATCTTAGATTACGCTATATTTAGATTTTTCGCAAATATAAAACTTGACAAAAAGCCATTTTTAGTATATAATTAGTATATAACTAAGATATAAAGGGATGGAAACTTTGTTTTTAAAAACGTCTAAAAGATCACAAAGAAAAAAAGAGGGCCTTAATAGTAAAGGTCTATTAAGGTTTTTAAATTGTATACCAGTATATTTTATGGAATTTTTTTGTGGGTTAAGATATTTACCGCATTTTATAAAATCTAAACCCTATTCTGGTTATCAAAAATTAACCGAACAGGATGAAAATGGCACTTATAAAATTCCTTATACCACTTATTTAAAATACAAAAAATACTCTCTATTCACAACCACTGTATTATTGGTTTTACTGGGTTTATTTTCTGGTTTATTTATTTTTACGATTACGCCAAATAAAATAGAAGCTGCTGGTGGTGATCCTCTACCTGGAGAATGTGAAGCACCATATTCTACTCAGTTATCCGAACCTAGTTCAAATTTAAATATTTGTGTTGGTGATACTTTTTTTATGAATGGAAAATGGTATGATAGTGAACCCACAAATGATCCTTGCAGCGCTAAACAATTTAGTGCTTATGTTGATAGTGATATAATTGATACAAACACTTCATTAAGCACTACCTCAACATTTAGTGAATTGGTAGAAGAAAATGATGCTTTTGGTAAAACTGTAACTGCTGAAACAAAAGGCTCATATTCCATTAAATTTGCCATGGCTGAAGATGATTCTCCTAGTAAAACAATTACTGTTAGCGACTCTCCCTCTTATTCCCAATCTCTCTCTCACTCGGACAATTCTACTTCTTCTATCACCTGGTCCTGGTCAGATGATGAAGATGAAGATAATTACCGCGTTATGGACACTGGAGACGCTAACCAGTCCGGAGACCTGGCCGCCGATACTACCTCTTGGCAAGAAACCTCTTTGTCAGCCAACACTCAATACACCCGCTACCTGCAATTAGTTAATGGCTGTGGCACTACTAATACGGCCAATTTAAGTACCTACACTTCTATTGAATCACCATCCGGTATTTCTTTTGATACAGTAGAAAAAAACACCATCACGGTTTCTGGTGCCGGTACGCTTTCAAATTTAGCTTCTGACTCTTCCGGCATAAAATTTTCTGAAATAGTAACCAGTAGTGATTCCGGTTGGAAGCAAACCAATTCCTGGGAAAAAACTGGTCTCAGTGCTAACACCGAATACACCTTTGAGGCCCAGACCAGAAATGGCGATGGTGATGAAAACTCAAGTATTGCCGGAGAAAGTAAATATACTTTAGCGGCCGAGGCTAATATCTCTAGTGATCTGACCGAAGAGGCCTGGACTAATTCAACTAGCTTTACTTTTACTAACGAGGCTGGCTTTGGCTCGGGTGGTTTAGAATACTACCGTTATGTTTTTGACCAAAACGATTCCCATTCTTTTAATGACACCGAAACCCAGTGGTCCTCTGGCACCAAAGAAGAAACTGATCCTTCGGAAGGTAATTGGTACATGCATGTTAAAGCCTATAACGCTGAAGACACAGCGGCTGCTTCTGGAGCTACTCAAACTCTCGGTCCCTTTAAGGTAGATATTACTGACCCAGCCATTACTAATAATGTTACTGGCGACACAGCCTGGCTTAATGCAGCGGGCACGGCTTATGATGTGGACTTTATGTCTAATGGCGGCTCTAACTTAGATTATGCTCAATACGCTGTCGGTACTACTCAAGGCGGCAGTGATGTTTTAGGCTGGACTAATATTTTTACCGAAGACACGGCTTCTTACACCAACTCTTGGCCGGTGGACTTTGACAGTTTAGCTGAAGGCACTAATTACGTTTCTTTTAGGACCTATGATCAGGCGGGAAATGTGAAAGAAGAACTATCAAATGGTTTTCAAGTCAGAAAAGACACTATTGTGCCAGTGCCTGATGTGGAGACACCAGTTACTACTTCATCAGCAGCCATTATTAGCTGGACTACTTCCGAGCCGACCACTACTCAACTAAATTGGGGCGCGGATGAAAATACTACAAATTCTACCACTGAAAGTGAGGAAAAATCCACTGAACACACTGTTACCTTAGATAGCTTAAGTGATAATACTGAATATTTCTTTAAAGTAGCCGGACAGGATAAGGCTTCTAACCAAACACTTCATACGGCTGAGAGTTTTACTACCGCTGAACTAGAAGCCACTGTCATCACCAATGTTCAAGTCTCTGAAATTTCTCAGACCTCAGTTAAAGTCACTTGGACTACCAATCATGAAGCTGACTCCAAAGTGCGTTATGGTACTACCACTGCTTATGGTGATGAGGTTTATGATTCTGAAGAAGTAACCAGCCATGAAATGATCGTCACTGGTTTAACCGCTGGCACCACTTATCATTATGAGGTTTTAAGTGTCGGCAATACTTCAACCAATGACGCTGACGCTACTTTTATGACTGAAGAAGCGGAAGAACCAGCCGAAGAAGATGAAACTGAACAAGAGGAAGTTACTGAAGAAGCGGAAGAACCAGCCGAAGAAGAAACTACTCAAACTTATGTGGCTTCTCCGACAGTAGTCAAAAACGAAACTAACCCCATAGAAGAAGGAGTCACCATTAACGAAGTCAAACCAACTATTACTGGCCTGGCTCGTTCTAACAACACTATTTTCATTTTTATTGACGGCGAACTGGAGAATACGGTTCTTTCGACGGACGATCTTTCAGGAACCGGATCCTTTGCTTATAAATTAAGAAGAGTTTTACCTGAAGGTGAACACACTTTATATACTATTTCTCGCGATCAGAGTGGTAATTATTCTGATGCTTCACCAGTTATTACCTTTAATGTTGACCATCCCTTTGTGGCGCCCACTCTTTACACCCCAGTTTTTACAGATGGCTCTAACCCCACGGTTATTGTTAACGGCGTAGCCAGAAATGATTCCTTGATTAAACTCTACATAGACGATGAATACCAGGATCAATTTAACGTGACCAATAATCCGGACCATGAAAATACTTATTTCAGCTACCAATATCCCATTAGTAGTTTAGCCAGTGGCTCTCATACCATTAAAGTCAAAGCCTTTAGTTCTTCTGGTGAAGCTTCTAAATATTCCAACGCCTACACTTTCCAAAAAAGCCAAGGCCAGGTAGTCAATGAAGACCAGTTTATCTTTGACACCAGTCTTTCCTACAAAGTAATAGATGGTGATTCTTTATGGAAAATAGCCACAAGATTTTATGGGGACGGTTCCCAGTACTCAAAAATAGTAGAAGCTAACAAAGAAACTTATCCCAGCTTGATTAATAATCCTGGTGGTATTCAGCCGGGTTGGGTTTTGAGTATTCCTTAATCATTTTTTTTATATCCATCTCTTAGGATAGGGTTTGTCTACGTAAAAATAAAAAAAGACCCAGCCCGTATAATAATGGGCTGGGTTTGAATTTGAAAATAAATGTACTAAATGTACTAGTGGTAAATGGACTTTACCGCTCCCCAGGAGGATTCTTGGACATTAATTTCTGCTTGAGCTGTTATCTCAAGCTTAAATATGTCTATGGAATCAGGTCCGCTGAGTACTCTTAGATAATACTCGGATTCCGGACTAAGCCCGGCAGCTGTAAGATCAATATAATAAGGCTGCTCTGAGTTCCAACTGTAAGAACAATAAGAACAAATTTCAATAGTGAAAATTTTTGTCCAAGGACCTGAAACACTGCTTGAAACAAAAATTTCTACGCTATCTCCGCCACAGCAGGCTTGAGCATATTGCAAAGAAATTTTACCGGATGAGGGAACTTTTAATTTCCAGGCATAGTCAAAATCTGAATATCCATTGCCGTTATCGTCGCCGTCATCACAACCACAACGAGAAATTCCATGTACCCAGTAAAATTCAGTCTCCTCACATTCGGGCTGTCTGATCCATTTTGGCTTTCCGGATTTTAAGAGATCTTTTTCAGAATCAAGGTGAATCTTTATATCTGAAAAATTTGAAGAAGGGGGGGCGGCGTCTTGAATATAGTGTTCAGTTCTTATAAGAACACTTTCCGGAGCTTGGGCTTTAACAGCTGAAAACCAGGAAAAACCAAGCAGCAAAATAACAAAAGCTAATAACAGCTTTCTCATGATTAAAACCTCCTTTTAGGTTTTTAAGGGTTTTTAATGAACAAATAATTTATTCGGCGAGAGTCCTTTATTATTATATTTAATAATAAATTTGTCAAATAGACGTTGACAATTAAAGCTATTTTTTTTACAATTAGTAGAGCCTAATAATTATTATAAAAAAATATGAGTATGTTTAATAAAGAAGAACAAGAGTTTTCACCTAAGGGTGAAGAAACAGTTATCGGACCTTCGGTTAAAGTAGAGGGTAATTTTGACAGTCAGGGTGATATTATTGTAGAAGGCCATGTCTCCGGCACTATTAAAACAGCCGGTAATTTGAGAGTCGGTCAAAATGCCAAGATCAAGGCTGATGTAGAAGCTTCTAATGTTAATAACGCCGGCGAGATTAGAGGTAATGTTAAATCTAGTGAAAAATTAAGTTTGTCCTCAAGCGCTAGAGTTATTGGTAATGTGGAAACAGGAGTTTTGTCAGTAGAAGAAGGAGCGGTTTTAAACGGTAAATGCAAAATGATTAAAAAGGAGGAAAGAGAAACTTTAAAAGAAGATGATGAAAACAAGAAAGAAGAGAAAAAGAGAAGTAAAAAATAAGCTTTAATTTGAACTGACAGATGTATTTTTATATATACGATTCTTTTTTGTCTGATAAAAAATATGAAAGCACACTAGCCAAAGTGGAAGCTCGTCTTTTAGAGTTAGATATAAATGGCAAAATTGAAAAATTGACTATTTTAAAGAATTTAAAAGAAATGGTAGAAGAGGCCCTGAAAAAAGGTGCTAAGACTTTGGTGGTAGTTGGCGATGACACAACCTTAAGCAAAGTTATTAGCTATGTAGCTCCTTATAAAAAGGCCACTTTAGGCTATATTCCCATTGGCCCGGAAAAAAAGATAGCTGATCTTTTAGGTATTCCTTCAGGTATAGAAGCTTGTGACATTCTTTCTAAAAGAATTATGCATCGCTTTGATTTAGGTAAAGTCAATAAAAAGTATTTTCTTTTTAATTTAGATATTGCTAAAAAGAAAAATGTTAAAATAGAATGCGATGGAGATTATACCATAGAAGCGATTGCTCCAGATTCTAGTTTAAAAATATGTAATCTTGGTTTACTGGATGAAGAAACCTATTTTAATCCCGGGGATGGCCTTTTGGAAGCAGTGGTTTTAAATAAAAAATCCGGCTGGAATATTTTTAAAAGTGGTTTTGAGCAAGACAGTGTTTTTCCCATTAAAAAGGCAAAGATAAAGTGTAATACGGAATGTGTTTCTTTAGTAGCTGACGGCGAAACTATTATTAAAACTCCGGCCACAGTCAGCGTAGTCCCTAAAAGATTGAGTATTATTGTCGGCCGCGAGAGAAAATTTTAAATATATTAAATTATAAAAAATATTATGTTGGAAAATATCACCTGGCTGGGTCAGTCAGGCTTTAAAATAATTACCAAGTCTGGCAAAACAATTTATATAGATCCCTGGAAGATTTCCGGTGACAGTTCTGAAGCTGACTATATTTTAATTACTCATGAACATTTTGATCATTGTTCTCCAGAAGATATTGCTAAAATTCGAAAAGAAAAAACAAAAATATTTTGTCCTCATGAATGTATTCAAAAAATAGGCGGACAGGCCAAAAGTGTTAAACCAGGAAAAGAAATTAAAGAAGAAGAAATTACTATTAAAACTGTGCCGGCTTATAATATTGATAAAGAATACCACCCCAAAGAAAATAATTGGGTCGGTTATGTAATTGAAGCTGACGGTCAGAAAATGTATCATGCCGGAGACACTGATTTAATTCCGGAAATGGATGAATTAGAAAATATTGATATAGCTATGCTGCCAGTTTCCGGCACTTATGTGATGGATAGTCAAGAAGCAGCTCAGGCTATTGCAAGAATAAAGCCCAAAAAAATAATTCCCATGCATTACGGAGAGGTAGTGGGCAGTTCTGAAGACGCCAGAAAATTAAAAGAAAAATATCCCAAGCGGGTAGAGATTATGGAGAAGGAGTAAGAAGGGCTTTAAGGGTAACAAAGGTAAAAAGGATTTCAGGAATAATAAAAGCGCAGACTTTCCGCCTGCTTTACTTTGCACAAAGCAAGGCGGGGGGGCTAGTCTGCGCTAGCTTGACATTTTTGAGTATAGATTATATATTAAGATGAAGTTATTTTAAAAATTAAGTAGTTTGTAAACTTTTGTGAGGCGTAAAAATATTGTTTAATCTTTTGGTCGCTATGTGGATTAAACAAGAAGAGCTTTATATTTTTGAAGCCACGCCAGAGAGCGAAACCGGCACAAAGAGAGGTGATTATAGATGAAAATTCCTTTTTTATGAGTCTCACAAATGAGGCTTTTTTTATCCGCCATAATTTATAAGTTAAGGTGGGTTTAGTTCTTTTCAAATAAATTAAGAGATCAAAAAAAGGAAGTATCCAATGGCAAAAATACAAATTGTTGAAAATAATTTTGAAAGACAGAAAGTTTTGAAAGTAGCTTTTCAAGAGGAGGGTAATAAGGTTAGTCTACCTTCTAATCTGTCTAGTGCTTGGACTGAGATTATGAATATAAATCTTCGGCCAGAATTGATAATTATCAGTTTAGAAAATAATAAACATAAGTTTATCCTTCGTTTGTTAGCTAAAAGTTTTCCCAATTTACCAGCTATTATTTTATACCGGATCAGAAATCAGTACCAAGATTTAGATCTTCAGGAAAACTGGCATCTATTTAAAATGCCTTTCAATCCCATGTCTTTAGCTAAATGGGCTGGGAAAATTTTAACACGTGTACATTGATTTATTTTTTAAAGCCTTCTTAAAATATAAGAAGGCTTTTTTACTTGACGAAAGAGATTATTTTTATTAGAATAAACTATCTAACGTTATATTTTTTTATGTCCAAAAAAGAAGAAAAATCTGAAAAAAAGTCTGACTCTGATTCCAAAGAGGAAGTAACCAAAGAAGAGAAAAAGACTATTGAATTGCCGGAAAAAATTACGGTTAAGAATTTAGCGGAAAAAATAAAAATGCCGGTAACTGAAGTTATTGCTGAGTTGATGAAAAATGGAGTGCTAGCTTCTCAGAATGAAAGTATTGATTTTGAGACGGCTTCTATTATTGCTGATGAGATGGGTTTTGAGGCCAATCAAGTGAAAAAGGCTGATAAAGTGGAAGAAAAAAAAGATGCTAAATTAGAAGAAGCTTTAGAGCAAAGCCAAGAAGAAAATTTGGTACTCCGCCCGCCAGTGGTGGTAGTTTTGGGTCATGTTGATCATGGCAAGACTCTGTTATTGGACGCTATTCGCGAAACTAAAGTCATTGATACGGAGCATGGTGGTATTACTCAACATATTGGGGCTTACCAAGTCAAAGAAAAAAGTCAGCTAATAACTTTTATTGATACACCTGGCCATGCTGCTTTTACAGCTATGCGTTCAAGAGGAGCTAAAATAGCTGATATCGCTATTTTGGTTATTGCGGCTGATGACAGTATCAAGCCCCAAACCAAAGAAGCTCTGCAAATTATTAAAGCGGCTAAGATCCCTTATATAATAGCTATTAATAAAATTGATAAGGCTGAAGCTGATGTCAATCGGGTGATGAAAGACCTGGCTGATCATGATTTACTGCCAGAAGAATGGGGTGGAGATACTATTACTGTAGAAGTTTCTGCTTTAGAAAAGAAAGGTTTGGATGACCTTTTATCCATGGTGCTTTTGGTTTATGATATGGAAAAAGATTATATCAAAGCTGATCCCTCTGGTCAGGCTATAGGCTCAATTATTGAAAGTCATATTGACAAAGGTGAAGGACCAGTGGCCACGGTTTTAATTCATTCAGGTACTTTAGAGGTAGGTAATGATGTGACAGTGGGTGATGTTTGGGGTCGTATTAAAGCCATGAAGGATTTTAAGGGTGGCGAAATCGAAAAAGCTAAACCTTCAACGCCAGTTAAAATACTCGGTCTTAAAGGTTTGCCAGTAGTCGGGGATATAATTTCAGTAACCGAAGATTTAAAAGAGTTTAAAAAGAAAGCCAAACAATATCGCCATGACAAACATTTGATTAAACCAAGCGAGACAAGAATTGAAACCAAAAAGCAAAAAGACGAAGAGGAAGAAAAGACTGAAGAAAAAGAAGAAAAAAGAGAAGACAGTTTAAAATTAATACTGAAAGCCGATAACCTGGGCTCTCTGGAAGCAATTATGGAAAGCCTGAAAAAATATCAGCATGAAGAAGTAAGACTGGTTGTGGTTTACAGTGGTCTGGGCAATATCACCGAAGCTGATATGTTAAAAGCTGAAGCTACCGGCGCTATAGTCCGTGGTTTTAATGTTTCCGCCAATAAATCAGCAGAAAACCTGGCTCATGAAAAGGGAATGGAGTATAAAATTTATAAAGTTATTTACGAGCTTTTTGAAGAAATAAAATTAAAAATGGAAGAACTTTTAAAGCCCACAATAGAAGAAAAATTAATAGGACGTATGAAAGTTTTAGCTGTATTCCGGACAGAGAAAAAATTAATGATTGTTGGCGGGCGGGTAACTTACGGAAAATTTGAAACTGGCATGAAAGCTAAAGTTTTAAGAAACAAGGAGGAAATTGGACGAGGCAAAATTACAAAATTACAAATAGAAGACAAGGCAGTTAAAGAAGTAGAAAAAGGCCGAGAATGTGGTGTCACCTTTAAGGGTAAAGTAAAAATTGAGGAAAACGATACCATTGAGGTTTTTGAGGAGGAAAAAATATATAAAAAGATTAATATTAATAATGCCTAGTCGTCGTATAAAAAAAGTTAATGAACTTATACGTCAGGAATTATCTGATATAATCAGACAGGAAATTGAATGGCCTGAGGGTTGTTTAGTGACTGTAAAAAAGGCAGATACTGCGGCTGATTTAGAGGAGACAAAAATAGGGGTTTCTGTGCTACCGACTGAAAAAAGAGATAAAATTTTAAACTTACTCAAAAAGAATATTTATCAAATTCAGCAGAGTTTAAACCATAAATTAGTCATGAGGGTAGTGCCTAAGCTTGATTTTTATATTGATAAAAGTGAAGAAAAAGCCCAGCGCATAAACCATTTGCTTGACAAAGTAAGTAAAAAAAGATAATATTGCTTGTTAAGTAATATTTTAAAATGACTGAAATAAAACAAAATTTTAACAAGCTTAATCAGTTAATATTATCTTCAGAGAAAATATTAGTTTCTACTCATGAAAAACCCGACGGAGACGCTATTGGCTCTATGCTTTCTTTGGCTTATTATTTTGAAGATATTAAACAAGAATATCTTTGTTTTACCGAAAATGAAATTATTGATAATTTTTATTTCCTGCCGGGAGTAGAAAGAATAAAAAATGAAATTAAAGAAATTAATGATTTTGATCTGATTATTTTTGTTGATGTCGGTGATGTAAAAAGGGCTGATATTTTTTCTTACCTAAAAAAGGCTGATTTAAGACAAATAAAAATGGTTAATATAGACCATCATTATACGATTCTGGGTGATTATGCCTCTGATTTTGATTTAAATATTATTAATTTAGAAGTTTCCTCTGTTTCTGAAATTATATATTATTTTTTTGATTATATCGGAGCCGAAAATAATAAAGAAAAGGCCACTAATTTATTGACCGGCATACTAACAGATACGGGCTGTTTTTCTAATTTGGGTACTACGGTAAACTCTTTTTCAGTAGCGGCTAATCTTCTTAATAAAGGAGCTAATTTAAAAAAGATTTGTGATAAAACTATGAAAAAAAATAATATTATTACTTTCCGACTTTGGGGAAGAGCTTTATCAAGACTGAAAAAAAATAAAAAGACCGGCGTAGTCACTTCTATTATTACCCAAAAAGATCTAAAAGAATGCGGTGCTAGCTCGGACTCAACCGAAGGTATTAGTAATTTTTTAAATTCATTAGCTGAAGCCAAGTTCACTCTTTTGTTAAAAGAGGAAGAGGAGGGTCTGATTAAGGGCTCTCTGCGCACGACCAGAAATGATGTGGATGTTTCTAAGGTAGCGGCTCATTTTGGCGGCGGCGGCCACAAAAAAGCAGCCGGTTTTTCGGTTAAAGGTAAATTAGTCGAAACTAAGGATGGTTGGAAAATAAAATAAGTCTTTTTAATTTGATATTTAGACCCTAATAAGTTATAATAATTAAACCATTAATCCTTATTATTTATGAGTGATATAAAAGACCAAACCTTAATTCCGATGGTTGTGGAAAAATCAGCCCGCGGAGAAAGAGCTTATGATATTTATTCACGTCTTTTAAAAGAAAGAATAATATTTTTGGGTTCAGCCATTTCTGATCCCTTGGCTAATAATATTATCGCTCAGCTTTTGTTTTTAGAAAGCGAAGATAAAGATAAAGATATTAAACTCTATATAAATACCCCGGGCGGTTCAGTCACGGCTGGCATGGCTATTTATGACACTATGCAGTATGTTAAGCCTGACGTCACTACTATTTGTGTCGGCTTAGCGGCTTCTATGGGGGCAGTGCTTTTATCAGCTGGTAAAAAAGGTAAAAGATTGGCTCTACCTAATTCAGAAGTTCTACTGCATCAGGTTATGGGAGAAGCCGGCGGACAAGCTACTGATATTAAAATTAGAGCCGAGCATATTTTAAATATTAAAGAACGGCTTAACAAAATACTTTCTTCTCATACCGGCCAATCATTAAAAAAGATAGAAAAAGATACCGACCGCGATTTTTTTATGTCAGTTAGTGAGGCCAAAAAATATGGCTTGATTGATAAGATAATCAGGCGAAAATAATAAATAAAACAGCCTAATAATAAAGGGTTAAGGGGCTGTTTTTTGTTTGAAATAATAAGATATTGACTAATTTTTGCTCAAATCTTGCCAACTTATGAAATTTATGTTATTATTGTTTAAGCTAATTAATCAATAATTTCATGATAATTCATAAAATAATAAGAATCGCCAAAAAGGTGTTTTCAAAAGGGCAAGTTTTTGCTTTTTTTGTACTTGAATTTTATGGATTGAGGAACCAAACATATGACAACTTCAATTTGGATCATACTTTTAGCTGTCGGTATTCCAGGAGGTATTTTAGCCGGCTACTTTGCCCGCAAATTTTGGGCTATACGCGAATCCAGCACAGCCGAATCAAAGGCTAAAAAGTTAATTGATCAAGCAAAATCAAAACAAAAAGAAATCCTTATCAAAGCCAAGGATAAATCTCTTAAGGTAATTGATGAGGCTAAAAAAGAAGTCCAGGAAAGAAGGAGCGAAATTAAGCATCAACAAAACCGTCTTGAAAAAAGAGAGGCGCTTTTTGATCAGAAAATTCTTGATTTGGAAGATAAGCAGCAAAGATTGATTGATAAAGCCGGTAAGCTGGAAAAAATTAAAGGAAAAATACAGGAAATAAAAGATGAACAAATAGAAAAATTACAGAAGATTGCGGAACTTTCAAAAGACGAAGCTAAAAAAGTTTTGTTGGAAAATACTGAGAATAGGATGAAAGACGAAATTTTAGCTCGTATCAGAAAGTTACAAAGTCAAGGTCAGGAAAAATTAGAAAAAGAAGCTCATAATATTCTCTCGGCGGTTATCCAGAGGATTGCTTCTTCTCATGTTTCGGAAACCACCACTACGGTAGTTAATCTTCCCTCGGATGATATGAAGGGAAGGATAATCGGACGGGAAGGCCGCAATATCAAAACTATTGAAAGATTAACTGGTGTAGAAATTATTGTTGACGACACTCCGGAAGCTATTGTTATTTCTGGCTTTAATCCAATTAGGCGTCATCTGGCCAAGCGCGCTTTGGATAAACTAATTGCTGACGGACGGATTCATCCGGGCCGCATTGAAAAAACTATTGAAAAAGCTAAAAAAGAATTAGCGGCTGATATTAGAAAAGCTGGTGAAGAAGCCGCTTATAAAGTGGGTGTAGCCGGACTTGATCCTAAATTAGTTAAAATTTTAGGTCGTTTAAAATACCGCACTTCCTACGGACAAAATGTACTGCAGCACTCTATTGAAGTCTCTGAAGTAGCGGCTCTTTTAGCCAAAGAGTTGGAAGCAGACGCCAGTATTTGTAAAAAAGCGGGGTTATTGCATGATATCGGTAAAGCGGTTGATCATGAAATACAAGGGGGTCATCCGGAAATAGGCTATGATATTATTAAAAAATTTGGTTTATCAGAAGAGATTGCCTACGCGGCTAAAGCTCATCATGATGATAACCCGAAAACCTTGGAAGCCATTATTGTTAAAGTGGCTGATGCTATTTCCGGCGGACGGCCAGGAGCTCGCAAAGACACCTATGAAAATTATTTACAGAGATTAGAAGAACTGGAAAACGTAGCCAAGTCTTTTGAAGGAGTAGAAAAATCATACGCTGTTCAAGCCGGTCGGGAAATCAGAGTTTTTGTGATGCCTAATGAAGTGGACGATTATAAAGCTACAAAAATGGCGGCTGAAATTGCTAAAAAGGTAGAAGATGAGCTGCGTTATCCCGGTGAGATTAAGGTTAATGTTATTCGGGAAAAGCGAGTGATTGAGTACGCGCGGTAAGTTAGTTAGTGAGTAGTTGAATAGTTAGTCATTTAGTTGGTTATTAGTCAATTAAGTTAATAAAATTATGAAATTAAAAATAGTTTTCTTTGGTGATATTATCGGCAAACCCGGACGGCTAGCCTTAAAAAAATTATTGCCGGAATTAAAAAAAGAGCTGAAACCGCATTTAATAGTGGCTAATGCGGAAAATTTAGCTCATGGAGTGGGTATTACAGCTAAGACTTTGGAAGAAATGAAAGAAGCCGGCGTTGATTTTTTTACCAGCGGTAACCATATTTTTGATAAAAAGGAAGCCGAAGAATTATTAGATTTAAAAGAGATTAATGTTATTCGGCCGGCTAATTATCCGCCTGAGACACCGGGTCCGGAAGCCAAAATCCTAGATATTGAAGGAAATAAGGTACTTATGGTAAACTTAATGGGCCGGGTCTTCATGAAGGAAGACTTTGACTGCCCTTTTCGTAAATTTGATCAGGTTTATAAAAAGTATAAAAAAGAAGAAGCAATTATTATAGTAGATTTTCACGCCGAGGCTACTTCGGAAAAAATAGCCTTTGGTCATTTTACAGATGGACGGGCTACGGCTGTGGTCGGGACTCACACTCATGTGCCAACAGCTGATAATCAAATTTTAAAAGAAGGCACTGGTTATATTTCCGACATTGGTATGGTTGGGGTTAAAAGTAGTGTTATCGGAGTGGATAAGGAAAACGTCATCAAAATGTTTAAAAGCCAAAGGCCTCTGCGCCATGAAATACCGGAAGATAAGGAAATTCAGGTTAATGCAGTTTATCTGGAAATTGACACCAAAAGCAAAAAAGTCAAGAAAATCGAGCGAGTAGATAAATTTATTAAAATTTAAATATAATTAACAAAGGAGATATAAAAAATATGAATAAAGCAAAGCTTTGCGAAAAATTAGCCGAAAGAGTTGGTATAACCAAAAAACAGTGTGAAGATGTAATGGATACTTTTGAGGAAATTACTATTGAAGAGCTGAAAAAAGGTGAAACAGTCACTTTAACCGGTTTTGGCACTTTTCGCGCTCGCAAAAGAGAATCCCGCATGGGAGTTAACCCGCAAAATCCTTCCGAGAAAATTCGTATTCCGACCGTGATTGTACCCAAGTTCAAGGCTGGTAAAAAACTGAAAGATTCTCTTAAAGAAGAAAGTCCTGAAGAAAATTCTGAAGAAACTCCGTCATCTCCAGAGCAGGAATAAATATAGATTTAAAAAAGCATAATAAAAAATCCTCTTTATAAAATAAAGGGGGTTTTTTTATAAGCGTTGAAAACGTCTAATCGCTTCGCTTGTTGAAGGTGTTCAAGACGCCTTAATATTATTAGAGAATTTTTATCAATTCGTCACGGCTCGGAGCAAACGGAGCGGAAAAATTTCACTAAAACATTCACAAAGATCTTTCCTCTATAATAGTGGCGTAAAGAAAATAGACCGGACTAAAGTCCGTATGAAAATAATATTTTCTTTTTTCCTAGCCACTTTCCTGCCCGACAACGGCTTCGCCGTTAGGCGAAGACAGGCGGGAGTGGCGTACTCATGAAATAGAAAATAAGGTTATACCGACGCCCCCCTTTTACCACTTCGTCCGATCATTAAAGAGTAGATGTCAGTCGCGACTGACATCTACGGATAGCAGGCCGCATGGAGAAATCCTGTTAAATTAACCATAAGGTTCTCTCCACTTGGGTCGAGAGGGGATAGTAATGGTTAAACCTTGTCGGCAAACTTTTTTTAGTAAAAGCTCCAAAGGAAAACTTCGCCCTAAATTATGAAAGGAAAATAGCTGGTTTGCCGTAGGCGCGGATAAAGGCTTGACCCCTTCTTTTCACAAAAGGCGATGGCTTGACCCAGGCTAACTTTAGCGCTAGAGTAAAAGAGAAATAATATTCTAAAAATATTATGAATAGAGAAAGAGAAAAAGGAATTGATTTTGAAAAGCAACAAAGGCTTTTTGAAATAGAAAAAGAAGTGGCAGAGATGGAAGATAATCTGGGCAAAGAAATAGATCCGGGTATCCGCGAAACTTTGGTTTCTGTTAAAGCCCACGATTTACCGACTTCTCAGTCCTGCGAAGGCCATAATCATCGGGGCGAAGCTTTGCCCTGGATCCAGATAGAAAATCCAGCCCCGGCTGGTTGGGAGGAAGATGATAATAAAAAAGAGCTTTGGTGCCGGTGGAATAAAAGGGATGCCGATAAATTACAGATTTTATTAGATGAATGGTATGAGGAAAGAAATAAACAGGGGCAAGAAGTTCGAGATAAACTAAAATTAGATTTAATGCCAATAAGCCAGTATCAAGCGGTCAGGCTAGAGCCAAAAGCCCAAGCTGAAATTTCCGGTAAAGGCAAAGTTACCAAAAAAATGAAAAAAGAAAGGGAAAAACAAGACCTTGAGCCTTATAAAAAAGAGATGAAGGATTTTGGGCAGTGGTTAAGAAATAAGTTTTTAGAAGAATAATATTACACGGCTTTTTAAGGCGGTTTTTGTTTGCTTGCAAGCCGTAGCCTTGGCGAAGGCTTGACCCATGCTAACTTTAGCGCTAAACTAAAGGGGGTTTATTTTTAGCTTTAAACTAAAAAATACTAATTATTAATTCTAATTAAATGGCAATTTTCGACAAATTAAAATCAATAGGAAGTGTTTTAAAAGAGGCAAATAAAATTGAAGAGTATAAACAAATTATTGAAATTCAACAAGAGTTATTAAATCTTACACAAAAAAATGCGAGTCTAATTGATAAAAATAAAAACTTAAAAGAAAAACTAAAGCTTAAAGAAAAAATAGTATTTGAATACGACTCTTATTGGACAGTGGAAGAAGGAAGTAAAAAGGGCCCTTACTGTACTGCCTGCTGGGATAATAAAAATAAATTAATCAGGTTACAAAGTTCTAAAACTGGATATCGTCGTTGCCCTATTTGTGACAATGTTTTTAATGTTGGTTTTCCAAATCGATAAAATTAAATTAAAAATTACAATCATCTAGTAAAGCGAGAAAATAAATATGTCTTTAGAAAAAATATATAGTAATTTTATTTTTTATAATATACAGTAGCTTAATAACTATTTTAAAAGTAATAAATGGTTAATTGAGTTATTAGCTTTAATTTATGTTGTGCAAACATTTTTTTATTCAGCAGATATTGAGAATTTTGATAATAATATACTTTCAGCCTTAAAAATTATTTTTTGGATAATTATATTATTAATTTCTTTTTTATTATATATAAAATCCGAAATCTCTATTAGTAGAAAAGAGGATAGTTTTAAGACCCCGTTATTGCGAGGGCCGATATTTGTTAAATATGTGTTAAGGGGAATATTTTTTATTATATTTTATACAACCTTAAAATTAGTATGGGCACAATTAAAAATTAATTATAATAATCATTTTTTAGTATTTTTATGGGTAACTCCAGGCTTTTTATTAATAATTGAGTTTGTAAAATATATTATAAGAGTAATTAAAAAATATATAAAAAAATAAAACCTTATCCAGAATTTTTAAAAACATATGAACCAAGAAGAATTTAGAAAAATTACTCAGGAATATGTAGAATTTGAAAAAAAATATAGTGATTGGGTGAGAAATAATGTACCAACATCATGGAGTAATAGGGGTGTCAAAAAGGTAGTTCCAATAACAAAAGAAGTATTAGATGAATGGACGAAAATGAAAAGCGTGTTAGAAGAAAAAGAAAAAAAGTTCCATGATGCTGCCTCTGAATTTATTTAAACTAGATAAATAGTTTATTATTTATATATAAACATGAATTTTTTTATGAGTTTATTTTTGTATTTATGTGAAAAAATATAACTAATTACTAATTATACTAAATATACTAAACTTATTAAGTACTAATTTTATATGAATATTGATTATAATGCTTTAAACGTGTATACAGATGGATCTTCTAAGGGTTCTCCACGGGTTGGAGGCATAGGCATTAGATTGGTCTTTCCTGAATCGTTAAGTAAATCAGATAATGTAAAAAATATTAATGTCCCCGGATATAAAAATGCAACTAATAATCAAATGGAGCTTCAAGCTTGTATTATTGCCTTAGAAAAAATAATGAAACTTGATGATCTAAAAAAAATTCAAAGAATTGTCATAAATACTGATTCAATGTATGTTGTGGGTAATTATAAAAAAGCTATTTGGAATTGGAGTAGAAATAAATGGAAAAAAAGTTCTGGGGGGCCAGTTCTTAATGCGGAGTTGTGGAAACAATTAATTAGAAACATGAAAAAAATTGGTGTAAGAGTTGATATATATTATGTTAAGGGACACTCAAAAAGTAAACATAATAAAGAAGCAGACAAATTGGCAAAAAAATCAGCTAATAAATGTAGAAACAAACAATTAAGTGTCGTTAATCTTAGAAGAAAATTATCTAATAAAAGTGTATTGTTGGGTAGTGTCAAAATGAGTGGACAGAAAATAAAAATAAGGATTATTAGCAGTTCCTACTTAAAAACTCAAAGAATAAAAAAATATAAATATGAAGTAATATCAAAAAAAAGTAAATTTTATAAATGCGTTGATCAGATATATGGAGATAAAAATATTAAAACTCTTCGAGTTGGTCATAGCTACTTGGTAAGTTTAAATAAAAATAATATGTACCCACAAGTATCAAAAGTATTTTGTGATATTACTGAAAAAAACTAAAAAACTTTCTTTCCTAACTCCCCCATTTGACTAATAAAAAAATATATTATACATTTTATAACCAGCTCTTTTTGATATAGCTTTATTAATCCATCCTTAACCCCACCCTTAACCTTGGAGGTGTTAATTTGGGCAGGCATAAATCAGTTATAGAAAAAGGTAAGCAAACTCCCGGCCAAGCCGCTTCGGCCGCCAGAAAGCGACGCAATCAGGCCAGAAATAAAGCGGCTCTTGAAGAAGAAGCCGAAAGACGTGGGCTGACCGTCAGCGAACTTGTTCAGGAAAAAACCCTGGTCACAAAGAAAATGATTGAGGAAGCAAGGAACAGGGAATTGCAGGAGAGACTAAAAAGGGAAAAGCGCCGAGAATATTATTCTGGCTTGTATTAATTTCATCCAAGAAAATCTATAGCGGTTGTCCATCTGGACAATCGCTTTTTTATTTTTCTAATTTTTTTTAAATTTTATGGTTTATCTTTTACTGGGAAGTGATTACTATTTTTTGAAATGGAATGGCTCGAAAGTTTTAGAATTTCATTAAAATTATCATTTTCGGCCGCTTTGTTTCGTTTCTCAAAGCCGCAGAGACTACAGCGATGGACAATAACGTATTCTCCGCTTTTAACCTTCACCCCGACTGGTTCCATCAATCCCTGACAACTTGCCTGGCGGTCACCAGGATTAATATCTACGTGTTTGCTCCAGAGACATTTTGGACAGTGATTGGTGTAACCGCTTCCCTGCACCAAAAATCCGCACCTTTCACAGGTAAAGTTTTCTTTAGTCCGTTGAAATTTCCGTGTTTTCATAATAGAATTTACCTCTTTTTTTACTTATCAAATATTTACTTCTGTCTTCTCTTTATCATAATCAGAAAATAAGAGCAAGGGGAAGGTAAAATAAATAATTAATTTATAAATTTTAAACCAATTTTAACTATTGTGATTTTTTTTTAATAAAAAAAGCCTGACTGAGGTGGTTGGGCTGGAAGTGAGGGAAGAAAAATACTTCGACTGATTAATTTTTTTATTTTCCCTTCAAGTCTCCTGATTAGAAGTTTTCCATAGTATTTGCTTGCATTTTTTATTAAAATATGATAAAATTAGACTGGAATAAGCTTTAAAGGTATAATACAGTACAAAAATGACCAAAAAACCAAGAAAAGGGGAATATTTAGAGATTTTATTAAGGTCTCCTAAAACAGTTTTTTCTGTAAAAGAGGCCGCTTTATTATGGCAAGAAGAATGTGAACAAAGAGTTTCGTTGAGATTGAATAAATACACTAAAGCTGACAAATTAATCAGATTACGTCGTGGTTTCTATGCTAAAGACGAAAACTATGATCGTTTTGAATTAGCCACAAAAATATACACTCCTTCTTATATCAGCTTTGAGACTGTATTAACCCGAACAGGTATAAATTTTCAGAAATATGAAAGTATTTTTGTGGCCTCGTATGTTACTAGAAATATTGAAGTTGACGGGCAAAAAATATCTTATATCCGCATAAAGGATTATGTTTTATCGAATATAAAAGGCATAAAAAACCAAAATGGTGTATCTATAGCCACAAAAGAAAGAGCTTTTTTGGACCGAATTTATATCAGCCAGGAATATCATTTTGATAATTTAAATGTTTTGAACTGGGATAAAGTTTTTCATATTTTGCCAATTTACGGTAACAAAAAAATGGAAGAAAGGGTGAATAAATATTTCAAAAATTATACAAAATCAAACATATGAGCGTTGATTATGCTAAACATAAAAATATCTTATTGCAGATTCTAAAAGATATCTATACTGATGTTACTATTGCTTCACACCTGGGATTTAAAGGCGGAACTGCTGCTTACTTGTTTTATGGACTTGACCGGGATTCCTTTGATTTAGATTTTGATTTACTGGATGAAAATAAAATAGAAATAATTTTTGAAAAAATTCATAAGATTATAAAAAACTACGGTAAAATCACTTATTCAAAAATAAAAAGATTTAATTTATTAAAAGTTATTTCATACGATGAAAAATTACAAAACATTAAAATTGAAATCAACCGCAGAAATTTTGGCTCCAGGTATGAATTAAAAACTCTATTGGGAATTTCCATGCTGGTTATGAAGAAGGAGGATATGTTTGCTCATAAATTAATGGCTATGCAAGAGCGAGTACATAAAACCAGTCGTGATATTTATGATGTCTGGTTTTTTCTAAAGAATAACTGGCCAATCAACCAAAAAATTGTGGAAAAGAGAGCAGAAACCTCCTATAAAGAGAGTTTGCAGAATTGTGTTAAACAAATAGAAAAAATAAAAAGCCGCGATTTATTGGTTGGCCTGGGCGAATCATTGTCTAAGTCTCAAAAAGACTGGGCTCGTGCTAAATTAAAATCAGAAATTATTTTTTTACTAAAAGCCCGACTAAAAAGTGAAAAATAAATTAGGATGAGTACAAAATTAATAAACCCTTGAAAAGAGTATTATTTTAAGAAATAATATTTTTGTTCCCAAGCCGGTATATTTTAAGAAACAAATGTTGAGCCAGCTAGAAAATAAACAATAAAAAAGGAACTAATAACAAATTTTAAAATATTGTGATTAATAAGCCCTGACCTTATCCCTGGGTTTTTTATTTTTACCAAAATAAAAAAGCCCTTTGATATTATCGCCGGGCTCGGGTTTTTAAATCAAGAGCTATTAGGGGAGGAGAAGCCGGTACCATTCATCGCGAATGTTAGCTTCGATTTCTCCTTTCATTAGCTTGAAAAGAAAGGGAAGATCAGCTTTGAAAAAAACCTCACTCTCCCTGACTTCTATCCAGCCGCTGATATTTTTGCCTTTGGCCTGAAAGCTAAAAGAACAGGTATAGCCTTGCCAGTTTTCTGAAAGGTTTTTGATCAGATCCTGGTGTGCTTTGGCCATGGCAGAGAGCAGCAGCTTGGCTTTAGCCAAGACCTCGTCTTTAGTCAGAGAATATGGTAGATGAACTTCCATCATTACCTCCTTTTTCTGATTCTGTAGGCGTCCAAAACAAAGAAAATTGAAGCTAATTGTTGAGCAAAAAGAATCGGATTCGTGCGGGCTAACATCAGTGCGGCACAGCAGCCGTTCATTAAGATAAACCAAAGGTAACCCTTGAAATTATCCTTAACTCCGAGCAGAAAAGTGCCGATGAGAAATCCCAAAGCCAGTCCGAGCTCCAAAATTTGCGTGTAGGAGCTTAAGCCTCTGAGTTTGTAGAAACTTAAGCCGATACCGATACTGGTAATAACTAGAGCGATCCAGTAGAACCATTTGGGCGGTCTGCCTTTTCTTTTTATAGCTAGGATGAGACCGGTAGCCATAGAAAAAGCGCCAGCCATTTCAACAAAGGCAGCAATAATATCATTGCCCGTGTAGAGAATATAAACCCAAGCTGGCAGGCCAATTAGGTAAACCGTCCAGGAAAGGATTTTATTAATCCTTTTTTTCTCTTGGTTTTGGCTTCTTTCGGCTCGTGAAAAAAAGATCTTGTTAGCTAGATAAAAAGCTCCAGCCCAAAGTTTAATCGGAGAAGCAATCATTATCTATCCTACTTTCGTTTTAAAAAAAGAGCTAACCAATTTTTAACTGAATAGCTTAACATGTTATTTTGGGTTTGTCAACTCCGCCTTTCGCGAAAGGCGGATAAAGCCTTTATTAAACTAATTGTCAGGTTGATGAGTCATGAGGCTTGCTAAGTGGCGTCTATAAATTCTATGATATTCTATCACTCTTCAAAGCTCAGGCTTAAGCCTTTGCCCCTCAGGGTGACAAGGCTTTGAAATTTGAAAATATATAAAAAACACCTCATTAAAAAAACGGAGTGTTTTTGTTTACAGGCCGTAATTTTGATGAAGGTGTGGTGAGCGCAGAAGAACTTGTCACCCTACGGGTGATCCGCCTCTGGCGGAAACCCCACTTACTTATTCTTTTTCTATAATCAAATAAATTATTGGTGGGCCGTGAGGGATTCGAACCCCCGACACCCTGCTTAAGAGGCAGGTGCTCTAACCAGCTGAGCTAACGGCCCATACAGATAATTAAGTCAATATATCGTTTAAAGTAAAAGGAGGAAAGGCGAAGCGGGCCGGTCTACCATTGTCCCTCTTCGGGGGGATCCGCCCTGTCTGCCACAGGCAGGCTCTGGCGGAAGCTATGTGCCCGCGTTTAAATTTATATTGAATTCCGGCTTTAGACCGAGATCTTCGATCCGTAGGATCGAGACTAACGGTCTATATTTTATTAATAGCCTTTACACGCCGGAACCCTGAGCAGCGTCGAAGGGTGGAGGCGTGGTGCCCTCGCTAGGATTCGAACCTAGAATTCCAGTTCCGAAGACTGGCGTGTTATCCATTACACTACAAGGGCTATTAGTATTTTTTAAAAAACACGTGATAAAATTTTATCACGGCTTTTTATAAAAATCAAGTTTAAGCCTTTTAAAACGGCTTAATATATTCTCGTTTGTGTTGGCCGTTTTCCAGTCGTTCGGCTGTGCTGATGGCTGACGCAATTTGGCGAGAGATAATATTAAGCAGGATCTGATTATTGTAGCTGAAATTTTCCTCTTTTTTATCCACTATAACAATAGCGCCGAGAATATCTTTACCGGCTTTAACTTTAACTCCTAAAGCAGAATTTTTTAAATAAGGTAGATGCCATTTTTTATCTTTTTTAAAATCTTCCCGGTCAATAAAAATATCTTCGCCGGATTTAAATATTTCATAGAGAAAAGGATCTTTGTCCAGACTAATATTAAGATTCTTAATTTCCTGATTTTTTTTATAGCCAGTAGCTTCCTGGATAACCGCTTTATTTTGCAATGGTTTAAAAAGAACGAAAAAGGCCTGATTAGCTTTGATTATTGTTAGAATAGATTCCAGGATTAAACTAAGAATATTATAAATATTAGCATAAGTTGAAGCAATACGCCCGGTTGAATAAACAGTTAATAATTTATTATTAGCGTGGTGCAGTCTTTCAGTTAAGTTTTTTAAAATATTGCCGTAAATTTTATTAGTTAAATCAGGGTTAGTATTTCTAAGTTTTATAAAATCTTTACCCTTGATAATTAAAATTTTACCGGCCTCAATTATTTCTCCAAAATGGCTGTGTTTTAATTTGGGGTCAACCAGAGAGCTTTCGACGGCAAAGTTATTAGTAGACATAAAAGCTAGAGTTTGCTTTTCGTCCCTGATTTCCCGGGATATTCTGAGAAAACCAGATAAAACAATAAAAAATTCTTGGCGTTTATCGCCAGCCTTAAAAAGTTCCTGGTCTTTTTTTGTTTCTTTAATTTTAGAAATTTTAGCAATCTCGGCCAGTTCATCTGGCTTTAAATTTTTAAAAAGTGTAATTTTTTTTAGTTCTTTTATATTAATCATATTTTTTATGTTATTCTAAGGCTTCCGGATTGACCATATGAGAGATGGCAATAGTTTTAGAAATCTGATCATCTTCGTAGAGTTTTTTTAATGATTGATCCATAGTAATCATACCTTCTTCAGCCGAGGTCTGAATGGCAGTTTTTATTTGAGCGATTTTATTTTCACGAATAAGATTGGAAATAGCCGGTGAGTTAATCAGTATTTCCCGACTAGCAATTCGACCGCCATCTTTTTGAGGCATAAGTTGCTGAGAAATAATACCTTTTAAGAAAAGAGAAATTTGCAGCCTGACCTGGGCTTGCTGATAAGGGGGAAAGACATCAATAATACGATCAATAGTCTGAGCTGCGTTTAAAGTATGTAAAGTAGCTAAAACCAGATGACCAGTTTCAGCCAGAGTAATAGTCGAAGCAATAGTTTCCAAATCTCGCATTTCACCGACCATAATTACGTTTGGATCTTGACGCAAGACGTGTTTTAAGCCTTCAGCAAAAGAAAGCATATCAGAGCCGAGCTGGCGCTGACGGATAATACTTTTTTTAGGATTAAAAATAAATTCAATCGGATCTTCCAAGGTGACAATATGAGCCGTTCTTTCATTGTTAATGAGATTGATCATAGCCGCCAAACTAGTTGATTTACCGCAGCCAGTGGGGCCGGTAATTAATATTAAACCCTGTTTTAAACGCAAAAGATCGTAAACTACTTTAGGCATTTTTAAAGAATCCATAGTTGGTATTTCAGTAGAGATAACTCGAGCCACTAAACCTAAATTATTTTTTTCCCAGTGAATATTAACCCTAAAACGCGAAACATTTTTTATTTCATGTGATATATCTAATTCACGTTTTTCTTTGATAATTCTCTTTTGTTTATCATTAAGAATACTTAAACAGAGCTCTTCTGTGTCTTTGGGAGTGAGAACTGGGTAATCCTTTAATTTTGTTAATTCACCGTCTATTCTAAGAATGGGTGGTTGACCAGCTATAATATGAAGATCTGAGGCATTTTTTTTAACGGCTTCTTTAAACAATTTATCAATTTTGATCATATATTTTTTATTAAAAACCTCGGCCTAAAAACAGAGATTTATTTTTAATATTTATTTTTCTAATCATTATTTCCCTCATTACAGAGTTAATTTTATCAATAATCAACAGGTTGTGTCAAACACAAAATTATTAATATTTTATAAAAAAACAGTTCCTCTAAAAAATGAGGAACTGTTTTTACTTTTATTGAAGGATAAATTTATTCGTTATCTTCTTCTTCGCCTTCTTCAGTTTCTTCTTCTTCTCCGTTTTCTTCAGTTTCTTCTTCTTCATTTTCTTCATTTCCTTCGTCAGTGTTCATATCTTCCATGATGACACCTCCTTTCTTTTTTACTCGCATTTAATTTTTAAAAAGATTTAGTTTAATAAAATCACTGAATTTAAATCAGTGAATTTTATTATTTTGTGCCTTTATACTAGCAGCCAAATTAGGTCTTGTCAAGGGGGGATGTGGAAAAACTATGTATAAATTTTTTGCTGGGCTAAGATAATTTTAAGGCAAAAATTATCAAAAATAATTTTTATTTAATAAATTTCTTCTTTTTTTTCACGAATAAAATTCATCCATTGGTCTAAAACTTCTACCAAAGTTTTAAAAGGGGCTTCAATAATAAAGTCAAGTACAAAAGCAAAAATATTTATCTTTGGTGCTTTTAAAGAAAGCCAACGACCCATTCTAATAATGGGTATAGAAAAGAAATCAATTAAAGCGCCAATAACTGTTTTTTTCTTTTCCACTATAATAAGCTCGCGTGTGGTTTCTCGGCTTTTAATACCAAAGAAACTAACCAGAGAAAGAAAAAGTAGAAAGAGAAAAATACTAACCGCGTTAAAATTAAATAATCTTAAAATGTAAACAATTAAACCAAAAGAAATGCTAAAAACTATAAAATATAAAATGTTAAAAATTACATTCCATTTAGCGCGATACTTGATTGGTTTTTTAAAATGCTCAAATTTAAATTCTTTTTCTCTTTCATAAACGAGACTGTTAATAGCTTTAATAACTTGGGCTGTATTTTTTTTGGTCGGTATTTTTATACTGGCAGCTATAAATATTAAAAGTATAGGGTGAAAAAATACATTGGTAATCAGGGCTGGATAATGAATTGTGTTATAAGCCAGCACATCAAAAGGCAGCTCTAAAACAAAGGCTAGTACAGTTTTAGTTAAGATTATATAAATAACAGCCCTTAAAGTACTTCTTTTGAGTTTTTCTTTAGCCTTTTTATAGCGAAAACGACAGGCTCTTTTTATATGTTGGTTTAATAGATCAGGTTTAGTTAATATTGAGCGGGCTTTTTCCTTATTGTGTTTTATAATATCTTTGAGAATAGTGAGAATAATAATATATTTTTTAACCTGACGAAAAATAGGCCCGGCTATGGGATTATCTATTTGTTTTTCAATAGCTTTTTTTAAACTTTTTAAATTATTGGCTACCTCATTTATTATATTATCATCATTTATAGTCCACTCTGGATAATAAAGTTGCAGTAGGCTATGGCGAATAATAGCGTCATCAGATTTCATTAAGGCTCGGTGTATAGCGATATAAAGTTGAGTATTTTTTACTTGTTCACTAACTTCTTCTTGGATATAAACCTTATCCTTCAAAACAGAATAAGCAAATTCAATTAAAGCCTGTTGCTTATGGGGTGGAAAAAAGGCCTGCTCAATTTCAACTGAAGCCATACTTAATATCCATTCATTAAACTCGAATC
Source organism: Patescibacteria group bacterium (assembly GCA_034520665.1). Classification (NCBI taxonomy): domain Bacteria; species Patescibacteria group bacterium. The sequence continues at coordinate 572,554 of JAXHNJ010000002.1, forward strand.
TTTTCTGGCCTTTTTCCAAAAAAGAGCTCTGTCGCATTAATTTTATATATTTAGCAAATATTTTTTCTACCCTTTCCACTAAACTTTCCGGGACAGTGTCATTTTTTAAATAACCAGCTCGAATTAATTCAACAATTAAACTTCTGATATTAAAAGTTTCAATCTTTCCTTGGTTAAGCCAGCGAGTTAAAATTCTCTCAATAGCGTTTTTTCTTAAAAGGTGCTCATCTTTATAATCAATAGCTATTCTAATTTTTTCATAGAGAAATGCCATCTTTGAAATAGTGGTGGAAACATGGATCTTAGGAGATTTAGGATCTTGCCATTCTTTATTTTTTTGAATTTCAAAAGCGCTAATCAATTTTTCTACAGCTGGTTTTAATTCCTTGCTTTGATTTATTTGATTATTTTGATTATCATTTTTTTGTTGAAAACTTTGCTTGAAGTTATCAAATTTATTTTTTTCTGGTAAATACATAAATTATGAAAAATATACTTCTAGTTGGTCATTTAAACATAATATTTTAATTTTGGCAATACTTTTAAAAAAATTATATAATAAAAGCATGAATAAAAAACAAACTTGGTTAGTAATATTTGTAATTATTATTACCTTGCTCAGTCTTTTTTTGAGATTTTATAATTTAGGCTTTCCCGAAAAAATTACATCGGATGAACATTATTTTGTAAATTTTGGTCGCGCCTATGTTAGTCAGGAATTTTATCATGATGTGCATCCACCTTTGGGCAAGTTTTTTATTGCTCTGGGCATAAAAATATTTGGCGATAATGCCTTAGGCTGGCGTTTTTTTACGGCCTTATTTGGCAGTCTTTTGGTACCCTTAGGTTATTTATTGGCCTGGAAAATGTTTAATAATAAATTTATAGCCGTTTCTTTTTCTCTGTTTATACTTTTTGACGGTCTGTTTTTTGTCCAGTCACGCTTAGCCCGGCTAGACACTATTTATTTATTTTTCTTATTTCTAGCTTTCTATTTTTTCTTTTCTTTTTTGAAAAGCCATAAAGACAAAGAAATTTATTTAATTTTGTCGGGTTTATTTTTGGGCTTTAGCATAAGTACCAAATGGGTGGCTTTGGCCGGCGGTTTGTCTTTTTTAATAATCTGGCTTATTAAAAAGAAAGAAATAAAAAAATCAATAATTTGGTTTTTATTTTACCTGGTTTTTATTCCTTTGGCTATTTATTTTTTAATTTGGCAGATTCATTACGGATTAATAAGTACCCAGCCTATTACTTTTTATGAAAATTTTAAGATATTAACTTATCACCAGGGAATTAAAGAAGTACATTCTTTAGGTTCGCCTTTTTGGTCCTGGCCTTTAATGATTTATCCTTTCTCATATTTTATAGAAAAAAGCGAGCAAGTAATAAAATATATTACGGATTTACCTAATCCATTAATCTGGTGGCCGGCTCTAGTCGGGTTTTTATATGGCTTTTTTAAATTTAGACTTAAAGACAAAAAATTTAATATTATTTTAATAATTTTTGCCAGTCATTTTCTACCCTATCTTTTTATCTCTCGCTCGCTTTTTCTTTATCATTTTATTCTGGCGGCTCCTTTTTTATGGCTGGGATTTTTATATTTTTTAAGTAAGTTTTGGTACCAATCAAAAAAAAGCAAAATTATTATTTTAGGTTATTTTGCTTTAGTTATTATTTCTTTTGTTTTTTTCTATCCGGTTTTAATCGGCCAGCCATTATCCACGAGCAGTTTTAATTTAAGATGGTGGCTAATTAGCTGGTTTCCTTTGGCGGTCTAATTTTTTTTACATTAAGGAAATAAGCGGCTAAATAAGTAGCGATCGGTATGGCTAAAATCAGGCCAATACTGCCGGTTAGGGTTCTGACAATTTCGGTGGCAATAACTTCATGGTTAATAACATCACCAAAACTTAAAAAAGGCGGTTCATTGACTGTAAATAATAAAAGCAGCGGCAAGGAGGCACCGGCGTAAGCTAAAAATAGAGTATTAACCATAGAGCCCATATGCGATTTTCCCACTCGAAAGGCTCGTTTAAATATTTCGCGCCTGCTTAAATTAGAATTAGCCTTCTTAATTTCCTGACAGGTAGCTATTTGGCTGATAACTACATCATCGAGAACACCCAAGGCGCCAATAATAATAGCGGCCAAAAGAAGTCCTTTTAGATTAATAAAACTGCGGCCGCTGGCAATTAAAAAGAGTGTTTCTTCCTGGGCTAGACCGGTTAGTTTAGCTAGATCAGTAAATATTGAGGAAATAAAAGCGGTTATAATTAAAGCAATAATTATACTTAAAACAGCCAGATGAGATTTTTTATTAAAGCCTTCAGTTATATAGATAATACAAAACAAAATCATTATAGCGCCGATTATTGAAATAAGAATTGGGCTGACTCCATTCAAAATCTGAGGAATAATAAATTTCATAATTACTAAAAAACTGATAACCAGAGCAATTAAAGCCCTTAAACCTTTTAATCGGCCGATAACAATAATTACCAAAGCAAAGAGCGCAGCTAGCCAATAAAGGCTGCCCTGACGGACATAATCAGTAATATAAAATTTGTCATCACCTTCACTATCAGTGGTTTTAGTCACCAAAACTTTGTCGCCAATCTGATACTCTTTTTTGCTCAAAACCTGAATATCAGAAATACCGTAAAAAATTATTTCTTTATCCTGCCACTCATCCTCTAATCCTTTCAGTTTAATATTTTGCTGACGGTATTGATGGCCGTGTTCGTCTTCCTTGACTTGCTCCTCAATAATTTCAATTACCCGGGCTTTAAAAACTTCATCAGTTTCTGGCTTTTGATTGTTTTCTAAATTTTCTTGGGCTAGGGCCTGAAAAGGAAATAAACAAAGTAAGACGGCTATAATTAATATTATTTTTTTCATATCTTATCAATTTTGATTAATTTATCGTCATTTAAATAGTAATTCCGATAGCTGGAGTATTTGTATTCTTCAGGGTTTTTGGTCAGTTTAGTATAAATTGGATTATTATGAATATATTTTAGTTTTTACTCTAATTTCTTCTCGGAATAGATATTAAAGTCGTAAAAATCATTCATCCAGACTGAATATTTTCTCTTCTTTCTAAAACTAGTCGGGTAGGCCGAATCCTCAGATTCGGCCGAGAGACTAGCCCGATCTGAGGATCGGGCCGTAATACCCAGTGTAGGAGAGTGGCGCGGATCTCCTGATCCGCGCTTCTCGGGTAATTTTAAGGGCTTCCTTGGCAGTTTGTTTTATACTAGGTAGTTTCCAATGGCTTTTTTATTCCAAACCCACCACCAAAACCTTACTAGCTGCTATAACCATAACCAATTAGCAAAAAAGAGGGTTTTGGGCCGAGCCGCTAGTTTGGTTATTAGGCTGAGTCAATGGTTTTTTATTCCAAACCCACCACCAAAACCTTACTAGCTGCTATAACCATAACCAATTAGCAAAACATAAATCGCCGGATAAATCCGGCGCCTTCACCTCTTCATCCGCGTAGCTGGAGATTTATCTCCAGATGTCAGAATTAAATGAGCGTGGTTGGGCCTGATTATAATTTGAAAAAAATTATCGTAAACAAATAAATTTAATTATAAACCTTACTGGTTACAAAGTAAGTCTGGTTTTCTTTATTGATAGTTTTAAGGGGCATTAGTTAAGCAAACATCAACCACTCCGGCTTGATTAGAAGCAATATACCGAGAATGAAAATAATAATTCCACCGATTAATTCAGAAAAACGGGAATATTTGCCGGTCAATCCGGTTACTTTGACTGTTAACATAGCCACAGTAAAGATAATCATATCATCAAGCATGAAAATTATAGTGTAGCCGGCTATGTAAAGATAATACTGCCATTTAGGTAAATTACTTAAGGCCAATATTTGAGTATAAATGGCTGGCAGGCCAACTGAACAGGCTAACTCAATCAAATTAACTACAAAAGCCAAAACTACTATACCACCTAGGGCGTAAATAAAATTTCTTGATTCAACAATATTATTTATTTTATCCATCACTTTTTGGCGCCGTTCGCCTTTAACTACTTTGCATTCCTCGGATCTTTTTTGAATAAATTCTTTTAAGTAATAAAAACCAACCCCTAAAGCCAGAACGCCGATAATTATCTGGACAATACGGACATAGCCAATAAAAAGAAACAGATTAAGCCAGGCCGTCATAAAGAGAAAATAAACCAAAGCGCTGGCCGCGATAAAGGTCAGGCCGATAGCCCACATGTTTTTCCGGTTTTTCATACCTAAAAGGGCGCTGATTAAAAAAACTAAAACCCACATAGCACAGGGGTTAAAACCGTCCACCGCTCCGATGATTAAAGTTAAAACCGGCAGGGAATACTTGGTTAAATCAACTTGACCAAAAAAAGGCAGGTTGTATTTTTTTTCAATATGCAGAGCCTGATTAGTATTTTCGTTTTGGTTATTATTAACAGCAGTATTTGTCTGGTTGTTAATATTAGTATTTTCCAGTTCCTCTAGCTTATAATCAATAAAATTAATAATCGGAGTGTCACCAACAGCATATTGGCTGCCCCAGATCAGCATGGGTACTCCCCGTTCATTATTGGGGATATCGGCCTGTTCGCAGAATTGGTTAAAGCGGGCCGCATTTTGGCTATTTAAATAAACCTCTCTTTTTTCTATATTAACCTTATCTTCAAGATTGACTTTTTCCATATATTCTTCGGCTTTATCACAATGAGGACAGGTGTAACCGTAATAAAAAATAACCTTTTCTTTATCCTGTGCCTGAGCCACAAAGGGTAAAGTTAATAAGATTACTAATAAACTAAAAAGTAATATTTTTTTATTCATGGATAGAAATAGCCTTTCCTTTAATTATGGCTTCAGAGATTTTTTTATAAGCCGAAGATAAAATTCTCTGAAAAGTACTTTGAGAAGTATTCATTTTTTTAGCCGCTTTTTTCTGATCAAACTCTTTAACATTTTTTAGTCTTAGAGCCTCGGCTTCTTCATGAGTTAATTCTACTACTTTCAAAAAACGCATAGGCACGCCTTGCGGTTTAAAATAAGTAACTTTTGGGTTAAATCTAATTTTTCTATAAAGTTTTGGACGGGGCATAATGGTTTTTTATTTATAACAAAAAAAGAAAGTTCTGTCTAGAATATAGATAAAGGGCCTTTCAGAAGAAAATGAAAGACCCTTTTTTGTTATTTATTTTTTTTAGACTGGAGAACCTTTAGTTCTTCTTCTACGGCTTTGAGTTCTTCCCGAAGAGCTTCTTTTTCTTCATTTAAGGCTCTTTTTTCGTCTGATTTGGTCCAGTTTTGGCTTGGAACGTAACCTTGGTTTCTAAAACCAAAGCCTTGACCCATACCACGACCACGGCCAAATCCTTGGCCAAAGCCTCGGCGGCTACAACCAGCGCCGCAAGGGCCTGTGCCCCAGCCAGCGCCCGGACCACCGCCCCAAACTGGACCTCTTCCGTCATATCCTGACATAAATTTATCCTTTCTAATTAATTTATTATTTAGGTTAATTACTTAGGTATAAATTGCTGTGGATAAATATTATGAATATTTACCCAATATTAGCTAAATGAATTTCTTGACTTATAATGAATATATACCCATAATTAATAATAACTTATTTAAATTATTTGTCAAGAGCTTTTATTTAGCAATTATTTTCTATTTAGAGTATTATACATATATGACTGATAATAAAATAAAAAAAGCTATCCAGTCATTAGTCAATATGACTAAAATGGTTACGCCTATTATTATAGGGGTGGTTTTATTAGTAGGTTTAGTTAATAAGGGTATTCCTAAATCTTTTTTTGCCAGTATTTTTACTGGTCTGGCTCCCTTGGATGCTTTTATTGGTGCAATTATTGGCAGTGTGGCCGCTGGTAATCCGATTACCAGTTATATTATTGGCCATGAATTATTAAACAATAGTGTAGCCCTAGTGGCTGTTGTCGCCTTTATTATAGCCTGGGTCACGGTCGGCCTAGTTCAGTTTCCGGCTGAAAGTCTAATGCTCGGTAAAAAATTTGCTTTTTGGCGCAACTTAACTAGCTTTATTACCGCAATTATTATTTCATTATTAAGTGTCGGTACTCTATGGCTAATCCTATAAAAAAAATTACTAATCGTATTGGCGCTAACTGGTTTTTTCTGATTATTGTTTTAATTATTTATTTAATAGTAACTATTTTCAGTCCTTCTTTGGGTTACCGATCTTTTTTAGGAGCTTTCAATATTTTTGTAGAAATAATACCGGTAATTATTTTAGTTTTCTTTTTAGTTTTTGTGTTTAATCTTTTTATTTCGCCGGAAAAAGTGGTACAGTATTTAGGAAATTCCGCTGGTTTTAAAGGCTGGTTTTTATCGATTGTTTTTGGTATTCTTTCCTCGGGACCGATTTATATGTGGTATCCACTTTTAAAAGATTTAAAAAACAAGGGCATGCGACCAGCTTTTATCACGGCTTTTCTTTACAACCGCGCTATTAAAATACCGCTTCTTTCAATGATGGTTTTTTATTTGGGTTGGGCTTTGGTTATAATTTTAAATTTTTACATGATAATATTTTCCGTGATCAACGGATATATAGTCGAAAAAATAATTTCCTCCAGTGGCGCCATGCCAAAGGACGGGCAAGGATTCACCTCTGGGGAAAAAAGAAAGGAAAAAATATGAAAATTGCTATTGCTACCTTAGAAAAAAATCCTGACTCGGAAATTTCCACCTCGGCCGGGCGCGCTCCTTTTTATCTTATTTTTAATGAAAAAGGAGAAGTTTTGGAGACTTGGCAAAATGTCTTTGCCAAGGGCGGTGGCGGGGCCGGATTTGCGGTGACCGATGCTATGAAGGAAAAAGGAGTGGCTGTAATTATCGCCGGCCAGTTTGGTCAGAATATGATCGGGGCCATGGACTCGGCTGGTATCAGGTATATGGAAAAAAAGGGTCAGGCTAAGGAATCAGCTCAGAAAATTGAATAAATTTGTCATTATTTTTTAAGTATAAGATGATAATTTAAAAATCGACGATTTTTAAATGGAGTTATGTTTTCTTTAGTTACTTTAAAAGAAACCGGTAGATATTTTTTGAGCTCACCTTTTTGAAAATAAAGAAACCATCTTTTAGTGCCTGGCTTTTCATTATATAATTCCCAGCCATTTTTATGGCCTTCTCTTAAAGCGACAAAGAGCGGCGATTTTGGCTTTAGAATTACTGCCATTTTTTTTAGTACTTTTTTTATTTTTTCTTTTTTATCAAAATGAATTAAAGAAGTATGGCACCAAAGGCCGTCAAAGGTATTGTTTCTAAATTCTAAATTTTCCAGATCCATAACTTTAGCTTCTAGTCCTTTTTTCCGGCAGAGCTTGACCATGCCTGGACTAATATCAATGGCCGAAGGATGATAACCTTTTTCTTTAAAATAAAGCGTATGAGTGCCAGCACCACAACCAGCGTCTAAAATTTTGCCGGCTGGTTTTATTTGCGAGAGAAATTTATCAGCTTCTGGTTTAACAATTTTATTAAAATATTGATCATATCCCTGGCCTAATTCTTTAGCTATTTGGGAATAGGTCTGGCTGGTACAAGTCTTTTTGTTATTTTTTTTAGACATAAAATAGAATTGAATTATTTTTATTATAGCAAAAAAAATTTATTAAAGAAATTTTCTTAATTAATAATCGCAGGATAAATCCGGCGCCGGTAGAATCTTAAAATAATATCACTCTCTGGCGCAACATTCATGTGGCGAGCAGTTTGACTAAGGCTTATTATTCAGTAATAATTAAAATAATGTTTATCCATAATTTAAATCCTAATTTATTAAAAATCGGCTCTGTACAAATCCGCTGGTATGGTCTGCTTTTTGTTTTGGGGCTTTTATTTTATATTTTCTTTACCCGTTGGGTTTTTAAAAAAGCAAATCAGTCAGTCAAAAAACTGGAAGATCTTTTTATTTATTTATTTTTTGGCTTTTTAATTGGGGCTCGTTTAGGACATGTTTTTTTCTTTCAATGGCCGTATTACTCAAAAAATCCGGGTGATATTATTAAAATATGGCAAGGTGGCCTAAACAGTCATGGAGCCATGATTGGATTATTAGTAGCTTATATTATTTTTTATTTTATAGAAAAAAGAAAAAATCCAGATTTTAATTTTTACCAGTATTCAGATTTATTAGTCATTGGTATCCCCATAGTAGCCATGATGGTGAGAATAGGTAATTTTATTAATGCCGAAGTTTTAGGCCGGCTAACAAATTCTTCCTGGGGAGTAGTTTACCAATCTTTAGGGGAAAATATAGCTCGCCATCCGGTTCAAATCTATGAAGCAATAGCCGCTTTAATTATATTTTTTATTTTACTGGGGGTTTTTCTAAACAAAAAAACCAAGCCTTACTTTATGACCTTTTTATTTTTGCTTTTGTATTTTGGCTCTCGGTTTATCTTGGAATTTTTTAAAAAATACCAGATTTTAGAAAAATCTGGCACCTGGACTTTGGGTTTAACCATGGGGCAAGCTCTTTCAGTGATACCGATTTTAGTGACTTTGATTTATTTTATTTATTATTATCCAAGGATAAAATTTAAAGAATAAAATAATATTATGGACTACACTGAAGATATTGACAATAAATTTTTTTTATGATAGAATCTAGTGTTGATCATTTATAATTGGAAGAATCAATAAATTTAAAAAGGAGGGAAGAGATGTCTTCTGATACAATAATTTGTATAGACCGTTCACTCGAAATTCCTTATCCGGAATGGGTAAGCAAGATAATACATCCGGAATTGGAAAAAACTGGGCTTGATGCCTATGATTTAAGTACAGCGGTTTCATTATGGTTTTACAAAAAACAGAAAAAAAGTAGAATTTCTGGAATGACAGTCTATAATTATCTCAAAGAAAGAAACATGCTTAAATCATGTTTAGGCCTACAAGACGCCCTAGCTGTCCGAACAAAAGGTGGAGCTGTATTCCAGGAAGTATTTGACAATAAGGAAGTTTATTTTTTTAAATCAGTGGTGGAAAGCTGTGATGATGAAGGTCTTCACGTTCCCTGTCTTGTTATGGTCTGTGGCCGTGTAGCACTACGCTGGAGCTGGCTCGACTTTAACTGGTCTATAAAAAAATCCCATAGCTATTTTCAAGTAGCGAATGGTGTATAATCAAAGACCCGCATTTTTTACAGTGCAGATCATTTTTTTTATTTTAAATTTGAAAATTACAAAACTGATCCAGCCGCTTTAATAATCGGATAAGCAATCGGCGAAGCGGTTAAAAGTGGATGAGTACCTACTTGTAAATATTTCAAATCCTGGGCGGTCATCTTTTTTTGGATGGCCAGGGCTATAATATTAATGATTTCTCCGCATGTTTTGGGTCCCATCACTTCCCCGCCAATTAATACATTTTTTTGATTAAAAATTAATTTACAGTTTATTTTTTGACTATTTGGTAAACTACCCGGATGATGGTCAAAAGTTTCAAACGGCCCGGTTTTAAATTTAATATTTTGTTTTTGACAAATATTTTCATTAAAGCCAGCTGAAGCCAGGGTCAAATCAGCAATTTTAGTCGAGCTGACTGAAATAATACCTTGGTTTTCTTTATTTTTTTTGTAAAGATTAATCGCGGCTATCCGGGCTTCCAGACAGGCAATAGAAGCTAGCATAGCCGGGCTTTCTTTTTGGGTGATAAAGTCAATTTTTTGAGCACAATCACCAACCGCGAAAATGTCTTTATCCGAAGTCTGGCCGTACTTATTAATTTTAATAGAATTATTTGAAGAAATTTCTAAACCAGCTTTTTTAGCTAAAGTAATTTCTGGACTGGCTCCAACTGATAAAATAAGAAGATCATTTTTTATTTCCTGGCCATTATTGTATATAACTTTGCCTTTTTCTATTTTTTCAACCTTGGCACCAGTAATAATATTAACTTTTTTTTCTTTTAAGGCCTCTTGAGCTTTTTTAGCCATTTCCTGATCAAAAGCCAGGCCCAGACAAACATCCATGGCTTCGATAACTGTAATATTTTTACCTTCTTTTTTAGTCAGGTCATCAGCAATTTCCAGACCAATAAAACCGCCGCCAATAATCACTACTTCTTTAGCTTTTAACATAGCCTGACGCAGTTTTTCTAAGTAGGGGCAATCTTTTTTAATTAACCAGTGTTTATTTTCATCAAGACCCTTAATAGGTAGTGATTTAGGATTCGAGCCAGTGGCTAAAATTAATTTTTCATATTCCATTTCAAAATTAGGGGTGCTTATTTTTTTATTTTCTTTGTTAATTTGAATAACTTCATCAATAATTAATTCGATATTGTTATCAGTCAATTTTTCGTCCGGAATAATGTTTTTATCAATCGAGTCCAGGCTGTTAAAGGTATAAGGAATACCGCAGGGAATCGGACTCTTTTCTGTTTTACGGATGAGAGTAATTTTTTGTTTTGGATAATTTTTTCGCGTTTCCAAAGCGGCGGTAATACCGCCCGGGCCGCCGCCGATAATTATTATCTCTGATTTTTTCATGATTTTTAATTAAAAAATTAATTATTTAATCTTTAACTTTTTTTTGCCGAGAAAAATATCATAAGCCTCTTTTACAGAATAATTATAGAGCGAAATAGAGGAAATAGCATTGGCCATCCTTATCGCTTGTTTAAGAGGTCTTTGGTAGATATTTCTGCCAATAGCGTTACCTTTTGTACCAGCGATATGAATTTGATTATATATATTTTGCAAAAATTGGCGGGGATTTTTCTTTGAACCACCGACACAAATAACCTTGCTTCGGCCAGCGGCCGTTGTTACTTCTTTAAAAGCCCAAGCAATTTCTTTATTGTTCTTATTATAGGGATAGTTTATTTTTACAAAGTCAGTGCCTAAACATAAAGCAACACCAGCAGCGCCAGCCAGTAGATGAATATTTTCTTCATTTTTTACGGCCTTGCCTCGAGGATACATCCAAATAACTGTGATCAAACCTTCTTGATGGGCTCTGTAAATAAGGTGAGCAGCTTGGTTTAACATATCTGATTCATACCAGCTACCAAGATAAATTGTATAACCTACACCAACAATATTTAAACGAGACTGTTTTTTAAATTTTATAATTTCATTAAGATGTATCCATATGTTACTAAAAGGATCTTTGTATTCCTTTTTTTGTAAATTAGTTTTTGAATTGACTTTAACTAAATAGGGAACATTAGTGTAATCTCGCCCGTATTTTGCCATTAAACCTAATTGCGTAGCAAAAACACCAATATTTGCTTTACTGGCAATTTTGAAATAATGTTCTGGATCAGCGGTTTCTTTAGAAATATTTTTACCCACAAAATCGTCGTTTAGATGTTCCACTTTTTGATCGCCGGCAAACATCATCATTCGACCAGTATTACGCGTGGCCGCTTTGTAATTTTTAATATATTCTTTTTCTTTACTTTTGGGAATGGTTAAAGGTATGTTTATTTTTTTCATATTTTTTGTAAATTAATATATTTTTATTATAACAAATTTTTTTGAATAATAAAAAACTTATTCAGGAAAAAACATAGTTAGTCCCAGATAGGTAAATATGCTTAAAATTATGCCAATAATAAAGAGATATATTTTTTTGTATTTTAAAGCCATAGGTAGTAATTCGTGGATAGAAATAAATATCATTGCTCCGGCAGCAAAAGCCATAAAAAGAGGATTTAGAGCTGGGGCTATTGAAACAGCCAAAAGTCCGAAAACAGCCCCGGCTGGTTCAGCTAAGGCAGAAAGAATAGCCAGATTAATTAATGCTTTTCTTTTTTTGGCTATGACCAGTGGTACAGCCATAGCAAATTCTTCTGGTATATTATGAATAGCAATTGAGATGGCAATCAAAATTCCTAAACGCGGAGCGTAAATATAAGAATTAGCCATAGCAAAGCCTTCAGGAAAATCGTGAAGAATTAGTCCTAGAGCTACTAAATAAGCAGTTTTAATCTGCCAGTGTAATTGTCCTTTTTCTTTGATATAATGAATGTGAGGAATAATGAAATTTAAAGAATAAACAAAAAGAATCCCTAATATTAAAGCTATTAGGGCAGAAAAAGTATTAGATGCTCCAATTGACTCTGGTATAAGCTCAAAAAAAGAAATAATCATCATTATACCTGCGGAAAAGCCAATACCTGTGGCGATCAAATTAGATTTTTTTTTAAAATAAAAAGCAAGAAGCAAACCAATTGCGGTAGTTAAAGCCGAAAGAAGAGATAGTAAAATTACACTGATAATAACTAAAGTTGACATATTAGAAATTTGGATACAAAGATTGATTTAATCTTAAATTTTTTTAAATTTTTCTTTTTCTCTTTCTTTATTTATTAAAAAAGAATAACTTTGTAGAAAAATTTCGCCTTAATATATTTTTTTAATAATAAAAAAAACATAAAGTCAAATTCTAAATACAAGAAGTAATAAATTAATTTTTGATTTAAAACTTTTAGATTAAGTAAATCCCAATAACTTTCCTCCCTGATAAATAAAAAATGATACTATCCAGGCTAAAGCCATACTGTAAGCGACCACAAAGAGAGCCCATTTGAAGGAATGAGTTTCTTTTTTTATAACCGCGATAGTAGCTAGGCAGGGCGTATAAATGAGGGAAAAAACCATAAAAGACAAAGCGCTTAAAGCAGTAAAATTAGATTTTAAAACAACTGTCAGAGATTCTTCAGCTACTCCATAAAGAGTGCCTAAGGTACTAACCACTACTTCTTTAGCAGCTGTGCCGAAAAATAAAGCCACTGTTTCTTGCCATCCGCCAAAGCCAAGCGGTTTAAATAGAGGAGAAACAACCGACCCAATTTTTCCGATAATAGAATTCTGGGCCGCGTATTCAACGCCCCAGGGCATACTGGCCAAAAGCCAAATAACAACTGAGAAGATTAAGATAATACTACCGGCTCTTTTAATAAATTCCCAGCATTTTTCCCAGACATGAATCAAAAGACCTTTCAAAACCGGCCAGTGATATGAAGGCAGTTCAATCACAAAAGGTTCAGACAAACCGCCAAAAAATAATTTATTAAAAATTTTACCGATTACAATAGCTAAAATTACTCCCAAAATATAAAGACCAAAAATAACCCATCCCTGATAAGCGGAAAAAAAAGCGGCTGTAAAAAGGATATAAATAGGCAGCCGGCCGCTGCAGGACATGAGCGGATTAATTAAAATAGTCAAAAGTCGGTCTTTTTTTGAACGCAAGGTCCGAGTAGCCATAATAGCCGGCACATTACAGCCAAAGCCTAAAATTAAAGGAATAAATGATTTGCCGTGTAAACCAATACGGTGCATAAAACGATCCATAACAAAGGCCACCCGGGCTAGATAACCGGTATCTTCCATGAGGCCAATAAAAAGAAAGAGTATAAAAATATTGGGTAAAAAAGAAAGCACAGTGCCAGTGCCGCCGATAAGACCATTATTAATCAGCGAATTAATCCAAGTCGCCGCTTCAATTAAAGCCAATTTTTGACTGATAATCTCACCCAAATGGTCAAATAAGTTATTGATAATTTCTACCAAAGGAGCAGCCAGAGTAAAAGTGAGTTGAAACATCAAAAGCATAATTAAGAAAAATATGATAAGACCCCAGAATTTATCAGTCAAAACGCGGTCAATTTTATCAGAAGATGATTTGGCCTCTTTGTTTTTTTGATCAATTACTTCTTGGCCAACTCCGCGGATAAAACTATAACGTACTTCTGACAAAAGCGAACTGATGGATTGGTCAAATATTTTTTTTAGACGCCGGCGACTCTTTTTAATTACTAGTGATAATTTACTAAAGTATTTTTTGTTTTTTAGCTTTTTTATAAAATGTTCATCTTTTTCCAAAAGCCTTAAAGCCACCCAGTTAATATTGCAAGCTGGGAAGGAAATCTCATTATTGATTAAAATATTTTTTATTTTATTTGTTTCTTGGTTAACTTCATCTCCATAGGTTAACTTAATCTTACATTCTTTTTTAATTTTATGGGCTTGACTAAAAATTAAATCAAGAAGATTACCCACCTTTTCTTTTTTAGGGGCTTCAATTTTAACTATTGATACTCCTAATAATTCGGCCAGTTTTTTTTCATTTACAAAAAAATCGTGCTTTTCCGCCAAGGTAGACCTATTTAAAGCAATAATCAGAGGAGCTCCTAATTCGATTAATTGGACTGATAAATACAGATTTCTTTCTAAATTTTCGGTGTCAATTATTTGAACAATAATATCAGGCTGATCATGCATTATAAAATCCCGGCTGACTATTTCTTCTTCAGTATAGGCTGATAAACCATAAACTCCTGGTAAATCGACTACTTTGATTTTATGGTTTTTATAAATAAAAAAACCTTCTTTTTTTTCGACGGTTTTGCCGGGCCAGTTACCGACGTGCTGATGGGAACCGGTTAAGGTATTAAAAAGAGTGGATTTACCGACATTGGGATTGCCGATTAGGCCAATAGTAATATGTTCTTCAATTTTTTTAAACTTTTTTAACATAGGTTCTTTTGGCTTGATGCTGGCCAAGGGCAATTTTTGAATTAAACACTTTTAAAATTACCGGACCAAAACGGTCATTTTTTATAATTTTGGCTTTAGCTCCTTCATAAAGACCAAGTTCGCCCAGCCTTTGTCTAAACCCGGGGCCGCCAGGCATGCCGGTTATTTCTATATCAGTGCCAGCCGGATAATCAGCCAGTGATTTTCCTTGGAGGGGTATATTTTTTCTTTTTCTAAATCTTTTTCGTCTAAACATTTTTTATTTATTTTGGTATTTTTTTGCCGTGCGGGCATTTTTTTGGATTTTTTAAAATTTTTTCTAATTTTTTAATCGATAAATCAGAAAAAGCATGCTCCAAATGATGTGCTTCTTGGTGAATATTTTCATTTTTCAGACCCAAAGATTTTTTTAAGAAAACTTCGATTAAACGATGACGACGAGTGATTTCTTTAGCTTTGACTAAACCTTTTTTAGTTAAATTTACGGTGCCGTAAGGCTTTTTATTAATATATTTTTTTTGCTGTAGCTTATTTAACATAGCTGAAACTGAAGGCTTGGATATATTTAAATAATCAGCTATTTTTTTAGAATGAATATTTTTATCTTTTTCCCAGAGAATATAAAGGGTGCGTAAATAATCTTCCTGGCTTTGTTTTTGTCTTTTCATAAAAAATGTTAGTTATAACTAACTTTAATAATAGACTATTAAATTAATTATGTAAATTACTTTTTTGGGGATAAATAACCTCTTTATTATAATATTAATAAATGTTATTATATTTATTGGCTAATAATTAATTTTTAAAAAAATATGGCTCAAAGAAAAAAAGCATCAAAAAAAACTCATCACTCTAATTTATCTTCAGAATTTAAAAAATTGGGGCAGAACCTGGAAATAAACATTAAATCGGCCTGGCATTCGCAGCAGAGAAAAAAACTGGAGGCACAAGTCGGAGAGGGTTTGAATAAATTAGTTCAAGGTATTGACCGGATTTATAAAAAATCCCAGGAAAAAGACTTTGATAAAAAAGTAAAACAAGGCCTTTTCCAAGCCGTCCAAAAAGCCAATAAAAAGCTAGATCAAGTACATAAGAAATGGGAAAAAGACGAAAAAAATAAAAATAATTAATTAAAGCGTATAAATATAATTGATTAATCCCGGCTCAACGGCTGGGATTTTTGTTAATCAAAAAAGAGGGCACTCAAATTTGAGTGGCCAGAGGTATATAGCCTTCTATTTTCCAGCTTTAATGATATTGCTGGATTAAAACTAGCCGTACGTTAGTCTAATAGAAACTTACCTCATTCCAAAATACCCTCATAATATCAACACTCCTTAAACCGTGTTTGACATTATCTTAGTGACAATCCGGACAAGGCCGGGTACGAATTTAGCGGCCTTAGAGGCTTTTCCAACGGTGAAGTAGGAAGGAATCCAAGGCACCGGATTTATTCTAATATAAATTTATTATTTTTGCAATGTTTGATTAATTAATAAAATATAGTTATAATATTGGTATCATAAATTTTGTTCTTTTTTCACCTTCTGGAATAGCCTGAAAGGAGTTTATTAAAGGCTTTTAATTATTCCAGATTAGGGAATTAGATTTGACAACGAAGCGTCAAGCAGCTTTAACCCCCTGTTTATTAAAAAAGGAGGTAAGGAATGAAAAAATTCCTTGTCATGATTTTTGCCATCGTAATGGCTTTCCCGCTAGTCGTAATGGCCAGCGTCGGAGAAGCAGAGAGGCTCGGTACTTATTCCGACTCCGAGATGGAAAAGGTTGAGTACAGGATAACCGAGACTGCGGTAAAATGGTCTGAAGTTATCAAGAGTACGATTATTGAGGAAGTAGCGAACACGGCATATAAGAAGACATGGCCGGCAGTAGCTGAAAAATGTATGATTAATGTGAAAATGAATACTAGAGTAACCCGGGAGACCAGAAAAGAGACTAGTGCCAAGATTTTCGTCAACGTCTCGAATATAATGGTTGAAGATGTTTCTTCTGTGATTAAAAAGCCGAACTTTCAGCTCGACACCATTTCTATTCACACGATTGCAAACGATTTCGGCGAGGCCATGCATTTCGCCTGACTCCCCTTTTCAGGCAGATGTAATGCTAAGACATCTTAGTTTTTAACACTTACCCTCGAGCCATGCACTCGGGGGATTTTTTTTGGTTTTGTCATTGATTTATTCAGATAATAAAATACCCTGACTTTGAAATCAGGGTATTTTACTTAATGCTTAGATATTTTTAAGAGTCTGTATTAACCTGGTCATGACATTCCTGTTTCATCATACCACGGCCTCTTTTCATACCTTGACCAAAACCACCATTTTCTATTCTATTCTGATGTCTTTCTTTCATGTTTTGCTTTATCTCCTGAGCATATTCTTCTGATATTTTACCTTCGGTTACTAAGTTATCAATTTCTGCGTTTTTATGCGCTTCCATTTTTTCGTGCATTTCTTCCGAAGAAAGGCCGCTTTCCTCTACTATTTCATGGAAATTTAAACCTTGATCAAATTTAGCTTGAAGTTCTTCAGATGATAAACCCATCACTTCGGCTTTATTCTCAATCATTTTATCCCGGTCACCCCCAAATAATCCCATAAATCCATTACTCTCTTCAGCGGCAGCATTCATGATAAAACCGCTGATTAAAACCGTGCTAATAACGGCCAGAATACTAATAAATAATGTTTTTTTCATATATCTTTTATTATAGTTTAATTATTAATGTTCTTATTTTTCGACCTTGTACTATTAATACAAAGTTAAAAGAATTTTATTTCATTAGCCGAAAAGGTCCTTGACGGCGGGGTCGAAGCCTATTTTCATTAGAGTGGTGCCAGTACTGGCCGGAAAATATTTTAATACCCTGAGCTTTAAGTAATCCGTTTTCAAGTTGACCGAGCACGGCAATTTTTTGGCCAATTTCTAATTCTATATCCTGAGGCATGAGGGTTTCTTGGTCATAAATCACTTCAATTTCTTCTTCTAGAGGAGTGGTTATAGTTATTAAATTATTTTCTAAGTTAATAATTTCACCGATTTGAGCCGGACCCTTTTTTAGGTTATAGCCTATTTTCTGTTTAAAGAAAGAAGAAGCAAAAGGAATATTTTTTTCCTGAGCCAGGTTATGAATTTTTCTCGGAATATTAAAAGCAGCCGTAGTTAAACCAAAAAGAATAACTCCGAAAACAATCAAAACAATAATTAAAGAAAAATTATTTTTGTAGGAAAAATCAAAACTTTTAAGAATATAACCGGTAATAATAATCAAAACGATAGCTATAATTAAAAGTTCATAGGGAAATTTTAAAAATACTATACCGAAACCAGACCAGCCAAAATCAGTAAATTCTAAAGCCCCAGACTCAATTAAAACATAACCGATCAGGCCAATAATCAAAATACTAATTAAAATGAGTAAAACAGCGGCGCTTTCCAGGCCCAGTTTTTCGGCCATGACTGAAAATCGAGAGCGCATTTTTATCTTCTTCTCTTTAATAGTTTTATTTATTTTTTGGGCTAAATTAGAGTTTTTCATATTTTGATAAATTTTCCTTAAGATTATTTTTGGCCCGGGAAATCAAAGTGCCGACAGTATTTATTGGTTTCCGCAAGATGTCGGAAATTTCTTCATAGCTTTTCTGCTGAAAATAGCGCAAAATCAAAACTTCCCGGTATTTTACGTCCAGATTATATATTTCTTTTTTTACTTTTTCAAATTGCTGCTTTATATTTAATTCTTGGAAAAGATCAGTATTATCCGGCAAAACTTCATCAAAATTATTTTTTTCCAAAGAAACTTCTTTTTTTCTTTTTTTAATATAATTTATAACTTCGTTATGAGTAATACGGTAAATCCAGGAGGAAAACTTTTTTTCTAAATCAAAGGCACGCAGGTTTTTATAAACCTTAATAAAAGTTTCCTGAAGAATATCCTCACATTCATCTTTGGAAAAATGTCCCAGACGATAAATATATCTAAAAAGAGGTTTTTGATATCTTTCTACTATCTCGGCAAAAAGATCCTTATTTTCTTCAGTGATTTGCCGGATTATTTCTTGGTCGGACTTTTTATCCATAATTGAAGGGGTGTCTATATTAATACAAATATAACCTTGGAAATATTTCAAATTTATACTATAATAATAAAACAAACCCATGAATATTGAAACCGCTAAGACTATAATTATCTGGACTTTGACCGTATTCCTAGCCGGGTTAATCGGTTACTTTGGCCGTTATCTGGCTATGATGGTTATTGATCGGACTCGCCAAAATAAAAATTTAACTGTTGATAAAAAGAAAAAAGAGAAAATATAGACCCAAAAAATAGCCATAGCCAAAAAAAAGCTAAACTAGCCCAGAAAAAAGCTAAAAATGAATATAAATTAAATAAGAAATTAAACAAGGATAAATAACATGTCTAAAGAAGAAGAAAAAAAGCCAAAAAATAAAAAAGGCAAAGCCAAGAAGTTTTTTCTCTTTGCTTTAATCACGGCTATTGGCACAACCGTAGCCGCTCTTTTTGTCAAAAAGAAAAATAAGGATTTATTATCCGATAAAAAATTGGAAAAGAAAAGCAAAAAGAAAAAGTAAATCTAGTTAGATTTTGATGAAAAAAAATAAACCCCTGAAAATTTCAGGGGTTTTATGATTAGGGCCGCCAGGGATAGTTTGTCGGCACTATGACCCGACCGCCTTCTAAACGGATGGAGCCGTGAACTACTAAATTAGTAATATATGATTGCCAGCCATGCTCGATCTTATTGACTCTTTCACCGAGTGAGTCAGCGGTGTCATCTTGGCGGATGAGAACCGGATAGTGGAAAAAAATCGGTCCGTGGTCATATTGATTATCGACAAAATGCATGGTCACAGCAGTTTCATTGATTTCACCTTTCTTAAAAGCTTTAATAACCGCTTCGTGAACATGATGTCCATACATTCCCCGGCCACCAAATAGGGGCAATAATCCAGGGTGAATGTTGATAGTTTTAGCTGGATTAAGACCACGGATAAATTTTAACCAGCCAGAAAGGCAAATCCATTCCGCACCAAGATTTTGGGCGGCTAAGCGGTAATTTTGTTCGCCAAATTCAGTCATATGATGAAAAGAAATGCCGAGCCTTATAGCTCTTTTCTTAACACCACCATCTTTGTGGTTGGAAATTACGCCGATTATTTCCGCATCCAAAACGCCGGTGCGGGAGTTTTCCACCAGTTCTTGGAAACCAGAACCGCCGCCTACTTTATCACCCGAGGCAAATACAAGAATTTTGGGTTTTGACATTTTTAACCCTCCTTTTTTAAAGAACTTTTTTATTTTATTTTCTATTCCTGGTAATAGCAATAATAGCTGTTAAAATAACACCGGCTCCCAGCCATTGGCCGGGTTTAAGTAGATTATCATGAAAAAAGTATTCTAATAAGATGGAAGATAAAGGATAAAATAATTCATAAATAGTGGCCCGCGAGGCCATCACTTTTTTCAGGCCCCAGTAATAAATAAAAATAGCCCCGGCCCCGACAGTGACAGCAATTAGAAAGAAAACTCCGATCATTGACCAGGTGATGACATTAAAGCCAGCAAAACCAGCGTAGCCAGTATTAACCCCGCCTGAATTTAACAAAGAGATAATAATTATTATTAAAAACATGATGCCGGTAGTGATAAAAAAGCGTAAAGCCGTGCCCAAGCCGTGCGAGATTTTTTTTATGGCTCTTTTGGAAAAAACTGTGGACGAGCCAAAAGAAAAAGCGGCTAAAGCCGCCAGTAAAGCCGGAATAAGCATACCCGTGGCTGAAAAATTAGCTTTAGTAAAGCCAAAAGTAAGCAGGTAGCTGCCAACCAAAGCCACTAAGGCCCAGGCGTAAAATGATTTCCGGGGACGTTCACGCAGCCAAGCATAAGCTAAAAGTATGGCAAAGATTGGCTGAAGTTTTTGCAAAATTAATACCACTGATATATTCAAATGATTAGCATGAACTTGGGAAATAGCTCCGATAATAGCCATAGTACCCAAAGCGCCGCCAAAAATTCCCACTAGTATAAAAGAGAGCCAATCTTTTTTATTTAAATTTTTTAATTCCTTTTTTCTAGTAATTAAAAAATAGGATAAAATAATGGCACCAGTTAAGTGCAGCATAAAAACAAAAATTGGCACATCGTATAATCCTAAATTCAAAATCCAGGGAGTAAAGTAAACCCCATCTAAAGCCCATAAAAAAGCGGCCGAGATAATGGCCAAAGCAGCTAATATTTTAATTGATTTTTTCATATTTTTTTATTATAGCAATATATTCAAAAAATAAAAAACCCTCTACCAAATGGCAGAGGGTAAGGTTTAAAGAATAACTAATGCTCTTTTTAAATTACTTCTGGCCCGGTTTTTGTATCTTTTCCGAAAAAAATCAGTCAGATAAATATCTTGGCGCCGAAGCATCAAGCGGAAAAATTTTTTCCGCCCTTCCCTTAACTCTTTGTCAGAAACTTTTTTAGCCAATTCATTCCAAACATTCTGACTGTATTTTTGGAAATCTTCCCAGCTGCTGCCTAAACAGAGTAGATCAATATCCATGATGGTTCGAGCGTCGATGTCACTTTCTTCCGGAATTTGGTTATGCTTGGTAAAGCGGATGAGGCGCATAACTTCGCGAACAAATGTCATATCCACATCGCCGCCTTCTAAAAAACGCCAAGCATAAATGATACTCTGGTCTTCGTTTTCAGGATTTAGCGGCTGCCAAATAACATCATGGAACCAGATGGCCGCCATTACTGCCAAAGGATTTTTCAAGTCACGCCAAACTGGATGTAAAGCCAAAAGACTGTAATAGAGATGTTCAACTCCGTGATGCCGGCGGTGCGGCTCAGAGTAACGGGTGATAATATCTTCAAAAGCGCTTTTGACAGGACAAGCACACCTAGTTTCTTGGCATAAAAAAAGAAAGTTTTTCCATAAGTATTCTTTCATTTCATTCATTTATTAACCTCACTTTTTTAAAGTACGATTTTTTATGATAAGCATTAGATAGTAACATGGGTCGGAAAAATAATCAAGTTGGCTTGACACAGATTTTTTTAATTAATAATTTATAAAAAAGCACATTAATATAAATAGAGACAAAGAGTTAATTATTTTAGTTGGTAAAATAAGGAGGTTAAAATGTCCGGCCGTTCTTCAGACAAAAAAAACTGATGAAAGTATTAATATAAAAAAATGTCCGGCGGAAATTCTTCAAGAATAGACCAAGCAAGGCCAGAGATTAAATGGACTAATAGTGAGATTAAGACCTGAAATTTCAGATCTTTTAAAATATTTATTTAAAGAAAATAAAACCGATAAACTTTCTTCAGAGCTGGTTAAACTTAATGAGATTTTAGATAAGATAAAAAGAATTATGAATTTGGCTAAAGAAACTGATTGAAAAAAAATAACTCTTTTAAATCAAAGGCGAGATAAATAATCTTGCCTTTTTTATTTCTAGTAATTATTGACTAAAGTTTAAGTATTTGTTAACTTATTAGGAAAGCACATTTAAAAAAGGAGAGAGTTATGATTAGAAAAGTAGGAGAAGTTTTTAGGGTCAAAGTAAAAGAAAAAATAACTTTGGTTAAGCGGGAAGGTGATGAATTAGGACCTTATATATTAGAACCTGGAGAATATGAATTTAAAAAAATTAAATTACCTAATGGTATTGTTAGAATAGTTTTAGTCCATAAACAGGAAATTTTTCTTTCCGAGGATCTCTTTAGATTTTATTATCATCCCAACCATGGACGACTCGGCACCCAAATTGATATTCTTTTCTAATTATTATTTCACCCGCCTTTAAAACTATTAAAGGCGGGTTTTGTTTTAGTCATATACTTTTGACGGTTTTAATCATTAAATTTAACTAGGTATTGACTGCGCATTTATTATTTAGAGAGCAGCGTTATAAATGGTTGTAATACCACCTTTTTCTTTATCTAAAAATCGCTATATATACGGGCCTATTATCAAGACTGATTAAGCTTAAGTAAAAAGAATGATATAATATAAATGATAAACAATTTAATAGAACTAAATTTATGAGCCAAAAAATTGATAAATCAAGAGCTAAAAAATATCTTTCAGGTATATTTACTCATAAGGGCGGGAGTGTTGCTAAAGCTAATGAGACTTTATCAAAAATCAAAAGCCGCAAATTAAAATTTATAATAATTTAAAAAAAGAAAATACCATAATTTTATCTTTTAATTTTGTCTTAAAAAAATAAAAAGGTTAATTGACGAGATTATTTAAATGGCTACAAAATTAATTAAATCTGTTTAAAAATATGAAGTCTAGAAAAAAAATAAACTTTTTTATTGTCGGAGTAGCCAAATCCGGTACTTCATCTATGCACAATTATCTGCAGCAGCATCCTAAAATATTTATGAGTCCGGTCAAAGAAACCTACTTTTTTAGTAAAGATTTAAGAATAGAAAATTTCAAGGGAAAAATTAAAAAAAATAAAAAAGTAAATAAGAAAAAATATTTTTCAAATTCTCTGCTTCCTCAAGTTCAACAGATTTTCATAAAAAATATAGAAGATTACTATCAAATATTCAGAGAAGCTAAAAACGAAAAAATATTAGGAGAATCATGCCCCGGCTATTTATACAGTCAGTTAGCGGCCAAAGAGATATATCAATACAACCCTAAAGCCAAAATAATGATAATGTTAAGAGACCCAGTAGAAAGAGCTTACTCAAATTTTATGATGCAATTGGAAAATGGACTTTTAAAAACAGACTATTTTTTAGAAGAAGTAAAAAAAGATTATAACCAGAATGATAAAGGCTGGGGTAGAAGTCATTTGTTTATTGAATCCGGTTTATATTATAAACCAGTAAAAAGATACTTAGATCTATTTCCTCAAAACAATGTAAAAATAATTTTATTTAATGATTTTATAAAAAAAACTAATTTAGTTCTAAGTCAAGTTTGTGATTTTCTAGATATTGAAAAATTTAATTTTATGACAAAGAAGGCTCATATGAAGTCTCAAAAACCAAAATTTCTCTTTCTTTATAATCAAGTGATAAATCTGGCGCAATCGGCTAATTTACTAAAAATAGTACCTGAAAGTTTAAGAGAAAGAATTAAAAAAATGTTTATGAAAGAAAAGCCTAAGTTAACTGAGGAAGAAAGAAAAACACTTCGGCCCTATTTTAAAGAAGATATTTTAAAACTACAAAACTTAATAGGAAAAGATTTGTCAGACTGGCTCAAATAAGGTGAATAAATTTAAATAACATAAAAATGTTTTAAGTAAGCACTTTTGATGGTTTTAATTATTAAATTTAACCAAGGATTAATTAGATATTTTATTATTTAGAGAGTAGGGTAATAAATCATTATAATACCATTCCTCTTTTTATCTAGTTATCTAGAAAACCGCCATATGTCTGGGCACATTACCTATTTTATTTGACTTTTTAGCTAATTTATGCTATTATTAGACTAGCAAAACAAAAACAAAAAGACAATTAAATAAAAAAAATATTTTTAAGTCAATATTAATGATTAATAATAATATCTTCTATTAACTTAAATAGCCGCTTTTTTAAACTGCGGTTTTTTTATTAACTAAACTAAAAATAAATTTATGCCAAAATTTAATACGGAAACAGAAGTAAAAACATCAACTCCTGTTTCCCACAAAATCGCTGTTGGTATCATGATGATTGGAGCTTTATCCGCCGCTATGGGTATTGTTATGGGTTTGCCAGTTTTTAAAGAAAAGAAAGTGATTGGCGCCCAGGCCTTTAAACCACTTCAATTGACTGACGGAGTACCCAGCACCAATGAAATTAAGGATTCACGCTACGCCCAGTATCAGTTTTTGCGTGATAGTGTGGTTATGGCAACTTATAATTATTCTAATGACTCGGCTTTTCAAGAAAACAAAAATTTTAAAATTGGTGACAAAGATTCTCTTAATTCTTTTTTTATCAAAGAAGCATCAGCACAAACTACTTTTTCCATAGAAGATATTACTAATGGTTCATTTGAACCAGGAGATACTATTGACTCAAATAGCAAATCACCTTTGCAAGTTAAGATTACCCAGAGCGAAATTGACTCGGCTGAAATTCCCGCTATTACTTTTAGTTTAGTCACTGATATTGGTAATAAAACCCTTTGTTTACCCAGTAATACTATTAATCAAGGATCCGTAGTCAGTTATTATTTTGATGTGGACGGTACTCCTTATCTAGACAGTAATCTGAAAAATAAAGCCATGAATAGCACTTGCCAGGTAAATTCTATAGCTTATGATCCAACCACAATTAGTGAAATAAATTTTAATGAACCCTACCCAGAAAGCATTGCTGATAGTTTTGCTATTTATTTTATCCGCTACGATCAAAGTATGTTTGCCATGGCTGATAATACTTTTGTTAAAATGACACCTGATGATGAAATAGATTTTGTGGATGGTGGTAAAGCCCCTTTTACCTTAGGTCCTGGTTACTATGGAGCGCCAGAAGAAATTACCGTACCAGCCCGAATTTATACAGTTGATTCTAATTTAGGAACACAGACACTTTGTCTTCCAGAACAGACTATTACCGGCGAATGGAATGAGAATGATCAGAAATATTTAGGCAAAGGTACTCCTTACTACTACGACCAAAACGGCACGCCTTACACAGACGTACTTTTAACTAACATGGCTACTACCAAGCCTTGTCATGAATTATTAAAAGATAGTTTAACCCCTTACTATATTAGTGAGGCTTCTCTTAGTGATACTATAGATGAATATAGTAATATTAAATTTAAAAGAGATAACACTGAATTAGGAGTACTTTACATTAACAATAATCAATATTCTCGTAATTTTGATGATTCTCTAAATCCAGAAAGTAAATCACCTCTCTTACTGGCGATGGAAACCGCTAACTTGAGTGAAGACGTTACTTTTCCAGCCAGAACTATTACTTTAAAGAACGCTAATTACGATGAGACTGAATACACTAACACTCTTTGCTTTCCGGAAACCACTACCTCTAACGGAGAGACCATTAAGTACTACTACGACCAAAACGGCACGCCTTACACAGACGTACTTTTAACTAACATGGCTACCACTAAGCCTTGTCATGAATTATTAAAAGATAGTTTAACCCCTTACTATATTAGTGAGGCTTCTCTTAGTGATACTATAGATGAATATAGTAATATTAAATTTAAAAGAGATAACACTGAATTAGGAGTACTTTACATTAACAATAATCAATATTCTCGTAATTTTGATGATTCTCTAAATCCAGAAAGTAAATCACCTCTCTTACTGGCGATGGAAACCGCTAACTTGAGTGAAGACGTTACTTTTCCAGCCAGAACTATTACTTTAAAGAACGCTAATTACGATGAGACTGAATACACTAACACTCTTTGCTTTCCGGAAACCACTACCTCTAACGGAGAGACCATTAAGTACTACTACGACCAAAACGGCACGCCTTACACAGACGTACTTTTAACTAACATGGCTACTACCAAGCCTTGTCATGAATTACTGGCTAATGTTTTTAAACCTGAAGGAATTAATGAGGCCAGATTGGATGAAATTGTTTCTACGCCGACTAAAATTAAGTTTATCAGAGAAAATACGGTATTAAATTATTTATGGTCACACCAAGATCCCAGTTTCCAAGATCCCGATTTTGAAGATTTAGAAACAGTATCCGGAGGTAGTTCTCCGCTTATGTTAAAACTTTCTTCTTTATTAGCTCAAACTTTTCCTGAGAGATTAGTTCAAATTAAAGCCCTTGAAAATAATAAAGAATATACAAAAACGCTATGCATACCAGAAACAGAAATCACGGAAAATGGTACAAAAGAATATTTCTATGATAATAATGGAAGCCTCTATGCTTATACTGACGCCCTACTAACCAATCGGATCATTTGTGATACCTGTATACATAATCCACCGGAAGTAAGCATTTCCCCTTTAACGAAATCGGGTTACGCTGGAGATAGTTTCAGTTACAGTATTAGTGTAACCAATCCAAATAATCCAGAAATTTGCCCCCGTTCAGAAATATATACTTTTTATTTGCAAGAGCCGGCTGGTTGGGAAGCTAATTATGATTTAGACACTTTATATGATCCACCGGCTTTGAGAGTTGAACCGGGAGAAACAAAAGAAATATCAATGACTTTAATTAGTCCTGACAATATTTCATCTGGAGATTATGAAGTTCGTGTAAACTTAACCAACTGGGTTGCTATTAGTGGATCTGGTTATGCTGAGGTTACTATTTCGCCGACTCCAAAGAATTCTGATGACAAGGAAATTATGGTAGAATGATAAAATTAATTTCACCCTTGACAAAAATAAATTAATAAGCTAGACTGGGGCTATTAATTAGTAAGTATCCCAATAATTGATTTGAAAAAAATTTAACTTTAGCGGGGTACATAAGAAAGTTCATCAAATTATGAACGATCAACAAGGCTTTGGGCAAAGACAAATGCACCAGGGCAAATGGACCTGCTCAGAATGCGGAACCGAGATTACCGAGCTTCCTTTTGAGCCGGATGGTCAACGCCCGATTTATTGTCGGCAATGCCATCAGAAACGTCGCCAAAATAGAGGCGGCGGACGCGGACAGTTTTAAGAAAGTGATTTTTTAAACGTCAAATATAAGTCCAAAAGTAAAAAACTCCTTTAGTAATTTAAGGGAGTTTTTTTGTATTAAAATTATTAAGGTTTTTGAAGAGGAGGCATTTTTTTATGGAGATACTGATCTCGAGGGGCTTTAAGCTGCCAAACAACTATCAGGCTTAAGAAAAGAATTATAGAAAGAATAATAAAAATGTATTCAATTATTAGAAGATTTAATACAATAATACCAATAAGAGAACCAAAAAGAAATCCCAAAGGCTTCAGATTGCGGAAAAAATTTATATAATCAATGTCTTCGACATCTACACATTTGAAAAAGTAAGACTCTCTCATTGACTGGACCAAAGCCGCTCCGCTGCGGCTTAGAAAAAGTATTAAAGCCCATATTATAGGATTAGCCTGACCGGTAAAAAAGAAAAGTAAAGTTGAAACAGAAAGAATTAAAAATCCGAAAAAAATCATTTTTCTTTCTCCTTGCCGGCGATCGGCAAAAATACCGGCTGGTATCTGAAATATAACAAAGGGTAAAAGCATAAAAGTAAAGATGGCGCCAATAACAGTCCAGCTATAGCCCAGATTTTGTGAAAGATATAGGGGCATATAAATAGTGACCACAGAAAAGAAAATTTCTAATACAAAAGAAATAAAAAATATGTCTTTAAGCCGGCTGTTTTTTAAAATTGTCTTTAGAGTTTTTAATGAATGATGGTGATCGTAATGTACCTTTCTGGTGAAGAGAACTTTTTTTTGAGAAAAAATGATAATAAACATAGCCATCAGAAAGAAAATAGTGATTTTATAAATTAAACGGTAATTATCAGAGCCCATAATATAACCGACAATTATTGGCGAAATAACCCAGGCTGAATCAAGTATAGTAAAATAAATACTGCGTACCCGACCTGTATTTCTATTAGAAGTAAAACGTTCAAGAAATATGTCTAAGCTGGTGGTTAAAAGACAGACACAGGCATAAATAACAGTAAAGGAAATAAAAGCTACGATTTTAGATTGAGTGTTGATAAGTATAAATATTGAACCAATTTCTATTATTAGAATAACTAGAGAAAAAACAAAATTAGTGAAACGTTTTATTATTAACGGCACTAAATTCATCAAAAGCAAAGTTAGACCGGCGCCGGCCATAAAGAAAAAGCCGACATTTTCGGCTTTAGCAAATTCTTCCAAAAAAGAGGATCTAATATAAGCGGGAAAAGCAGCTGAAAGGGCTAGGAAGAAAACTAAAAAATATATAATTTTTTTATTTTTGTTTTTCATTTATCAAAAATGTTTTATGGGGTGATGGTATAAGTATTAACGGTTACACTTTGCATTTTATCATCAAAATTATTGGGATCTTTTTCATAGACATACCAAGTGTAAGGAGAAGTATTTTCATTTATCTGGTTGGCTTGGGCCCCAGTTATTTTCATAGTGTAATAATATTTTTTTGTATTTAAACCTTTTTCTAAAGCTTTTTGGTATATTTCAGTAGAAGAATTTTTTTCCTTTAAGGCGTTTAAATTTATAATCTGACTTTCAAGTTTTGTCGAAAGAGAATCTCCTTCTCCATAAGATTCTCCCAGCGATATTTTTCCAGAAGTCCAGTCAGACATAACTACTTGATTTTTTGAAGGTGAATAAAGACGAGCTATCCAACTTATAAATTTACCCTCTTTATAACCATTAAAAATTCTCTGATTATTGACATAGATAGAATTAACATCACTAGTAAGCTGATGAATTTCGGCGTCTTTAGACCATTCTTCTTTAGCTTTTTCCAGAATTTCTTTAACAGCTTTTTGACTGCTGGCCAACTCATTATCTTCAGATGTTTTTGTAGAAGTAGTATTAGTGCAACCAGGGAGTATTAAAAGGCAGAAAATAAGCAAAAAAGCGCTGATTATTAGGCTGGAATATTTTTTCTTGCTAGTCATATATTTAATATTATTTATTATTCTTTACCTTTTATATAATAACATATTTTAAAATATTAAAAAAGATGTAGCCTAGTTAATACCTGTCGCTAACATTTGGTATAATCAAGGGTAATAGGTGTTAACTATTAAATAGAAAGTAGAAAGGTCTCCTATGTTAGTTAAATATTTCAAAGAATTAAGATTTAAGGAGTATTTATGGGCAGAAAAGCATGATTTAAAGATATTTGTCAGTTGTTTGGTATTTCAAAAAAAAGTCTATTATTATTGGTGTTTCCCTAAATCATGAAAAAACTATCTTAATAGCGTTTTTCTAAACCATATTCTAATATTAAATTAACTCCTAAAGTTAAAATTTATTGAGCCGGAAAAACTAAAAACTAATTATGGTTTTTTAAAAATAAAAATAAATAGTAAATAAAAGACGGGGATATATCATCATTAGATATTGACTATATAATTCCTTGCTATTTATATTTTTTTTGACAACTGATCGCATAAAAAAGAATACCAATTATAACAAAAGGAAATCCAGAAATTAAAACCGCAAAAAGATGATTATGTCCGGCCATAAAATAAGCAAAAATAGAATGAATTATACCACCACTAATAAGAATAATACTACCAAGCTTTTCTTTTCGCCAAGCAACCATAAAACCAATAGTGGTGATAATTACTAATAAGTTAATAATTAATGATTCGCCGGTGAAACTTTCAAAATCAGAGAAAGCATAGCCTAGAGATATTATCAACCAGAAAAGAACTATAATTAAGCCAAGAGTACGGGCTAGCCAACGAATTATTTTAATACTTTTATTATTCATATATTTAGTATAGCAGAAATAAATTTAAAATGGTAAATAATAGTATAAATCTTATTCAGTACCGAGATTATTTTTGATAAAAAATAATAATATAATAAAAAATAACTTAATTATTAATTAGGTTGCTTTTTTATTTATTAAATATTTATTCGTATCTCAAAGCGTCAATCGGATCGAGCCGGGAAGCGCGAATAGCCGGAGCCACGCCAAAGAAAATACCGACCAAAGCAGTAAAAGCATAGGCCAAAAGGACTGATTGTAAATTAATCTCTGGGGATAGACCGAATTGGACCTCCATAATGCCAGCGCCCAAGAAAGCCAGACCGACTCCAATAGTACCGCCCAAAAAAGTTAGAAACATGGCTTCGACCAAGAATTGGACTAGAATATCACTGCCGGAAGCACCAATCGCTTTACGTAGTCCTATTTCCCGGGTTCTTTCGGTCACTGAAACCAACATAATATTCATGACGCCAATACCGCCAACCAAAAGCGAAATAGCGGCAATACCCCCCAGCATGGCAGTAATCACTCCCAAGACCTGGTCAAACATATCCAAAATTTCTTCCTGAGTGGTAATCGAAAAATCTTCCACTCCTTCATGAGCTTGCAGTAAGGACTGGCGGATATCTTCTTTGATCGTGTCAACATTGTCCACGTTTTTTACGATCACTACTATCTGGGTAATATTAATGGAAGCGCTAATTTTTTCCACGGCGGTCATCGGTATAAAAATCATATTAGTCATGTTAGAGTTTCCAAAAAGATCTTCTGATTCAACTGACTCTTGAGCGCCGATTATTTCAAAGCTCTCTTTGCCAATGTAAATAGTTTGGCCAATAATATCTTGGACTGATTTGTCTGGGAAAAGATTTTCGGTGGCTCCTGATTGGAGAGTAGCCACTGATGAGGAGTCATCATATTCTTGCTGGTTAAACATTCGGCCAGCGTGTTCGCCGGTGGCCATCTCTGAATTTTCAAAGGCCTTTTCCAAATCAGCGGTAGTACCAACAGCAATAACCCGATCTCTGGATTGTTCAATTAAGTTTTGTTCAGAACCGGTGTTAGCTGAGTATTGATTGGCCGGCACTGTTGGTGGAGTACTGGAAATTGGCAAAGGCACCACTACCATCGGTACCGTGTATTGAATACCTTCAACCTTTTTTATAACTTCTAAGTCTTCTTCAGAAAAAGTGCCGGAGCTTGACAAGGGCCCGCCGCCAATAGAGCCAGGCATTACCATAAGAAGATTTGAACCTAGGTCTTCTATTTGTCCGGTGACTTCGCTTTTGACTCCCTGACCGATGCCGATTAGCAAAACAATGGAAAAAACACCAATAATGACCCCGAGCATAGTCAAAAATGAACGGGTCTTTTTGGCCCAAATAGCCTTGATAGCCAATTTAATATTTTCTAAAAATTTATACATATATTTATTAGACTATCTGTCCGTCTTTTATTTTAATTATTTTTTGAGCTTGACTAGCAATTTCTTTATCATGAGTAACAATTAAAATGGTAGTGCCCTGCTGGTTTAGTTCTTCTAGAATATTCATTATTTGCTGGCCGCTTTTTGAGTCCAAATTACCGGTGGGCTCATCAGCTAAAATAATAGCCGGATCATTAACTAGAGCGCGGGCAATAGCCACTCGCTGCAGTTCCCCGCCGGATAGCATGTTTGGCTTATGCCTAACCTTGTCGCCCAAACCGACTTTTTCCATCATTTTTTTAGCCTTAGCTCTTCTTTCCTGGGGTCTGATGCCACGATAAACCAAAGGCAGTTCTACGTTGCTAACAGCTGGCATGCGGGGAAGGATATTAAAGTTTTGAAAAATAAAACCGATTTTATTACGCCGTATTTTTACTAATTGAGCCTTGCCCAAATTTTCTATTTCCTTTTCTTCAAATTTATAAACTCCCGAAGTAGGCTTGTCCAGACAGCCGATAATATTCATCAAAGTGGATTTACCAGAACCGGAAACACCCATCACCGCCAGCATTTCGCCTTTGGCCACTTTTAAAGAAACCCCGTTTAAAGCGGCAAATTGATTGGATTTTCTTTCAAAATATAATTTTTTGATGTTTTCTAGTTCTATTAAAGACATTTTTTTTATCTATTATTTGAATATTATAACACAAGATTACCGATAATAACAAATTAATAGTTCTATCTAGATTAGCTAAAAAACATCTCTTTCTTTTGAGATGTTTTTAATAATAATTTATAGATTAATTTAAATTTTTCTAAATCCTTATTTGATTTTATAATTATTATTTTTTTATTATTGTATTTTTCGAATAATTTTAATACATTTGTTTTTCTTGTTTTCGGATAATCCCAAAGAATCCATTTAATCATTTGAAAATCTATTTTTTTCTTTTTTTAGCCTTAGCCTCCAGCATCTTTCTTTTAATCTCCAGCTTTTTTTGTTTTGTGGGATTTAGATTTTTGGCGTCGGCCAACAGGGTGGGCTCAGTTCTTATTTAATTGTTTATTATATAATTAATCGCTAATATATTTTAATAATTACCAGTTTTTACATTGTCTTTTTAACTCTTTTGTAGCATAAGAATCATCAGGGATTAAATCACATATAGAACGGTCATTATTGTAAATGGCAACTCTACTATAACATCTTAATACTTCAAAAGTTCTATCAATTTTGTCACAAACACTTATGTCATGTCTTTTCCCGGCTATACCTGTGTAGCATTCATTTTGAGATGTTTTATTACTTATTGATTGAGATTCTTTAGTTATAAGATTACAAATAGATAAGTCATCTTTTCTTATTGCAATTCTAATTAAACATTGATTTTTATCCCAATCTACCGTATACGTTGAACAGGAATCAACGTTTTCAGAAGATTCAATAAAAAAACTTCCTAATATAATTGCAGCGATTATTATTGTAAATGTCCCCACACTTATTTTTACTTTTCTTTTTTTCCCTTCATTATTTAATCTAGCAATGTATCCAATAAAAAAAACCAGCGCAATATTAATTAAATAGGGTATTATTACCAATAATAAATTTGATATGGGAGAATGTGTTGTGCCAGTAAAAAAAGGAAAAGCATTTGGAATTAAATAAATAAATAAAATTCCAGGCATAAGTAATAATATGATGATGCCTGCAAAATAAAAAATTAACCAATTATTTGATATTTCTAATAAGACATATGATAATATGGCTAAAGCAGTGAAAATTGTTATAAAAATTAACTCAATTTTTCTACCTTTATTCATATTTCTATTTTATAATAAAATTACCCATTTTGTGAAGATGGTGTCTGCGAGTGACTAATGCATTCTGTTCTCGTACCGAGGCCTCTACTCCCGCCTGCCTTGCCGATTTGGCGGGCGGCACTTTCCAGATCGATGGCGTCTTAAAAGTATCCCAATCACTCATATCAGTATATACGCAGCTGTTTGTATTAATACTCAAATTACTGTTTATGTTTATATTTGAATTTACGTTTTTATTATTTAAAATATTAACGGTATTTTTATTATTACTTACATTTTTTACGCCCCATCGATTAAAATGCTAATAGTGTAGTAATAAAAATTATGATTGCAGATATAATTACAATAGAAATAGATGCCACTATTTTTTTCTTGGTTTTAATAAAAGGGTTTATCTCAAAATCAGAAATTACTGGCTGGTGATAATAATTCTTAATTTTATAAAAATAATAGGGAAAAACTTTGATTTTTTTAATTCAAAATATAAACCTGGTAAAAAAGGATGAGCAAATATTGGTTCCTTTTTAACTGTATTTTTTATACCAAATATTTTCTGAAGATATTATTTTTTTCTTTTTTTAGCCTTAGCCTCCAGCATCTTTCTTTTAATCTCCAGCCTTTTTTTTGTTTTGTGAGATTTAGATTTTTGGCGTCGGCCAACAGGGTGGGCTCTTTTTCCAGGCATATATTTTATTAATATTAATAGTAATTATAAGTTATTTTATCTGTTTTTCAGAATAAATTCAAGGGCTAAAAATAAAATAACAGCGGCTATTTATAATTGGTTGTCTGTCTTCTTTTTTTTATTGAATGTTTGAAATAAAGAAGCAAAATAGAATATATCAGGTGTTTTGATTGAATAAAGAAAATCTTCCAGAAAAATTTTAATATTTAATTTTTAATCTTTGGATTCTCAAATTTATATATGCCTAAAGTGAGTTTATCTCGGTAGCTGAAGATATTCAAAAAAAATATAATTTTACACTTGACATAAATAACAAATAATGATAGTATTCCTATCAAACAGAAGAGTAAATTTTTTTCAAAATTATAAAACTCTTTTGTTTAAAAATATAGTAAGTATATAAATAAAGTCGAATTTTAAAGTTACTATATCAATCTAATTAACTCAACATTATTCTACACAATGCAAGGTACTATCAAGAAATTAACAGATAAGAATTTTGGTTTTATTACCGCGGAAGATCAGGACAAAGATCTTTTCTTCCACGCTAACGAGCTTGAAGGAGTAGAATTTGATCAACTTCAAGAAGGTGACAATGTCACTTTTGAAGTATCAGATACTCCTAAAGGTCCGGCCGCTGTTAAGGTTAATAAAGCCTAAATAATCCAAAATCTGTAAAAATTAAGTACCCGCCCAAACAGGCGGGTATTTATATTCAATAATTTTTAAATTAATATAAGTCTATTCTTCTTAAGTTTTGTCTAAAATTTACTTAATTTTTAATATCCAGTTCTTTTATTTCCAAAATTTTCAAAGAATATCTAGCCATATCGCGTATGTCTTTTCCTCGGTCAATAATCACTCCTTTAATAAACAAAGGACTAAGAGAGGAATCTCTTTTTATGTATTCTCTAGGGCGAGTTTCAGGACAATCATAAGAAACAATTTTTTCAATATCGCTATTAGGATAATGAACATCTAAGCCTTGAGTGTAGGGATGGACATTTTCTTCTATCATTTTTTTATTTAATAATACATAATAAATTTTAAAACCAGGAGCTTCAACTATATTGCCGGTGGTTTGTATTTCTTTACCGACATAATTTTCTTCTTCTCCTATAATATCTTCTAAAGCCACATAATTAGAAGTTTTTTCTATACACTGACCTTCAGCACAAATACAATTTCTTTTGGGTAAGAAAAAACATTTTACATCATCACATTCTTTTGAATCTTTATGTAAGC
The DNA here is from genome assembly GCA_034520665.1 of Patescibacteria group bacterium. Lineage (NCBI taxonomy): Bacteria > Patescibacteria group bacterium. The sequence continues at coordinate 607,743 of JAXHNJ010000002.1, forward strand.
AACCGCAACAAGTATTAATACAATCTGAATCATTAGAACATTTAAGATCTTGAAAATCTGCATTATTTAAAAAAACATATCCTAAAATAAAAATTACTAAAATAACGGAAATAACGACTGCAATTGTTCTCTTTTTCATAAAAACAATAATAAAAAGAGATTTAAATAACTTTCCCACATAAATTTTTAAAAACTAAAATCTATTTCAATCAACATAAAAATAGAACAAACACAAAAGAGGATGTGTAGAAAAGGTTTGATGACTTTTTACTTTCAATAAACAGTATTCGGAATATACTGGCACTTATTATTTATACATTCTACATATTCAATACTAATTCCAACAAAACAATCAGGAGCACATATTGGACAAATTTCATGATATTCTTGTATTTTTTTCTCAATTTCTGTTGGCTCTAAATCATCTAAAAGAAGTTCAGAATTTTTATTAACAAGCCAATAACAACCAAAAGGACAATCAATTTTAGAAATTATTCTACAATCCTCTTTTACCTCACAATAGTTTTCTTTATCTATTAAATCTAAAATTTCTTGTTCTTGTTCTTGACAATTATATTCTTTTTCTTTTATTTCTTCACAAGAACCATTAATACAAATACAATTCCTAGTAACTAAAGCATCACATTCTTTATCACATTCTTTTGAATCTTTATGTAAGCAACCACAACAAGTATTAATACAATCTGAATCATTAGAACATTTAAGCTCACTTTCTTGATTATAAAAAAACCACGTTTTCACTAGAGTGTTAAAATCTTGCTGATAATCATTAAATTTCTCTGGCCGGGCGTTTAACCATAACCGGTATAATTTTTTATTATAAATGAAATGAATTAGAATATCATTATTATTACTGCTGTCTTTTATTATTTGTTTTAAGGCTCTTTGTCCGTCAATTTTAATATATTCTTCAAAATGTGGTTTTTTTTGGTAAAATCTATCAGTATAATTTTTGGCGCACTCTTCAATTGAATGGCAAATGGGCTGATTTTCCTCATAGGATTGATCAATAGTTATATTAATATAAGAAAAATAATTATTTTCATCAATTATTTCTTCTTTGTCTTTTGGCAGTAGTCTTAGTTGTACTAATAAATTATCATCAATTTCCCAGTCTTTTTCGGGATATTTAAAGCTAAAATTACCAAAATCGGATTTATAAGTTAATAAATTTTGCTCTTCTGTAATATTTGTATTATTGTTTTCTTCTTTAATTGGTCGGTAATAAATATATCCAATGATAACAATGCCAATTAAAAGAATTGCTACTATGAGCAGTAATACTATTTGTTTGTTACTTTTTTCCTTCATAGGTTTATTATAACAAAAGACCGTCTTTGTAGCGATTTTTAATTTATATTTTATATTTTACTAAATATTGTAATAGTACAGAGTAATTAAGATAATAATTAATAAAATAATGGAAAGCCAAATTCTCCGAATTTTTAATAAATTTTTAAAATCTTTTTTGCTTTTCTTTTTTGCTTTATAAATGCTATAAATAAACCCTATAACTGAACCTATTAATAAACTATTCCAATAAAGAGACATTCGCCCCCATTTTGTACATTGATAATAGCCTAAGGTTATAATAAAAAGAATAGGCACCATTTGAGCCAGTAAATTTGATTTTTTGTATTCTGTATTGTTCATTTTTATTTATAAATAAAGAAAGTAGTTTTTATAATTTTATTTATTTAATTCTTTAATAATTTTTTAGAGGTCTATTATCACATATATTATGTTCACAAAATGCTTCTTGTGACAAAGATGGTTTGCATAACGTTTTATCTGTTTTTTCTTTTATTTTTTTCATCTCATTATTATACCAATCTGCATATTTAACATTAATAGAATGTGCATCATAGATAGTACCCTGGGTGATATCACCATAGACTACAGTGCAGTCTGAATCTTTTTGGCAACTATACAAATTATAAGGCAGGTTAGCTCTGTCAATTAACATTTTCCCCCAGTCTCTTGTATATGTTATTTTACCATTACTAATATAAAGAAAAGTTATTTTTTTTTATTTCTTTTTTTAATTATAATCAATATCATTAAAATTAGACCTAAGATAACGGCAGCCATAATAACTCGTGACCAGAAATAATAAAAAGTATAATTAGAACCACTGTACCCGGGCCATAAACAGAACATACGCCAAACTGGCTTGCCTTTTAATTTAAGATTTATTTTATTATATCCGGCTGGACATTTTACCTCACCCAATTCGCCTATTATTTGCCAGTCTTCAGGTACTTCATAAATTACACATTCATCGCCAGCAAAAAATTCGGCACACTGTTTTGTATCACTATTAATTATGTATTGTTGTGGTATTGGCCCGGCTAAAGACATCTTTGGTAGTAACAGTAAGGTAAATAGAAATAATAATATTTTTTTCATATTTATATTAAAAATAGTTTAATTACAACTTCCTTCTGAATCAATTCTTTGGCACTGGTTATCAATACAGTCACATGCTTCTTTACCTGTTGTTAGACATTCCCATACATAATCTTGTGACTGAGGGTTATTGTTCCATTCTTCATTCCAGTCTTTATTAACGCAAGTAGCAAAACCTTCAGGATCACGGCTTGATAATACACAATCTGATTTTGTAGTGCAATGATGTTGTTTATAATCTGAGAAATACACTCCAAACCATTGATCGCTAGAAGTTATGATTTGAGAATTAGTATCTTTTACATCAGCTTTAATAATAAATCTTCCTATCTCTAACGAATTATCTAAATTCAATGACAATTCTTTTTTATTACCTCCCTCAATATTAAATTTTTTACTTTTATAAATATCTATTTTATTATCTAGTTCATCTATATATTTTACATCTAGATAAATATTATTAATAGAATTTAAACCCAAATTTTTGAGTCCTACATCAACTACAATAGGCTCACCAATATTATATGTATCTTTGCTAGTGCTGAAATTATTAATAATTAAATTAGAATTTTGTTTACTGGTAACTTTAATTTGAGCTTTATTAACAATATAACTTTGTTTGATACTTGGATTATATCTCATCAAAGGTAAAAATACTTGATATAAAGTATTTTTTTTATCAATATTATTTTCATTATCCTTAATAGATATATTTTTGGGATAATATTCATCTGTTGTTGGATAATCATTACATTCCCCACATCCATAAGATGTACAATTAATACACGGTATAATATTATAATTATCGGTTGTTAAATTTTCTTGATAATCTATTAACTCACTTGATATTTTAGCCTCATTCGGTAATTTCATTGCCATAATTAGTACAGGTAACATAGGTTTACAATCAGGGCAAGATTTAGTTATTTCTACATTTGTTATAACTGAATTGGCATTATAATTAAAAGAAGAAGGAGTTAAAACTTGAAGATATCCATTATATCTTTTTAGATTTTCTACTTCAGCGACATTATAATTATTAAAAGAAATATTAAAAAGATATGTAATTTGATTATTTTCTTCTTTTTTTGTTACATCAATACAATTATTTTTTTTACAAAATTCAATTCTACTATTTTTATTATTTATTTCCTGGTTATTTTTTAAATTAGATGAATTATTTTTTATTTGATTTCGCGAACTGTCTTTTTGCCAAATAAAAAATCCAGCAGCAATAATTATAATTCCTATTATAGCACTAAGAGCAATTATTAAGGTTAATTTTTTGACTCCTTTTTGATTCTTAATAAATTTCATATTTTTTTACCCTTAATTCCGAAAATATTTACTATTTTTTATTATTTTTATCATAAATAAAGTTAACCAGGTTAATAAATAGGGTATTATTAATATAAAAATAAACTGTAAAATTGTTTTTAAAAAAATATTTTTTACACCTAATATATAAACGCTTCCTTCAGTATGCATACAGGGTATTAATGACGGCTGGCATAATTTCCATTGACACCAATGGGTTGGTTCAAGAGTATTAGCATTAACTCCATACCAGCAGTCTTTTACCGGGGCATAAGGTATAAGATTTAACAGGATAAAATAAATAGGATACAGAATTTTTTTATTTATCTTCATAATTTTAGTCTACCAAAAAACCGCTCTTAAGGCGATTTTGTTATTAAGTTAAAATAAGTTAAGACTGAGGTCCCAAGAGTGCGGTTGTTTCCCTGCTAAAAATAATATTTCTAACAGGGTTTTAATCCCGTGACGAAGTAAACTAATTTGACGTGTCGCGCTTAGCGCGATAAGGGTTCTTTGGGTTCAGTATGAATAATCTTATCTTTTTTTGACTTTTTTTTAAGAATTATGATCAATAATATTATTCCGGCTATTAATACTACTGCGATTGCTATTGTTAAGTATAAATTGCTAATAAGATAATAAGAATAATAATTATATAATAACTTATTTCCTTTCTTTATCTCGCCCAGTTGATTGCTCTCAAAAACGTTTGAGGTATATATGTCACCAACTGATAGCACGTTTTCATCTTCAGGTTCCCATATTTCATTATGAAATTCATAATTTTTACCAATTTCTAAATTATTACATAACTCTCTTGATAGTTCGTTATTATAATTTTTTTTATCAATGAGCTTTGTGTCAAATTGCATTAAATATTCGGCACCACCCAGAGGAACATAACCGTTATCTCCGCAAAAACCCTCGGGGTCCCAATCAAATGTTTTCTCGCACCAGTTGTATTTTTCCACTTTTATTACTTCGCCCACTATCAAACAAGAATCCTCGTGTCTATAAGCAACACTTGATTCGGCAATGTTATATGAAAAAAGAAATATACAAACTGATAATATAATAATTTTTGTGTATCTCATATAATTATAATATCATAAAACTGCTCTTTTGTAAGGAAAGAGTTGTGGCCCCGTTATTCAACCGGGGTAAAGGGGTGGCTAGATCCGCCTTCGTCTTTCTGCTAGGCGACTTTGGCGAACAAGGTATTTTATTATTTTTTTATATTTAAGGTCAATAAAACTCGCCATTAAATGTATTAAAAAAGACGCAAAGGGGTGGCTAGAGGCCCCGCGGAGCGGGGCAAGGAATTTCAGCCAAAGGCAGATGCGCCTTTGGCGCAGAACCCTCGTCACCCCGCACCATGATTCATTTCATTCATCAGCTTAAGAGATAAAGCTCCCTTGTCATAGTTCGGGGCAAGCTGGTGCCACTTTGGTTTGTTAAAGAAAAAGATTTTTAATTTTGAGAGATTCAGAGGGGTGACCTACGGGAATCGAACCCGTATCACTGGTGCCACAGACCAGTGCACTAACCGTTGTGCTAAGGTCACCCCTCTGAATCACTTTATTATTATATATTTATAAAAAATATTATGATTATTTTTCAATCTTCTTTGGCAAGTAAGCCAATAACCACTGCTTGCCCTGAGCGGAGTCGAAGGGTGCTATAGCCATTCCTTTGCGTCCTATATTTATATATTTTTTAAAGAATTTATTAAAATGATGCACCCCGCCCGACTCGCTTCGCTGTTTTGAAGCGGGCCATTCCTTTGCGTCCTGTTTTTTTAAATATTTGTTTTTCTTTCTTTATTTTTATAAATTTGCGAAATTTTTTTAGGAATTTCTTCTGGCAGATTATTATGATCGGGATTATCTTTTTCATAAAGATTAGCTTCATATAAATCTTCGGCCAGGTTTCTCAAACCATACAAAACCGAAACCATGGCTTCGTTAAGAATTTCCATACCTTCTTTATTTTCAACTTTAATATTAGCAGCGTCTTTTTCAATAGCTTCTGACTCTTCGGCTAGATTAATCAAAAAATTTTCAGTATTTTTTGCTTCCTCTTCTGGCAGAGTAGTTAAGTACGATCTTAATTTTTCAAATATCTGAGCAGTAATGTCTTTAAAAGTTTTACTTCTTTCAACTAATAATTTTTTATCTATAACTTCTTCAGTATTAAATTCTCTCTGGGCTATTCGGGAAATATCAGTATAGATTTTTATTAGTTCCTTAGCCTTGGGCTCCAATTTTTCACTTTTTTCTTTAACAAAATTATAAAGCTCTTCATCTTTTTCATCAATTTTTTCCAGAGTATTTTCAACAGCTGATAATTGGTTTAAAAAATTTTCGGATGATTTTTCTTTCATATAATTATTATTATTTTCTGGTGCCCCAGGCACGATTCGAACGTGCGACCTACTGCTTACCCGCCCGCCTGACTCGTCTGGTGTCCCCAGTAGGAATCGAACCTACATCTAGGGCTTAGAAGGCCCTCGTTCTATCCATTGAACTATAGGGACGTCAGGCGAGTCGGGCGGGGAAGGCCGCTGTCCCGCCTGCCTTCGCCTTTGGCGACCAGCCCGACTTCGTATCGACGAAGTCGATGCGGGCGGGAGCCAATGGCGGGCAGGTCTATCCGTTGAACTACAGGGGCGTAGGTAATGGCGGAATATCGATTGCTTGTCCGCCGTAGCTTTAGGCGAAGACGGAAACTACAGGGACAAAAGTATAAATAAATCTAACATAAAAATTTGCTCTTTGTCAATGCTGACGAAATGATTCCGGGGTAATATTTTTGTTTATATTAGCCTTTTTTGTGTAGCGCTCGACCATTCTTTGAATGGAGCGGGCAGTTAAAGGGGGCAAGTCTTTTTTGGCGGCATGGTCATGACGAACAAATAAATATTTAGAATCATCTTTTCTTTTATCCAGATAATTTTTTAGAGCAAAAAGAGCTTGATTAGATAAATGAATTTTTTTATAAGCAAAATCATTTCTGGTCAAATTAGAAATTTCTGAAACTTTTAAATTAGTTGAGAGTAAAACTTCTAAAAGAGCCAGGTCGCGATATTTTATAATTAAGTGAGAGGACGTTTTTTTAACGGCTGAAAAGATTTGGTTGATTTCATTTTTTTCTAACAGCGGCTGATAGCTGGTTTGGTGTTTGAACAATTTTATTTCTTTATAATTAAGACTTTTAATATTATTTTTTTCTAAAAATTTTAAGAAATTACGCAGAGTGATTAAATAGTAATTTTGCGTGTTTGTTAAATAGTTATTTTTTTCATGAGCTAAAAAGCCTTGGAACTTTCTTATAATAAGACGGTTTATTTCTTTGGGTCTTTTTACTTTGGTAATTTCTAGGAATTTTTCCAAACGTTGTTTATATTGATTAATAGTAGCGGAATAAATTCCTTTTTCTTTTAAATAATTTATGTATTGGTTAATATATTTATCCATATTATATATTTTACGACACTTTTTTGTTTTAAGCAAAGCTAAATTAGTGAAGTAATTTTTATTGACAAAAAAAGCTTAATATGTTAGTTTTAATTTACTAATTTTTATTAATAATTAAGTGCGTGTTCTTGGCTAAGGCCTGAAAATTAAATGGCCAAAGACCTTTGACTCGGAACGCGTGGAGAAAATGACTTATGCCATTAAGCAAAACTAAAAAAGACCGGATTATTAAAAAATTTGCTACTCATAAAGATGACACCGGTTCATCGGAAGTGCAAATTGCTATTTTAACTGAAGAAATTAAAGAATTAACCCAGCATTTGCGTACTCATAAAAAAGATTTTTCCTCTCGCCGGGGGTTGCTCCGTAAAGTCGGACTGCGTCGCCGGCTTTTAAAGTATCTCAAAAAAGAGGATTCTAAAAGTTATGAGAGTTTAATTAAGAAACTTGGTTTGAAGAAGTAAGTTTTTAAGATTTTATAAACTAATTGCTTTTGAAAAATCGTTGATTGGCAGAGGCTCTTGATTAATTAAGTATTTTATAATAACGTTTCAATGATTTTTACGAGCGAAAGCGATAGAACAAAAATATATGGAAAATATTGATCAGCGTGTTGGTTTGTTTGTTGATGTTTCTAACATGTACCATTCAGCCAAACACTTATATAAAAGTAAAGTTAATTTCGGGCGCATATTAAAAGAGGCCGTTGGCCGGCGCAAATTAATCCGGGCTATTGCTTATGTTATTAAAGCTAAAAGTTTAGATGAAGAAAATTTTTTTGAGGCTTTGGCTAAACAGGGCTTTGAAATAAAAGCTAAGGACTTGCAGATTTTTTTTGGCGGTCAGAAAAAAGGCGACTGGGATATTGGTCTGACTATTGATACTATTATTTTGGCTGATAAATTAGACACAGTAGTTTTAGTCACTGGTGACGGTGATTTTGCTGATCTAGTTAAATATTTAAAAATTAACAAGGGTTGTTTTGTTGAAATTATGGCTTTTGGCGAATCCTGCTCTTCTAAACTCAAAGAAGAAGCCGATCGTTTTATTGATTTGTCAAAAGATAAAAGAAAATTTCTTTTATCAAACCGCTCAAGATCAAAAATAAAAAAAAGAAGGAGAAAATAATATGGCCGAAAAAATGCCCGAGCTGGGCAAAGAAGTGCCTTTACCAGAGGAAAAAAACAATTTAAATCAAATTGAAATGCGTACTGAAAATGGAGTCGAACGTTTTTCTTTCGCGGCTGGTTTAAAAAGTCAGATGGAAGAAGCGGAAAATTTACCACCTTTAGAATTTCAGGAAAATGAAGTGGCTCAAGCCAAAGATAAAGAAATATTGAATTTTGTTATTAATGAAACCCTGAAAAAAATTAAAAACAACAGTGAAATTAGAAAATTAAGAAAAAAGGTAATAGAAGAAGAAAATATAAATGTTTTAACTAAAACTGAAAGAAAAAAGATGGTTGAAGCTTTTGATAAAGCTCGTAATCAGGCCTTTGAAGCGGCTCAGAAAAAATTTGACCAAAAACTTTCATCCGAACATTTAAGAAAAATAAAAAAAGCCACGGTTAGTCAGCTTAATTATTCTCTGCGCCAGAAAATTATTGATGGGGGTGAGCCCAAATCTTGGATGCTACTGGAGCCAAAATTAAGAAAAGTTCACCTGATGGACAGAAAAACTCTAACCCGTTATTTACGTAACTCACTTAATAAGTCGGCTGACGTTAAATTTATTAAGCAGCAAGAAGAAGCTAATCAGGCTACTGATGAAATGACCGAAGCGCTGGAAGAAGTAGCCCCGGACGAAGAACTAAAAAAGGCGGCTAAAAAATAATAATAGATAAATACTAATTAAAAACTAAAAAAATAATTAACAGCTGAAAAGCAGACAAGTAGACTACCAGGAAATACCTTTATATCTTTATTTTCCGTAGTCTAAAGCCTGCTGTTCAGTTGTCAAAACGAAAGGATTTTAAATTTATGTCTGTAAAAAGTTTTTCTACAGAAATTGCCGGTAAAAAATTAATTATCGAAACCGGAAAATTGGCTGATCAGGCCAATGGCTCCTGTACTGTACGCTACGGTGATACGGTGGTTTTAGCTACTGCTGTCATGAGCCAAACTATCCGCGAGGGTATTGATTACTTTCCTCTGATGGTTGATTACGAAGAGAAGTTATACGCGGCTGGTAAAATTAAAGGCTCGCGCTTTATCAAACGCGAGGGCCGGCCTTCAGATGAGGCTATCTTAACCGCTCGTCTGGTAGACCGAGCTTTAAGGCCGTTTTTTGACGAAAAAATGAGAAATGATGTGCAAGTGGTTATTACAGTTTTATCCATTGATGATGAAAATGATCCGGACATTATTTCTTTGATTGCTGCTTCCTGTGCCGTTTATATGTCTAATATTCCTTGGCAGGGCCCGGTCGGGTGTTTAAGAGTCGGTCGTGTTAATGGTGAATGGGTGCTTAATCCTTCTAACGAAGCCCGTGAAAAATCAGAGTTTGACTTAGTCATGGCTGGTACTGGGGAGAAAGTAGCTATGATGGAGGCCGAAGCAGAAGAAACAGCCGAAGGAGTAATTTTAGAAGCCATTGAATTTGGCCAGAAACACATGAAAAAAATTACTAAACTAATTGAAGAAGTAAGAAGTGAAGTGGGAGCTGAGAAAATTAAGGGTGATACTGAAGAAATAGATAAAGAAGAAAAAGAAGAAATAGAAAATTTAGAAAAAAAAGTTAAAGATTTTACCAAAGATAAATTAAAAGAATCATTAAATATAAAAGATAAACTTGAACGTGAAGAAGCGATTACCAAGATTAAAGACGAATTAAATATAAGTTTGAAAGAGGATAATGAAATCAGTAAGGAGAGGCGAGAAAGAGCGGCTATGATTCTACAGGAAATGCTGGATAAAGAAGCCAAGCGTTTGATGTTAGAAGAAGAAGAAAGAGTAGACGGCCGAAAACTGGATGAAGTGCGGCCGGTCAGCTGCCAAGTGGGGCTTTTGCCGCGTACACACGGCTCGGGTCTTTTTAACCGCGGTGAAACTCAAGTGCTTTCTATAGTTACTTTGGGTTCTCCGGGAGATGAACAATTAATTGACACTATGGAAGAGTCGGGTAAAAAACATTACATGCATCATTATAATTTTCCTGGCTTTTCTGTGGGAGAGGTTATTCCTATGCGCGGGCCAAAAAGAAGAGAAATTGGACACGGTGCTTTAGCTGAAAAAGCTGTCATGCCGCTTTTACCGGACAAAGAAGATTTTCCCTACACTATTCGTGTGGTTTCAGAAGTTTTATCCTCTAATGGCTCTTCTTCTCAGGCCTCGGTTTGCGGCTCTTCTCTGGCTCTGATGGATGCTGGCGTGCCTTTGAAAAAAGCTGTGGCTGGTATTGCTATGGGTATAATTATGGATGATCAGGAAAAAGAATATAAAATATTAACCGATATACAAGGTATTGAAGACCACTCGGGTGGTATGGACTTTAAAGTAGCCGGGACCAGAGACGGCATTACCGCTATTCAACTAGACGTAAAAATCAGCGGCTTAACTCTAGAAATTTGCCGGGAAACTCTGGAAAAAGCTAAACAGGCTCGTTTGAAAATTTTAGAAACCATGAATAAGATAATACCCGAACCCAGAAAAGAACTTTCTGAGTATTCTCCGCGTATTGAAACCTTAAAAATCGATCCGGAAAAAATAAGAGATGTAATAGGTCGGGGTGGTGAAACCATTAATGAAATCATTGAAGAGTGCGGCGGAAGAGATATTACCAAAATTGATATTGAGGATGATGGTTTAGTTTTGATAACCTCCAGTGACGCCAAAATGTCCGAAAAAGCCCTTGAATGGGTTAAACAAATAACTCGTGAAATAGAAGTGGGAGAAATTTATGAAGGTGATGTTATTCAGATTATTAAAGACCGTAACAATCCCAATAAAGAAATTGGAGCCATTGTAGAAATTTTACCCGAAAAAGACGGTATGGTGCATATTTCAGAATTTTCTCACAAACACATTAACAAAGTCTCAGATTTAGTGGATGTGGGAGACCATATTAAAGTTAAAGTAATGGAAGTTGATAAAGAAAGAGGGCGTATTGGCTTATCAGTTAAAGCTTTAACTGAATCAAAAGATAAAAATTATCACCAGAAAAAACGTGATAAAAAAGATTTTAGAAAAAAGTAGATGATAATTTCTATTTCTGGCAAACCCGGTTCAGGCAAGTCAACAGTGGCTAAAAAAATAGCCGAAAAATTAAATTATGAGCGTTACTATATGGGCGGTCTGCGACGGCAGGCCGCCAGAGAAAAAGGCATGACTCTGGCTGAGTATAATCGCTTGGGAGAAAAAGATTTTTCTACTGATAAAGAAGTTGATGAGTATTTAAAAAAATTGGGCCAAAAGGAAGATAACTTTATAATTGAAGGCCGAACCGCTTTTCATTTTATTCCCCATTCTTATAAAATTTTTCTTGATGTTGAAGCCGAGGAGGGGGCTAGAAGAATATTTAAAGATATAAAAAAGGGTGGAGCTCAAAGAAATGAAGCTAAAAATCTGGAATCTTTAGAAGATGTTTTAAAAGCTAACCAAGAAAGGATGCGTAGTGATGATTTTCGCTATAAAAAATATTATGATTTAGATATTTTTAACCCCAAACACTATGACTTATATTTAGATACCACTAATTTAAGTCAAAAAAATGAATTTAAAAAAGTATTTGAAGCGGTTAAAAGAACTATAAACAAGCAATAATTAAATTGTGGAAAACTAATTAATAAATTTGGCTAAATTAAGCCAAATTTTTAAATATTTGTAAACTTGACAAAAACAAAATGCTCTGCTATACTAGGAGTATCAGTACCTTTATAAATATCAGTTGAGAGAAGTTTTTACCTAATATTAGTTAAATTTGGATAAAGAGCTTTCTCAACTGTTTCTCAAGGGTGACTAGGCACCCGCTTGAAAAATTTCAAATAAAAACAAAAAGGGATTTCTTTCCTTATTAAGTAAGAGAGAAATTACCATAAGATGGTTGAGAATTTTGTTTTCTGTAGTTCCTAGTCTGAGAAAACCAAAAGTCTTTTTAAGACATCATGATTTTCTTTGCCTATCCATTAGGCGAATAAAATCTGGTCATAAAGACTTATCAAAGGGCGTGCTTGCCCTCTAAAGTAATTATTATCAGGGAGAAAAAGTACGCCCTCTTTAGTTTGTTTAAAATTATTTTAAATATGGCTAATATTAAATACTAGTTCTTGACAAAAGTGAAAAATTAGTATATAATAAGTATAGGAGCTGTATATAGATTAAAAAAAATCTTAATTATTAGAAAAGTTTGATTACTTTTCTTCGATGTTATATATAAAAACAAAAATTAGCAGCTGTATCTTTTTGGAGGGTAAATAGATCCGCGTTTTTTGCGGTCTTTTTTTATTTAAAATAACACCTTAATATATAAGAAAAACTTATGGTCGATAAGTTTAAATAAAAAAATTATAATTAAAAAAGGAAAAATTATGAAAAAAATATTTAGATCGATTATTTGCTCGCTCGCTATTTTTGGTCTTTTGTTTTCGTATTCTTCACTGGGTTTTGTTCTAGAGGCAAAAGCGACTACGGCCTCAATTAGTGTGAGTCCAGCTGATACTAGTTTAGATGTTTCTACTAGCTATAACTATTCATTTAATATTAGTTCTGAATTATCATCACCTAATCCAAGTACGCCTATAGTGATGAGAATTCAACATTGGTATGGTGGACCGCCAAGTGATGGTGCAGAAATTGATTTTACTAATACCTCGGTTAGTTGGTTTAAAGATGATGGTACAGCCATTTCTGGAGTCTCCGGTCAAATAGACCCAACCAGTGGTGAATTTCGAGTTGATATTCCTGGAGATAATACTTTAGCAGCCGGTAGTACTTTATCTATAAAACTAAATGATGTTGGTAACGCCTCAGTAGCTGGTAATTATTCAGTACGGGTTAATACAGCTAGTGGCGGTATGCAAACTGAAAATGCTTTTAGTTTAGGTATTGATAAATATATCGAAGGTTATGTTACTTATGATTCTGGCGGTAGAGTTTCCACTTGTTCGGTTAACGCTAATCTTGAAAGCGGACAAGCCTGGGCCAATGCTAATTGTGATAGCAATGGTTATTATAAATTAGCTTTGACTCAAACTGGCAACTGGCGGTTGCATTTAGACGCGAAGCATGAAGACGGACAAAGAGTAACCACAGACTGGATTTATAATAGTATGGACCCAACAGTTAGTGTTAGCGGAGCTGGTACGATTACAAAAAACTTTACCGTAGAAAAAGCCACCTCTACTGTTACTGGTAAAATAGTTAATCTTGACGGCAGCACTTTATCTGATCCTATGCAGTTTCATCTTGATTTAAGAAATGAACAAGGCCGGGGCTCTGGTACCGGACTTTCTGAAAATGGATCTTTTTCTATTCCTATTAAAGCCGGTACTTATAAATTATCTCTTCATTCGCAAGATCCAAAGTATTATGTAGAGGCCAAGAAAGTTCAGGTTGATGAAAATGAAACTAAAAAATTAGGTAATATAAATTTAAAAGAAAAAACAGCTCAAATTAAAGGCCGCGTAGTTAATAGTAGTGGTAGCCCTATTTCAAATTTACGGATGAATATGTGGGGCCAGCAAGGCTGGGGTGAAGCCATTACAGATGCTGACGGATATTATACTATGTGGGGTTATCCAGGAGAATGGGAGGTTAGACCGGATGACTGGGATGCTTCTAATAAAGGACTTTTATTAAGTGGTCCTCCATCCAGGGTTACTATTAGTTCAACCAATCAAACAATTACTGGTATTAATTTTACACTTTTAGCTTCTGATGCCAGTGTTACTTTAAATTTAGTCGATTCAAGCGGTTCAGCTGTTGAAAATGTCTTTGGTTGGGCTTTTTGCCGCAAAGCTGGACAAATGCCCGGACCAGGCAATGAATTTGGTACTGGTATTCAGGGATCCAGCGCTCAGATTCCTTTAATTGGCGGTAATTCCTATATTTGTGGCGTTCATATGCCTCCGGAAGTAAATATGTCAGTTGATGATGAAGTAGAAGTGACTCTGTCCAGTGGTCAAAATAAAACAGCTAATATTACGCTTCTTAATAATGACGCGGTTATAACTGGTTTTTTAAGAGATGCTTCAACTGGTGAGGTAATTACCGGAGTTGAGGGTGAAGTCTTTGCTCACGGTGAAAGTATGGGTATGGGTTATCATTCAAGAATAAATTCTGACGGTAGTTACCGTCTTTCAGTCAGACACGGCACTTACTTTATCGGCTATAAATTACATTCATCCGGCTTTATGCAGGGTGATTCAGACCATTCTCCAGTAACTGTTTCAGCTAATGGTCAGACCGTTAAAACAATTAGAGTTCATCGGGCTAATGCACAGATTAAAGCCAAGGTCTATGATCCCAAAGGTAATCCTGTGCCTTGGGCCTGGGTCTGGTGTGATAATATGAAACAAAAAGAGCAGGAAGTAGAAGGGCCTTTTGAAGGCGGCGACGTTCTTCACACCGGAGGCGAAACTAATGGCAGTGGGGTGGCTAATTTAGGGGTAGTAGCCGGCTCATATTCTTGTTCAGCTGGTTTGCCCCCTGAAATGTCCAGTTATATGCCACCGGATATGGTAGACGTGACAGCTACTGCTAATACTGATACTAATATAACTTTGCGCTTTAAAGAGTCAGAAGGTAATGTTACTGGTTCAGTTACTATGACTGATGGATCTAGTGTTAATATGGGCTTTTGCCATGCTTGGAATCCAGACGGCGGTTTTTCCGGCAGTCCGGTTATGGGTGGCCAGTTTAATATTCCTTTAACTAAAGGTACCTGGTATGTTGGTTGTGATTCAAAAGACGGCAAAAAGTTTTACCGCTCAGAAGAAACTTCAATAACTTTAAGTACGGTTGGAGATACCTTAAATAAAAACTTTGTTTTAAGAAAAGCCAGCTTTGAACTGCCGGATGCTATCAGTAAAACTTTTGATGCGGCTCAGATGACAGTAATAGATTTACCCGATCAATCAACTATTAGTATTCCGGCCAATGCTATAGCCAACAGCGGTAATTATACTTTAACCGCTACCCCCAATACCGACCTTTATCACACTCCAGAAGCTAAACCGGCTTTGGGTTTTGCCTGGAGTTTGGAATTAACTGATTCTTCTGGACAAAGTGTTACCTCCAGTTTTAACAGTGATATTACTTTGACTGTTAAATATGATGATGAATATTTGGTCTCTGAAGGTATTGATGAAACCAAAATAATTGGCCGCTATTGGGACGAGAGTTCATCCACCTGGAAATTACCGGAAAATGTAATTCAGGATTCAGTCAATAATACCATTAGTATTTATGTCAATCACTTTACCGACTTTGCCGTGACTACTGGTTCAAGCCAAACTGGCTCCCGGGCAGCTAAAAATATAGTTACCGGAGCCAAAACTGGTGCTGGCCCGCATGTTACTATGTGGGATGCCCAAGGTAATAATCAAGCTAATTTTATGGCTTATGCCACTAATTTTCGCGGCGGGGTTAGAGCCGTTTCTGATGATTTAGACGGTGATGGTATTAAAGAAATAGTCACCGTGCCTTACTCAGCTGGCGGACCGCATGTCAGAGTCTTTAATAGTGACGGTGAAAACTTAGCTAATGTTTTTCCTTATACCACCGCTTTCCGCGGCGGCCTTTCTCTGGCTACTGGTGATGTTGACGGTGATGGCGGAGCTGAAATAATCGTGGCTCCGAGTAGTAACGGTGGTCCTCACGTCAGAGTTTATAAGTATGCTGAAGGAGAATTAAGCCATTATGCTTCCTGGTTTGCTTATCCAGAGGATTTAAGAACAGGTATGGAAGTTTATGCTGGTGATGTTGACGGAGACGGCCAGGACGAAGTAGTAACGGCTACCAAGTCCGGCGCTACGCCTCATGTCAGAGTGTTTGAAGGAGACTCAACTTTTATTAACCATTTCTTTGCCTTTCCAACAGCCTTTCGCGGCGGAGTTAATGTGACTTTAGGTGATTATGATGGTGACGGTAGTAAAGATATTGTTACTTCTCCAGCTTCTAGTGGTGGCCCTCAATATAGAGTCTTTAATAGTGAAGGCGGACTTTTAACTTCCGGCTTTGCTTATAATGAAAACTGGCGTTTGGGTATGAAGACCGAAGTCGGTGATGTTGACGGAGATGGTGAAATTGAAATTATCACAGCTCCTTCCAATGGCGGACCTCATGTTAAAGTATTTAATTCTGATGGACTAGAGTCTCAATTTATGGCTTACAACTCAACTTTCCGCGGTGGTTTGGAATTAGCAGTATCAGATATTGATGCTGACGGCACGGCTGATATTGTGACTGTGCCCATGGGTCAAGGCGGACCTCATGTTAAGGTTCAAAATTCAACCGGCGGATTAGTTGATCACTTTATGAGTCATCACCAAGCTTTCCGTGGCGGGGTTAATCTGACTATTAGCCAGTAAAAAAATAACAACTGAATATAGTCAAAAACAAAAAAATCAAAAAGCTCCTTAAAAAGGGGCTTTTTGAATATACTAATATTTAATCAAAACAATTGAAAAATCTTTATTTCTTTGTAAGCCGGATTCCAATATTCTTCAGCCTAGTCAAAGTCATTTGCGGTTTCCAATATCAATACGGCTAATGTTTTTGCTGATAATTTTAAAAAATTAATTAAGTATTTGATCTCTCTCTGCGGTAAGTTCTAATACTTGTCTGCTCGCCAAACTTTTAAGATAGGTGAGAATAGGGGAATTTTTGTCCAATCCACGATGATATTCAGCAGGCGGACCGAATGTCAGAATTTACAAATGGAATACTTTAACTGAAAATATGGCAATTGATTATTGGTTTATGGGCTATCTTTCTTCTTATCGCCTAGGACTAGAAGTAAAGAAATTTATTAAAATTTTGCTAATCTAAAATAAGAAAATCAGCTCCAAAAATAATCCACAGGGGCTGGTTTTCATATATTGACTATAGTGATATAATGTAAACCCTAATTATTAATATTATTTTTATGGATCAAGAATTTATTCAAAAAATGAAAAGAAATTTAGAATTAGAAAAGTATGAAATCAGAAAGAGATTGGGTCATTTTGGCCAGGAAGACGCTCATGTTAAGGATGATTTTCACACAGATTTTCCAGAATTTGGAAATAAGGATGAAGATAATGCCACCGAAGTAGCGGAATATATGAATAATCTTTCTCTAGAAGGAAATTTAGAAAGCCGCATAAAAGAAATTGATGAAGCTTTAGAGAGTATTGAAAAAGGTACTTATGGTTATTGTAAAAATTGCCAAAAAGAAATTAACCCCGAAAGACTAAAAATAAATCCGGCGGCCAAAACCTGTGTTCAATGTTAAATTCAAGACCTGTTTTTAAAAATAAATATTTTATTTTTATAATAATTTTTTTTACTTTTCTTCTGGATCGTTTAATAAAATTGATGATTATTAAGAAAGAAAGTTTTTTTATTATCCAGGATTTTTTAAAAATAAATTATTATGCCAACTGGGGTATTGCCTTGAGTCTGCCGGTTAGTCAGTACATAATCTATCCTTTAGTAGTACTGATTATGCTGATTATTTTTTATTATTTTTACCTTTCTCTGAAAAAAAATAATTATCTTATGATTTGGTCTTTTGGTTTAATTTTTGTCGGCGCTTTTTCTAATCTTCTTGACCGTTTCCGTTTTGGCCATGTAATTGATTATGTAAATTTTGTCGGACGTTTTCCGGTCTTTAACTTAGCTGATGTGATGATAGTTTGTGGGATATTTTTATTTTTAGTAAATGAAATTAATAAAAACCGAAGAAAAAAAATTTATAAAAAAACTTGACTAATAAGATCTTGTTTGATAGTTTTAAGTAAGGTGGCTTAAAAGAAAGCGACCTTTTTTTATGTCTACAAAAATTTATTCAGCCAGTATAATCGGCCTTGACTCGGTTTTAGTCGAGGTTGAGGCTGATATTAATAATGGTCTACCGCGTACTCATATAGTTGGTTTACCGGATAAGGCTTGTCAAGAAGCAGCTGAGAGAGTGCGTTCAGCGGTTAAAAACAGCGGTTTTTATTTTCCGGTGAGAAAATTAACAGTTAACCTGGCCCCGGCTGATGTCCGCAAAGAAGGGCCTTCCTTTGATTTATCTATGGCTATAGCCGTGCTTTGTATTTCCGGTCAGCTGGAAAAAGATTTAAGTCAATCAATTTTTATTGGTGAATTATCTTTGGGCGGTGAATTAAGACCAGTTAACGGTATTTTGCCAGTAGTACAACTAGCAAGAAAAAAGAATATTAAAAATATTTTTTTACCGGAAAAAAACGCTAATGAAGCTTGTTTAGTGCCGGGGCCTAATATCTATCCTTGCCAAAGCCTGTATCAATTAATGCGTCACTTAAAGAAAAAAGAATTAATAAAAGCGCACAAATATGTTCATAAGAAAAAAAATAAAATTGATAAATCTCGAGATATGGCTTTTATTAAGGGTCAGGAACACGCCAAGCGAGCTTTGGAAGTAGCGGCTGCTGGCCATCATAATATTCTAATGACTGGACCGCCGGGTTCTGGTAAAACTCTTTTGTCAAAATCCCTAACCACTATTTTACCGCAAATGAAGCTGGATAACTCCCTGGAAGTAACCAAAATTTATTCAGTGGCTGGTATGGTTAAGTCAAATAACCCCTTAATTACTAAAAGGCCTTTTCGCTCGCCTCATCATACGGCTTCAGCCGCCTCCATCATCGGCGGTGGCCGTGTGCCCCGGCCGGGCGAGGTCTCTTTGGCCCACCGAGGAGTTTTATTTTTAGATGAGTTGCCGGAGTTTCAAAGGCAGGTTTTAGAAAGCCTGCGCCAGCCTTTAGAAGACGGGGAAGTAACAGTGGCCAGAGTTTCTGGCAGCATGACTTTTCCGGCGAATTTTATGCTAGTGGCGGCTTTGAACCCTTGTCCTTGCGGCTATTACTCTGATCCTTCTCATGAATGCACTTGTTCACCCTCTCAAATTATTCGCTATCGTAAAAAGATTTCCGGGCCATTGCTTGATCGGATTGATATTCATATTGAAGTGCCGCGACTCAAAACAGAAAAGATATTAAAAAAAGCTAAAGGTGAGTCTTCAGCGGCCATTAAAAAAAGAGTAAAAAAAGCGCAAAGTACTCAGCGTCAAAGATTTAAAAAGATAAAGATAAAAAATAATTCAGAAATTCCAGCCCGCAATATTGACCAATTTTGCTCTTTGAATGAAAAAGGTCGCCAACTAATAAAAAATTCCACTATTCAGCTTAATTTATCCGTGCGTTCTTACCATAAGGTTCTAAAAATTGCTCGTACTATTGCTGATTTAGATGTTTCAGAAAAGGTTGAAGTAAAGCATTTGGCCGAAGCCTTGCAGTACCGGCCTAAAATGGATAATTAAATCAGGGCTAGATTAAAAAGAATTTATGGTAAGCATTTATGCTATTTTGTGACTGTAAAAACTTATAGAAATAAAAAGTTTTTTTGTAATGACAAAAAGACTAAGTTACTTGTAAGATGTATGGATTTTCTTGTAGAAAAAAATATTTTAACCTTTTTGCTTGGGTCGTATTATATATAATGGATCAAAAAACAAAATTATTCGATCTCCATAACTTTTTCAATCTGTAAAACTTTTGCCATCCTTTAAAATTACTCCAATCTATAGAACGGGCTTTTGGGCCTGTTCTAGTACATACTCTTGATCAGAAATGATTAGATAGAAAAGCTGTGATATAATATAAAATATGACTTTGAATAAACTTATAAATTCAGTAAAAAAACGAGAATGGAAAATGGTGTTATTATTGGGTTTTCTGGTAGTTTTGATAACGGTTTTGCCTTATCTCTATGGTTATTTTTCTAGGCCCGCCAATACTGTCTATACCGGAATTCATAATTTGACACCAGGAGACACCAACGCGGTTTTATCTCTAATGGAGCAGGTTAAACAGGGTAATTTTATTTTTAAAAATTTATATACAGCTGAACCGCAAGATCGTATTTATACTAACCCTTTTTGGCTAAGTGCTGGTTTAATAGCTAAAGTTTTTAAGCTGCCAAATTTGTTTACCCTTCACTTTATACGTTCAGTGCTAATTATTGTTTTTGTTGTGGTGCTCTATTTATTTTTGCGGTATTTTATTGAAAAAAAGCGTTTAAGAATTTGGTCATTTGTGGTTATACTTTTTTCTTCGGGGCTGGGTCTGTTTTTTAATCCTTTTTTTATTAATTCTGAAGATATTTTAAATCACCCAACAGATATTTGGGTGCCGGAAAGTATTACCTTTTTAACACTTTACAATCTTCCTCATCAGATTGCTTCTTTAATATTAATTATTTTGGTCTTTTTGTTTATGTTTTTAGCTTTTGAAAATAATAGGTATAAATATAGCTTAATGGCCGGAATATTTTCTTTCTTATTACTTTGGTTTCATCCTTTTAATGGACCGACAATTTACGGAGTTTTAGGAGTATATTTATTAGCAATATTTTTCTATAAAAAAAAGATAATTTGGTCGTATATTAAACATTATATTATATTATGTTTAATACCTTTACCGGTGCTTCTCTATTTTTTTCTTATAAACCAAGCTGATTGGGTTATTAAAAACTGGGCCAAACAGAATATCTTGCTTTCACCTAGTTTATGGATGTATTTAATTGGTTATGGCTTTTTAGTGCCTTTAGCTGTGTATGGCTTGTATAAACTTTCACAAAAAAAAGACAAAAAAAATATTTTTATTATTTCTTGGTTTATCACTTCTTCTCTGCTTCTTTATAGTCCCTTGTCTTTTCAAAGACGCTTATCAGAAGGCTTGCATATACCTTTGACAATATTAGCTATGGCCGGAGTTTTTTATTTAACAAAAAAATGGCATTCAAAAGAAAAAGGATATAATTTAAAAGCTTATGCTATTTTTATTTTTTTATTAATATTTTTACCATTAACTAATATACAAATTGTCAGTCAGGATATTTATATATATAAAACTGATCCAGAATTTCCTTATTATTTAGGTCAAGAAGAGGTTTTAGCTATGCAGTGGATTAAAAAAAATTCTAGTGATCAATCAATAATTTTTTCAAGTTATCTCATTGGTAATTTTATTCCGGCCTACAGCGGTCGCCGGGTATGGATAGGCCATGGCCCTCAGACCATAAACTTAGAGAAAAAAAAGGAGATAAATAAATGGTTTTGGCAAGAAGATAATTTAGCAAAAGAAAAGTATAAACTCTTAAAAAAAGATAATATTGACTATCTTTGGTATGGTCAAAGAGAAAAAGAAATGGGTACTTTTAATCCCAAGACAAAGGATTATCTGAAAAAGATTTATAATAATGGAAAAGTAGATATATATCAGGTAATAAATTAAAAGTTACATTTTTTTATTGACTTTTTTTAAAAAGTATGCTAATATTAGTATATAAGAGGTGAAAAACACCTCTTTTTATCTATTTAAGATAAAAACAAAAATAAAAAAAATGCTGGTGACTAAAAAAACATTAATAAAAATGGTCCTTTTTTTACGACGTAAGCTCGGCTTAAATGAGGATAAATACTGGAGAATTTTTGTTAGTCAGTCTGAAGTTGAAGATATAATGGAAATTTATCAGGGTTTATTTGAGCTTTGGCTTTTAAGAAAAAAGGTAGGACGGCTGGAATTTGCTTATAGTCTGGTTTAAAATTTTTGATATTGAAGCTTTTAAAAAGACCCTTAGTTTTTAGGCGCCTTTTTTTATTATTATAATTATTATAAAATTAATTTATGAATAAAGAAAAAAAATAAGATTGATAAATCTCGAGATACGGCTTTTATTAAAGGCCAAGAACACGCCAAGCGAGCTTTGGAGGTAGCGGCGGCTGGGCATCACAATATTCTTAAGTTATGAACACAATACACCATTTATAGAGTTTGAGTTAGCTAAAAAGATGCCAAAGGTTTATAATAAAAATATATGAAGGGGGGTATGCATGTAGGGGGTTACTAGTCAATCCAATAACTATACTTAACTGGGGTAATAGATTGGTCATGGTGATGGACTGTACTTGCTATAGCAATTGATTCTGAGGGCATACGTCAAATACAGGAACATAGAGCAGGCAACGATGAGGACGAGAATAGATTGGGTATATAAACACCCCGCTTTCTCCTGGAAATTTTAATAGATTAATTAGTTAATCTGAATATATGAATGAAGCTAAATTAAAAGGAATAATTTATTTATTAATCATTGCCTATATCGGTAGTGGCGTGGGTGTTGGTTTTTTTTGGTGTGCTTCACAATTTAATTCTGAAGTAAATAATTATAAAATAGTACACAATAAACCATCTGTACCGGATGAAGAAATTATAAAGAATTTTGTAAAAGAAGATGTCACACAGCCTGCGCCGACACCTACTCCTGAATCAGTGTCAGAACCAGAACCGACTCCTGAACCAGAACCAACTCCTGAACCAGAACCGACTCCTGAACCAGAACCGACTCCTGAACCAGAACCGACTCCTGAACCAGAACCGACTCCTGAACCAGAACCGACTCCTGAACCAGAGTCAACTTCTGAATCAGAACCAACTCCTGAACCAGAGTCAACTCCTGAACCAGAAGCAACTCCTGAAAACAACTATACCTTTGATGATTATTTCCCAATTATTTTGTCTCTTTGTGATTCTGATGGAAATTGTTATACACGATCGGAAAAAAATGAAAGTAAAGAGCCATGGTCTGGTAATTGTTTTGAATATACACTTAAGGCTGGGGATGAAATTAACTTAAAGGTTGAAGCAAGTGACCCTAAAAATAGGCCATTATTATATGATTGGTGGTGTGGTACTTGTGGTTCAACGCATCCTGAGCTCAAACCCAATACAGAAGTAATATGGACAACAAATAAAGAACTTAGGTATACAATAACTGATGAAGATATACAAAATAGTGGTGAAAGTATTAGAATTGGCGTTTATATTAAATCAGAAAAAGAATATTACAGAACAGGTATACATGGTTATGATGATGGAATTTATAATGATTTTAAAACATCATTCTAATTAATAGAGATAAAGTTGGAATGTATACCAATTTTGCTACAGAAATTCTAAATTATTAATAAAAAATATATGGCAGGTTTTTCAAAATTTATAAACAATCTTAAAAGTTACGGGATTTCAAAAAAAGACTTTGAGAAAGAGAGAGTAAGTTTATCAAAGAAGTTTAATAAGCCAGCAGAAGATAATGATGTTTTGTGGTCAATTTATAATAAGATTGTTAGTCAAAGCAACAATTTACGAAAACTACATGGTGTTTATTATGAAATGGCATTGTTTTTAAATAAAGAGGGAAAAGATTGTACAAAAATCTCTCAACAATCTCAAAAAATGTATCTACTTTCATTAAAAGAATCAGGAGTTGTGAAAGGTGTTGAAATATTGGCTGATATTGGTTGTAAAGAGTGTAAAAAATTGCATGGTAATAAATATACTCTTGATGAAGCGTTGGAAAAAATGCCAATTCCTAATCCTAATTGTACCCACACCTTTACTAAAAAGGGCAAGCCATTTTGCAGGTGTACATATTTATCAGTAACTAAATCTATTTAGCACCCCCATACACCCCCTTTTTTAGAATTTGATTTATTTATATTACTCGTCTCTAAATTTTGGGTAAAATTTTATGATTAAAGAAAAGAAATTTTTATTAATATTTAATCCAGCTGCCAATATGGGCCGAGCGGCTAAAATGATACCTTTGGTAGAGGAATTTTTTAATAAATGGAAAATTAATTACCATTTAGCAGTAACAAAAAGACCTTATGAGGCTGAAAATATTGCCCGGGAAAAAGCCAATAAGTATGATATTATAGTAGTTCTTGGTGGAGACGGTACAATTAATGAAGTGGTAAATGGATTAATCGGTAAAAATGTAGTTTTAGCTATTGTCCCTTTAGGTTCAGGCAATGATTTTGCTAAGGCTTTGGGGTTGAAAAAAAAGTTAAAAGATAATTTGGAAATTATTTTAATGGGTCAGGAAAAGAAGGTTGATATCGGTCAGGTTAATCAGCGCTATTTTGTTAATGTTTTAGGTATTGGTTTTGACGCTTTAGTGGCCCAGGAAATGTTTGCCCGTCCAAGATTTTTAAAGGGATTGCCAGTTTATTTTTACAGTTTATTAAAAGCTTTAAAGAAATATAATTTTATAAATGTGAAAATTATTTCTGAAAAAAATATCAAGAAGGAAAAAGAATTATTAATGCTGGCTATAGCCAACGGTAATTTTTTTGGCGGTGGTTTTAAAATTACTCCCAGAGCTTCTATAGTGGATGGATTTTTTGATATTTGTTTAGTGGAAAAAATGACCAGAGGTTATCTTTTGAAAAATATTAGCAAATTAATAAAAGGCATTCACCATGAATTACCGGAGGTTAATTTTTTCCAAAGTAAAAACTTAGTTATTGAATCAAAAAAAGAGTTACCAGTTGAATATGACGGCGAGATATTAAAGGGACAAAAAAAGCTTGAGATCAAAATATTACCTCAAGCACTTAAAGTAATTACTTTAAAAGAATAATTTTATAAATAACTCAAAGGATTGACTTTACTGCCATTGACCAAGACTTCAAAATGAACGTGAGTGCCGGTGCACCAGCCAGTACAACCCATCATACCAATAGTTTGACCCTTAGATACCTGCTGACCGTTTCTCACGTAAAATTTACTCAAGTGAGCGTAGAGCGTTTGTTTACCGCCGCCATGACTGATAGTAACAACATTACCATAACCCCTTCCCCAGCCTACGCGAGTAATAGTGCCGGCTTCAGAAGCATAAATCGGAGAGGAATAATTGCCAGTAATATCAATAGCCCGATGACCCCATTTATAATACTGGCTGATTTTTCGGCCAGTCGTGGGCCAAAGGAGTCGTGAAGTAGCCGGTACTCGGGCTGAAGGCGGAGCTGAAGAAGAAAATACCGAAGCGAAAGTAGAGGTGGTTGTTGGTTTTGGTTTGGGGGGCTCAATATAGCCGCCGGGAATCATAATTTGTTGACCCTCTTCAATAGCGGAAGCATCAGCTAATTGATTGTATTCCAAAATCTTGCTTTCGTTAGCTTCATATTTTTTAGCCAAAGAAGCCACAGTATCACCGCTTTTTACTTTATATAAAACGCCGGAAGTAGGCGGGATAGTTAGGGTTTGGCCCGGCTTAATATAATCACTGGAAGAGAGGTCATTGGCCCAGAGAATCGTATTGGTGGATATACCAAATTTAGCAGCAATAGTAGAAACTGTATCTCCGCCTTTGACTTGATAATGATCCACTTTTTTCCGAGGTGTGCCAGTAGCGGTAGTGTCAGGGAGAGTAGATTTAACTAAAGCCGTCCCTCCTTCAGCGGTGGATATTTTTGCTTCAGTTTCTACATTATCTTTATCAGCAAAAATAGGTCCGGCTTTAAGAACGCCAATTTCCTGGCGGTATTCTTTATAACGTGAAATTGTTTCGACCCCTTCTACGGTATCACGGTTTATATCTGGTGAAACTAATTTTGAAAAAAGTGTTTTTTCTCCAAATTCCTGCAATTTGACTTCACTGGCACTGAGGTTATTAGTAGTTATAATAATAGTCAGTAAAATAACTATAAAATGGATAATGTATTTTGAACTAAAAGGATAAAGCAGTTTTCTTTTTAGAGGTAAGTCTAACTGATTAAATTCTTTTTTTACTATACGGTAAAGTTTATAAAGACCAACTAAAAAAGGTCTAATAATTTTTTTGGTAATAAAAATAAGAGGTTTAAATAGACCAATCTTAAAAAATATAAGCAGGCTTTTAAAAGACCAACCGAAGATTTTTAATATTTTGGCAAAGGTAATTATTAAGTATTTTTTAAGTTTGAATTTGATAGGCTAATTTCCTTAATTTATTAAATCAAAGATTTCTTCTACTTTATATAAGATAGCCAAAAATATAACAAATAGCAAATTTTCTGTCAATATAGTTATTTGTGAAAAAGCCAAAATAATGATAAAATGGCTTATATGAGCCAAAAATATGATTTTAGAAAAATAGAAAAAAAGTGGCCACAAAAATGGGCCAAAGAAAAGCTTTTTTCGGCTGATGATAAGGCTGATAATAAATATTATTGCCTAATTGAGTTTCCCTATCCTTCAGCTGATGGACTTCATGTCGGCCATCTTCGCAGTTATACGGCTTTAGATATTATTGCTCGTAAAAAAAGAATGGAAGGCAAAAATGTTTTGTTTCCGATTGGCTTTGATTCTTTTGGTTTACCCACAGAAAACTACGCCATCAAAGTCAAAAAGCAGCCGCAAGAGATTACCAGGGAAAATATAAAAAATTTCACCCGACAGCTTAAATCTATGGGTTTTTCTTTTGACTGGGATAGATGTGTTGATACCTCTGACCCCGAT
The DNA here is from genome assembly GCA_034520665.1 of Patescibacteria group bacterium. Taxonomy (NCBI): domain Bacteria; species Patescibacteria group bacterium. The sequence continues at coordinate 634,474 of JAXHNJ010000002.1, forward strand.
TATTATAAATGGACCCAGTGGCTGTTTTTAAAATTATACGAAGCTGGCCTGGTTTATCAAAAAGAAAGGCCCATTAACTGGTGTCCGGCTTGCAAAACCGGACTGGCTAATGAAGAGGTAGTCGGGGGAAAATGTGAAAGATGCGGCGCCGAGGTGAGTAAAAAAAACCAAAAACAATGGCTTTTTAAAATTACCCAATACGCTGACCGTTTGATTAAAGACCTAGACAAGGTTGATTATCTGGAAAAAATTAAAAAACAGCAGATTGACTGGATTGGCAAAAGCGAAGGAGCAGAGATAAAATTCCCCGTCTTCGCTAAAGCTTCGACGGGCAAGCAAATTCAAAGTAAAAAATCCCCTTCGGCCTCGAGCTCAGGGCCGAGAGGCAAAACAAATTCTCAGCCAGAGGCTGATCTGTCTTTGGCGGAAAATAACAAAATTCAAAATTCAACACAGGAAATAAAAGTTTTTACAACCAGACCCGACACTCTTTACGGGGTCACTTATTTGGTTCTCTCGCCGGAACATGAATTTTTGGCTAATGGCTTGTCGCATATTGCTAATCAGAAGGAGGTAGAGCAATATATTAAAAAGGCCAAGGCCAAGTCAGATTTGGAAAGGACAGAAAATAAAGAAAAAACCGGTGTAGAATTAAAAGGACTAAAGGCCGTCAATCCGGTTAATCAAGAAGAGATTCCTATTTTTATCGCTGACTATGTTTTAATGGATTACGGCACCGGAGCCATTATGGCGGTGCCGGCTCATGATCAGCGAGATTTTGAATTTGCTAAGAAATATAATTTGTCAATAAAAAATGTTATTGAGCCTGAATTCGGAATGAAAAAACCAAATGAAAAATTTAGTCATAGGATAGTGGCAATAGTTAGAGATCCAAAAAATGATAAGTTGCTTTCATTAAATTGGGCAAAGTATAAAATAGGTCATTTATTTATCGGTGGCGGCATGGAAGAAGGTGAAGATATCATAAAAACTGCTATTCGTGAAATTAAAGAAGAAACTGGTTATACTCAGGTAAAACATATAGCGACAGCGGAAAAAGTACGCCATCATTATTACGCTTGGAATAAAGGATTTAATAGAGATTCCGAAGCAAGGGGTTTATTATTTGAATTGGTAGGCAGGGAAAGAGTGGAACAAAAATTAGAAGATAATGAAAAAGGAGGATTTACAGTTGAATGGATTACTAAAGAAGAGGCCAGTAAAAATGTGATTGATCCTATGCATCATTACTATTTAGATAAATTTATTTTTGGAAAAATTTATACTGGTGAGGGTTTAGCCATTAATTCAGGTGAATACAACGATTTAAGCACCAAAGAATTTAAAAAGAAAATTACCCAGTGGCTGAAAAAAAACAAATTAGGCGGACCGGCCGTTAATTACAAGCTAAGAGACTGGATTTTTTCCCGCCAGCACTACTGGGGTGAGCCAATTCCCTTGATTCACTGTCAAAAATGCGGCGTAGTTAAAGTGCCGGAAAAAGATTTGCCGGTAAAATTGCCCGAAGTTAAAAATTATGAACCGACTGATACGGGAGAATCACCTTTAGCTAAAATTTCCGATTGGGTTAATGTTAGATGTCCAAAATGTGGCGAATCCGCAAAACGCGAAACTGACACTATGCCCAACTGGGCCGGTTCCAACTGGTATTTTATTCGTTATTGTGATCCGCATAACGAAAAAGAATTTGCTTCATGGAAAAAAATGAAAAAATGGCTACCCGTGGATTTATATAACGGCGGTATGGAACACACTACTTTGCATTTACTTTATTCCAGATTTTGGTATAAAGCTTTAAGTGATTTAAAGTTAGTCCCGGGTGATGAGCCTTACAAAAAACGAGTCTCGCACGGCATGGTTTTAGCCCAAGATGGGCAAAAAATGTCCAAATCCCGAGGCAATGTGGTTAATCCGGATGAAGTGGTGGATAAGTTTGGAGCTGATGCGCTCCGGCTTTACGAAATGTTTATGGGACCCTTTGACCAGGCTATTAATTGGAGGGAGGATGGGCTTCAGGGCCTGTTTAGATTTTTAGATAGAGTTAATAAGGTTTTTATAAATATTTTTTCCATTAAAGATAATTTAAAAGAAAAAAAATCCAGATTAATTCATAAAACTATAAAAAAAGTTGGGCAAGATATAGAAAATATGCGTTTTAATACAGCTATAAGCACTATGATGGAATATTTTAATGAAAGAGATTTTGCTTCTAAAATAAATGAACAGGGAGAACTTGAGGGAAATGAAATTGATATAAAAGCTATTCAAAAGTTTTTAATTATTCTCTCTCCCTTTGCTCCGCATTTAGCGGAAGAGCTTTGGCAGAAATTAGGTCATAAAGACTCAATCTTTAAAGAAAAATGGCCTTCTTATGATAAATCAAAAATAAAAGAAGAAGAAATAGAATTTGTTATTCAGGTTAACGGCAAGGTCAGAGATAAGATTCAAGCCTCGCCAGATATTTCAGAGAAAGAGGCCCGGGAAAAAGCCTTGGCTTCCAAAAAGGTAAAGAAATTTTTAAAAGACGAACCCAAAAAAGTAATATTTGTTAAGGGTAAGTTGATTAATCTAGTAATTTAATATTTTTATTTTTATAATAAACCAGGCCAGGCTTTCCAGCCTGGCCGGCAAAATTGGCGAGTAGTATCGCCGAGACTAGAAAGTCTTGGCTGGAGGATGGACAGCAAGATACGATTAAAGGACTACCTGAAGAATAATATGGAATTTTTTGAAAATAATTAAACAAATTTTAAAAAATGACAATCTGGGATAAGATATACAAAAATTATCTAAAAGGCGGACCAGCCTGGAAATCATTATCGGAAAAGATAAGGCCTGAGTTTAAAAGCTTTGTTAAAGAAACTAAGTTTGCCTACAAAAAAGCTCTTGATATTGGTTGTGGCGACGGGCGTTACTTAAAATATCTTGAAGAAAGAGGCTTTACAGTGAGTGGACTTGACTCCAGTCAAACCTCGGTAAATATCTGTCGGAAAAAGTTAGGCAAAGAAGCCAAAGTAGAGAAAGCCGATATGTTTAAATATAATATTCCTGACAACCAATATGATTTTATTTATTCTATAAACACCTTGCAGCATGGTTATAAAGAACAGTCTAGAGAGTTGATAAAAAAAATTTATCAAGCTTTAATAAAATCAGGAAGAATATTTATTACCTTACCCGATGAAAGTGGAGCTGATAAATGGCAGACTTTTAAAAAAAGTAAAAAAATGGCTGAAGGCACTTTTATTCCTTTAATTGGTCCGGAAAAGGGGCTGCCTCACAGTTTTTTTAAAAAAAAAGAAATAATGAAATATTTTTCTGATTTTAATAATATCAATAGGGAAATAGACAAAAAAAGAAAAATCTGGCTAATTACTGGAAAAAAATAATTATTAATAAAATAAATATATGGATTTTTTTGAAACATTATTAAAAAGACATTCAGTTCGGGCTTATCAGACTAGAGAAGTAGAGGATGAAAAACTGGAAAAAATAATGGGGGCTGGTCTTCATTCAGCCAGTGCCCGCAATCGCCAGCCTTATCAGGTTTATGTGGTTAAAAACCAAAGCCTAAGAGAAAAAATTGTTCAGGCAAATTTTAAAGCTAATTTCTGGATGAAAGAAGCCCCAGTAATTATGGTAATTTGTATAAATGCTAGTAAATTACCGAATCAGGGCACCTATGAACATAATTATCTGGACGCTGGTATTATGACTGGTAATATGATGCTAACCGCCACGGCCCAAGGCTTGGGCTCATGTGCTTGTGCGGCTTTTGATAAAGACGAGGTCAGGAAAATAATAGATATTCCAAAAGATTTAAAACCAATTTTATGTTTACCGATTGGTTATCCGAGAGAGGACAAAAAGGGCAAATTTGATTTATCAAAGTCTTATGAAAAGCTGGCTCATTTTTTAACTCATTATAAAAAAAGAAAAATAAATGATATTTTTAAAATTAAATAAAATTATATGAAAAAATTATTATTATTAGGTTTAATAATTTTACCATTGATAATACTTAGTGGTTGTAGCGAAAAAGCAGAAACAAAGGTTTCCGGAGATATTATACTTTTTGTTTCTCGAACCTGTGGGCATTGCGCCAAAGTCAAGGAATATATTAAACAGAATAACATTAATAATTTGGTTAATTATAGGGAAGTAGAAGCTTATGACAGTGATGAAAACTATAGTCTTTTTAATCAAAAGGCTGATGAATGTGATTTATCTCAAAGGGGGGTGCCCATGGTTTATGCTGGTGGAGAGTGCCAGATCGGCTCACCTAATGTCATTAATTTTTTTGAAAATCAAGCCCAATAAATAAAAAATGTCTAATCGTCTTGCCAGTTTTATAGAAAAATTTTATCTCAAGGAAAAAATCAGGCCTTCACTTATGGCCTTATATTTAAACCGTATATTACAGGCCGCTTGTTTTGGTTTTTTTAGTATTTTTATTCCTATCTTTTTATACCAGAAGTTTAATAATTCTCTGGAGATTGTTTTAATTTATTTTATTTTGAGCTACGCCACTTATGCTTTAACTGTTGTTTTTGGGGCTAAAATTATGTCCCGTCTGGGTCTTAGAAACTCCATGGTTATTAGTGTTATTTTTCTGATTGGATTTTTTAGTGCCTATTATTTTTTTCAAGCCTCTATAGGATATCTAATTTTTTTAGTTATTCTAAAAAATTTATTCCGTAACTTTTATTGGGTGCCTTTTCATACCGAGTTTGCCGAGTTTACTGACCGGCGCCACCGCGGCCGGGAAGTCGGTTTTTTTTACGCCCTTTGGTCAATATTAAAAGTTGGCGTACCGGTGACCGGCGGCTTTATTATCGCCCGCTATGGCTTTGATAATTTATTTATTCTAGTCATTATTATAGCTGTTATGTCAATTATTCCTCTTTTTCTGACTCAAAAAGTAAAAGAAAAATTTTCCTGGAGTTATTTTAAAACTATTAAAAAACTTTTTTCCAAAGGCTGCCGCCGCTGGGTTTTAGCCTTTTTTGCTGACGGAGTTCAGGATGTAATTGGTTTGGTTATTTGGCCGATTTATATTTTTATACTTTTAGAGGAAAAATACACCAGTGTTGGTATTGTTACCAGTTTAATTGTTTTAAGTGTTCTAATTTTATATCTGGTTTTGGGCAATTTTTCGGATCGTTTTTCTAAACACAAACTTTTGCGCTACAGTAGCTTTTTTTACGCGGTTGGCTGGGTTTTTAAAGCTTTAGTTTATTCAGCCGGCCATATTTTTATTGCTGGCACTTACCATGATTTTTCTAAAGCGGTTATGCGCACTCCTTTTGACGCGCTACGATACGAAAAAGCGGCTGACCGCGGTCATTACGTTGATGAGTACACGGTTTTAAGAGAAATTGCTATTTGCAGCGGCCGAGCTTTAATGCTGGTTTTAATTTTAGTTTTAATTCAATTTACTGATTTAAGGATTGCTTTTTATGTGGCTGCTTTGGCTTCTTTATTTGTTAGTATTTTATAATTATGAAAATAGTAAAATCAGAAAGTATTAACTGGCAAAAAATAAATAATATTTTAAAAAATGATGGCGTCATTGTTTATCCAACCGATACAGCTTATGGTCTGGCTGCTGATTTCTTTTCGGAAAAAGCTTTAAAAAAAGTTTATCGGATAAAACAAAGACCTCTTTCAAAAAAAATAGCTTTAATCGCTTCAAGTTTGGCGCCGGTTAAAAAATATTTTTGCTTAAACAAAAAAGAATTGTCTCTGGCTAAAAAGTATTGGCCTGGTCCCTTAACTTTAATATTAAAGTTAAAAAATAAAGAAAAAAAAGTAGGGGTGAGAGTGCCTGATTTTAAAATGGCTAGGGAATTGGCCAAAAATTTTGAAAAACCAATTACCGCTACCTCAGCCAATTTATCGGGCCAACCAAATCCTTATTCAGCTAGCCAGGTTGTCAGGCAGTTTAAAAATAAAAAAAATCAGCCTGACTTGATTATTGACGCTGGCCGTTTGAAGAAAATAAAACCCTCAACCGTGGCTGAGATAATAAATGATAAAATAAAAATTATCAGAAAAGGACCAATAAATTTATGAAAAAATGGCCCGGTATTAGCTATAATCTCACCCATTATTTTTCCCATAAATTAAATCGGCAACTAAGCGAACTTTATGCTTCAGTCGCCTTGAAAGATTTTGCCGTCGCCGCTATTGCTATTTTTGAACCGATTTATCTCTGGACTCTTGGTTTTTCTTTACAGAATATTGTTTTGTTTTATTTATTAGTTTACGGTCTTTATATATTTACTATGCCTCTGGGCGGTAAGTTTGCCTCTCAGGTGGGTTATGAAAAAACTATTTTTATCAGCAGTTTCTTTTTGATTTTTCTTTATCTTTGTCTATTTTTAATTCCCTATCATCCAGTCTTTATTATTTTAGCTGTGGCCATGTATGTTATGCGAAAAACGCTTTATTGGCCGGCTTTTCACGGTGATTTTGCCCAGTCTTCGGATGAATCAGACCGTGGGCGGGAAACAGCCAGTATTGAAACTATTTCCATGTTTGTCTATGTTTTGGGCCCTTTGGCTGGCGGTTTTATTATTAAATTTTTTGGTTTTAATGTTCTCTTTTTTGTGGTTTCCATAATTATATTGTTGTCTAATATCCCTATGTTAATTACCAAGGAAAAAGTTAAAAAGTTTAAGTATAATTACTTAGCCAGTTTTAAAATGATAACCAAGAAAGAGAATCTAAGAAGTTTTATGGCTTACCTCGGTTTTGGTGAGGAGTTAGTAGTCATGGTTGTCTGGCCGATATTTATTTATATGGTGGTAAAAGATTTTTTTAATGTCGGTGGTTTGGTAGCCTTAGCTACTTTTGTGACTGGAGTTGTTTTGCTTTTTATTGGCCGCAGCACAGATAAAAGAAAAAATAAAAATAAGATAGTTAAAACCGGTGCTATCTTTTATTCCATTACCTGGTTGATGCGACTTTTAGCCTCAACCGGTTTGCACGTCTTTTTTATTGATTCTTTTTCACGGGTTTTTAAAAATGTTATTTATGTACCGGTTATGGCTTTGACTTATGACCGGGCTTCAAAAAAGGAGATATTAAAATCGGTAATTTTCTTTGAACAGGGACTGGCCTTTGGTAAGTTTTTAGCTGCTCTGAGCATTTATATTTTATTATTTTTCTTTAGTGGCCCGGCCGCGGCTTTTATTATCGCGGCTGGCATGACTTTTTTATATATTTTTATTTAAATATAAATAATGGAAAATATTTCTAAAAAAAAGGTAAAAAAAATATGCCAGGATATTGGTTTGCGACCGCGACGACAAAGCGGGCAGCACTTTTTATATAAAAAAGAAATAATTAATCAAATAATTGGGACCAGCCAGCCGCTGATTAATGAATCTATTTTAGAGATTGGCCCTGGTTTAGGCTTTTTAACTGAAGAAATTTTAAAAAAGTCAAAAAAATTACTAGCCGTTGAAATAGATAAGCGAATGGCTGAGTATTTAAAAAATAAATTTCAAGGTGAAAACAAATTAAAAATTATTAGAGAAAATATTTTTGATGTTAACTTAAAAAAATATTTTAATGACTTAAATTATAAACTAATTTCTAATTTACCTTATAATATTACTTCTTTAGTTTTAAGAAATTTTTTATCAGAAAAACCCCGCCCAAAAGAAATGATTTTAACTATTCAAAAAGAAGTAGCCCTGAGGATAATAGCTAAACCCCCGAATATGAGTATTCTTTCCGTGGTTTGTCAGTTTTATGCTCAACCAAAAATTATAAAAATAATAAATCCAGATAGTTTTTGGCCCCGGCCAAAAGTAGACTCGGCCGTTATAAAATTTTATAGTATCGGAGAAAATAAGCGTGAAGTCAATGAAGAGAATTTTCTAAAAGTAGTCAAAGGGGGCTTTTCAGCCAAAAGAAAAAAATTAACCAATAATTTAAAGCATGTTTTAGGTATTTTACCTAATAATAGCCAAAAAATACTAAAAGATTTAGGCATAAAAAAAGATATTAGAGCTCAAAATCTAACTCTTGAAGATTGGGTGGCTTTAAGTAAAAAATTGTTTGACGTATAATGATAAATGTGATATAATGAAATTAGTTAATTTATTGTTTTTCTTTTATAATAAAATGGCTGATAATAATAGTGAAATTAATTTTCTAAAAAAAGGAAAAGAAAGAAATAAGGCAGATAAAAGTCAATCAGATGAATCTTCAAATGCCAAAAAACCATTTATTTTTATCGGAATAATAAGTCTTGTTGCTCTTTTTCTCGGTTTTTTTCAAATATATAAGAATATCTATTCTCCATTTCAAACTAAATTAAGTATAAACAGTACCTCCAGCTTAAGTGATCAACAGCTTAATGAAATTGATTCGCTTAAAACCAAAGATACTGACTCAGACGGACTTTCTGATTATGATGAACTTTATTTTTATAATACTTCGCCTTATCTAAAAGATTCAGATAGTGATGGGTTTGAAGATAAAGAAGAAATAAATTCAGATAATGATCCCAATTGCCCGGCCGGAATTGATTGCAGTGGAATAAGTGGCCGAACTAATACAAATACTTCAAATCAAAACGGAAATACCAATAATACTTTAATAACTGGACAAGCCAATACTGATTCATTAAGGCAGACTTTAAAAAACGCCGGTGTGCCGCAGTATATGCTGGAAAACATCAGTGATGAGGAATTGATGGAAGTTTATAAGCAAACCATAAATGAAACTAGCCAAACTAATGTTAATGCAAATAGCAATTTAAATATAAATAATTCTAATTCTTCAACTTCAGTTTCATCTAACACTAATTTACCTTCTAATATAAACACATCAGAATTACCAGAAGAAGAAATCACTAATTATCTAGAGAATTTATCAGCTGATGAAATAAGAAGCTTTTTAATAGAATATGGAATAAGTGAAGAAGAGCTTAGCGGAGTGGATGACGAAACTTTAAAAGCAGTATTCCTCAAGGCTTTAGAAGAACAAGAGCTTTAAATAAATTTTAGGATGGGATTTAAACAAAATAATAATTTAAATAAGAAAATAATCAACAGCTTTTTTTTACTGCTGTTTTTGTTTTCTTTTTTATTTATAGCTATAAAAGCCAATAAAGCTAAAGCACAATTTGGAGGACTAGTATTTGATCCAAGTGTTTATCAAGCTATAAGTACAGAGAGTGTTAGAGAAGCAGCGGATGATGTAAGAGAAGCAGCGGATGATACTAAAACAAGCATATGGGATAAAATTAAGGATAGATTGCAAGTAGCCGGTGATGTGGCTTATAAAAATGCTTTAAGAGTATACGTAGGCCGGTTAGCTCAAGACACAGCTACTTGGCTGGCTTCAGCCGGTACCGGCCAGAAGCCGCTTTTTATTACAGACCCTAATTACTGGAAAGATTTGACAGATGCGGCCGCTGGGGACGCCCTTTATACCTTAGGGGCTAATGTTTTTGGTGTTAATATGTGTGAGCCAAATATCGGTGTTAAAATGAATATTACCTTCGGCTTGGGCCGAATTTTTAATCCCAATACCTGGTGTGAAGACAGTTGTGAGTGGGCCTATAACAGTAAAATTAGTAGTGTAGGAGAAAAATTTAATGAGGATAAAGTAGAATTTATTGATGACACTAAGGTGCCTAAAACAGGTATTTTAAACTATTACCAACAGTTTGCTTCAGATGCCAAGAGAGATGATAAAACTTCAACAAGATTTGATGAATTTAAAAAAATGTATGGTGATAATTTTCCTTGCCCGGTTAAATGTGTAGGAGAAGAAACCGTTGGTCCTCCGTCTCCGGGTATGCTTTGTATGGAGGCTGAGTATGAAGATAATCCGGATAATATGGAGAAACTCCCAACCACCTTGGAAAATTTAAGAGCTTGTATCTATACTTTACAAAATATATCAATTGAAGAAAGTCAGGAAGCCACTAGTGACCGGACTAAATGTATGAGAAATTGTAATAATTATGAGCCGAGAAAAGCCCAGTGTAAGGCTAGTGATATTTGGACTAATGTAGAAACTATGGCTGATGAAACCGGTGGTAAATTAATTGGTGACACAGTTGATATATTTCTCAAACCAGAAGAAAATGATATTGGCCAATTACTGCTTACTTATGAACATATTAATGAAAAAACGCAGGCAGAATTATCAAGAGAAAAGACTCTTGCAGAAGGACAGATTAAGCCGGTAACGGCTACTGTTAGTAAAAGTATTTTATCTCCCCTGGAATTTGTTCACGCCCGCGGTAATCTTGCTTTAGATAAAGGGACTGAACCGGCGGTAGCCTATACTGGTTCCTGGTATGCTGACTCTATTACTATTTTTACTAATACTTTAATCAATAAATTAATAGAAAGAATTTTTGGCGGGTGCGGCTTAAATCAGGCGGCTTGTGAAAGTAGTCCGAGTGGCGGCTCAAAACTTAGTCAGCTTATGTTTGGCTCTGGCGGGCCAGTCGGTACAGCCGCGGCCAAACTGCGTTTCTCTTCTATTGCCAAAGTAGAATATAGCCGGGGCAGTCCCGGGCAAGACCCGATAAATAGCGGGAATTTAACTTCAGAAGGCATTATTGATTCTGGTTTTGGAACAGCCATAAATGAGAAGATGACCGTTAAAAAGGCTCTTGAAGAAGGATTAATTGGCGGTATTTTTGGTTTTGATATTGAAGGACGCCAGCCCTCTATTGATTCTGGTATCTCTTACCGAACTATATTATATTTAAGAAAGTACCGGGTAGTGCCCGTGGGCTGGGAGTTGGCCGCTGAGTGGATAAGAGAAAATCCGCAGAGTATTTCTTTAAAACAAATAATGAACGAATATAATAATTGTGAACCAGGCGGAGAAAGTACCTGTAGCCATTCTGAAGAGACCTGTGTTAATAATAGCGATTGTTATGACGATTCCATTTATCCTACTTGTAATAACAGTGGAGACTGTACTGGAGTATGTAGTGGTACCTTTTGTATAAACGAACCATCGGTTTCATGTACCAGTGATACCGATTGTAACCAGGTCTGTGCTCATGAGACTAGCGATGATACTTCTCATTGTTATTATTTTTGTAATGATGACAGTGATTGCGGCCCTAGTGAAATGTGTGTTGATAATTTTGGCGGTACTTCCGGTCATTGCGTCAGCGAAAACGAAGCTTATTGCCAATATCAGTCATCAGCTTCTCCCTTTTGCGGTTTAATTGATCCTAACTGGGTTTTAAAACTGTCGGCTACTTATTGTGAAAAAAGCGGAGCCGGAAATGAAATTATAAGCCGGGATTATATTTGTGCTGATGATACTAACAGTGACGGAGAAGCAAATTGTTATTCTGGCCGTGAAGGAGATTACGCCGATGATATTGGCCAATGGCAGATTATGAGGGATTCTAATACTTGTATTGACGAAATTTCTTGTTTAAAAGAGGATGATCAGGGTAAATGTATTAAATATGGTTATTGTTTTGAAGAAAGGCCAATCTGGGGTTTCAACGGAGAGGAATGCCCGCGCCAATATGCTTCCTGCCAAACCTTTGCTGTTCAATCAGGCGAGGAATATTCCTATTTAACCAATACTGTGGATACAAACGGTTGTGATTCCACTAATGCCGGCTGCCAATGGTATTGCCAGGATTATGATCAAGCAAACAGCACCTGGACTTGCCCCAGTACCGGCAATAAAATATATTTAGACCGAGATGTGGCCGAATGTGAAGAGTCTGATAAAGGCTGCCAGGAATTTATCCGCATGTCTCAAGGAACAAACTTAGAAAATAGTTCAAGTTTTGAATATTATGAGGCTTGGCCAGCTGCGATTGTTCCTAATTCCGGAGAAATTGATGATGGAATAGAAGATGAAATTTATGGAGTATATTATAAAAACCCCAGTCTAAATTGTGGCGTTGAAGTAGAAGCAGTTAGCGAGGCTCATAGCGGTTCAGTCGCTATAAAATTACTTCATCATAATACTGATTGTACGGGTGGTGATACGGGGCATTATCTAAGTAGTGAGGGTATTAATATGGGATCTTCTGTTTTGAATAGGACTTTTACTGCTTCTTATTATGCTAAAGCCACAGAACCTGTAAGTAGTATTTTTAGAGTAAAAAATGGTGGATGGGATGACACATTAAGCCCCCCGGCAAATGTTTTTGTACATCTAGCTAATAAAAATGTTGATTATACTACTGATTGGCGACGTTATAGTGTAACCTTTACTGTTGATGAGTTAGCTCTTAAGAGTGATGGTAGTCCGGCTAATTCTGATATGTTAGTTTTGCTTATTAACACTAGTGGTGATCCGACTATTGATCTTTTTATTGATGATTTACAAATTGAAGAAGGTGGTATAAGCTCTTATAAAAATTATGCTGAATCTAACAAAATTTATTTAAATGGTGAAAGATTTTCTTGTCCTAAAGAAGATGTTGGTTGTGAAGAATATTCGCCGGTTAGCGGCGGACAATCAATACCAGGGGTAGTTTATGCCAATAATCTTTGTTCAGCCGATGAAGTCGGTTGTCAGGCTTTTCGCGAGAAGGCTATTGAACGCATTCCCCAGAGACCAGAAACAGATCCTCTGTATTTTATTTCCGGTACCGGTACTCAGTGTAAAGCCGAAGATGTTGGCTGTGAGGAATACACAAATTTAGAAAAAGCAGCCAGTGGCGGTGAAGTCAGGGAATATTTTAAGAAAATTAAGCAGTGCGTTAAACCGGATTCAAGCGATATAGTCACTTATTATACTTGGGTCGGAGATAACGAAAGTGGTTATCAGTTAAAATCATTTTCCCTTAAGCAGAGTAATTTAAATAACTACGATAGTGAAACTGGATCAGCCCCTTGTACTAATTTAGATATTTCAGGCGGCGGCGTTGACCCGGCCTGCCGAGATACGGCTCCGACTTCAGATTATGAACCGGCTGTTTGTCAAGCCTCAGAAGTCGGCACTAATCCAGATTGCGCTGAGTTTTATGATACCAGCGGAAATGTATTTTACCGTCTGCGTTCCCGGATTATTGAAGCTACTGATAAATGTGTTACCTATAGAAATTCTATTGATAATTCCCAAAGCTTAGATAACGTCTATTTTATTAATCCTGAAGCCAGTATGACTTGTTCAGCTGACAAAGCCGGCTGTCGGGAATATAAAGGCAATACCGGTGATGTTACCCGGAAAGTTTTTGAAAGTGATTTTGAAGAAACAAATTTAGCTGCTACTAATTGGACTAATGGCGGCATTAGCAACGAATCTTTGAATATTGACGGCCACTCTCTGCGGGTTTTAGATAATTCTACGGCCACTAGTGTTATTAATCCGGAGGTTTTAAAGGAAGCTAAATTAGTTGAGGGTCAGTATTATGAATTAAGTTTCTGGATGAAGCCAAATAATGCCAATTATATTAATTCCATAGTTATACAAAATGACGCTTATGCCTGCAGTAGTGGCGGTGATTGTTATAGTGATTCTGGTTGTCCAACTGGGGAAACCTGTGATGATGTCGGAGAGTCTGGAGCTATAAGTTTTGGTAGTTTCCCGGTTAGTTTGACCCCGGAGTGGAATCTTTATACTTTTGGTCCGCTTAGGTTTAACCGAGAGGCTCTTGGCTTTGAACAATTAGCTATAGCAGCCGACGGTTCATTTTTTCTGGATAATATATTATTGGAAGAAGTGGCTGATACTGATTATTTAATAAAAAATACATTTGTTTCCTGTTCAGCTGGTAGTGTTGGTTGCCAGGCCTACAAAGACTCTAAAGACGATGTGCATTATATTAAATCTTTTGACCACCTTTGCAGTGAAGAATATATTGGCTGCGAAGCTTTGATTAACACTCAGAATTCAGCTAGCCCCTTTAAGGAAACAATTAAAGATATAGACATACCAGCCGATACAGTAGAAAGTATAGTTTATGATAATAGTAAATTCTGTCCGGGTTCATCAAAAGGCTGCCAGATGCTTGGTTCGCCGGTTATGGATAGTCTTGAGCGTATAGTTAAGTGGGAAGATAAATATTTAATTAATAATCCGGATAGATATAATTATCGTGAAGGTGATCAAGATCTTTCTATAGCTTGTTTGGCTGAGGAAGAAGGTTGTCAGGAATACACTTACGCCGAAGGTTCGGGCCTTATGTGGTTTAAGGATCCTGGTGGCAAAACTTGTGAATATAAAAATTTATTTGAGGATGAAGAATATAAATGGTACAAGACTAACACTGACCAGTTTTGTCCTTCAATTACGCCACCGCCCGAGGGGAGACCTACTGGTTTAGCCTGTGTTAATACCTGTGATTCTGGGGGTTATGCGGGTCAGGCTTGTGTGCTTGACGAAGACTGTAAAAGCTGGTGTGACGCCGCTAGTGATAATACTGGAGAAATGTGTCAAGAGGCGGCGGATTGTCCTAATGGCAGCTGTGTGGCCAGTAATTGCCAGGGAGACACTGATGAAGTTGGTAAAGCTTGCACTGATTCCACTGATTGCTCGGGAGATAATAAATGTGATTATTGGGTTGGTTTATGTCCGAGAAATGAGAGTGGCTGTAATGAATACCGTGATCCCACTGATCCGGCTGGTTGCCGCTCCTCTTGCAGTTTGATGGAAATTGGCGGAGAGCCAGTCCCCTTTAATAATAGCTGCCAAGCCACTGTTTGTGTAGCTGGTGGGGAGGATGGGGAATATTGCGGTAGTGACGCTGATTGTCCCGGCGGTGCTTGTTCTGGCGTCGGTATTTCTGGTTGCCGCTCCTATTATTATATTAGAAACACCATTGAAGAAAACAAAGGAGACTGTAATGGCCAGATTGATCTTGAAACCGGTTGCCGGCCTTTTAATGATGTCTCTAATCCAGAATTAAATCTAAGAATTTAATAAAATGAAATTTAGAAATAACAAAAAAATAAATAGAAAAACTTTAGTTCTGAGTATTATTGCGATTTGCCTAGTTTTCTTTGGTAGTTTTATTTTCTCTTTAAATTTTAATTTTGATAGTATAAAAAATATTATTAACCCCTTTTCCAAGGTCCAAGCGCAAACCTCAGCCCTTTATTTAACCAATATTCATGTCAGCACTATTAACCATGATAATGCGGTTATACATTGGGAAACAAATGAGCCATCTGATTCTTTGGTAAATATAGGCACTACGTCTGATTATGAAATGCCTAATGTTAGTTCTTCAGTTATGGAGAGAATTCACCGCTTAACAGTTAGTGGCTTGGAAGCAAAGACCACTTATCATTATCAGGTAGTTTCCCAGTCAGAAGACGGAGAAGTAAAGACGAGTGTTGACCGGACTTTTACCACTAGCGAAGAGTCTTCAACCACCTCTACCACTGCTCTTACTGTGGAATCAATGCAGGTGGAAGCAAATTATGACCGGGCCCAAGTTAGTCTAACGGCTTCTTCACCCAGTCAGGTTACTATATTTTATGACACTTCTTCACAGACTGATTCCAGTGGCTATACTCATGCTCAAAGCACAGCTTCTTACGCTATTTCCTCAACTATATATTTATCCGGTCTTTTTTCGGATACAGATTATTATTACCGAGCTCGTATAGAAGATGCCAGTGGCAGCAGCTTTGTTAGTGGTGAATTTGAGTTTAAGACTAATCCTGAGCCACCACCGGCGACTATGCCAGATAGTACTAAGTTTAATGCTGGTTGTGGCGGTGGAATTTTAATTGGTGATTGTTCGGGCACCAGTTATTGTGATCCCGGAGCGGCCGCTTTGATTAAAAGGTGTGATAAATGCGGCTACGCTTGCCCCGAGGGAGAAACCTGCCGTACAGACGGCACTTGTGTCAGTGACCCGACTGTTAATGTACTTAATTATTATCAGTGTAATTCTCCGCAGTGCTATGATATAAATGGTAATTTCATCAGTCCGGCGGTAGATCCCGGTTGTAACTCAAGCTATCCCCGGTGTAATGCCAACACTGTGCTTAAAGTAGCCAGAGACCGCGAATGTGCCAAATGGCTCACTTGTGGCACGGCTATTGAACAGACTAACCCGGAAACCGGTCAGTCTGAAGAGCTTTGTATGAACTTGGCAGTTTGTACTTCTCTGGGAGAAAGTGGCCAGTGCACTAGTTATGCTAACCTACCCCAGGTTCAGGAAACTTATCGTATGCCCGAAGAAGCTGATAAAATTCGCTGGCTGTCTGGCTCAATCAACGCTGGTCTTGACTGGCGCTATGAAAAAGGATCACCGGTTATCTCGGGCTATTATCCCTGGTCCTCTATGTCAGAAGTGGGCGGTAAATTAAAAATTAAGAACTGGAATTTTGAAGAAACAAAAATTATTCAAGCGGAAATAAATAGTGATAAGCCTGGTCTAGAAGATGTTAAGACTTATGATATTGCTGAATGGTCCGATAATTTTATAAAATATCCTAATAAAGCGTCAAACAATACTGATTTAGAGAGTGTTTGGGATCCGAGCCAGCCAAATAAAGAAAACCGTTGTTTGAAAGTTGGGTCTATGGATGGACCGGGTCAGGGTGTGAGTATTTTAGCCCAAGGCAGTACTGCTACGGCTAGTAAATACGTGGCTAATTTGCGTATCAAATCCAGTGATTCTGCCAGTCAAAGAGTGGATATTCGTTTGAGCAGCGGTGGCTCTGACCCGACTATTCATGATTTTGGCACCTATTTGCTAACCACTGGCTGGCAGCAAATAACCACCCCGGCTATTGACGGCCTTGGCAAGCAGGATACTTATATTCAGGTAGTCTTAAATTCAAATTCTGATACCCAGGCCTTTTATATTGACGATCTTAAGTTAGAGCCGGTTTTAGAGGTTAAAGATGACTTTTATTTAAAACGCTCCTGCCGTCTTTATCCAGAAGAAGACTCTATGTCTTGTGAATATTTTGATGACAACGGTATTTATCACAAGGGCTGGTATGGCTATTGCCTGGACTGGGACCCTAAAAACGAAAATAAATGTATTTCCTGGTGGCCGGTGGATATCCTCAAATACGAAGACAATATTTTTGGCCAGAGAGAGTCGGCCGGTTACACTGGCCGCCAGCCGGTTTATATGTGTATGGAGAGTGAGGGGGGCGATTCGACACTTGAAAGAGTTGTGGATAATTCTACCGATAGTTGGTTGGGTTGGAATGTTAATTATTTAGATGAATGTGCTAGTGGTCAAGAGTATGGAATAGATTCGGAAGATGATTTGCCTACATACCCACAATTTGATTCTTCTGATTATGATTTTGCTATTTGTAATCAGACAGGCGGTGTTGAACAGGGATATTCACTTACTGGTAGTGAGATTGCAGTTTTACCAATTGGCGAAGAGTGGGCCCCTGATGATGCTAGCTGTGATCATCTTGCTGCAATTGATGGTGATGAAACTCCTGCAGGTTATTGCTACGGGGTTATTGAATATATGGAAACTAAACATCCCGAATATCATTACTTATCTGAAAATGTAATTTCATATCTTTCATTAGATACTATCGCAAATTGGGATGAGGGTATTTTGTGGTCGTTTATTTCTTCGGGTGGTGAATGGCCAGTAGGCGGACTTACGTTTGATGGAGATAAGATGTATGGTGACTATTATGATAGTGAAGTTAAGGGTCCTACGAACAAGAGATATCGGAAGAGATTTGTTGATGACGGAAAAATATATTGGAGATTGAGGGCACATGATGAAAATGATTTAGTGTTTTTTCTAATTTTTGAATGTTTAGATAACAGTGGTGTTGTGAGAAGCTGTAGTATAGATGATAGAGGTCAGCTTACTGCGATGGCTATGTGGGGTGACGATAATACTCCCTCCGACGCCGAAGTTTCTTCTTATAGAGTAAATATAGAGTTACGTGAGAGATGTAATAAATTAGCTAAAGTTGTAACGGATGGAGGAGGTAATATGGCTTGGGCTGAAACTATAAATTCTAGTAACTATAAAGTTTCAGATCTAAATTATTTGCAAAGCACTGACTTAAACCCTTATGGCGGAGCTGTTATGACTAACCCGGAAAATTTAAGACAACATCTTTTGGTAGAAGAGCCCAATAGAACAGACTTTTCCTTTCCTTTCCAGGAAAGAGCTGGTAAACCTTATGCTTGTGTTGGTGATTGTAATAATCGTCGATGTTATGGTGGTGGAGCTCTTGATGGAAATCCTTGTCGAAGTAATTTGGATTGTGTAGATGATACTGATCTTACTCAGATAAAGTATGGGACTTGTGTCGGGGTTGGCATATGCAAAAAAAGTGATGAAAATTGTTATACTGATGATGATTGTGGCGGGGAAGATTATTGTATTGGTGGAGCTGCTAGCAATCGCGGTGAGCAGGAAGTTATGCTTTGGCCAACGACAGGTCGGTGTGATGGTGACCGGCTAGGAAAAGAATGTAATACAGATGATGATTGTAATGTTGGAGAAGAATGTTATCACACATATTTTGCCGAAAATAGAATCAGGAGTTTATTTGCCTTAAGTTATGGTATATATGAATGGGATCAGACCAACGGCCGTTACTCCTCTATTAGTGATAGTGATTCGCCTTTGGTATATCATTCTAAACCAGGCTGGGGTCCGCCTAATCGGGTTTGTGCAGACGGTATCAGGCCGGATTATGATCCTTTAAATCCGGACACTTACTGCGGATTCCCACCCAAGATTACTAATATTAAACTGGGGGATGGCACTTCCAATACAGCTAAATTAGGTAAAGACGGCGGTAAAGTAAAGCTAAGCTTTAATACTGAAGTTGACCGCCAACAGCAGCCCTTAAAAAATATCTGGATTGATTGGGGCGATGACACTATAGATCAAGTAAATTACGGTTATAAATCAAAATCAGACCCAAACAATCCCCATATCTACACCCATGCTTATCAAGCTGAGCCTTCTGGCGTCAAATATAATATAAAAATCGCCATTGAAGATAATTGGGGCTGGTGTTCTTCTGCTCAAGATACTAATTATATCTATTACGGCACTTGTGATGGCGGTTCAAGAGACGGCTTGATTTGTGATGAAATACCGATTTGGCCTTTTGATGCTGTACCTGATTGTCCTTACGGTAATTGCACGGGTGTTTATACTTGTGATTTGCATCCGACTTCAACCTGGACTCCGATCAGTACCTGTCAAGGTGGTACTTGCCAAGATGGAATATGTTCAGGCGGTCTGGATGACGGACGCTCCTGCACGCCTTTAATTGTTGATTTAACCGATTAAAATGCTATTTAACTTAAAAAACAAAAAAGTTAAATACACTCTAACCAGTCTCAGCCTTGTTTTTATACTGGTGTCTTTTGGTATTTTCTGGCCCCAGGCCGCTAACGCTGGAGCGGTTGAACTTTTTACCGAATTACTTGGTCATCTGCTTTATGAGGTGGCTGGGCTTTTAGGTAAAATTTTAGTGGCTGTTATCCAGATGTTGATTGCTATTGTGCAATATAATGATTTTGGCCAGGCCACAGCCGTGCAAAAAGGCTGGGTGATTATTCGCGATGTTTGTAATATGTTTTTTGTAGCCGTGCTTTTGATGATTGCTTTTGGCACCATATTTAAATGGGAAACCTACCGCTATAATAAGCTTTTGGGCCGATTTATTTTGATGGCTTTTTTGATTAATTTTTCCAAGTTTATTGCTTTATTTTTAATTGATGTTTCCCAGGTAATTATGATGACTTTTGTTAATGCTTTTTCCGATATTGCGGCTGGTAATTTAATCTCAGCTTTTGGACTGGAGGAAATGTTCAAATTTATGGAAAGCGGCGGGCAGGATTTAGAATTTTCCGGCGTAATCGGAGCTCTACTTCTAGCTATTATACTCTTAACCATAGCGGTAGTTACTGTTTTGGTACTTACTATGGTTTTACTCATGAGAATACTGGTTTTATGGCTGTTAATCGTTCTCTCTCCTCTGGCTTATTTTCTGCGTACTTGGCCGGGCTCGGGCGAGAAAGCCTCTTCTATGTGGTGGAAGGAATTTGGTAAAAATTTAATTAACGGTCCTTTAATTGCTTTTTTCTTATGGCTTTCTTTGAGTATTATTTCTACCTCTGGTGGCGACAAATTAGCCCAAGAAGAACTTAACTATGGCGACCGTAAAATTACCACTGAACAGGCTATTGAATACGAAGAGGACACTGGTATGCAGGACCTTGGCGCATCGGTGGGGGGTAAATTTTACACGACCATTAGTAATATTTCTTCTTCAGATCGGCTGCTTAGTTTTATTATTTCCATTTCTCTGCTTATGGGTTCTTTATTGGTAGCCCAAAAAATGTCCTCGGCCGGCGGACAAGCGGCTGGCACGGTTTTGGGCAAGGTGAAAACCGGTCTGACTAAAGCCGCTAAACTGGGAGCGGCTGGAGTGACTTTTGGAGCTGGAAGAACAGGACTTGGTTTACTGGCTCGCACTAAACCGGTTAAAAGAGCAGCTAAGGGCGTAGGTAAGTGGGCTTTGGGAGAAACTATGGCTAGGACCGGTTTTGAATTGCGTCCCTCTGAATGGGGGAAGGGTATTGAAAGAGGTGGCGAAAGGAAGTTACAAGAACGCGAAGACAGAATGAGGGCTAAGTCCCAAAAAAGAAGAGAAAAAGGTTATCATTTGGCAGCCTCTTTAAGTAATCCCGAACACGCTTTTTATGAATATTGGCGTTTGTCAACACCTGGAAAAATGTTAAGGCACCCCCTTCAATTTTTTGGCAAAGGTACAAAAAAAATGCACGACGCTTCTTTAGAGCAAAAAGCTAAATTAGATAAGATCAAAGAACGCGATAGTGAAGTATACGATGATGAAAAAGGAGAGTACAAGGATGTAACTAAAATTCAAGAAGAAAAGATGATCGAAAAAGAGAAAGAAAAAGTAATTAAAGAAAAAACTGAAGAAGTGGCACAAAAAAGAGAAGATTTAAAACCGGAAAAATCCTGGCCAGAACTAGAAAAAGAACTTAAAGCTGATGGCGCTACTGAAAATGACCTGGCTGAATTTAAGAAAGATTTTCAGACAGTTAATGAGGAATGGATGCGCTATGCTTCTGTCGGAGAGGTTATTAAAAATGAAAAAGGAAAAAAAATAGGTACGCAGAGGATAACTTTTGATGAAAAATGGGAGAAAATGAGAACGAGATTAGAAAAAAAGGGTTTAACTGATGAAGAAATTAAAGAAGAAGAAAAAAAGTTTAATAAAGAATGGAATAGAAACAAAGCAGAAAATATGTTAAATCCACATGAGCTGAATAAAGAAGCCAGAAAAAAATTTGAAGACAAAAATTACAGTGATGGCGATTTAAGAAAGGCTTATTTTAATAATAAAGAAGAGGAAATAGAAAAACTAAAAAAAGAAAAAAATGAAATAAAAGATCCTGATTTTATAATGGAAGAAGACCAAAAGCAAAGAGAAAAAAAACTGCAAGCTATTAATGATGAGTTAAAAAAAATTGATAGGGATATTAAAGCAAAAGAAGAGGAAGGCAAGAAAAAGAATATAAAAATTGATCTTTCTAAAGAAAAGAATCTAAAAAAAGACCTAGAAAAAAGAAAAGAAGAAATAGAAAAGGCTCCTTTGAGTGATAAAGAGAAAGAAAGAAAAGAAAATAAAATAAATGAGATAAATGAGAAAATTGAAAATAAAGAATTCGAAAAAGATTTTACTGATATGACGGAAATAGATAGACGGGAATTATTAAGGCAGCGCGAAGCCCAGAAAAAGGAATATGAAAAGGCTAGAAAAAAAGAAATTGATAGAATGCCGGCTATTGATTACTCGACCCGTAAAAATCAGCGTTTGGCTATTCAGAAAGAAAAAAATGAATTGACCACTGACAGTTGGCAGGAAATTGCCAGTTTTATTGAAGACGCTAAGAAAAAAAATAATTTAACTCGGGTGGCGGCCGGTTATCTTAAGGCGGCTGAATATGGCAATGAAAACGAAATACAAAATTATTATGGTTATGATAGTGATGCTAAAGGGTTAAAACAATTTGTCATGGGTGAATTAGTCGGTGAAAAAGGTTTGGGCAAGAATTTTAGAGAAGAAACAGAAAAAGCCGGTTTATCTTGGGAAAGTTACATTGATAAATTTGGTCATTATGTTGAGGGTATGAAGGGTAAAAAGGGGATGGGCATGTCTATGGAACAAGCCTTGAGTATAGCTAACGATGTTTCTTATACAGCTGAAAGAATGAATCACTGGGGGGCGGCCCGGGCTGTAGGCGTACAAGACGGCCGACAAGTTTGGCAAAAAGAAAAAGATCGTTTAACCGAAGTAATGGCTGAGGTGAGAAAACTTGATTTTGAAAATACTATGAGAAGATTTAACCGATTAGCTTTTGGCTCAGAAAGAATTAAAGATAAATGGGATTTCCGTGGTGGAGGCGGAAGAGATTTTATGATGAATGATTTTGCCTTGGCTTTTATGATGGAAAACTGGAAAAAGTTTCCCACACTTTTAGAGCGGGGACGTTTTGGGGTTAACTTGGCTATTAATTTAAGTAAAGAAAATAATATTGATCTTCTTCAAGAATTATCCACAGAAATACCGGCTGAAGAAAGAGATCGTTATTTAAAAGTTGTTGATGGTATACAAAATTTTGCGGCTACTGGTGGAGAAAGCGAATTTGATGATTTAGAAAGAATGCATCAAAGAAATTTGGGAGGATGGGAAAATTATTAAAATAAGTTAATATGGTAAAAGAACCAATAAAAAATATAGATTATACAAAAAAAGAAACCTTAAAAAAATACCAGGATTATTTAGAGTATCTATATACTTTTGATAAATATAAAGATGCTTATGCTATGGCCAGGGCTTTGCCTAATATATTGAGTAAAATTGATAATTTTAAAGAAAAATATCAGAGTTTTTATAAATCTTATCAGGAAGTAATAAAATATGCCAAAATATTATCCATAAATTTTCTGAAAGAAGAAGAAATTATTGAATTATTTCGTAATAACCTCTTTGAAATATTAGATATTGACTTTCCTGAAATATATGAAAAAGTTAAAACGAAAATATCTACGCTCATGTTTTTTGAAGATAGAGATGCTTTAAAGAAAAAATTAATTGCTGCTATACAGGAAAATAATCAGAAAGTAGGAGAAGAAGAGATAGTAGTTAATGAAAAGAGTACAGAGCCGACTATAAAAGACTGGTTAAGAGACTGCCAAATAAATATGGATTTGAAAAAAAATGATGCTTTAAGTTTAGCTGCATTTATTAATAACAGTAAAAATATCCAAAATCTAAAAAAGGAAAGGGATAAAATAATAATCTCTAAACTTTATGAAATCTACAATAATTTACACATTTCATCTAGTTCAATGGAAGGCTTGGAAAGAAAAATTACAGTTATTGATAAAAATGGGGTAAAGAGGGTTTTTAATAATGGCAGAATGGAAAAAATTAACGTTGATGAAAAAACAAAAAAGGAATTTGATATTGCTGAAAAAATACTTATAAAATACGGTTATAAAAGAAAAGAGGAAAGCAATGAACCAGAAGCTAAAACTTCCTTAAAAAAGGAAACAGAAAAAACAGATAGGGAAAAAGATAAAGCTTTAAAAAAAGAGACAAAAAACATTCAAGATAAAGTAAAAAGATCTTTAGGCAAATATCAAGAGCTAATGAGGGGGATAAATAATGAGGAAGCTAATATTATTAAATCTTCCGGCCAGAATAGTGAAAAAATAAAATTAGAATTATTTGATAACATAAAAGAAAATAATGGAGAAAATTTATCCGCCTACCTTTTTATCCTATCACGTTTAAGAGAGCTAAAAAATATAAACAAAGAAGAGAAATTTAAAGATATTTTCAAACAAGAGATTATACTTCTTCTAAAAAAACAAATGCCGGAACTAGACGAACAAAAACAGATTAGTAAATTTGAAGAAAATTTTAATCATCCAATTTATACTAAAATATTTATTAAATACTTATTATCCAAAGCCTTCTCTTCCGATAAATCAGCCGGGTCTTTTGTAGCTACGCAATTGGAGAATATATTCATGGCCTTGAATCAAAAAGAGCTTTTGGGTTTGGCTTACTTTGACTTAAAAACTGAAAACTATAAATGGGCTGAGACCAGTTTAGAAAATGGTCAACTTGTTCTAAGATAATTAAATTTTAACCAAAAACCAGGCTTTTAATAAACTGGTTTTTTTATTTGATTTTAGCCAAAAAATAAGCTAAAATAATTATATGCGTTTTACTCTAAATAAAAATAATATCCGTCTAAATACACCGACTTTACTCAAGAAGTGTGGTTATCATTATACGGGTATGTTTCGGGGTGAGCCTGGTTTTGCTCGGCGGGCCGGGAGAAGCCGCTATCCCCAGTTTCATATTTATGTTAATGAAGAGAGTCAGGATAAATTGGTTTTAAATTTACATCTGGACGCTAAAAAGGCCAGCTATGCTGGCAGCAAAATGCACGCCGGGGAGTATGATACCGAGGTTGTGAAACAGGAGATTCAAAGAATAGACGATATTATTAATAATCTTTCATGAAAAAATATAATCTTAAGAACCAAGTTCATTTCATCACTATTAATACATATAAAAAATACTGGCTTTTTAAGAAAGAAAATCTTTGCCAAATAGTAATTGATAATCTAAATTTTTACCGCCGTAAATTTAGTTTTAAATTATTGGGTTACGTAATTATGCCTAATCATCTACATTTATTAATTCAATTAAATAAAAAATATAATGATATTTCAAAGGTAATGAGGGATTTTAAGAAATTTACAAGTGTTCAAATTATAAAGCAGTTAATAAAAGAAAATGAAAAAGATTTACTTAAAACATTTTCTATGACTGGTAAAATTTTTAATTATCCCTCTACTCTGGGTACTGCCCGATCCTCAGATCGGGCTAGTCTCTCGGCCGAATCTGAGGATTCGGCCTACCCGACTAGTTTTAGAAAGAAAAGAAAATATTCAGTCTGGATGAATGATTTTTACGACTTTAACATCTATTCCGAGAATCTTCTACTCTGGGTACTGCCCGATCCTCAGATCGGGCTAGTCTCTAAAAAATTTATCTATATGAAAAAAATAAATAAATTAATTTTTAAAAAACTCTATCAACCACCCAAAAATTCCCACAAAGGCGACAACGGTGTTTTATTGATTTTAGCCGGTTCAAAAAAGTACCACGGGGCTCCTTGGTATGCTATTGAAGCGGCTTCAAAAATTGTTGATTTGATTTATTTTCATTCAGATCCAATGGCTATGCGCTTAATGGAAGAAATAAAAAAGAAAACTCCGTCTTTCATTGTAGTCAGTAAAAAAGAATTATCGAAAACAATTCAAAAATCAGATTGTCTTTTAATTGGTCCGGGTTGGGGTAAAAATGAAGCTAATAAAAAATTAATAAATAATTTATTAAAAAAGCATAAAAATAAAAAATTCGTTTTAGATGCTGATGCTCTGGCTTTAGTTAATTTAAAGCAGTTAAATAAAAATATTCTGATTACTCCCCACAGCAGCGAGTTTAAAAAATTATTTAACATAAAAGCCAATCAGGAAAATCTCAAAAAAATGGCTAAAAAGTATCGGGTCAATATATTATTAAAAGGAAAAAAAGATATTATTTGCTCGCCCCAGGCATGTTTTTTCAATACTCGAGGTAATCAAGGTATGACCAAAGGCGGCACCGGTGATGTTCTGGCCGGTTTAATTAGCGCTTTGGCTTGTAAAAATGATTTATTAACCGCCACTAAAGCTGGCTGTTTAGTTAATGGCTTAGCCGGAGATAAATTATATAAAAAATACAAAGTTTATTATAACGCTCGGGATTTGATTAAAGAAATACCTAAAATTTTAAAATAATGGAAATATACCGCAACTAAAGGGAATCAAGAAACATAGAAATTTTGATCATTGGATCATTTGAATTTGAAATTTGAAATTTGTTTTTAGTACTTGGGTCTAAAATACATCTAAAATCAAGACACTGACCCCTCAAAAAAGCCTATTAAACTTTCTTTGTCTAAACAAACATTATATGGTATAATAAACAAGTAAAATATATGCCTAATTTTGTCTTACCTTTTTCAAAAATAAGCAAAAAAGACGTGAAAAAAGCCGGTGGTAAGGGCGCTTCTTTGGGTGAAATGACAGGCATAAAATTACCAGTACCACCTGGATTTGTAGTTTTAGCCAATGCTTTTGAAAAATATTTAAAAGATACGGATATTAATGTAGAAATTGAAGCAGCTTTGGATAAAGTAAGTGTTAAAGATGTTAACAGTGTGGAAAGAACTTCAAGCAAAATTAGAGATTTAATCCATGATTTTAAAGTTTCTTTAGACATAAAAAAACAAATTGAAAAAGCCTTTGATAATTTAAAAAGTAAATTTGTAGCGGTCCGCAGTTCAGCTACAGCTGAAGATTCAAAAATAGCTTCTTGGGCTGGTGAATTGGAAACTTATCTCTTTGTTGATAAAAAGAATTTAATGGATAAAGTAAGAACTTGCTGGTCTTCCTTATACACTCCTCGGGCTATTTTTTACCGCTTTGAAAAGGGGCTACATAAAAGAAAGGTGGGAGTAGCTGTAGTAGTTCAGGATATGATTGATTCAGAAGTTTCCGGGGTGGCTTTTACCGTTCATCCGGTTACCCGCGATAAAAACCAAATGGTGATTGAAGCGGTCTTAGGCCAGGGTGAAGCCATTGTCTCCGGTCAAGTGACTCCTGACACTTATGTTATTGATAAAGAAGATGATTATATTGTTGATATAAATATTTCTGAACAAAAAGAAAAAATAGCTTATAAAAAAAATGGCGGGACTAAGAAAGTAAAAATAGTAAATAAAGATATTGGAAAACAAAAATTAAGCGGCCAAGAAATAATAGGGCTGAGTAAAATCTGCAGCCAGATAGAAAAGCATTACCGCCATCCACAGGATATTGAATGGGCTCGGGCAAAAAATAAATTTTATATAACCCAATCAAGACCAATAACTACCTTATAATATGACGGAGGGAAAATCCATACAACTGATAAGTGAAGAAGATTTATTTGAAGAAATTCAAACTAATCTCTTAGAATTAATTTCCGACAGTGATTTTGTTTTAGAGTTTAAGCTAAGGCTTATTTCCTGGCTTCCCTCAGACCGCCAGAAATTTATTAATCAAATAGTTGAAGCTCTTAAAAATAATAATCAGTCAGTCGGTACTTTTATGGTTTCAGCCGAAGGCCATAAAATGCCCCCAACTGTTTCTAACTGGCTTAAAGACTTTGAACAAAGTGTTGGTGAGAATTTTAATCAAAAAAAGAAAGAGGAATATCTTAATTCCCCAGAATTTAAAAAGATAGAACTGGGACCGAGAACACTGCTGCAAAATCTTTTTGAATTTTATGAATTAATAAAGTCTTTTCAAAAAGAACCGGAAAAAGTGGAAAAAATGATGGTGCGTGATAAAAAAGGCAATCTTCATGTTATGGATAGAGGAGAGTTATATGATTTAGAGAAAAAAACTTCATCTTTAGAAAAAGAAAAAGAATCTGACGTGGCTTTTACTTCTGATCCCGTTCCCGATAGATTTTCGGCGGATAAAAAATCTACAGCCGATAAGTCTATTTCTTCTAAAGCTACGGTGGATCCGGAAGAAAAAAAGAAAATTAAGCCAGAGGAACCATATGAAAAGAAAAAGCAAGAATTTCCTAAAGAAAAAGCGACTAAAATTGAAGAAAAGCCTAAAAAAGAGGAAAGCCAACCAGAGGCCAAAAAACCAGAAAAACCGATTGCTTCTTCCTATATGTATCCTGAGGATGAAGAAGAAATCAGGGCTCAAAAAGATAATCTGTCCTCATATTCTCTGCCTAATATGGTTACATCTAATTCGGTTATTAAGGAAATAATTGAAAAGAATAATATTAATTTTTCGGATGATAATTTAGAAAAAAGATTTAAATCAATTTGCATTTCATATTTTAAAGGTATCCGCAATGAAAGAAGAACTAAAGATTTATTAATGCGCTCCACTAAAGTGGGAGGCCTGAATTATTCTGAAGATACAGCTCAAAATATTATTGAAATTCTGGAAAAAAATAAGGATAAAATTGATAAAATTCCACACGAGGAAGAAAAAAAAGAAGTAAAACAGAAAGTACCTACTCCCAGAGAAGCTTTAGAAAAAGCTATGGCTGATAAAGAAGTTATAAAGAGTAAAGAAGATATTAAAGCAGAAAAACCAGCCACTGAACAAAAAAGACCCGAACTCAAAAAAAGCAAAAATATTAAACCAAAATTTAAAGAAGAAAAAAGAAAAAAAACAAAAGAGGAAGAAAAAAAAGAGCCTATTTTACCAAAGACAGAATTATCACCAAAAACTGAAAAAAAGAAAGATATTAAAGTTGCCCGGCCAACCTCATCAGTCCGTGGAAAGAGGAAAATTGAAGATATAAAAGGTAAAACTAAATTACTGGGTCCTATTGATGAATTAAAGGAAATGAATCTTCGTGATTTTTCAAGATTGGGCTCTGATAAAAACAGTGCGGCTCAGAAAATTTATGAAAAATTAAATTTATTAAAGGAAGATTCTTTTTCAAAATATTCGAAAGGTGTTAAAGCGTGGCGGGAATCTGAAATTTATAATTTATATCTTGAAATGGGCCGTCAGAGTATGGAAAACCAAAAAACTATTCGGGAAATAATTGAACAAAGAAAAAAAGAAAATCAGCCCTATTTAAGTGAACAACAATTTAACGAAATTGTTGATTTAAATAAAAAATTAAGCTTTAGTTTATGAGACAATACACAGTGCCACAATTTATAGATATTGAAAGTAAAATTATCGGTTCTATTTCAGTGAGGCAATTTATTATTTTATTGGCTGGTGGTATTGTTATTTATCTTAATTATGAATTGTTTGGTTCTATAAATTTCTGGTATTTTGGCATAACTTCTTTGTTTATATTTGCCTTTACAGGGACTTTAGCTTTTTTGAAAATAAATGGACAGTCTTTTCAATATTTTTTACTTAATATCTTTAATATTATTAAAGATCCGAGATTAAGAGTTTGGAATAAGGAATTTAGTAAGAAAGATTTTCAAGTTAAAAAATCTAAATCACCCGATACAAAAGTAATAGCTAAAAAAGAACCGCTTTCTTTATCGCATTTAAACCGTCTTTCTTTAGTGGTTGATACAGGCGGGGCTTATAAGGACGAAGACAAAATATTTAAAAAATCAACAGTTAAATATATTAAAAGAAAAAAAGATAATAATGAGTAAAAAAAAGAAAGTAAAAAAAATAAAAAATAAGAAATCTGCTTCTACCCAGAAATATCTAGATATAATGGAAATTAAGGATAATTGTGTTATTCTTAAAGACGGCACTTTAAGAGCAGTTTTGATTGTTTCTTCTATTAATTTTTCCTTAAAATCAAATGAAGAGCAGGATGCGGTTATACAGAATTATGTACAATTCTTAAATTCTCTTAAATTTAATCTACAAATAGTAATACAGTCAAGAAAATTAAATATTGAAGGATATTTGAATAGGCTTCTAAAAATAGAAAAAGAACAAACAAATGAACTTTTAAAAATGCAAACCAAAGAATACAGACAATACATTACTGAATTAGTAGAAATGGCTGATATAATGAGTAAGAAATTCTATGTAGTTATTCCCTATACAGGACAAGGAGAAAAACCAAAAAAGTTTTGGAATAGATTAACTGAAGCCATTTCTCCCGGAAAAGTTATACATATAAAAAAGAAAAAGTTTAATAAATATAAGACACAGTTATTTAAACAAGTGGATTTTGTCAGAGACAATCTCTCCTCAATCGGCTTAAGGGCCGAGCCACTAGATACCCAGAGTTTAATTGAATTGTATTATAATACTTACAATCCGGAAACTTATGACCAACAAAAATTAACTGATGTAGAAAAAATAAATTTAGAGAAATAAATTATGGCTGATATAAATCTATCAAAATTTAAATCAGAAAAAGAAAAAGAGGTAGCTTCGGAAGAGAGTAAAAAGAAAAATTTGAAACCGGAAGAAGAAAAAGATCTGATTGAAGCCGAAAGAATTTATCAAAAAGGCGCTGTTTCAGTTAGAGACTTAATAGCTCCGGCGGCTGTTAATATTGAAAAAGATTATATAAATTTAGGTAGTCAATTTGTGCGTACAATATTTGTGGTTACTTATCCGCGCTATATTTCAGTGGGCTGGTTTGCTCCAGTAATAAACTTAAACTTGACCTTGGATGTTAGTATGTTCTTTTATCCGGTTGAATCAAAAGTAATTTTAAAACAACTTAAAAATAGAGTCGGTGTTTTAGAAGCTCAGATAATGTCAGATGCGGAAAAAGGAGCCCCCCGTGATCCGGTGAGAGAAACGGCTTTGAAAGACATTGAAAAATTAAGAGATGGTTTAACTCAAGGGGTAGAAAGATTTTTTCAATTTGCTCTTTATGTCAGTGTTTATGCTGATAGTAAAAAAGAACTGAATAATATAACAGAAAAAATAGAATCAATTTTTGGCTCGGTTTTGGTTTATACTAAGAGAGTGCTTTTTCAGGCTGAGCAAGGCTTCAATTCCACAGTGCCTTTGGGTTTGGATGAACTGCAAATAGCTTTTAATATGAATTCCAGTCCTTGTGCTTCTTCTTTCCCTTTTGTTTCAGCCGATTTAACTTCAGAAAATGGTATTCTTTACGGCATTAATCGTCATAATAACAGTCTTATTCTTTATGATCGTTTCTCTCTGGAGAATGCTAACTTTAATGTTTTTGCTACCTCAGGTTCTGGTAAGAGTTATGCTATTAAACTGGAAGTTCTACGCTCACTTATGTTGGGCGCTGATGTTATTATTATTGATCCGGAAATGGAGTATAAATATATTTCAGATGCGGTTGGCGGTACTTATATTAATATTTCCTTAAATTCTGAAAGTAAGATTAACCCCTTTGATTTACCCAAATCAGTATACAGTGGTGAGAAACCGGCTGATATTATTCGTTCAGCCGTTATTACCTTAAAATCTCTTTTACGTTTAATGCTGGGAGATTTAACTCATGAAGAAGATTCCATTATTGATCGGGCTTTATTAGAAACTTATTCTACTCATGATATTACAGCTGATTCTGATTTAGAAAAAGTTAAACCTCCTTTAATGAAGGATTTACAAAATGTTCTTGAGGGTATGGTCGGAGCTGAAGAATTAGTCCAAAGAGTAAAAAAATATACTGAAGGAACATTTTCCGGTCTTTTTAACAGCCCGACAAATGTAGAAGTTGAAAATCAATTGGTCATATTTTCGGTCCGTGATTTAGAGGATGAATTAAGACCGATTGGTATCTCTATGATTATTTCTTATGTTTGGAATGTGGTTCGTTCGCAAATGAAAAAACGTATTTTAGTTATTGATGAAGCTTGGTGGCTTATGCAAAATGAAGACTCCGCCAAATTTATTTACGCTTTAGTAAAACGCTGCCGCAAATATTATCTTGGTGTGACTACTATTACCCAGGATGTTAATGACTTTTTACGCTCACCCTATGGGCAGGCTATTGTTAATAATTCGGCTCTTAAACTTTTGATGAAACAATCTCCGTCTAGTATTGATATTGTGGCTAAAACTTTTCTTTTAACTCAAGGGGAAAGATACTTGCTTTTAGAGTCGGGCGTGGGAGAAGGTATCTTTTTTGCCGGTACCCGGCACGCAGCTATAAAAATCGTCGCTTCCTATGCTGAGGATCAAATTATAACTTCTGACCCCAAGCAACTTTTAGAAATTGAAGAAGCCAAAAAAGAATTTAAAGATCAGATGGTAGAAGACGACGAAGAACAACAAGAAGAGGGGATAAAAGGAGAAGAGGCAGAAAGCCCGGTTAATAAAATTGGCGAAAAACCTGAAGCTAAGGAGGAAAGTATCAGAGGTATAAATATTAGTAAAGACAGCCAAGGTTTAGGTTAATTAAAATATAAATATATGAAAAAATTATCTATTATCATTATGGTAGCCGTTATAATTATTTTAGGAGGTCTGGCCTTTGTATTTTTTTATTGGTATGAGGGTAATGGCAATGTGAATGACGACAATCTTAATCAAGCAAATACTAATTTTGCTTTAAATTTAAATCAGAATCAAAATCTAAATCTTTCGGTTAATACAAATGCGAATAATAATACTAATTCGGCTATTGATAAAAGTAAAGAAAAAAATGAAATAATAGGAATGGCCCATACTTTTGCTGAACGTTTCGGCAGTTATTCAAACAAAAATGATTTTGAAAATTTAGAAAACCTTAAATCATGGATGACTTCTAGCTACCAAAAAGATATAGATAGCTATATTGAAGAACAAGAGAAAATTAGATCTGAAGACGATGATTATAAAGCTATGGTGAGTAAAGTAATTTCTAATAAAATAACTAATTTTTCCGACGAAAGCGCTAGAGTAGAGTTATTAACTGAAAGAACTGAAGAAGATCTAACAGATACTCTGGATAATTATTATCAGAAATTAGTTTTAGAGTTAAAAAAAATTGATAATACATGGAAAATTAATGCTGCTTCCTGGGGTGAAAAGAGTGATCTATAAAATATAAGTTATGAAAGAATTAGATGAAAAAAAAAAGAGTGAAAATAAAGATAGGGAAATTGAAAGAGAGTTAAAAGAAAAACGTTTTAATGAAAGAAACATTAATCAAGAAAATTTACGTGAAATTCCTGAAACCCAAGCGGATGATGGGGAAACTCCAGAAGAATATAGAAATTCATCCTCTGAAAAAGATGGATTAGATTTTAATCAGGAAGATACAAAAAAGGAGGAAGAAGAAGATGAGGAAAGACAAAGAAGAAGAAAATTAGAAAAGAGTAAGAAAAATAGCCAAAGAGGAGGTTAGAGAAAAAGTCAAAAAGTAGTTAAAAAAGCAGCTAAAAGTTTTTAAAAATACTCATTCAAAAGAATAATGATACCAAATTCTGGGGCTATCGTCAGTTTTTTTCTGGCTACCTGGTATATTTGGCTTGATTTTGGCAGTAATTATTTTTCTGATTATTTTAGGACATTACATTTATGAAAATCCTAGCGAGATTACAAATTTTTTGGATAAAGAAACTTTTGAGGGCTTAAAGGCAATTTTTAAGTCCTGATTATTAAATTATAATATGATAAATAAAAATATAAAAATATTAACTAAATTAACTTTAGCTTTTAACAGTATTATTTTTTTACTCTTTCCTTTTATAATACTTTAGCTCAAGAAGGAGGCGTCAGCGAACGAAATCCGGAGAAAAAGGAAATACCAGTAAGATTTGAAAATACCAAAAATCGACTAAAACCCTGTGATGAAAACGGGAAAATTTGCTGGTAGTTACTGTGCTCAATAACTTTGGCGAATTGCTGTGTCAGTTTTTCTGACGGGTTTGCTGGAGCAGTGTGTTTGCCGCTGTCATGATTGTCTTTGCTGGTTTGAAATCGATTACTGCAGCGGCAATGTCCACCAAAATAGAAAAAGCCAAAGCCACTTTAAACGGCGCTTTAATAGGTCTGGTTTTAACCTTAGGGGCTTTTGTTTTACTTGATCTAGCCCGGCCTTGGTCCGCTTTAAACTTTTGCCCTTGATCTAATATATCAAAAAATGTTTTAGATACTTTTTATTGCAGGGTCTACAAATCGAGATAGATAGATCACACCACATTTTGCTTGCTGGTACAAGTTATGGTATTCCTAAAAGTGTCCAGGATGAAGTGGGTTATAATAAATATTATTGTTGTGGTAGTGTCTGTAGTGACTGTTTGATGAGGAGGGTAACCCACGAATTTGCGCTAATGATGTAACTATGGTGGGTGAAGATTGTCCTTCTTTATTGTTCTGACCCACAAAAATCATGTGAGGAAGCTAATAAAGATGAGCGTCAGAAAATTGAACTCGACATATTGGAAAAAAATAAAATAACTGATTATAAATGTAGTAAGGATAGACCGGTATTTCCTCCGACTCCTGTGCTTATGTTGAAAATAGTAGAAAATCCTTGTGAAGGAAATTGGAAAAGAATAAATTGTAGTTTTAAAGGTAGAATATTCTGGAGAAGTAGAAACAGCTTGTTGGGATAGAGTGGAAGGATTATTGTACAACGATGAAAGAGTATAGATATCGATAATGGTGTTGCGTTTTATTGAAAGAAAATACATTTTTTGCCAAGAAGAGTTATGTATGGAGATGTTTGAAGAAAAGATATTATACAGATAGATTGCTATAATAGTTGTATAATACAATGGAGAAAGTTATACAGTATGTCAGGGACGACTATGGAAAATTGTAGTTCAATATTACGCACTAATTTATTGTGGAAAAAATTTAAAGATAAAAAGTAAATATTATTAATAGGAACCTAAGTTAAAAAGAAATTCACCACTTTATGTGGAGAAAATCCTTGTGGATCAAGTACATCTGCCAGTGCGCCAATGGATATTTGGCTGTATGGATGTTAACTTATATGTTAAAAAAATACAATTTTTCCTAATTTAAATACAAGATGAAAAATAGCTAAATAATTTTTACCCATCAATTTTCCGTTTTGTTATTTATTCAGATTTTTAGTCAGGAAGAAGGAGCTGATACAGAAGTGGTTAAAAGGATATTAGAGTCTACAAATTCCTGGTTAACCAAAAAAATGTATCCCATACTTCGACCCGCTGATTATTGTGTCAATAACTTTGGCCATCACACTATAGAATTTCACCAGCTCGCAGCGGCGCACCCCCTTTGCCGGCACTGCCAGTGCACGCCACTCGAAAAGTGAGAAAAAGCCAAACTTGATTTTAAACGGCGCTTTAATGGGTTCGCTTTAGGGCTTTCGTTTTACTTACACTTACCCCAGCCTCTGGTCCAACTTTTGCCCTTGTCTAATATATCAAAAAATGTTTTAGATAATTTCATTGCAAAAATAATTCCCGCATAACTCAATATAGTTACCCATATTTTGCTTGTGGGCAAGATACTATATTCCTAAAAGTGTCAATATAAAAAAGCAGTTATGGTAATTCATATTGTCGTAGTGAATGCGATTCCGACTGTAAGAAAATAACTTTGGGGAGAACGGCAAAAAATTGAAAAGGATTGTCCTTTTAAAATTGTTGAATCTTATATTTATGCGATGAAGCTGATGATGAAAAAATGCGAAGGATGCTGTTATCGGCTAAAAAATCAGGAAATAAAATCAAGCTGCCGTAGTAATTACAAGGGTTTTGGAAATAATGGACTGCCGAATTTTCAAAAACACGTGGTACGAGGATAACCTAATATTTGAAGTTACCTTTTACAAGATTGATGGAAAAGTTGTGAAAGAAGTTACTGATATAAGAATAGATTGTGAGTGGTGGTACCAAATGCTTGACTCTGATAATAATAAATCACAAGATAATTTATAATTCTGACAAAATTTTTGTACTATTTTTGTATAGCTCAATACTATTTGTCGTATGAAAAAAAAAAAAAACAGTAAATTGATTGTTGATCTGGAATGGTTATAGTAAAAAATGAATTTGAGACGCGCGACACCTATATAATCTGAATTTACCACACGAAATACCAGGTGGCGGCGAGGATTGTTGATTGATATGAATGTCTTTGCTTCAGTCATCATATCAACTATCTTCATTAAAATTCTTTATATCGTCAAATTATTAGCTGTATTTAGATATAAAAAAATATTTCTCGAATAATTTGACGATATAATCAAGTAAAATTTTAATGAAGATAAGGTCCGAGCACAACAAATATGATCAGCTGGACAAAAACATTCATTATTATCAATACAAGCAAGATCCTCGCCGCCACCTTGGTATTTCATATCATTAAATTCCGGGCTATTATAGGTGTCACAGTCTACCTCAATTTCATTTTTACTATCACATTTCCCAGGATCCCGACAATCAATTTCTGTTTTTAAGGCTTTCATACAACAAATAGTGTCAGCTTCTACGTTAGCCCGGGAATCACTGCTACAAAAAATTTTGCTAGGAGCTATGAGATATCTTGGTTCATTATTATCAGAGTCCCAACATTGGGTACCGCCACGTTCACAATCTATTCTTATATCAGTAACTTCTTCACAGACTTTTTCAGTCAACTCATCTTGTAAAAGATTAACTTCAAATATTCCATTACTACTAGTACCACGTATTTTTGCAAAACGGCAGTCCATATTCCCAAAACCCTTATTAATTCTACGGCAGCTTGATTTTATTTCTGGATTTTTAGCAATAACAGCATCCACTTCTTGGCATTTTTCATCATCAGCTTCATCGCATAAATCCTTGGGGTCAAAACAATTTAAAGGACAATCCTTTTTAGAAGTAACGTCATTGGCGCAAATTTTTGGTTCTCCGGATTTAGTTTCTACAGTCGGATCACATTCACTACCACAACAATATGATTCACCATAAGCTGCTTTATCCTGGGCACTTTTAGGAATATCATATCTTGTACCACAAGCAAAATATGGGTAACTATCTATTGATTCTTTATCCGGGAAATCTTTGCAATAAAAAGTATCTAAAACATTTTTTGATATATTAGACAAGGGCAAAAGTTTAAAGCGGACCAAGGCTGGGTTAATAGTATTAAGTAAAACAAAAGCCCCTAAGGTTAAAACCAGACCCATTAAAGCGCCGTTTAAAGTGGCTTTGGCTTTTTCTATTTTGGTGGCATTGCCGCTGGCAGTAATCCACTGGAAACCAGCAAAGACAATCATGACAGCGGCAAAGATACCGGCCGCTCGAGCAAACCATTGGTAAAACTGTATAATATAATCGCCAAAGTTATTGACACAATAATCACAGGTAGAGGTATTACAATCGGGATCACATTTTTTGGTTAAGCCGGGAATTTGTAAATTTACTTTAATCTGTTTTTCACCCAACTTCTGTATCACTTCCTTCTTCCTGAGCTAAAACTTGCCCTGAATAAAATAACAAAACGGAAAAAATTGATAGGATTAAGATTATTTTAGCTATTTTTTTCATCTTATTATTTAATTAGGAAAAATATTATTTTCATTTTTAACATATAAGTTAACATCCATACAGCAATGTCCATTAGGCACAATACTGCAATCAGTAGCACTGGCAGATGCACTTGATCCACAAGGATTTTCTCCACATAAAGCCGATAATGAGTAAAATTCTTTTTAATTTTGGGTTCATATTAATAATATTTACTTATATTTTAATTTTTCCACAATAAATTAGTGCGCATCCAACAATTTGAACTACAATTTTCAGTAGTGTTGTCGTAATAGGTACCTGACATACTATTATAACTTTCTCCATTGTCTAAAATATCACTATCACAATCTATCTGTATAATATCTTTTTCTTCCCAAACATCTCCCATACTCGAGTAAGGTTTTTCTTCTTGGCAAAATATATTTTCTTTAGGAAATAGAGCGCAACACCATTTATCAATATCTCCTACTCTTTCATCATTTGTACAATAATCCCTTGGCTCATCTTTATCCCAACAAGCTGTTTCTACTTCTCCAGA
Organism: Patescibacteria group bacterium; assembly: GCA_034520665.1. NCBI lineage: Bacteria > Patescibacteria group bacterium. Next base: position 672,014 of record JAXHNJ010000002.1, read on the forward strand.
ATATTCTCCTTTAAAACTACAATTTATTCTTTTCCAATTTCCTTCACAAGGATTTTCTACTATTTCAACATAAGCACAGGAGTCAAAGGAAAGACCGGGTCTATCCTTACTACATTTATAATCAGTTATTTTATTTTTTTCCAATATGTCGTCAATTTTATAACACTCATCTTTATTAGCTTCCTCACATAATTTTTGTGGGTCAAAACAATTTAAAGGACAATCTTCACCCACCATAGTTACATCATTAGCACAAATTTGTGGGTTACCCTCCTCATCAACATCACTACAGACACTACCACAACAATAAGATTCACCATAACCCACTTCATCCTGGACACTTTTAGGAATATCATAACTTGTACCACAAGCAAAATGTGGTATTATCTATCGATCTCGATCCGGAAACCCTGCAATAAAAGTATCTAAAACATTTTTTTATATATTAGACAAGGCAAAAGTTTAAAGCGGACCAAGGCCGGGTTAATAGTATTAAGTAAAACAAAAGCCCCTAAGGTTAAAACCAGACCGATTAAAGCGCCGTTTAAAGTGGCTTTGGCTTTTTCTATTTTGGTGGCATTGCCGCTGGCAGTAATCCACTGGAAACCAGCAAAGACAATCATGACAGCGGCAAAGATACCGGCCGCTCGAGCAAACCATTGGTAAAACTGTATAATATATTCGCCAAAGTTATTGACACAGTAACTACCAGCAAATTTTCCGTTTTCATCACAGGGTTTAGTCAATTTTGGTATTTTCAAATTTACTGGTATTTCCTTTTCTCCGGTTTCATTACTACCCTCTTCTTGAGCTAAAGTATTATAAAAAGGAAAGAGTAAAAAAAGTAATACTGTTAAAACTAAAGTTAATTTAGTTAATATTTTTATATTTTTATTTATCATATTATAATTTAAAAATAGGACTTAAAAATTGCCTTTAAAGCCTCAAAAGTTTCTTTATCCAAAAAATTTGTAATCTCGCTAGGATTTTCATAAATATAATGTCCTAAAATAATCAGAAAAATAATTACTGCCAAACCAAGCCAAATATACCAGGTAGCCAGAAAAAAACTGACGATAGCCCCGAGAATTGGTATTATTATTCTTTGAATGAGTATTTTTAAAAACTTTTTAGCTGCTTTTTTAACTACTTTTTTGACTTTTTTCTTAACCTCCTCTTTGGCTATTTTTCTTACTCTTTCTAATTTTCTTCTTCTTTGTCTTTCCTCATCTTCTTCTTCCTCCTTTTTTGTATCTTCCTGATTAAAATCTAATCCATCTTTTTCAGAGGATGAATTTCTATATTCTTCTGGAGTTTCCCCATCATCCGCTTGGGTTTCAGGAATTTCACGTAAATTTTCTTGATTAATGTTTCTTTCATTAAAACGTTTTTCTTTTAACTCTCTTTCAATTTCCCTATCTTTATTTTCACTCTTTTTTTTTTCATCTAATTCTTTCATAACTTATATTTTATAGATCACTCTTTTCACCCCAGGAAGCAGCATTAATTTTCCATGTATTATCAATTTTTTTTAACTCTAAAACTAATTTCTGATAATAATTATCCAGAGTATCTGTTAGATCTTCTTCAGTTCTTTCAGTTAATAACTCTACTCTAGCGCTTTCGTCGGAAAAATTAGTTATTTTATTAGAAATTACTTTACTCACCATAGCTTTATAATCATCGTCTTCAGATCTAATTTTCTCTTGTTCTTCAATATAGCTATCTATATCTTTTTGGTAGCTAGAAGTCATCCATGATTTAAGGTTTTCTAAATTTTCAAAATCATTTTTGTTTGAATAACTGCCGAAACGTTCAGCAAAAGTATGGGCCATTCCTATTATTTCATTTTTTTCTTTACTTTTATCAATAGCCGAATTAGTATTATTATTCGCATTTGTATTAACCGAAAGATTTAGATTTTGATTCTGATTTAAATTTAAAGCAAAATTAGTATTTGCTTGATTAAGATTGTCGTCATTCACATTGCCATTACCCTCATACCAATAAAAAAATACAAAGGCCAGACCTCCTAAAATAATTATAACGGCTACCATAATGATAATAGATAATTTTTTCATATATTTATATTTTAATTAACCTAAACCTTGGCTGTCTTTACTAATATTTATACCTCTGATACTTTCCTCCTTAGCTTCAGGTTTTTCGCCAATTTTATTAACCGGGCTTTCTGCCTCTTCTCCTTTTATCCCCTCTTCTTGTTGTTCTTCGTCGTCTTCTACCATCTGATCTTTAAATTCTTTTTTGGCTTCTTCAATTTCTAAAAGTTGCTTGGGGTCAGAAGTTATAATTTGATCCTCAGCATAGGAAGCGACGATTTTTATAGCTGCGTGCCGGGTACCGGCAAAAAAGATACCTTCTCCCACGCCCGACTCTAAAAGCAAGTATCTTTCCCCTTGAGTTAAAAGAAAAGTTTTAGCCACAATATCAATACTAGACGGAGATTGTTTCATCAAAAGTTTAAGAGCCGAATTATTAACAATAGCCTGCCCATAGGGTGAGCGTAAAAAGTCATTAACATCCTGGGTAATAGTAGTCACACCAAGATAATATTTGCGGCAGCGTTTTACTAAAGCGTAAATAAATTTGGCGGAGTCTTCATTTTGCATAAGCCACCAAGCTTCATCAATAACTAAAATACGTTTTTTCATTTGCGAACGAACCACATTCCAAACATAAGAAATAATCATAGAGATACCAATCGGTCTTAATTCATCCTCTAAATCACGGACCGAAAATATGACCAATTGATTTTCAACTTCTACATTTGTCGGGCTGTTAAAAAGACCGGAAAATGTTCCTTCAGTATATTTTTTTACTCTTTGGACTAATTCTTCAGCTCCGACCATACCCTCAAGAACATTTTGTAAATCCTTCATTAAAGGAGGTTTAACTTTTTCTAAATCAGAATCAGCTGTAATATCATGAGTAGAATAAGTTTCTAATAAAGCCCGATCAATAATGGAATCTTCTTCATGAGTTAAATCTCCCAGCATTAAACGTAAAAGAGATTTTAAGGTAATAACGGCTGAACGAATAATATCAGCCGGTTTCTCACCACTGTATACTGATTTGGGTAAATCAAAGGGGTTAATCTTACTTTCAGAATTTAAGGAAATATTAATATAAGTACCGCCAACCGCATCTGAAATATATTTATACTCCATTTCCGGATCAATAATAATAACATCAGCGCCCAACATAAGTGAGCGTAGAACTTCCAGTTTAATAGCATAACTCTTACCAGAACCTGAGGTAGCAAAAACATTAAAGTTAGCATTCTCCAGAGAGAAACGATCATAAAGAATAAGACTGTTATTATGACGATTAATGCCGTAAAGAATACCATTTTCTGAAGTTAAATCGGCTGAAACAAAAGGGAAAGAAGAAGCACAAGGACTGGAATTCATATTAAAAGCTATTTGCAGTTCATCCAAACCCAAAGGCACTGTGGAATTGAAGCCTTGCTCAGCCTGAAAAAGCACTCTCTTAGTATAAACCAAAACCGAGCCAAAAATTGATTCTATTTTTTCTGTTATATTATTCAGTTCTTTTTTACTATCAGCATAAACACTGACATAAAGAGCAAATTGAAAAAATCTTTCTACCCCTTGAGTTAAACCATCTCTTAATTTTTCAATGTCTTTCAAAGCCGTTTCTCTCACCGGATCACGGGGGGCTCCTTTTTCCGCATCTGACATTATCTGAGCTTCTAAAACACCGACTCTATTTTTAAGTTGTTTTAAAATTACTTTTGATTCAACCGGATAAAAGAACATACTAACATCCAAGGTCAAGTTTAAGTTTATTACTGGAGCAAACCAGCCCACTGAAATATAGCGCGGATAAGTAACCACAAATATTGTACGCACAAATTGACTACCTAAATTTATATAATCTTTTTCAATATTAACAGCCGCCGGAGCTATTAAGTCTCTAACTGAAACAGCGCCTTTTTGATAAATTCTTTCGGCTTCAATCAGATCTTTTTCTTCTTCCGGTTTCAAATTTTTCTTTTTACTCTCTTCCGAAGCTACCTCTTTTTCTTTTTCTGATTTAAATTTTGATAGATTTATATCAGCCATAATTTATTTCTCTAAATTTATTTTTTCTACATCAGTTAATTTTTGTTGGTCATAAGTTTCCGGATTGTAAGTATTATAATACAATTCAATTAAACTCTGGGTATCTAGTGGCTCGGCCCTTAAGCCGATTGAGGAGAGATTGTCTCTGACAAAATCCACTTGTTTAAATAACTGTGTCTTATATTTATTAAACTTTTTCTTTTTTATATGTATAACTTTTCCGGGAGAAATGGCTTCAGTTAATCTATTCCAAAACTTTTTTGGTTTTTCTCCTTGTCCTGTATAGGGAATAACTACATAGAATTTCTTACTCATTATATCAGCCATTTCTACTAATTCAGTAATGTATTGTCTGTATTCTTTGGTTTGCATTTTTAAAAGTTCATTTGTTTGTTCTTTTTCTATTTTTAGAAGCCTATTCAAATATCCTTCAATATTTAATTTTCTTGACTGTATTACTATTTGTAGATTAAATTTAAGAGAATTTAAGAATTGTACATAATTCTGTATAACCGCATCCTGCTCTTCATTTGATTTTAAGGAAAAATTAATAGAAGAAACAATCAAAACTGCTCTTAAAGTGCCGTCTTTAAGAATAACACAATTATCCTTAATTTCCATTATATCTAGATATTTCTGGGTAGAAGCAGATTTCTTATTTTTTATTTTTTTTACTTTCTTTTTTTTACTCATTATTATCTTTTTTTCTTTTAATATATTTAACTGTTGATTTTTTAAATATTTTGTCTTCGTCCTTATAAGCCCCGCCTGTATCAACCACTAAAGAAAGACGGTTTAAATGCGATAAAGAAAGCGGTTCTTTTTTAGCTATTACTTTTGTATCGGGTGATTTAGATTTTTTAACTTGAAAATCTTTCTTACTAAATTCCTTATTCCAAACTCTTAATCTCGGATCTTTAATAATATTAAAGATATTAAGTAAAAAATATTGAAAAGACTGTCCATTTATTTTCAAAAAAGCTAAAGTCCCTGTAAAGGCAAATATAAACAAAGAAGTTATGCCAAAATACCAGAAATTTATAGAACCAAACAATTCATAATTAAGATAAATAACAATACCACCAGCCAATAAAATAATAAATTGCCTCACTGAAATAGAACCGATAATTTTACTTTCAATATCTATAAATTGTGGCACTGTGTATTGTCTCATAAACTAAAGCTTAATTTTTTATTTAAATCAACAATTTCGTTAAATTGTTGTTCACTTAAATAGGGCTGATTTTCTTTTTTTCTTTGTTCAATTATTTCCCGAATAGTTTTTTGGTTTTCCATACTCTGACGGCCCATTTCAAGATATAAATTATAAATTTCAGATTCCCGCCACGCTTTAACACCTTTCGAATATTTTGAAAAAGAATCTTCCTTTAATAAATTTAATTTTTCATAAATTTTCTGAGCCGCACTGTTTTTATCAGAGCCCAATCTTGAAAAATCACGAAGATTCATTTCCTTTAATTCATCAATAGGACCCAGTAATTTAGTTTTACCTTTTATATCTTCAATTTTCCTCTTTCCACGGACTGATGAGGTTGGCCGGGCAACTTTAATATCTTTCTTTTTTTCAGTTTTTGGTGATAATTCTGTCTTTGGTAAAATAGGCTCTTTTTTTTCTTCCTCTTTTGTTTTTTTTCTTTTTTCTTCTTTAAATTTTGGTTTAATATTTTTGCTTTTTTTGAGTTCGGGTCTTTTTTGTTCAGTGGCTGGTTTTTCTGCTTTAATATCTTCTTTACTCTTTATAACTTCTTTATCAGCCATAGCTTTTTCTAAAGCTTCTCTGGGAGTAGGTACTTTCTGTTTTACTTCTTTTTTTTCTTCCTCGTGTGGAATTTTATCAATTTTATCCTTATTTTTTTCCAGAATTTCAATAATATTTTGAGCTGTATCTTCAGAATAATTCAGGCCTCCCACTTTAGTGGAGCGCATTAATAAATCTTTAGTTCTTCTTTCATTGCGGATACCTTTAAAATATGAAATGCAAATTGATTTAAATCTTTTTTCTAAATTATCATCCGAAAAATTAATATTATTCTTTTCAATTATTTCCTTAATAACCGAATTAGATGTAACCATATTAGGCAGAGAATATGAGGACAGATTATCTTTTTGAGCCCTGATTTCTTCTTCATCCTCAGGATACATATAGGAAGAAGCAATCGGTTTTTCTGGTTTTTTGGCCTCTGGTTGGCTTTCCTCTTTTTTAGGCTTTTCTTCAATTTTAGTCGCTTTTTCTTTAGGAAATTCTTGCTTTTTCTTTTCATATGGTTCCTCTGGCTTAATTTTCTTTTTTTCTTCCGGATCCACCGTAGCTTTAGAAGAAATAGACTTATCGGCTGTAGATTTTTTATCCGCCGAAAATCTATCGGGAACGGGATCAGAAGTAAAAGCCACGTCAGATTCTTTTTCTTTTTCTAAAGATGAAGTTTTTTTCTCTAAATCATATAACTCTCCTCTATCCATAACATGAAGATTGCCTTTTTTATCACGCACCATCATTTTTTCCACTTTTTCCGGTTCTTTTTGAAAAGACTTTATTAATTCATAAAATTCAAAAAGATTTTGCAGCAGTGTTCTCGGTCCCAGTTCTATCTTTTTAAATTCTGGGGAATTAAGATATTCCTCTTTCTTTTTTTGATTAAAATTCTCACCAACACTTTGTTCAAAGTCTTTAAGCCAGTTAGAAACAGTTGGGGGCATTTTATGGCCTTCGGCTGAAACCATAAAAGTACCGACTGACTGATTATTATTTTTAAGAGCTTCAACTATTTGATTAATAAATTTCTGGCGGTCTGAGGGAAGCCAGGAAATAAGCCTTAGCTTAAACTCTAAAACAAAATCACTGTCGGAAATTAATTCTAAGAGATTAGTTTGAATTTCTTCAAATAAATCTTCTTCACTTATCAGTTGTATGGATTTTCCCTCCGTCATATTATAAGGTAGTTATTGGTCTTGATTGGGTTATATAAAATTTATTTTTTGCCCGAGCCCATTCAATATCCTGTGGATGGCGGTAATGCTTTTCTATCTGGCTGCAGATTTTACTCAGCCCTATTATTTCTTGGCCGCTTAATTTTTGTTTTCCAATATCTTTATTTACTATTTTTACTTTCTTAGTCCCGCCATTTTTTTTATAAGCTATTTTTTCTTTTTGTTCAGAAATATTTATATCAACAATATAATCATCTTCTTTATCAATAACATAAGTGTCAGGAGTCACTTGACCGGAGACAATGGCTTCACCCTGGCCTAAGACCGCTTCAATCACCATTTGGTTTTTATCGCGGGTAACCGGATGAACGGTAAAAGCCACCCCGGAAACTTCTGAATCAATCATATCCTGAACTACTACAGCTACTCCCACCTTTCTTTTATGTAGCCCCTTTTCAAAGCGGTAAAAAATAGCCCGAGGAGTGTATAAGGAAGACCAGCAAGTTCTTACTTTATCCATTAAATTCTTTTTATCAACAAAGAGATAAGTTTCCAATTCACCAGCCCAAGAAGCTATTTTTGAATCTTCAGCTGTAGCTGAACTGCGGACCGCTACAAATTTACTTTTTAAATTATCAAAGGCTTTTTCAATTTGTTTTTTTATGTCTAAAGAAACTTTAAAATCATGGATTAAATCTCTAATTTTGCTTGAAGTTCTTTCCACACTGTTAACATCTTTAACACTTACTTTATCCAAAGCTGCTTCAATTTCTACATTAATATCCGTATCTTTTAAATATTTTTCAAAAGCATTGGCTAAAACTACAAATCCAGGTGGTACTGGTAATTTTATGCCTGTCATTTCACCCAAAGAAGCGCCCTTACCACCGGCTTTTTTCACGTCTTTTTTGCTTATTTTTGAAAAAGGTAAGACAAAATTAGGCATATATTTTACTTGTTTATTATACCATATAATGTTTGTTTAGACAAAGAAAGTTTAATAGGCTTTTTTGAGGGGTCAGTGTCTTGATTTTAGATGTATTTTAGACCCAAGTACTAAAAACAAATTTCAAATTTCAAATTCAAATGATCCAATGATCAAAATTTCTATGTTTCTTGATTCCCTTTAGTTGCGGTATATTTCCATTATTTTAAAATTTTAGGTATTTCTTTAATCAAATCCCGAGCGTTATAATAAACTTTGTATTTTTTATATAATTTATCTCCGGCTAAGCCATTAACTAAACAGCCAGCTTTAGTGGCGGTTAATAAATCATTTTTACAAGCCAAAGCGCTAATTAAACCGGCCAGAACATCACCGGTGCCGCCTTTGGTCATACCTTGATTACCTCGAGTATTGAAAAAACATGCCTGGGGCGAGCAAATAATATCTTTTTTTCCTTTTAATAATATATTGACCCGATACTTTTTAGCCATTTTTTTGAGATTTTCCTGATTGGCTTTTATGTTAAATAATTTTTTAAACTCGCTGCTGTGGGGAGTAATCAGAATATTTTTATTTAACTGCTTTAAATTAACTAAAGCCAGAGCATCAGCATCTAAAACGAATTTTTTATTTTTATGCTTTTTTAATAAATTATTTATTAATTTTTTATTAGCTTCATTTTTACCCCAACCCGGACCAATTAAAAGACAATCTGATTTTTGAATTGTTTTCGATAATTCTTTTTTACTGACTACAATGAAAGACGGAGTTTTCTTTTTTATTTCTTCCATTAAGCGCATAGCCATTGGATCTGAATGAAAATAAATCAAATCAACAATTTTTGAAGCCGCTTCAATAGCATACCAAGGAGCCCCGTGGTACTTTTTTGAACCGGCTAAAATCAATAAAACACCGTTGTCGCCTTTGTGGGAATTTTTGGGTGGTTGATAGAGTTTTTTAAAAATTAATTTATTTATTTTTTTCATATAGATAAATTTTTTAGAGACTAGCCCGATCTGAGGATCGGGCAGTACCCAGAGTAGAAGATTCTCGGAATAGATGTTAAAGTCGTAAAAATCATTCATCCAGACTGAATATTTTCTTTTCTTTCTAAAACTAGTCGGGTAGGCCGAATCCTCAGATTCGGCCGAGAGACTAGCCCGATCTGAGGATCGGGCAGTACCCAGAGTAGAGGGATAATTAAAAATTTTACCAGTCATAGAAAATGTTTTAAGTAAATCTTTTTCATTTTCTTTTATTAACTGCTTTATAATTTGAACACTTGTAAATTTCTTAAAATCCCTCATTACCTTTGAAATATCATTATATTTTTTATTTAATTGAATTAATAAATGTAGATGATTAGGCATAATTACGTAACCCAATAATTTAAAACTAAATTTACGGCGGTAAAAATTTAGATTATCAATTACTATTTGGCAAAGATTTTCTTTCTTAAAAAGCCAGTATTTTTTATATGTATTAATAGTGATGAAATGAACTTGGTTCTTAAGATTATATTTTTTCATGAAAGATTATTAATAATATCGTCTATTCTTTGAATCTCCTGTTTCACAACCTCGGTATCATACTCCCCGGCGTGCATTTTGCTGCCAGCATAGCTGGCCTTTTTAGCGTCCAGATGTAAATTTAAAACCAATTTATCCTGACTCTCTTCATTAACATAAATATGAAACTGGGGATAGCGGCTTCTCCCGGCCCGCCGAGCAAAACCAGGCTCACCCCGAAACATACCCGTATAATGATAACCACACTTCTTGAGTAAAGTCGGTGTATTTAGACGGATATTATTTTTATTTAGAGTAAAACGCATATAATTATTTTAGCTTATTTTTTGGCTAAAATCAAATAAAAAAACCAGTTTATTAAAAGCCTGGTTTTTGGTTAAAATTTAATTATCTTAGAACAAGTTGACCATTTTCTAAACTGGTCTCAGCCCATTTATAGTTTTCAGTTTTTAAGTCAAAGTAAGCCAAACCCAAAAGCTCTTTTTGATTCAAGGCCATGAATATATTCTCCAATTGCGTAGCTACAAAAGACCCGGCTGATTTATCGGAAGAGAAGGCTTTGGATAATAAGTATTTAATAAATATTTTAGTATAAATTGGATGATTAAAATTTTCTTCAAATTTACTAATCTGTTTTTGTTCGTCTAGTTCCGGCATTTGTTTTTTTAGAAGAAGTATAATCTCTTGTTTGAAAATATCTTTAAATTTCTCTTCTTTGTTTATATTTTTTAGCTCTCTTAAACGTGATAGGATAAAAAGGTAGGCGGATAAATTTTCTCCATTATTTTCTTTTATGTTATCAAATAATTCTAATTTTATTTTTTCACTATTCTGGCCGGAAGATTTAATAATATTAGCTTCCTCATTATTTATCCCCCTCATTAGCTCTTGATATTTGCCTAAAGATCTTTTTACTTTATCTTGAATGTTTTTTGTCTCTTTTTTTAAAGCTTTATCTTTTTCCCTATCTGTTTTTTCTGTTTCCTTTTTTAAGGAAGTTTTAGCTTCTGGTTCATTGCTTTCCTCTTTTCTTTTATAACCGTATTTTATAAGTATTTTTTCAGCAATATCAAATTCCTTTTTTGTTTTTTCATCAACGTTAATTTTTTCCATTCTGCCATTATTAAAAACCCTCTTTACCCCATTTTTATCAATAACTGTAATTTTTCTTTCCAAGCCTTCCATTGAACTAGATGAAATGTGTAAATTATTGTAGATTTCATAAAGTTTAGAGATTATTATTTTATCCCTTTCCTTTTTTAGATTTTGGATATTTTTACTGTTATTAATAAATGCAGCTAAACTTAAAGCATCATTTTTTTTCAAATCCATATTTATTTGGCAGTCTCTTAACCAGTCTTTTATAGTCGGCTCTGTACTCTTTTCATTAACTACTATCTCTTCTTCTCCTACTTTCTGATTATTTTCCTGTATAGCAGCAATTAATTTTTTCTTTAAAGCATCTCTATCTTCAAAAAACATGAGCGTAGATATTTTCGTTTTAACTTTTTCATATATTTCAGGAAAGTCAATATCTAATATTTCAAAGAGGTTATTACGAAATAATTCAATAATTTCTTCTTCTTTCAGAAAATTTATGGATAATATTTTGGCATATTTTATTACTTCCTGATAAGATTTATAAAAACTCTGATATTTTTCTTTAAAATTATCAATTTTACTCAATATATTAGGCAAAGCCCTGGCCATAGCATAAGCATCTTTATATTTATCAAAAGTATATAGATACTCTAAATAATCCTGGTATTTTTTTAAGGTTTCTTTTTTTGTATAATCTATATTTTTTATTGGTTCTTTTACCATATTAACTTATTTTAATAATTTTCCCATCCTCCCAAATTTCTTTGATGCATTCTTTCTAAATCATCAAATTCGCTTTCTCCACCAGTAGCCGCAAAATTTTGTATACCATCAACAACTTTTAAATAACGATCTCTTTCTTCAGCCGGTATTTCTGTGGATAATTCTTGAAGAAGATCAATATTATTTTCTTTACTTAAATTAATAGCCAAGTTAACCCCAAAACGTCCCCGCTCTAAAAGTGTGGGAAACTTTTTCCAGTTTTCCATCATAAAAGCCAAGGCAAAATCATTCATCATAAAATCTCTTCCGCCTCCACCACGGAAATCCCATTTATCTTTAATTCTTTCTGAGCCAAAAGCTAATCGGTTAAATCTTCTCATAGTATTTTCAAAATCAAGTTTTCTCACCTCAGCCATTACTTCGGTTAAACGATCTTTTTCTTTTTGCCAAACTTGTCGGCCGTCTTGTACGCCTACAGCCCGGGCCGCCCCCCAGTGATTCATTCTTTCAGCTGTATAAGAAACATCGTTAGCTATACTCAAGGCTTGTTCCATAGACATGCCCATCCCCTTTTTACCCTTCATACCCTCAACATAATGACCAAATTTATCAATGTAACTTTCCCAAGATAAACCGGCTTTTTCTGTTTCTTCTCTAAAATTCTTGCCCAAACCTTTTTCACCGACTAATTCACCCATGACAAATTGTTTTAACCCTTTAGCATCACTATCATAACCATAATAATTTTGTATTTCGTTTTCATTGCCATATTCAGCCGCCTTAAGATAACCGGCCGCCACCCGAGTTAAATTATTTTTTTTCTTAGCGTCTTCAATAAAACTGGCAATTTCCTGCCAACTGTCAGTGGTCAATTCATTTTTTTCTTTCTGAATAGCCAAACGCTGATTTTTACGGGTCGAGTAATCAATAGCCGGCATTCTATCAATTTCTTTTTTTCTAGCCTTTTCATATTCCTTTTTCTGGGCTTCGCGCTGCCTTAATAATTCCCGTCTATCTATTTCCGTCATATCAGTAAAATCTTTTTCGAATTCTTTATTTTCAATTTTCTCATTTATCTCATTTATTTTATTTTCTTTTCTTTCTTTCTCTTTATCACTCAAAGGAGCCTTTTCTATTTCTTCTTTTCTTTTTTCTAGGTCTTTTTTTAGATTCTTTTCTTTAGAAAGATCAATTTTTATATTCTTTTTCTTGCCTTCCTCTTCTTTTGCTTTAATATCCCTATCAATTTTTTTTAACTCATCATTAATAGCTTGCAGTTTTTTTTCTCTTTGCTTTTGGTCTTCTTCCATTATAAAATCAGGATCTTTTATTTCATTTTTTTCTTTTTTTAGTTTTTCTATTTCCTCTTCTTTATTATTAAAATAAGCCTTTCTTAAATCGCCATCACTGTAATTTTTGTCTTCAAATTTTTTTCTGGCTTCTTTATTCAGCTCATGTGGATTTAACATATTTTCTGCTTTGTTTCTATTCCATTCTTTATTAAACTTTTTTTCTTCTTCTTTAATTTCTTCATCAGTTAAACCCTTTTTTTCTAATCTCGTTCTCATTTTCTCCCATTTTTCATCAAAAGTTATCCTCTGCGTACCTATTTTTTTTCCTTTTTCATTTTTAATAACCTCTCCGACAGAAGCATAGCGCATCCATTCCTCATTAACTGTCTGAAAATCTTTCTTAAATTCAGCCAGGTCATTTTCAGTAGCGCCATCAGCTTTAAGTTCTTTTTCTAGTTCTGGCCAGGATTTTTCCGGTTTTAAATCTTCTCTTTTTTGTGCCACTTCTTCAGTTTTTTCTTTAATTACTTTTTCTTTCTCTTTTTCGATCATCTTTTCTTCTTGAATTTTAGTTACATCCTTGTACTCTCCTTTTTCATCATCGTATACTTCACTATCGCGTTCTTTGATCTTATCTAATTTAGCTTTTTGCTCTAAAGAAGCGTCGTGCATTTTTTTTGTACCTTTGCCAAAAAATTGAAGGGGGTGCCTTAACATTTTTCCAGGTGTTGACAAACGCCAATATTCATAAAAAGCGTGTTCGGGATTACTTAAAGAGGCTGCCAAATGATAACCTTTTTCTCTTCTTTTTTGGGACTTAGCCCTCATTCTGTCTTCGCGTTCTTGTAACTTCCTTTCGCCACCTCTTTCAATACCCTTCCCCCATTCAGAGGGACGCAATTCAAAACCGGTCCTAGCCATAGTTTCTCCCAAAGCCCACTTACCTACGCCCTTAGCTGCTCTTTTAACCGGTTTAGTGCGAGCCAGTAAACCAAGTCCTGTTCTTCCAGCTCCAAAAGTCACTCCAGCCGCTCCCAGTTTAGCGGCTTTAGTCAGACCGGTTTTCACCTTGCCCAAAACCGTGCCAGCCGCTTGTCCGCCGGCCGAGGACATTTTTTGGGCTACCAATAAAGAACCCATAAGCAGAGAAATGGAAATAATAAAACTAAGCAGCCGATCTGAAGAAGAAATATTACTAATGGTCGTGTAAAATTTACCCCCCACCGATGCGCCAAGGTCCTGCATACCAGTGTCCTCTTCGTATTCAATAGCCTGTTCAGTGGTAATTTTACGGTCGCCATAGTTAAGTTCTTCTTGGGCTAATTTGTCGCCACCAGAGGTAGAAATAATACTCAAAGAAAGCCATAAGAAAAAAGCAATTAAAGGACCGTTAATTAAATTTTTACCAAATTCCTTCCACCACATAGAAGAGGCTTTCTCGCCCGAGCCCGGCCAAGTACGCAGAAAATAAGCCAGAGGAGAGAGAACGATTAACAGCCATAAAACCAGTATTCTCATGAGTAAAACCATAGTAAGTACCAAAACAGTAACTACCGCTATGGTTAAGAGTATAATAGCTAGAAGTAGAGCTCCGATTACGCCGGAAAATTCTAAATCCTGCCCGCCGCTTTCCATAAATTTGAACATTTCCTCCAGTCCAAAAGCTGAGATTAAATTACCAGCCGCAATATCGGAAAAAGCATTAACAAAAGTCATCATAATTACCTGGGAAACATCAATTAAAAATAAAGCAATAAACTTGGAAAAATTAATCAAAAAAGCCATCAAAATAAATCGGCCCAAAAGCTTATTATAGCGGTAGGTTTCCCATTTAAATATGGTGCCAAAAGCAATCATCAAAAGCACGGCTACAAAAAACATATTACAAACATCGCGAATAATCACCCAGCCTTTTTGCACGGCTGTGGCCTGGCCAAAATCATTATATTGCACAATAGCAATCAACATCTGGATAACAGCCACTAAAATTTTACCTAAAAGCCCAGCCACCTCATAAAGCAGATGACCAAGTAATTCGGTAAAAAGTTCAACCGCTCCAGCGTTAGCGGCCTGGGGCCAGAAAATACCAAAAGACACCAGTATAAAAACAAGGCTGAGACTGGTTAGAGTGTATTTAACTTTTTTGTTTTTTAAGTTAAATAGCATTTTAATCGGTTAAATCAACAATTAAAGGCGTGCAGGAGCGTCCGTCATCCAGACCGCCTGAACATATTCCATCTTGGCAAGTACCACCTTGACAGGTACTGATCGGAGTCCAGGTTGAAGTCGGATGCAAATCACAAGTATAAACACCCGTGCAATTACCGTAAGGACAATCAGGTACAGCATCAAAAGGCCAAATCGGTATTTCATCACAAATCAAGCCGTCTCTTGAACCGCCATCACAAGTGCCGTAATAGATATAATTAGTATCTTGAGCAGAAGAACACCAGCCCCAATTATCTTCAATGGCGATTTTTATATTATATTTGACGCCAGAAGGCTCAGCTTGATAAGCATGGGTGTAGATATGGGGATTGTTTGGGTCTGATTTTGATTTATAACCGTAATTTACTTGATCTATAGTGTCATCGCCCCAATCAATCCAGATATTTTTTAAGGGCTGCTGTTGGCGGTCAACTTCAGTATTAAAGCTTAGCTTTACTTTACCGCCGTCTTTACCTAATTTAGCTGTATTGGAAGTGCCATCCCCCAGTTTAATATTAGTAATCTTGGGTGGGAATCCGCAGTAAGTGTCCGGATTTAAAGGATCATAATCCGGCCTGATACCGTCTGCACAAACCCGATTAGGCGGACCCCAGCCTGGTTTAGAATGATATACCAAAGGCGAATCACTATCACTAATAGAGGAGTAACGGCCGTTGGTCTGATCCCATTCATATATACCATAACTTAAGGCAAATAAACTCCTGATTCTATTTTCGGCAAAATATGTGTGATAACATTCTTCTCCAACATTACAATCATCATCTGTATTACATTCTTTTCCTAGCCGGTCACCATCACACCGACCTGTCGTTGGCCAAAGCATAACTTCCTGCTCACCGCGATTGCTAGCAGCTCCACCAATACAATAATCTTCCCCGCCACAATCATCATCAGTATAACAATTTTCATCACTTTTTTTGCATATGCCAACCCCGACACAAGTCCCATACTTTATCTGAGTAAGATCAGTATCATCTACACAATCCAAATTACTTCGACAAGGATTTCCATCAAGAGCTCCACCACCATAACATCGACGATTATTACAATCACCAACACAAGCATAAGGTTTACCAGCTCTTTCCTGGA
This sequence comes from Patescibacteria group bacterium, assembly GCA_034520665.1. Classification (NCBI taxonomy): domain Bacteria; species Patescibacteria group bacterium. Next base: position 687,978 of record JAXHNJ010000002.1, read on the forward strand.
AAGGAAAGGAAAAGTCTGTTCTATTGGGCTCTTCTACCAAAAGATGTTGTCTTAAATTTTCCGGGTTAGTCATAACAGCTCCGCCATAAGGGTTTAAGTCAGTGCTTTGCAAATAATTTAGATCTGAAACTTTATAGTTACTAGAATTTATAGTTTCAGCCCAAGCCATATTACCTCCTCCATCCGTTACAACTTTAGCTAATTTATTACATCTCTCACGTAACTCTATATTTACTCTATAAGAAGAAACTTCGGCGTCGGAGGGAGTATTATCGTCACCCCACATAGCCATCGCAGTAAGCTGACCTCTATCATCTATACTACAGCTTCTCACAACACCACTGTTATCTAAACATTCAAAAATTAGAAAAAACACTAAATCATTTTCATCATGTGCCCTCAATCTCCAATATATTTTTCCGTCATCAACAAATCTCTTCCGATATCTCTTGTTCGTAGGACCCTTAACTTCACTATCATAATAGTCACCATACATCTTATCTCCATCAAACGTAAGTCCGCCTACTGGCCATTCACCACCCGAAGAAATAAACGACCACAAAATACCCTCATCCCAATTTGCGATAGTATCTAATGAAAGATATGAAATTACATTTTCAGATAAGTAATGATATTCGGGATGTTTAGTTTCCATATATTCAATAACCCCGTAGCAATAACCTGCAGGAGTTTCATCACCATCAATTGCAGCAAGATGATCACAGCTAGCATCATCAGGGGCCCACTCTTCGCCAATTGGTAAAACTGCAATCTCACTACCAGTAAGTGAATATCCCTGTTCAACACCGCCTGTCTGATTACAAATAGCAAAATCATAATCAGAAGAATCAAATTGTGGGTATGTAGGCAAATCATCTTCCGAATCTATTCCATACTCTTGACCACTAGCACATTCATCTAAATAATTAACATTCCAACCCAACCAACTATCGGTAGAATTATCCACAACTCTTTCAAGTGTCGAATCGCCCCCCTCACTCTCCATACACATATAAACCGGCTGGCGGCCAGTGTAACCGGCCGACTCTCTCTGGCCAAAAATATTGTCTTCGTATTTGAGGATATCCACCGGCCACCAGGAAATACATTTATTTTCGTTTTTAGGGTCCCAGTCCAGGCAATAGCCATACCAGCCCTTGTGATAAATACCGTTGTCATCAAAATATTCACAAGACATAGAGTCTTCTTCTGGATAAAGACGGCAGGAGCGTTTTAAATAAAAGTCATCTTTAACCTCTAAAACCGGCTCTAACTTAAGATCGTCAATATAAAAGGCCTGGGTATCAGAATTTGAATTTAAGACTACCTGAATATAAGTATCCTGCTTGCCAAGGCCGTCAATAGCCGGGGTGGTTATTTGCTGCCAGCCAGTGGTTAGCAAATAGGTGCCAAAATCATGAATAGTCGGGTCAGAGCCACCGCTGCTCAAACGAATATCCACTCTTTGACTGGCAGAATCACTGGATTTGATACGCAAATTAGCCACGTATTTACTAGCCGTAGCAGTACTGCCTTGGGCTAAAATACTCACACCCTGACCCGGTCCATCCATAGACCCAACTTTCAAACAACGGTTTTCTTTATTTGGCTGGCTCGGATCCCAAACACTCTCTAAATCAGTATTGTTTGACGCTTTATTAGGATATTTTATAAAATTATCGGACCATTCAGCAATATCATAAGTCTTAACATCTTCTAGACCAGGCTTATCACTATTTATTTCCGCTTGAATAATTTTTGTTTCTTCAAAATTCCAGTTCTTAATTTTTAATTTACCGCCCACTTCTGACATAGAGGACCAGGGATAATAGCCCGAGATAACCGGTGATCCTTTTTCATAGCGCCAGTCAAGACCAGCGTTGATTGAGCCAGACAGCCAGCGAATTTTATCAGCTTCTTCGGGCATACGATAAGTTTCCTGAACCTGGGGTAGGTTAGCATAACTAGTGCACTGGCCACTTTCTCCCAGAGAAGTACAAACTGCCAAGTTCATACAAAGCTCTTCAGACTGACCGGTTTCCGGGTTAGTCTGTTCAATAGCCGTGCCACAAGTGAGCCATTTGGCACATTCGCGGTCTCTGGCTACTTTAAGCACAGTGTTGGCATTACACCGGGGATAGCTTGAGTTACAACCGGGATCTACCGCCGGACTGATGAAATTACCATTTATATCATAGCACTGCGGAGAATTACACTGATAATAATTAAGTACATTAACAGTCGGGTCACTGACACAAGTGCCGTCTGTACGGCAGGTTTCTCCCTCGGGGCAAGCGTAGCCGCATTTATCACACCTTTTAATCAAAGCGGCCGCTCCGGGATCACAATAACTGGTGCCCGAACAATCACCAATTAAAATTCCACCGCCACAACCAGCATTAAACTTAGTACTATCTGGCATAGTCGCCGGTGGTGGCTCAGGATTAGTCTTAAACTCAAATTCACCACTAACAAAGCTGCTGCCACTGGCATCTTCTATACGAGCTCGGTAATAATAATCTGTATCCGAAAAAAGACCGGATAAATATATAGTTGAGGAAATAGCGTAAGAAGCTGTGCTTTGAGCATGAGTATAGCCACTGGAATCAGTCTGTGAAGAAGTGTCATAAAATATAGTAACCTGACTGGGTGAAGAAGCCGTTAGACTAACTTGGGCCCGGTCATAATTTGCTTCCACCTGCATTGATTCCACAGTAAGAGCAGTGGTAGAGGTGGTTGAAGACTCTTCGCTAGTGGTAAAAGTCCGGTCAACACTCGTCTTTACTTCTCCGTCTTCTGACTGGGAAACTACCTGATAATGATAAGTGGTCTTTGCTTCCAAGCCACTAACTGTTAAGCGGTGAATTCTCTCCATAACTGAAGAACTAACATTAGGCATTTCATAATCAGACGTAGTGCCTATATTTACCAAAGAATCAGATGGCTCATTTGTTTCCCAATGTATAACCGCATTATCATGGTTAATAGTGCTGACATGAATATTGGTTAAATAAAGGGCTGAGGTTTGCGCTTGGACCTTGGAAAAGGGGTTAATAATATTTTTTATACTATCAAAATTAAAATTTAAAGAGAAAATAAAACTACCAAAGAAAACTAGGCAAATCGCAATAATACTCAGAACTAAAGTTTTTCTATTTATTTTTTTGTTATTTCTAAATTTCATTTTATTAAATTCTTAGATTTAATTCTGGATTAGAGACATCATTAAAAGGCCGGCAACCGGTTTCAAGATCAATCTGGCCATTACAGTCTCCTTTGTTTTCTTCAATGGTGTTTCTAATATAATAATAGGAGCGGCAACCAGAAATACCGACGCCAGAACAAGCACCGCCGGGACAATCAGCGTCACTACCGCAATATTCCCCATCCTCCCCACCAGCTACACAAACAGTGGCTTGGCAGCTATTATTAAAGGGGACTGGCTCTCCGCCAATTTCCATCAAACTGCAAGAGGAGCGGCAACCAGCCGGATCAGTGGGATCACGGTATTCATTACAGCCACTCTCATTTCTCGGACATAAACCAACCCAATAATCACATTTATTATCTCCCGAGCAATCAGTGGAATCAGTGCAAGCTTTACCAACTTCATCAGTGTCTCCCTGGCAATTACTGGCCACACAGCTGCCATTAGGACAATCCGCCGCCTCTTGACACATTTCTCCAGTATTATCACTAGCGGCGTCACACCAGCTTTTACAGTCTTCGTCAAGCACACAAGCCTGACCCGCATAACCCCCAGAATCACAGGTATTAACACAGGCTAAACCAGTAGGTCTCCCCTCGGGCGGTGGCGTAATTGAAGGACAAAACTGGTCAGTGTTAGTCTTGTACCATTTATATTCTTCATCCTCAAATAAATTTTTATATTCACAAGTTTTGCCACCAGGATCCTTAAACCACATAAGGCCCGAACCTTCGGCGTAAGTGTATTCCTGACAACCTTCTTCCTCAGCCAAACAAGCTATAGAAAGATCTTGATCACCTTCACGATAATTATATCTATCCGGATTATTAATTAAATATTTATCTTCCCACTTAACTATACGCTCAAGACTATCCATAACCGGCGAACCAAGCATCTGGCAGCCTTTTGATGAACCCGGACAGAATTTACTATTATCATAAACTATACTTTCTACTGTATCGGCTGGTATGTCTATATCTTTAATTGTTTCCTTAAAGGGGCTAGCTGAATTCTGAGTGTTAATCAAAGCTTCGCAGCCAATATATTCTTCACTGCAAAGGTGGTCAAAAGATTTAATATAATGCACATCGTCTTTAGAGTCTTTGTAGGCCTGGCAACCAACACTACCAGCTGAACAGGAAACAAATGTATTTTTTATTAAATAATCAGTATCAGCCACTTCTTCCAATAATATATTATCCAGAAAAAATGAACCGTCGGCTGCTATAGCTAATTGTTCAAAGCCAAGAGCCTCTCGGTTAAACCTAAGCGGACCAAAAGTATAAAGATTCCACTCCGGGGTCAAACTAACCGGGAAACTACCAAAACTTATAGCTCCAGACTCTCCGACATCATCACAGGTTTCCCCAGTTGGACAACCAGAATCACTATAACAATCACCGCCACTACTGCAGGCATAAGCGTCATTTTGTATAACTATGGAATTAATATAATTGGCATTATTTGGCTTCATCCAGAAACTTAATTCATAATACTGACCCTCAACTAATTTAGCTTCCTTTAAAACCTCCGGATTAATAACACTAGTGGCCGTAGAATTATCTAAAACCCGCAGAGAGTGGCCGTCAATATTCAAAGATTCGTTGCTAATGCCGCCATTAGTCCAATTAGTAGCAGCTAAATTTGTTTCTTCAAAATCACTTTCAAAAACTTTCCGGGTAACATCACCGGTATTGCCTTTATATTCCCGACAGCCGGCTTTGTCAGCTGAACAAGTCATACTGGCTTCAGGATTAATAAAATAGACGTTATCTAAGCTTTGGGAATTATCAATAGAATTTCTATAGGTAACACATTTATCAGTAGCTTCAATAATCCGGGAACGCAGACGGTAAAATACATTTCCGCTGGTATCATAAAACTCAGCGCAATCTGGATTAGTGCCGACTTCTGAGGCTTGACAAACAGCCGGTTCATAATCTGAAGTCGGAGCCGTATCTCGGCAGGCCGGGTCAACGCCGCCGCCTGAAATATCTAAATTAGTACAAGGGGCTGATCCAGTTTCACTATCGTAGTTATTTAAATTACTCTGCTTAAGGGAAAATGATTTTAACTGATAACCACTTTCGTTATCTCCGACCCAAGTATAATAAGTGACTATATCGCTTGAATCCGGTTTAACGCACTGCTTAATTTTCTTAAAATATTCCCTGACTTCACCGCCACTGGCTGCTTTTTCTAAATTTGTGTATTCCTCACAGCCAACATCTTCGGCTTTACACTGAGTACCGGTACCGGAAATAAAATACAGAGGATCTGTTTCTGGTCTCTGGGGAATGCGTTCAATAGCCTTCTCGCGAAAAGCCTGACAACCGACTTCATCGGCTGAACAAAGATTATTGGCATAAACTACCCCTGGTATTGATTGTCCGCCGCTAACCGGCGAATATTCTTCACAACCAACATCTTCTTTAGGACAAGAAAATCTTTCACCATTTAAATAAATTTTGTTAGATTCAGCATAATTTTTATAAGAGCTTATACCACCTTCTTCAATTTGTAAATCATCAATAAAAAGATCAATAGTCGGATCACCACTAGTGTTAATAAGCAAAACTAACATATCAGAATTAGCCGGACTACCATCACTCTTAAGAGCTAACTCATCAACAGTAAAGGTTACACTATAACGTCGCCAATCAGTAGTATAATCAACATTTTTATTAGCTAGATGTACAAAAACATTTGCCGGGGGGCTTAATGTGTCATCCCATCCACCATTTTTTACTCTAAAAATACTACTTACAGGTTCTGTGGCTTTAGCATAATAAGAAGCAGTAAAAGTCCTATTCAAAACAGAAGATCCCATATTAATACCCTCACTACTTAGATAATGCCCCGTATCACCACCCGTACAATCAGTATTATGATGAAGTAATTTTATAGCGACTGAACCGCTATGAGCCTCGCTAACTGCTTCTACTTCAACGCCACAATTTAGACTGGGGTTTTTATAATATACTCCATAAATTTCATCTTCTATTCCATCATCAATTTCTCCGGAATTAGGAACAATCGCAGCTGGCCAAGCCTCATAATATTCAAAACTTGAACTATTTTCTAAGTTTGTTCCTTGAGACATGCGGATAAATTCCTGGCAGCCTTTATCAGACTCTTCACATTCGGCCACATCTCGGTCTAAATATATTTTATTGCCGGTACTGGGGCAAGTCCAGGTGCTGTTTGCTTGATCATAATCCTGGCAATACCATTGGCAGCCGGCATTAGTGGAATCACAACCGTTTGTATCCACAGTATTGGTTAAATAGGAATATTCCTCGCCTGATTGAACAGCAAAGGTTTGGCAGGAAGCATATTGGCGCGGGCATTCCTCTCCGTTGAAACCCCAGATTGGCCTTTCTTCAAAACAATAACCATATTTAATACATTTACCCTGATCATCCTCTTTTAAACAAGAAATTTCGTCAATACAAGTATTAGAATCCCTCATAATCTGCCATTGGCCAATATCATCGGCGTAATCTCCTTCACGGCCAGAATAACAATTTGCTTCTCCGTCACTGTTAGTATCATCAGCACAAATATAATCCCGGCTTATAATTTCATTTCCGGCTCCGCTTTTTTCACAATAAGTAGCCGACAGTTTTAAAACCCAGTTAGGATCAATTAAACCGCAAAAGGGAGAAGCTGATGACTGATATTGGCAATAAGCTTCGTTTTCGCTGACGCAATGACCGGAAGTACCGCCAAAATTATCAACACACATTTCACTAGGGCCGCAATCACTGTCATCATTACAAAAATAATAACAATGAGAAGTATCATCGCTAGTCTCATGAGCACAGACCTGGTTACAATCGGTATCACTGGTACATGAAACCGATGGTTCGTTTATACAAAAGGTACCACTACATACTCCAGTACAGTCTCCACTGTTATTACAAGTAGGATAAATGGAATCGTCATAACAATCGCTATTATTAACACAGGTCTCTTCAGAATGGCTACAGGTACTTTCTCCGCCTGGTTCACAATTATTATATTCGTTCATTATTTGTTTTAAAGAAATACTCTGCGGATTTTCTCTTATCCACTCAGCGGCCAACTCCCAGCCCACGGGCACTACCCGGTACTTTCTTAAATATAATATAGTTCGGTAAGAGATACCAGAATCAATAGAGGGCTGGCGTCCTTCAATATCAAAACCAAAAATACCGCCAATTAATCCTTCTTCAAGAGCCTTTTTAACGGTCATCTTCTCATTTATGGCTGTTCCAAAACCAGAATCAATAATGCCTTCTGAAGTTAAATTCCCGCTATTTATCGGGTCTTGCCCGGGACTGCCCCGGCTATATTCTACTTTGGCAATAGAAGAGAAACGCAGTTTGGCCGCGGCTGTACCGACTGGCCCGCCAGAGCCAAACATAAGCTGACTAAGTTTTGAGCCGCCACTCGGACTACTTTCACAAGCCGCCTGATTTAAGCCGCACCCGCCAAAAATTCTTTCTATTAATTTATTGATTAAAGTATTAGTAAAAATAGTAATAGAGTCAGCATACCAGGAACCAGTATAGGCTACCGCCGGTTCAGTCCCTTTATCTAAAGCAAGATTACCGCGGGCGTGAACAAATTCCAGGGGAGATAAAATACTTTTACTAACAGTAGCCGTTACCGGCTTAATCTGTCCTTCTGCAAGAGTCTTTTCTCTTGATAATTCTGCCTGCGTTTTTTCATTAATATGTTCATAAGTAAGCAGTAATTGGCCAATATCATTTTCTTCTGGTTTGAGAAATATATCAACTGTGTCACCAATTAATTTACCACCGGTTTCATCAGCCATAGTTTCTACATTAGTCCAAATATCACTAGCCTTACACTGGGCTTTTCTCGGCTCATAATTATTACAATTTCTCATACATTTAGTCCGGTCACTAGTGGCTTCCTGACTTTCTTCAATTGATATATTTTGTAAAGTATAGATACAAGCTCTTAAATTTTCCAAGGTGGTTGGGAGTTTCTCCATATTATCCGGATTATCTTCATACTCAGCCTCCATACAAAGCATACCCGGAGACGGAGGACCAACGGTTTCTTCTCCTACACATTTAACCGGGCAAGGAAAATTATCACCATACATTTTTTTAAATTCATCAAATCTTGTTGAAGTTTTATCATCTCTCTTGGCATCTGAAGCAAACTGTTGGTAATAGTTTAAAATACCTGTTTTAGGCACCTTAGTGTCATCAATAAATTCTACTTTATCCTCATTAAATTTTTCTCCTACACTACTAATTTTACTGTTATAGGCCCACTCACAACTGTCTTCACACCAGGTATTGGGATTAAAAATTCGGCCCAAGCCGAAGGTAATATTCATTTTAACACCGATATTTGGCTCACACATATTAACACCAAAAACATTAGCCCCTAAGGTATAAAGGGCGTCCCCAGCGGCCGCATCTGTCAAATCTTTCCAGTAATTAGGGTCTGTAATAAAAAGCGGCTTCTGGCCGGTACCGGCTGAAGCCAGCCAAGTAGCTGTGTCTTGAGCTAACCGGCCTACGTATACTCTTAAAGCATTTTTATAAGCCACATCACCGGCTACTTGCAATCTATCCTTAATTTTATCCCATATGCTTGTTTTAGTATCATCCGCTGCTTCTCTTACATCATCCGCTGCTTCTCTAACACTCTCTGTACTTATAGCTTGATAAACACTTGGATCAAATACTAGTCCTCCAAATTGTGCTTTAGCTTTATTGGCTTTTATAGCTATAAATAAAAAAGAAAACAAAAACAGCAGTAAAAAAAAGCTGTTGATTATTTTCTTATTTAAATTATTATTTTGTTTAAATCCCATCCTAAAATTTATTTAAAGCTCTTGTTCTTCTAAAGCCTTGAGGAATACTGCTTTTAAAGTTTCGTCATCCACTCCGCTAAGCTCTTCTTCACTTATTCCATATTCTATTAAAAAGCTTCTTATTTCATCAGCTGATAAATTCTCTAGATAATTAGTGATTTCTTCTTCTGGTAATTCTGATGTGTTTATATTAGAAGGTAAATTAGTGTTAGATGAAACTGAAGTTGAAGAATTAGAATTATTTATATTTAAATTGCTATTTGCATTAACATTAGTTTGGCTAGTTTCATTTATGGTTTGCTTATAAACTTCCATCAATTCCTCATCACTGATGTTTTCCAGCATATACTGCGGCACACCGGCGTTTTTTAAAGTCTGCCTTAATGAATCAGTATTGGCTTGTCCAGTTATTAAAGTATTATTGGTATTTCCGTTTTGATTTGAAGTATTTGTATTAGTTCGGCCACTTATTCCACTGCAATCAATTCCGGCCGGGCAATTGGGATCATTATCTGAATTTATTTCTTCTTTATCTTCAAACCCATCACTATCTGAATCTTTTAGATAAGGCGAAGTATTATAAAAATAAAGTTCATCATAATCAGAAAGTCCGTCTGAGTCAGTATCTTTGGTTTTAAGCGAATCAATTTCATTAAGCTGTTGATCACTTAAGCTGGAGGTACTGTTTATACTTAATTTAGTTTGAAATGGAGAATAGATATTCTTATATATTTGAAAAAAACCGAGAAAAAGAGCAACAAGACTTATTATTCCGATAAAAATAAATGGTTTTTTGGCATTTGAAGATTCATCTGATTGACTTTTATCTGCCTTATTTCTTTCTTTTCCTTTTTTTAGAAAATTAATTTCACTATTATTATCAGCCATTTTATTATAAAAGAAAAACAATAAATTAACTAATTTCATTATATCACATTTATCATTATACGTCAAACAATTTTTTACTTAAAGCCA